>NZ_JQCF01000001.1 GCF_001438805.1 Companilactobacillus kimchiensis
CACCAAGTTAGTGCCCATGCCGGGCGCACTTTAAAAAGTCTAGTAACCTTGAATTCAAGATTACTAGACTTTTTGTGTCTATAATTATGCAGTAAATGATTGCTTAATATCAGATAAGATCTTGTCATGCAATACTTTATTATTGATGGAGTTTCCAATAGATATCTAGAAAATGAGAGTATTCTAAATAGAACAACAATTTAACTTATATAATCTCAAACCCAAATCAGTTATTGATCTATATCATAACCGAATAGAAAATCATGACTTGCTTGCGTATAATTTTAACCAAAACTTGAGGTCAAATAATTATGCTCTGGAGTCTTCTTTCAGTTTGGTTACTGTTAATTAATCTTGCTTTAATAGCAGTTATTACTTTGATTGCTTTGATTTAAAAATCTGAGTAACAACGACATTGGCAATAATTATTAGAACTATAAAAGTCAGTTTACCAATTGTTTTAAGGCAGTCCCGGTTCGTGAATTAGGATCGGATATACTGTTCTTAGGTATTCCTTCATAACAAACTTGGCCACCGTATTTCCCCGCATCTGGACCCATATCGATCAACCAATCCGCTTGACTGATCAATGACAAATTATGTTCAATCAAAATTAAGGTATTCCCTTTATTTACAAGATCTTCAAACAAATTGATCAGTCGTTTGGTGTCACTTAAATGTAACCCTGTCGTTGGTTCATCTAAGAAGTAGATACTTCCGGTATGGTTCAATTCCATAGCTAATTTCACTCGCTGAACTTCCCCACCAGATAAAGTAGTCATAGATTGACTGAGATTTAAATAGCCTAAACCAACTTGATCTAATAAACTGACTTTTTTATAGATATTTGGCTGATCCTTAAAGAATTCCAAAGTATCAGCAATCGATAAATTTAGTACTTCGGAAATATCTTTGCCATGATATTTGTATTGCAAAGCTTCTTGACTATATCTCTTGCCACCACATAGTTCACAGACTTGAACGACTGGATCCATGAATGCCATTTCAGTAATCGTCACACCCTTACCTTTGCAACGGGGGCAGGCTCCTTTGCCGTTGTAACTAAACAATTGTGTAGACACGCCATCATTAGCTTTGCTAAATAGTTTTCGTAAGGGATTTAAGATATTCAAGTACGTCGCTGGTGTCGAACGAATATTGATTCCGACGGCATTTTGACTAAGATCAATATAATCTCGATCAGCTACCTGTTGTTTAATGGCATTGACCAAGGTACTTTTACCTGAACCAGCCGGACCAGATATAACTGTCATTACTTGCTCAGGAATTTTAGCACTGACGTTTTCCAAATTATGTGAAGTCACATGATCAACTTGTAACCAGCTCTTTGGAGTTCTCGCTTTTCTAAAAGTAGTCGGTTCACGTAACATTCTGCCAGTGATAGTATCTGATTTTAATAGTTCAGGATAAGTACCGGTAAATGTAACCTCACCACCAGCACTACCAGCCTTCGGACCAATTTCAACAATATAATCACCTGATTGAATAATTGCGGGATTATGATCGACTAACACGATTGTGTTTCCTCGGTCTTTAAGCTTTTTCAGTGATTTTGTTATTAATTGAATATCGTGCGGATGCAATCCAACACTGGGTTCATCTAAAACATAGACTAAATCTGATAATGAACTAGTTAAATATTTAGCAATTTTAATCCGTTGCGCTTCACCACCAGAAATCGTATCGGTCCCTCGATCAAGTGACAAATAACCCAAACCAATGTCTACAAGTGCCTGCACTTTGCTACGCAATTCCCTGATCATTGTTTCAGCAATTGGATCAGAAATACTATCAAGGAATTTTAATACATTAACCAGATCCATTGAACTGACTTCGGCAATGTTCTTACCCTGTATTTTTCCTTTGAGGGCTGTTTTATTCAGTCTAGTACCGTGACAAACTGGACAAGCTTTTCTAGTAACTATTTTAGATAAGGCTGCCTGATGATGTCTTCCAGAAGCACTATGGATAACTGAACGCATCATTCTTGGAACCAAACCTTCATACAAGGCAGTTCTACCCCATTCAGCTGGTGGATTTTTCAACTTTTGTTGGGGAGCATGCATGAATAAGTCATATTCTTTTTGGCTATAATCTTTAATTTTCTCATCTAAATCAAATAACCCACTGTGTCCATACTCATTCCAACGCCAAGTTCCTGGTTGAAATCCAGAAAAGGTCATGGCACCTTCATTGAGGGACTTGTTGGGGTCGATTAATTGGCTCTCGTCAACTTCATCAACAAAACCAAGGCCCTGGCAATTCGGACACATCCCCTGTGGTAAATTGAAGGAAAACCATTCTGAATAACCGACCCAAGGTTTTCCAATCCGAGAAAACATTAATCGCAACACGGACTGAATTCCGGTATAAGTTGCTAAAGTTGATCGTGAGCTTCGTCCAATTGGCTTTTGTTCTACAACAATGGCAACTGGCAAATGATCGATACTGTCAAAATCCGGTTGTCCAAATTTAGGCAAATATTGTTGCGTAAAACTTGGAAAAGTTTCATTAAGCTCTCTTCTTGATACCGCTGCTAAGGTGTCAAATACTAAGGAAGATTTTCCAGCCCCAGATAAACCTGCAAAGACCGTTGTCTGATGTTTTGGTATATCTAAATTGATATTTTTTAAATTATTCTCACGAGCGCCATGAATACTAATAGCACCATCCGCAAATAAATCTTTCATCATGAACCTCCTCAAATCTATCTATATATCGGATAAATCAGATTTACTTCTATACTTTGAATAGTATAGATTACCATTAATATTTTTGACAAGATAAGGGCATTGGGAGTACTTCGTTCATTACTACTAAAAAATCTTTAAAAATAAAAATGGACGAAAACCCGAAGGTAATCATCCACTTTAAGTGTGATCCGAAGAGACACACCCCAATTAGTAACTAAAGTATAATTAAAATCACACATATTGTAAAGTTCACCCCTAGCAATATATTGTTCCAAACTATCAAGGCAAGATTAATTAACAATGGTTTCAGATGTTATTTCATCAATTGATAATCTTTTATAGTTCCTTAATTATTCGATGATTAATAATAGTTTGTGAAAAGGAAGCAAAATCCTCTTCTGTTATCATTTGTAAGTTCCCTGTTGTTTACTAGTAACTAAACCGTGCTCCACCTAATTGTTTAACTGTGGCTGGATCATGCATATTACCAAATAAACTCACACCATTATCAAGTATCCTCATTTTTTTCATCTCTTCATCTGTCAAACCAAAATCAAAGATTTCTGAATTCTCAATAATTCTGGCTTCATGAACTGATTTGGGAATGACAACAATATTGCGTTGATTGAGCCATCTCAAAATAACTTGGCCATTGGTCTTGTCATACTTATCAGCAATCTCCTTAATTGTTGGATCAGTGAAGATACCCTTTTTACCTTCGGCAAATGGTCCCCAAGCTTCAGGTACGATATCATTGTCTAACAACCATTGAACCCGTTCAGGCTGAGCATAAAATGGATGCAATTCAATTTGATCAACGACTGGTTTGATTTCATTGTGCATCATCAAATCCTGTAGTCGATCATTTTCAAAATTAGCAACTCCGAGAGCTTTTAATTTGCCAGCTTTATATGCATCCTCCATCGCTCTCCATGAACCATAGATATCCCCGAGTGGTTGATGGATCAAATATAGGTCAATGTAATCCAAACCTAATCTTGAGAGTGAGGCATTAATCGCTTTTTTAGTATTCTCATACCCTGCATCTTGAACCCAAAGTTTAGTTGTCACGAAAATATCTTTCCGATCAAGACCACTTTCTTTGATTGCCGCACCGACTGCACGTTCATTCGAATAAGCTGCAGCGGTGTCAATCAAGCGATAGCCGTTCTTTAGAGCTTCCAAAACAGCCCTTTTACATTCATCAAAATCAGGAATTTGGAAAACACCAAATCCTAAAGTTGGCATTTTGATACCATTGTTTAAAGTTATTTCTTTATCCATAATTATCTCCTTATTATGCCTCATTAATTCCGACACTGGCTTTGTTATCTAGGGTATCTTCTTGACTTAATTTCACGACATAATCCGCAATACTGTCTCTGGAAACATCATGGCCACCAAATGGTTCACCTTTTTGAGTAATCTCATAATTAACCGGCCCATTTGTATACCAACCTGGACGAATGATCGTATAATTCAAATCTGATTGTTCGATTGCGTCTGCAGCTTCTCTAAAAGATCTTAAGATCCCATTACTATAAGGTTCTGGAGACTCACCTAACCATGACGGAATTTCTTGATAGATTCCCATGGTCGTAATGAATACTAATCTTTGAACTTGTTCTTGATCCATTACTTTAACGATGTGTTCTGCAAAGGCCTTCATATCACCACTCAATGCTACAAAGACAAAATCTTGTTCCTTAATAGCTGAACTCAATATTTCATTATCAGTCACATTACCTGATATTGCTTCTTCTCTCGATGCATCAATCTTCAGTCTATTGGCACGTCGTGAGAATAATGTTAATTGTGCGTCAGTCCTTTTTAAAAACATTTGACGTACGGCATTGCCGATTGAACCGGTGGCTCCAATAATTAATACTTTTTTCATAATATTCCCTCCAGAATCCTTATTTGATATCCTCTGTATTCCAGATAAAGTTTGAATTACGTTCAGAAATCAACCATTTATCATTAACCTTTTCATATTTATCCTCATATCTAACGCCCTCGTTAGTTGTAACGATTTTGCCATTTTCATCAGTCTTAACTAAAACAACATAGTTATAAGCCACACCGTTAGCATGATCTGCATCAACAAAATCAACTGTTTGTTGCCCACTCATATGAAAAACCGATGAATATTCATCCATTGACGAACTGAATGCTTTGAAGATGTTTTCTCGTCCTTTAAGAATAAAACTAACTTTACTATCATTGATAATATTAACGACACCATCTTCAGTGAAAAGTGCAACTTGTTTATCATTTTCTTTGGTATCCGAATAATTAGAGAACAAATCTACTAATTGTTTTAATTCAATACGATCTGAAATTTCTTGTGTATTCATTATATATAACTCTCCTCTATTTGTTTACAAGACCTATTATGTGTCCTGATCAACTATAAAAAAATGGTCAGTATTTTTTATTTGGTTACCTATGCCACTCTTTTTATAAAACCGTGACAATAAATTCTACCTTACCTGCTTGACTGGTTCTTTTCTCGTGAAATTGATAACGATGGCGATAATAATTAAGATAAAGCCAATTATCATAATCATATGCATCCCATTAAATAGAATCGTTCGCAATTGTGGTAATAAATCTTGTGGCAGATTTTTGGCCGATGATGCATCAGTTAATTTGTTGATCATTCGACTAGTAACTTTTCCACCATCTTGACTAGCTGTACTGATACTCAAAACAGCACCAAAGATTGCAGACATAAAAGTTTGTCCCAAGGTTCTAAATAACAAGCCAAACGTTGTTGAAACACTGATCAATTCTTTTCTAACACCATCTTGTAAGGAAACTTGCATTGGTGTAAATGAGAGCCCCATACCAAACCCCTCAAACGCACCACTGACTAATAACCACCAGTATGGTGCATTCTTCGTAGCCATGACCATTGCCAATGATGAGATGAAAACACTGACGATTCCTACCGTAACGATTTTCTTGTAAGCAATTTTGGGCATAAGTCTAGCTGTCAAGCGAGTTCCCAATAACAATAAAATTGAACCACCGATTTGAGTTAATCCGCCATATGTAGCATTCGTTCCAATCAATCCTTGAGACCACATCGGTGCATAAACACTGTATCCAATGAAAAATCCATTGATCAAAAACATAATGATATTTTGAGATTGGATCCGCCAATTCTTTAATAGTTCAGTTGGGACCAAAGGATTCTTTTTAGAAGCTTCAATGCGATAGAAAATAACAATCAAAATCAATCCAATCACGAATAAGATTACTGCTCTAGTTATACTCGAGGCGATAGAATCACTAGCAAATAGCAAAACTACCAATGTCAAAATCAACATCCCTGATCCTAAATAATCAAACGATTTATCAGCGATCATTTCCTTCTTCTCTTGATATGTAAATTGAAGCATCAATAAGGAGATGATTCCAATTGGCAAGTTAATAAAGAAAACCCAATGCCATGAAAGTGCATCGACTAACCAACCACCAATCAGTGGCCCAATAACAGTCGATAATGTATATGAAGCTGTTACCCAACCAAGAGCTCTAGCACGTTCGGAAGGATTTGGATAAAGATCAGCGTAAATAATAAATGGAATCGAAACCATCCCACCAGCACCAATTCCCATGAAGGCACGAGCTACGATCAGCATGATCATATCGGTTGACATGCCGCCGACAACCGAACTGATCACGAATAATAACACTGAAATTTGAAAGGTGAGCTTTTTTCCGATAATCTCACCAATACGTCCCCACAGAACCGTTGTTACCGCAGTTCCTAATAAGAAAACCGAACTGATCCAGCCAATCAATCTAATACCATTTAAATCACTAGTAATTGCCGGTAGGGCTGTATTAACAATTGTTGCATCAAGCCCACCCATAAAGTTGGCAACCAATAATGCCACTGTTGCTATTGCCATTCTTCTTTTTGTCATCATTTTTATTCTCTCCTAATACATTGACGCCTGCGACTTTGTAATTTGCCACTGGTTGTTATTTTTTTTCAATTCTGTTCTGGATTGCAGAGGCCAAGTATTACGAAAACCATATATTCTTGCATCAAGTTCGTTTCTTGAAATAACCTGGGCTGTATCTTCATTAACCACAACCTGCATTAACTTTTCTTTACTGCCGAAATAGTGCATTCGACCCATTTTAATTTGTTTTAACCATTCATTTTTACTTTGAGTCGTTCCCGTGATATGAACAAAGGTTGCCTCAGGAGCAATCACTTTATACAAAATATTTAAATCACCATCAATCATCCCTTTAACCTGTTGACGAACAACTGATGCAACTCTCTCTTCTTCATTAATTTTTGTTGCCATTATTATGCCTCATTGCTTTCCTTTGCGATGAATTCATTATGCAATGGATCATTTAGCAAAAAAATGGGCAGTATTTTTAAATGTGTGACATAAGTAACGATTTTCCAAAAAGAGTGTTATAAAATTTAATAACAACTGAATTTGGATGGAAAAATTTTTGCACACAACTGCTTTTCACTCAAAGAAAATAGGCAATAATAATCGCACCTTTGCGATTATTATTGCCTATTTTCCTTGATGTTCAAGGGCTAACCATGTTATCCACTCTCTTATTCAGTAAGTGCTAGCGACTTGTTTAACGATAATCCATTTATCATTTTGCTTTTCAAAATAGACTTTCATTTGTAGTGGCCAAGTATTTACTCCGCCACCCCAAATTCTGGCTTGAACAAGATTTTGACTAGTAAAACTTGCCTTATTACCCTCAATTTGAATGTCCTTAATATTATCTTCCTTAGAGGAAAAATATTGCATCTCATCGTTTTGAATCTGGTTGATCCATTCTAATTTGGGTTGAACATAACCTGTCATGTGAGTTAATTCCATTGAAGGTGCTAATATTTCATTCAAAGTGGCCAAATCTTTTTCAACCATAGCTTTGTTTTCAGTTCTAAACAATTGTTTAATTATTCCTGTATCAGTCAATACTTATCACGCTTTCCAATTTAAATCTACAAACATGATAATACCTTGGTTATTCGCTCTTAGCTATTTCAATTTATCATGATTTTAATAAGTTAAACTTATGAAAATCTTTGTTTCAATAATGCCGCAAAACTTTCAATATAAAAGCCTGAATTATCAGCTTTCCAATATGCATAATAGTTTTGAATCAACTTATGTTCACCCTTTACCAATTGGATGATTTTAACTATTTCAGAATTTAATTGCTTTTCCATTCGTTTATTTATTATCAAATACCCTTGATTAGATGCTACCATCATCTGAGCTTCATCATAATTTTTTGCTATAACAAACTCACCTTTTACTCCAATAATATCATGGTAATAGCTTTCCTCACTTTGTTGATTACCATCGTCAGAAATCAAAATACACGGAAAGTCAGCCAAAGTAGTAATATCGATTTGTTCAGAACTGACGGGTAAGGTTTTGTTAACCACAACTATGAATTCGCTATTCGTCAAAAATTCATTGTGATATTCATTTGTTAAAGCCCGTCTCTGATCGGAGAAAATTAGGTCCATTTCATTATTTTGTAATAGTTCATAGAGTTCTTCATGATTGCCACTAGTTATATGCAGCTTCACTTGTGGATATTTTTGAGAAAACTCTGAGACTGTTTGTAAAAATTCATTTGTCCCGAAGCTACGTAAATAACCAATATTTAAGGTCACCATATCCTTTTTGCCGATATTAACGATGTCTTTAGACAGTTGATTTACATTTTTAATAATATCTTGACTGTGGATATAAAAATACTGACCAGCCTCAGTTACTTCAAAGCTACGTCCCTTTCGTTCTATAAGATTTACGCCTAAATTGCTTTCTAACTCCTTCATCTGTTGAGAGATAGCCGATTGAGAGATGTTACATTCAACTGCTGCCTGAGTAAAACTGTGGTTCTTTACTATCGCGATAAAATACTCCATTTGTTGAAACATTTACTCACCTCAAATTCTTTTTAATCAATTGTAGCAGATAAAAAGCACTCATTTCTTGAAGAATTGAGTGCTTTTTTCTACTTTGTATTTAGGCCAACACTATCATGTGAATAATAATTCTCATCAGCAATTGCGTTCTTAGCAAAGTCAGCAATTGAACTGACAGAAACATTATGTCCCCCAAATGGTTCACCTTTTCTAGTAATTTCGTAATCAACTGGACCATTAGTAAACCAACCTGGTCTAATAATTGTATAGTTTAAGTCTGAAGCTTCAATCACATCCGCCGCATCACGATATGAACGTAGCATTGGATTCTCACTAACATTGCCACCACCTAAAGAAGCAGGGATCTCATTATAAATTCCCATTGAGGTGATAAAAATCAATCGTGATACATTATTGCGATCCATGGATTGGACAATTTTTCTAGCAAAGTTACCTAGATTGCCCGATAAAGCTACGAACACTACATCCTGGCCCTCAATTGCATTGTCCAAATCATCATCTTTAGATACATTGCCAGCAATGGCTGTTTCTCGGTCACCTGGTGTTATTCTACCAGCACTTCTTGCGAACAAAGTAATGTTAGCATTTGTTTCACGGTTCAAAGTTTGACGGACCGCAGAACCAACTGTTCCTGTGGCTCCAATAATTAATACGTTTGTCATTTTTTTACCTTCCAATTCTTGATTAAAATTTATTTTTCACTAATCAAAATCATTGATTTGATGGCAGTTCTTTTATCCATCGCATCATAAGCATCTTCAATATGGTCAAGATCAAAGCTCTTGGTAAAGACTTTACCTGGTTCAATTTTTCCGGAGAGTACTGCATCTAACAATACATTTTTGTCATCAGTAGTGACTGCTGCACTTCCTCCGCGTAAGCCGATATTTCTCCAGAATGGATTGTTAAAATTCATGTTGGCTTTATGAGGAACGCCGACACGTCCGACAATGGCACCAGGGCGTCCAACATCAATAGCTGTATTAATTGATTGCTCCGTACCAACACATTCAAGCACAGCATCAGCACCACTGCCTGTTAACTCCATAACCTCAGTGACTGCTTCATCACCACGTTCAGCAATAATATCCGTGGCTCCAAATTCCTTTGCCAATTTTTGTCTGTCTTCATGACGACTCATAGCAATAATGCGTTTTGCACCAAGTAGTTTTGCAGCCAGCACGCCAGATAAACCAACAGCTCCGTCACCAATAACTACAACCGTGTCATCTTTCTTTACTTCAGCACTAGTTGCTGCGTGGTAACCAGTTGCCATAACATCAGCTAAAGCCAAAAAGTTATTTAACATATCATCTGAATAATCTTCAGGTTTTCCAGGAATTTTAACTAATCCCCAATCAGCATTTTCATAGCTAACGTATTCAGCTTGATACCCTCCATCACGTGGTTGGGCATTCAAGCAATCTCCGTCAAAGCCTGCCAAACAAGCAGCACAGTGTCCACATCCATGGGTGAATGGAACAATTACAAAATCGCCCTTTTTGATATTCTTCAAATCTGATCCAACTTCATCGACAATCCCAATTGCCTCATGTCCTGTTAATGAATTTGGTTCACGTTCAGCTATTCCACGGTACCACCATAGATCTGAGCCACAGACACTTGCTCTGATAACTCTAATAATGGCATCAGTTGATTTTTCTAATTTAGGTTTTTCAACTTCAGTAGTGGACATTTCTCCTGGTTTAATAAAAATGGCTGCTTTCATATGTAAATTCTTCTTTCTCAAACAATTTTATTATAAATCATTTCTTATTTGGCACTTCCACTATTTCTAACCTCAGAAATATTTCCATACCAATATTGTGCTGTAATACCACCATCAGCCAAAAAGTCACTGCCAGTAATGAATGCTCCTCGACGATCCATCAGTAATTCCGCCAAATCAGCAATTTCATCAGGTGTACCCGGACGTTTAGTTACCATAGAGTCAAACATCTTTTTATATCCGGCACCGCGAGGTCCATTTAATTCATCAATAGCTAATGGAGTCATAATGATACCTGGACTAATAGCGTTAATTCTGGCACCTCTTTCTTGCCACTTAACTGATTCTGCCGCCACGCGTAAGACATTAGTCCTTTTGGCATATTGATAAGCTGCTAGGGAATCTTTAATTATGTCTTTCTGTAGAATTGGTAGATTCAATAATTCTTCAGTTGGCGTCATGGCTAATTTTTGATTATCTTCTGGTGATAGAGCGGGCAAACGATGTCCAGATTGTGATGAAATAACGATTCCCGCACCACCTGAAGTCATGACTTTACCAAATTCTTCTAATAAGACAGAAGTTCCATAAAGATCAACTTTTAAAATTTGTTCTGGACTAGCTTGTGATGGTGAAACACCAGCCGCATTGACTAATCCCATAATATCTCCCAAACTTTGAGCTTTCGTAACGACCCTTTTGATTGATTCACGAGATGAAAGGTCTGCCTTGATGGTTGAAACCACAAATCCCGATTCAGTCAAACGTTGTTTCTGTTCAATTAGTTTTGCTTCATTATAGTCAGCAATTAATAACTTGCGGCCAGCAGAAACTCGTCTAACAATTGCTTCTCCAATTGATCCTGCACCAAATAATACGATAACCTCGTTATTCATTTATATATACCTCATTTATTTTTGATTGATTTACAAGTGCCATCTTACAATCAAAATTAAGATTGACCAATTCCAAATCAATCAACAATTGATAAGATTTACTTATATGTTGATTTTATTTAGTAGAATGAATCAATAATAGTCATTAATATCCGAATTTAGACGATCAAAAAAAGACTGGAACTCAAATTAAGGCAAATAAGCCGCAGTAATCGTATTCTGATTACTGCGGCTTATTTGTTATGTTGTGTTCCACGCTTATGCTGCATGTTTAAATTTAAAAGCAGTTATGTCCCAAACTCTTAATTATTTAATTTCAAAAAATCATCAACTCCACCTTGCATCAAGGCAGTCGCTGATTCAATAACATCTTCGAGTGATTCTTTCTTACCTTGATTTATCCATTGTTTGTAGACATTCAACCCTGTCTGTTCAACAAAATTCAACAAGATCCTTTTTTCCCAATTTTTCAACAGATTGAATTCCTTTGATTCTCCCCAAGTTGAATTCATCACGCTATCAATCATCTGCTGACGAATCCCGACATAATTACCAACTGAACTAGCCGTGATTCGATCATATGCTTCACCTTGTTTTGCTGAATATGTAAAAAAAGACCGCACACTTTTTCCTAAATCACGTGGATACTGAAGTTTCCTAACCTCTTCTAAAAATCCCTTGGCATATTGAGCTTGCATTTCGGCCAACAGATCATCAAGAGTAGGATAGTATCGATAAAAAGTTTTTTTATTAATTTGGGCCATTTCAGACAATTCTTTAACAGTGATTTTTTGATATTCTTTTTCACAAATTAACTTTTCAAATGCCATATAAATACTAGAAATAGTTCGTTGTACCCGTAAATCTTCATACCCTGTTAATTTCATCGTATTTCACCCTTTCTATGATAATCTCAATTCTTTTAATATACCGGTTAATCCAATTTCAGATATTACCTATTAGGATTTTTATAGTTAAGTTATGATATTTTGAAGGGTATTTAACTTACTCCAATTATTCATTTCCGTAAATTTTATTTATCTTTGCGCATAGTCAATTGAATTCGATTACGATTTTTATCAACACTGAGAACCCAAACGGTCACAATATCACCAATCGTCACTACAGTACTAGGATCACTGACAAAATGATTCGACAACTGTGAAATATGAACCAATCCATCTTGTTTAACACCAATATCAACAAAGGCGCCAAAATCGATCACATTTCTGACGGTTCCTTGAAGTTCCATTCCTGGTTTCAAATCTGCCATGGTCAAAACATCTTGACGCAATAATGGTGCTGGCATACTGTCACGCAAATCACGACCTGGTTTACTCAAGCCAGCAATAATATCAGTTAATGTTGCTTCACCAATGTCTAATTGTTGTGACCATTCATTCAGATTCAACTGTTTTAATTGATTTTGAAGTTCAGCAGTACCAATAGAACTATCCGTGGCCGCAATACCCTTTAATAACTTTCGGGTTGCTCCATAACTTTCTGGATGAATATCAGTATTATCCAAAGGGTCACTACCCGCGATGATTCTTAGAAAGCCGACTGCTTGTTGATAGGCTTTAGGTCCCAAACGTGGGACATCTTTCAATACCTGACGCTTATCGTATGAACCATTTTCATTCCGGAACTTCACAATATTTTTAGCGGTTGTAGCTGTTAAACCAGAGATGTGCGTTAATAATTCTGGACTAGCGGTATTAACATTGACACCAACTTGGTTAACTGCCGTTTCCACTACTCGGTCCAATTGTTCATCCAATGATTTTTCAGGAACATCATGTTGATATTGACCAACACCAATGGCTTTGGGATCAACTTTGATCAATTCTGCTAAAGGATCTTGCAGACGACGACCAATACTAATAGCGGAACGTTCTTCAACATGTAGATCAGCAAACTCTGCCCGGGCATTAGCACTGGCTGAATAAACTGAAGCACCAGCCTCATTGACGATGACGTAATATACTGGATGATCCAAAGTTTTCAAAATTTCACTGACAAACTCTTCAGACTCACGACTAGCTGTTCCATTACCAATAGCAATCATTTGAACATGATACTTTTCTAGTAATTCTCTAAACTCTGGTCCAGCTGCCGTTCGTTGTTTACTGCTAGCGGGCTTGTGCGGATAAATGACTTGCTTAGCTAAAAATTGTCCATTGGCATCCATGATGGCTAACTTACAACCAGTTCGATAGGCTGGATCAAATCCCATCACTACTTTGCCCTTCAATGGTGCTTGCATCAAAAGATGATAAAGATTATTACCAAAGACTTGAATCGCGTGTTCATCAGCTTTATCAGATAGTTGGCGACGTAATTCACGTTCAATTGAGGGACCGATGAATCTTTTATATGCATCTTCAAAAGCATCAGTAACCTTAATAACTGCAGGTCCTTGATGTTGTCTGATCAACTTAGAATATCCATACTTCAAAATTTGGGTTGAATCAACTGCAATTCCAACTGTCAAAATTTTCTCACGTTCACCACGATTGATGGCTAAAGTACGATATGGTGGGACTTGTTTCAAAGCTTGAGTAAAGTCGTAATAAGTTTCATAAACTTGTTCTTCATCTTTTTCCTTAGCGCCACGTTTGACCTTACTAGTCAATTCTCCATTTTGCCAAGTGTAACCACGGATCCATTCACGGAAATCAGCTCGATCACTAATATTCTCCGCTAAAATTTCGTTAACACCAGCCCAAACAGCTGTTAAATCTGGCAAATCCTTATCATCAGCAATGAATGTTTTAGCTTTAGCATCCAGACCACTCTTAGGAAAAGTCAATAACCATTTGGATAATGGTTCTAATCCAGCTTCACGCGCAATCGTCGCTTTGGTTCGACGTTTTTGTTTATAAGGAAGATAGAGATCCTCAACTTGTTGTAAAGCAGTTGATTGTTCCAATTGCTTCTTTAAATCAGCTGTTAACTTACCCTGTTCCTGAATCAGTTTCAAAACATCATCACGGCGTTTATTAAGTTTCAACAATCGCTTGGCTTCATCTTCAATATCGCGAATGGCAACTTCATCCAATGTTCCTGTTCGCTCTTTTCGGTAACGAGCAATAAACGGCACAGTATTTCCTTCATCTAATAGAGTCAATACTGCTTGAATCTGTTGCACTCGATATTGGTTCAATTGTTGGTGAACTGGTTGAGCCAATTCGACCATGTTAGTTTCTTCCTGTTTTGTTGCCATGTAGCCCTCCGTTGTCGAAATCTCTTGATTAATTAAGTATTCCTATTATATCACGACAGGTTTCGAAGCTAAGAATCGTCAGTACCAAAAAGAATCCTAACATATATCAGATTCAATTCTGATTGTTAAGACTCTTTTTATATCATCTTTAGCGATTTATTTGATGGAAATCGTAATACTTGAGGCATCTTTAGCATTCGAAACTATTGTTTGTTCTGCGGTTTGAGCTTTGTCTTGTAAAGCTTGATTACCCTTGTAATTAGTATGAATCTCAAATTGTGGGAAATCTGATGAACTTACATCTAAACGTAATTTACTGCCTTTAGATAAGAAATAACTAATTCCCCAAGTATCTAACTCAATATTTGCTAAAGTATTCGGTTGATAATCTGTCGTGTTAGCAGCAATTGTCGTTGCTTGAGTTCTAATATTGTAAGTCTTGCCATCAGGTAAAATCGTACTCAATTTGATTACAAACTCAGTATCCTCAGCACTAGATTTAACATTCAAATTAGCTTTGATTGAACTGTCCAAATGCAGATCTTTTTCTAGCGGTTCACTGACAAAACTCATCACATCAGCACGTGTTCCGATAGCCGGTTGTTCTTGACTACCAACTAGATTCATCGAATGTAACATGGCTTCCCCACCTACTGATATAACCGGATTACTTGGATCGTAAAGATAAGTTGTTTCACCAGTTTTTCCTTGTGGTTTATTAGAATTCAATTGTTTCTGATCACCGGAAAAGTCTAAATACCACGTCAATTGTCTTTTAGCAGTTGCTGTTTGCCAGTTTTCTTCATGCCACTGATCACTACCAACCTCATAAGTCATCAATTTGCCAGGCTTATCTTCACCCTTGACCAATTTTTCATCAAACCAGTTCAACATCAAGCCCATTTCATTACGCATCATTTTATCAGTTGAACGTCCATAGATAGAATTTTGTCCAAAATGATTCCAGCCACCGATTTCCAAATTACTCTTTAATTGCGTTTCCTTTGGTAATTGTTTAAAGGTCGTCATAGAATTTTGGAAATGATGGTCATACCAAGCATCAGAAATAAAGAGTGGAATCGTCACATTTTCAGCAACGGCTGCCAATTCCTTTAACGCTGTTGTGGACCAATAATGGTCTGTTTCTTTAGGACTCTTCAAAACATCACGATACCAATCTAATTTTTGACCCCAAAAATCAACATCGACCGTATATTGAGGTAAATGTCTGTATGATTCGAAATAATCAGTATCAATTTTGAATCCAGCATTGTCCATTGCCCAACTAGTCACGATATCAGGCTTTGTTAGACCATCTTGATAATTTGAAATATTGCCATGCATTCCGTAATTACTCAAATACATTGTTTTCATTTTAGCAGGAACTTTGTCAGCGATAGCCCAACCAGTCATGGCTAAATATGAACTACCGTAGAAGCCCATTGTTTTGACCCAATCTTGATCATTTAACCAGTTAACTAAATCCAAACCATCTTTTCGTTCGTTGATCAATGGTTGCCACTCACCTTCTGAACCACCGATTCCACGGCAGAATTGGAAGACGTAAGCAAAACCTAATTTAGCAACTTCTTGACCGATGATTCTGTTCATTGGGTCTTGAGCTGCATAAGGTCCTCTTTGGACGATTGTTGGCCAAAAACCATTGTCTTCTGGTAGAAAAGCATAGGTTCTCAGTTTTACCCCATCAGCCATGGTAACGGTAAATTCTTTAAAAACTGGTTCATCGTATTTTGGGGGAAGACCGGCATTTCTAATTCCGGAAATAAATTGATTAATATATTCTTGATATTCCGCTTCATCCATATTGATTATGCTTCTTCCTGATTTTTATCGTCGATAGAAAATGAGACATCCTCATCGTTAATGGTGGCAACGATTTGTTGTTCTGGATGATCTTTGATTGGCTCCAAGAAAATTTTTAAACCATCAGAATCTTCCTCAAACCCTCGATAGCTCTTAGAAAGTAATGTTCCCAGAGCCTGCGATTGAACAGACATCCCTTCTGCTACTTGGGCAGCCTTTTCTAAAGACAGTCCAGCTCGATTAAAATGTGCCATGGTAATTACTTTGATAGTTGTACTGACACTGTACTGTCGTGAGTTATTAGCCTTTTCAGCATCTGACTCTATCAAGCCTTTTGACTCCCAATACCGTAGTTGCCGTGAAGTAACTCCTGCAATATTAGCGACCTGTGTAATTCCTAATAACACCTTATTGAACGTATCATATGGATTAAAATCTTCAGCCATGATCTGTCACCTCTTTATCGGTACTTTATACTTGTTCGAAATAATTGTCAATCTCATTGACAAAAAATAATATAATGATTTCTTATTTCTAATGCTTAACAAAGATGATATCTTATTAATAGAACATGAGGTAATTATTGCCTAATCGTGAGGTTTAAACTATGAATCAAATAGAAAAAAGCTTTTATAATCCCGAGAAGAATACGACTGAAATATACTTTGAAAAGTGGATCATGGAGAAATGCAAGGTAAAATATGTTGATAGCCTACTTGTTAATCATCATTATTGGCAAGATTCCGATGGTGAGTTATGGGCTGATTTTAATAATCCCATGGAAAACGTAAAAGCTGATTTTAATGCCTATAGGGAACGTAAGAAATTTATGAATCCCCAAAACATAAAGAAACTAAGAAATGATCTCAATTTAACCATAAGGGAATTTGCAGAGCTAACCGGTCTCGGATATTTCAGTATCTCTCAAATTGAGAATAATCAGCGGGTACAAACAAAATATCAAGATATGATGTTTAAATCAATAAAAGAACAATATGAAACAATAGAATAAATATCTACAAATAAATAACATGATAACTTAATAGACATACGGAAAAAATGAACCATAAAAATAGATCCCTAGCCTAATTTTTCATAAGTTAGAGATCTATTTATTTTCCAAATATTTTATTTTTTCATTAATTCAATTATTATATTCTGTGCATCTTTTGCTTCTGGAGTTGGATACATTGGATAAACATGATTCAACCCTGATCCTATATACTTTGTTACCTTAACATCATTTTTCCGTAATTTTTTGTATAGCTTATTTACATCTGGATAAAATAGCTCCCGCGTTCCCACAAATAACGTAACATTTTTTAACCCTTTCATATTCCCATTTATTGGTGAAACGTGATAATCATTAACGTCCAAATTACCAGCCCATGATTTACCTTCGACTCGTAATTCATCAATTCCTAGGATTGGATCTTTAGATTCATATTTTTCTTCAGATTTATTGGACTGTGTTATATCGATCCATGGTGAAATTAATATTAATTTATCTGGTTGGGCAATTTTCTTTTGGGAAAATGATTCAGCTAATCCTAAAGCAAGTCCCCCACCAGCACTGTCACCAGTTAAAATAATTTTCTTTTGATAATGTTGACTCATCTTTTGGTAAAGTTCCGTCAATAAATTATAGCTAGTTTTCCATGTCTTGTGTGGTGCCGAGGGGTACATCGGTATTACCACTGGTGAATCGCTTTTAGTTGCAATATTATCGATTGCTTTTAATTGAAATGAACTCACTTGATGAACATATGCGCCACCGTGAAGATATAACATAGCCGATTTATTCTTACCTTCAGGATTAAAAATATAAACCGGCATGTCATGAAAGTTTATTTTTCTATAACTACTAGTCAATTTTAAATTCTTCGGTAATTTATATTTTTGATTACCCAAACGTTTCTCTTGAGCCAAAAAAGATTCCGTTTCTTTGGTAGATTTTTTATTAACATCGACTCTCAAATAAATTTCTGACACTGTTGCCATAACTGACCGATGATAATACAAGTGAGATACTGTGAACAAACTGATCCATATTAACCCCATCAAGCTCAATATTATGATTAGACTCTTTTTTAAAAGTTTCATTGATTCCTCCGATAGAACATTTATATTATCCTATGGTAAAATACTTTCATAATATTACAATGGATTACCAATCCGACTAAACAAAAGAGAGGATATTGTCCTATCACAAATAAGAAACAATTAAACGCTTTACAAACAGCCAATCGGGAATCACATACAATAACTCGAGAATCAATTCGACAAGCACTCTTTTTATTAATGGAAGATACCTCATTTGAACGTATCACTATTTCAGCAATTATTAAGAAATCTGGTGTTTCTCGATCAGCCTTTTACCGTAATTATTTAGATAAAGAATCAATCCTAGACGATGAACTTAATCGTTTAGCATTTGTAGTAGAAGCAGCTACTGGAGATAATATTCAGGATAATTGGTTCTTAATATTCAGTGCCGTTGAAAAAAATATGGATACTATGCAACTACTTATAAAAGCTCATCAAGAACCACGCTTATTAATAATATTGAATCAATATTCAAATTCTAAAGATGAAGTTGTTCTAGATACAATTTGGAATGGTATTTTATATAACGTTATTGTTGAATGGTCTAAAGATTCTAATCGTGAGGCCATTGAAACTATTGTCCCAAAAGTTACTCAATATACTAAGAATTTGGAATTATCCAACCATTAAAAAAAACAACCCAAAGTCAGTTCTGAATAAAGGCTTTAACCTTTACTTAGAATTAATTTTGAGTTGTTTTTCATTAAATTATTTCTTAACCAAATAACGCAGCCAAACTGCATCATCATCGTAACTTTGCACACTCTTAAGTTTCAAAGGCACAATTCCATGATCCATACCACGACCGTCAAACACAGCTGCCATGCCACCACGGCCATCGACTCCAGCACCAATCAAAAGACTAATTTCATCGATCAAGCCTTCATCAAGAAAAGAACCGTCAATGTGTCCGCCACCGACAATTGCCATTCGTTCGACCTCAAATTCTGTCTTCAAGATTTCAGTCGCTCGGGCTAAATCAATTTTTGACTCGCCAGCAACGATCCAGGAAATATTTTTAGTATCAAGATAATCCAAATAATCTTTAGTTACTTGTTGGCTAGTAATAATAATATGAGGACGACTATATTGGGCATCATCATCCCACATCAAGGTTCCTTTTGTATCGACAACCACGTTGTATTCCTTGCTGTCCACTTTCTTGGAAAACTTTTCTACTCCAACGGCAGTTTTATTTTCAGCATCAAATTTTCCTGATTGAGCTAGCTCCAATTGAGCAGTGACACGGCCACTCAAGGTTGTTGGTGCATCAATAGCTTGTAAAGTTTGGTAATACTCTGTTGTTCCTGGTAATTGGGCCGTCATATCACAATCGATTCTGCCATCAACTGACATCATCATGTGACAAATAATATAGGGTCTCTTCATTTAAACGTTCCTCCATTAATCAACTTATCTTTTGTGTTAAGATAGTTCCATCATATGACTTGAAGTTAGGTTTAAGTCAAGAAGTACGAGGAAATCATTTTGATGAAAACAACTTATACAATTGGTCAAGTATCCAAATTACTTGATCTATCCAATTCAACAATTCGCTATTACGATAACGAAAAACTACTACCAAATCTAACAAAGAATGACGCTGGTATTCGTAGCTTCACCCAAGCTGACATCGATACTTTGCGTGTTATCGAATGTCTCAAGAAATCCGGCATGAAGATCAAAGACATCTACACTTTCACCAATTTGGTCGCTCAAGGTGACAGTACTATTAAGGAACGCCGCGATATGTTTTATCAAATTCGCCATGATTTTACTGAACAAATGGAAGCAATGAAACGAACTATGGAAATAATTAATTTCAAATGTGACTACTATGATAAAGCTATCAATGATGGCACTGAAAAATACGCTCAAGCAGAAATGCCTTTGTCTGAAATTGTCCCTGTTAAAGTTGCTGAAAAATAAAAAATGATTACCAACATTGACTGTCAGTAATCACATCATTAAATTTCATATCTAGCTGACCTTTTGGTCGGCTTTTTTGCTCTCAATAAAATTATCGTTGTTCATTATAATCGATGGCAAATGTTTCTAGTGCCTTCAAAACTGGCAAGAATTTTTCACCCATCTCAGTTAATGAATACTCAACCTTGGGTGGGACTTCTGGATAAACTTCTCGATGAACTAGACCGTATTCTTCCAACATTCGTAATTCTTTAGTCAAATAAGCTTGGGTCACCATTGGCATCTTGCGGTTAAGTTCTCCAAATCGAAAAACTTTCTGACTGAGAAAATATAGAATAACCATCGTCCATTTACCACGAACGACTTTCTGCACACCTGCTACTGGACAATCAAGGAAATTATCATCTAAACTTGTTTCTTTCATATCTTGCTTCATTATCGACCTCACTACTTTCACTGCTCATAATACCATTATACTAAAAATAACCTGGCACTAAAGAACTTAGGTCAGATTACTCTTCTGAGTTAACGATATTCTTTTTTTATTACTGTCTGTATATCGAGACATCCTACATCTTATTAATCACTTTGTTTAGTGGGACGAACCAAGATCTCGCTGACTGACATATTAGCTTTAGTTCCGATAGCAAATTCAACTGCGTCAGCGATTTGTTCTGGTTGTAAAGCACCCATTTGTTTCATCATTTTATGGCCTTGTTGGTCTAATTCAGGATCATTAGTTTTGTACAAATCAGTTTCCGTGGCACCTGGTGAAACAATGGTTGTTTTAATATTGTTTTCAGCTTGTTCCTTACGTAGTCCATCCATAATTGCTCGAACAGCAAACTTAGTTCCTGAATAAACGGCTCCGTTAGGAAAAATAACGTGACCACCAACTGAGTCGGTTGCGATGACATGCCCTGATCCTTGTTTGACCATCTGAGGTAGGGCAGCAGCAATACCGTTCAAAACACCATTAATATTAGTGTCGATGGTTCTTTGCCATTCATCACGTTTACCATCAATCAATGGTGACTGAGGCATAATTCCAGCGTTGTTATCAATTTTAGTAACGTCAGCTTGTTTGATCAAAACTTGACCTTCGGGAAATTCTGCTTGAATCTTTTCTAATCGATCAAGTCTTCTGGCAGCAATTACTAACTTAGCTCCATCTGCGGCCAATTTTCGACTAATAGCAGCACCCATTCCTGATGATGCGCCCATGATTACAACTACTTTATTACTTAAATCCATTTTGATTTTCTCCGTATTTTTTATTATTTAGTATTTAAAACAATAATTCGTTTACCTTGATTACTACCCTTTTCAAAATCTAAATGTGCTTGTTTAACATCCTTTAGTACAAAAGGATATGTCTGCGAAACATTAACTTGTAACTTTCCAGCAACGTACATCTTTAGAATCTCAGTTATGGTGTTATTAGAGACATCGCCCATTGCATAGACTGCCTGAATTCCAAACTTAGCCGCCTTCTTTGGATCGGGAACACCATTGACTGAAGTTAAAATGCCGCCTGGTTTTATAACTTGATAACTCTGATCTAAGGTTCTTGAACCAGTCAGATTAACTACTAAATCAAGATCATGCACCATTTTAGTAAAATCCTGAGTTTGATAGTCGATGATCTCATCTGCACCAAGTTCTTTTAGGTATTCAGTATGTTTAGCTTTGGCAGTCGTAATGACATAAGCCCCAAGATTTTTAGCAATTTGAATCGCCATAGTCCCGACACCACCAGCACCACCGTGGATTAAAATTTTCTGTCCAGCTTGAATTTTGCCATTGAGAACCACTGCAGACCAAGCAGTCACGGCTCCTAAGAGAAGTCCTCCTAATGGAACCAAATCAAGGTCCTCCGGAACAGTTATGACTACTCCATTCTGATTCAAAGTTAGATATTCAGCATTACTACCCTGCATCGAGAATCCCACGACATGATCTCCAACCTTAAATTTAATTACATTAGATCCAACTTGAGAAACAATTCCTGAAAAATCATTTCCTAACATATGTGGTAGGGTTGGTCGCATCTCCTTAGGCATAGTGGGAAATGGTCCATTTTTTCTCATCACAATATCGGGGTCATTAATTCCAAACGCTGCTACTTTGATAACTACTTCGTCAGATTTAGGAGTTGGCATTGGAACGTCAATTTCCTTCAAAACGTCTACTGAACCATATTCGTTAACAATAATTTTTTTCATAAGTGTAACCTCTTCTTCTAATTAATAATTCTTTGCAACTTTTGAATGTGATATTAGAATAAATGATACCTACAAATAACGTAAGTACCATTTTTATTAATAGATACTATCTTTTAATGTTGAAATGTATCAAATTAGGTATTTACAGATAAAAAAATATAGGCCCATGCAGTTGCTGATAAGTACTCGTCAAAAATTTCGTTATTGAATGATCAAAAAATTCTAATCGGGATTCCATTGAGACCATTATTCCCCAAGTAACCAACTATACTAAAAATATAGCTTTATCTAGCTCAAAAAAACTGACCATCTCTTTGAGAAAGCCAGTTTTTTGATTCATTCAGAATCATCGTTTTTCTTGTTTATTATTTCTACAGCTGGAGCAATAACTAATCTTTCAGACAATAAAACATCATCATACAACCCGTAAACATATTCTTGATAGCTATTTTCTTTTTGTGAGACCATATCCAAATAAGCCCGTTCTTTGGCAAAAGCATTCATGAAGGCCCGCATCTCTAATTCTTTTTCTGAGCTGGTAAATTCTGGACGTCTGACGACATCGACCCACGCTCTGACAAAGTCTCGTACCCTTGTGCGCCTTTTTTGACTCATCAAATCAAAAACTACTGATTTTTTCACATTATCAGGTAAATACATAGCATTTACCGCTATAATTCCTTGGTGAACCATTTCCGTTCGTAGTTTATCGATTTCTGATGCAACCCTTTTTTTACTGATCTCCGGCTTCAGAATAAATCGAAAGACTATTGTTGGAACTAATAAACTCAAGATTATCAGCACCCCTTCAGACATCAAAACCAAATTGAAATCACTTCTTCTAACGTGCATTTCTGCCAATGTGTAAGCTAAAGCCAACGTTACTGAACCATGGACTCCACCCAATGAGAAGATCCAAGCCGACTTATTCTTGAATTTTAATTTTAACCGGCTATAAACATAGCGAGTAATAACATTGATTAAATAAAGAACCGCCCCGATTGTCACCCAATTTAATGAATGGGAAGATATCTTTTCATCGGCAATGATTTTTACAAACATCACACCCAAAATAACAAAAACTGCACTATTGAACATTTCTGTCATTACGGCAACTAAACCATAATCTTGATTAACTTGAGCTGAGTTAGTTAAGAGTGATCTTTGTGCTTCAGCATTATGAACCAATCCGGCGCAGACGACGGCAATGATTCCCGAAACATGGATCTGCTCAGCCAAAAAGTACAGTATTAACGGCGTTACGATATAAATCATATTTTGAGCCGTTAATGAATTATAAGCAGTCCGTAACAAAAATTGTCGAAAGATGACAATGATCGAAGCACTTATGAAACCAAATAACACCCCACCAACAGCTGAAATTAAGAAGTTAGAAATTGTTTGTCCATAATTGATATAACCATTAACATACCATAGAACTGCCATATTCAAGAGAATGATTCCGGAGGCATCATTAAATAATGACTCCATTTTGAGAAGAGTTCCCTCCTCTTCTGGTATTTCCAAACCATTAGTTGCCGATTCCATGGCGGTCGCATCTGTTGGTGTACTGATAGCAGCCAAAATAAATGCTAATGGTAGACTGATTCCACCAATCAACCAAACACTGAATCCGCCAAATATTAAACACAGCACAACTAAAATTACTGCTGTCTGAATGATATGTCGAAATTCTTTTCCAACCACATTCAATTGGGTCTCTTGCCCCTCAAAAAATAACAATGGCGCTACGATAAAACCGATAAATATTTCGGAGTTAAAGGTTTGCATTTGATTTCCAAAGGTTGGAACCAAAGAAATCATTCCACCAATAATCATACTAATATAGCTAACTGAAATTTTTGGAAATACTTGTGCTAGGATAATGCTGATAATTGCCGCAAATACGATGATAAATCCTGAAATCATCAAATTCATAAGATTGTCCCTCAAGTTCTCAATTATTATTCTTGCTTATCTTGAAAATCGACACAGTATTCTTTACCCCAATCACAGATACTTCGCAAAATTGGAATCAAAGTCCGTCCCTTGTCAGTTAATGTATATTCAACCTTCGGTGGAACTTGTGGATATTCGTGTCGCTCAATTAATTCGTTGGCTTCTAATTCTTTTAATTTAACTGATAAGACATGTGGTGTAATACTGCCAAGTGTCTTTTTTATTTCTCCATACCGCATTGTATCAAATTCTGATAGACAGAAAAGCAAATTCATCTTCCACTTCCCACTGATTAATTTTAATGCTCCATCAAAGGGATTCATATCAATATTTCTAAATTCTTCCAAATTAATTTTATCCATAAACGCTGATTCTCTCCAATACTATCATTTTTGACCCTAGGTATTAAAAATGTCCATACTTGTTTAATACATATCGCAATAATATACTAAATTTTGTTAATTTACTAATTTTTGTAAGGAGCGATTCGTATGGATCATTATCAATTTGATACACAAACTTTAATTACTGGCTGTACTCTCAATGAAGATGAACTTCGTGAAACTATTACTAGTAAGTTTGAAGGTAATAGTTTAATTCTAGGTGGTGACAATGACTTAATGAAAGTCCACTTTCACACAAATTATCCTGGTTCAGTAATCGACTATTGTGCCACTCTAGGAGATATTTTCGATGTTGTGATTGAAAATATGGATCGCCAAGCCGCTGGGAAAAAGGGTTAAAAAAATAAAAAAGGTTGGAATAATATTATGTTAAAAATATCTATCTGGACAGACTATGCTTGCCCATTTTGCTACATCGCTGAAGCAAGAGTTGATAACTTGGTTTCAGAATTAAAACTTGAGAATCGAGTTGCTTTTGATTATCACAGTTTTGAGCTCTACCCTGATGCTCCTAAGGACGTTCAAGAGATTACTCTAGTTCGCTTTGCTAAGAAATATAATTTGAGTATGGAAATGGCCGCTGAGCGGATTGATAAAATTGCTCAAATGGGACGAGCTGAAGGTTTAGATTTCAAATACAGTAGCACTCAGAATACCAATACTATGGATGCTCATCGTCTAACTCAATATGTTAATAGTTTGGATGATCCAAAATTGACTAAGAAATTCTCAGATTTTTTATTCAAAGCTTACTTCAGTAATAATTTGAAATTAGCTAATCACGATGTCTTACTCGACGTTGCCAAAAAGGCCGACCTTGATTTATCTAAGATAAAGGAAGTTCTCAATAGCCAACAATATTTCGAAGCTGTCCGTAAAGATGAAAAGTTTATTACTTCACAAGGTGTCAATGCTGTACCTTTCTTCATTATTAATAATCAAGGTATCATGGGTGCTCAGCCTAAAGAAGTCTTTAAAAAGGTAATTACTGATGCTCTTAAGGCAGAGGATGACTTAACAACTGGCATGAGTTGTGGTATCGACGGTTGTAACTTCTAATGCGGCTTTACGTACAACCAGTTCGTGACATTTTTCAAACTAATGCTTATTTCTATATTAATGAAGAAAATAATCACGGCTGTCTCATTGATCCGGGCGAACAATCCCATTTATTGAACCAAATAATCACAGCACACCAGTGGACGATCGATGAAATTTTGCTAACTCATGGTCATTTCGATCACACCGGTGCTGTTGATGATCTAACTAAATCACTTGACATACCTTTTTACATTCATACCAGAGGAGTTGAATATCTTCAAGATGATGAATTGAACTTATCCAAAAGAAACCAACGTCATATTAATATCACCGAATCACCTGATTTACTACAAGGTGGTGACAAACTCACATTAAAAAATACTAATCTAACCTTTGATATTATCTATACTCCTGGTCATTCTTTTGATTCAGTCACCTACTTTGATCGTCAAAATAAAATTGCTTTCGTAGGCGATGTTCTTTATAACGATGGACCTGGCATCTGGCAATTCCCTGGTGGCGACAGGAAACAGCTAAAAGATACTATCAATCAAAAAATTGAAGCATTACCCAATGAAACACAATTTTTCGTTGGGCACACTGGACCAATGAACATGCAGCAAGTTCATCAGAGCATGCTGCAATTCTAATTTTTGAGAATACAACAACTTATAGTCAAAATATTCATTTGATAAGTATACGCACTTTTCATATCTAGTATCAGAAAAGATGGTATTGGAGGATATTAACTTTTATGGATAAGATTAATTTAAAAGAATTTAGAAGTATCGATATGGATCCCTTTAACGGAGCTATGGCCTTAATAAGTGGCAAATGGAAAATGAACTTACTTTTTTGTTTATCAGAAATGGATACCATGCGCTATGGAGAGCTCAGAAAGACGCTTGGTGGCATTACCCCACATGTGCTCTCCGTCAAATTAAAGGAACTCGAACAAAACGAGTTAATCATTCGACATGAATATCCGCAAGTTCCACCCAAAGTAGAATACACACTAACTGATAAAGGTCGTACCTTGATTCCAATCTTGAGAAGTATTTGCGATTGGGGTAAACAATATTGTATGACCCATCAAGAAAGGGATACTAACTAAATTGAATACACTTGATATCATGAACAATCATCGTTCCATCCGTAATTTTGAAAACCAGTCCCTCACTGATCAGACCAAACAAAGCTTACTAACAGCTGCACGAGCTGGATCATCTTCGAATTTCGTACAGGCTACTTCCATTATTGAAATTCAAGATAATCAAATAAGAACGGAAATAGCTGATATTTCTCAGAGTGCGACCTACGTGAATCAAAGCGGTGCCTTCTATATATTTGTGGCCGACCTTTATCGACAATCCCAGCTGCTTAATGAGCACCACCGCAATCTAGCTCCCCTTAAAACCATGGAATCGCTATTAGTCAGCGTGGTTGACACAACAATTGCCGCTGAAAATATGGCCGTTGCAGCGGAATCTCTAGGTCTGGGTATCTGCTTTATTGGTGGAATCAGGAATAACTTACCGCAAATTAGTAAGTTGTTACAATTACCTAAATACACAGTACCCTTATTTGGTATGACAATCGGTATTCCTACTAGTAAAAACGCTGTAAAGCCAAGGATGCCATTGAATAATTTTACTGCAACTGACCATTATGATCCTGCCAACTTTACAGACTTGACACAGTACGATGCGGTCATGCAAGAATACTATCAAAATCGCCCCAGTCATCCAAAACAAATGGACTGGTCTACTAGTCAACTTGATTTTTTCAAGACCCTTCGTCGACCAGAAGTTACTGAATTCATTCATCAACAGGGATTCCTAACTGACTGATCATTCACTAATTCTTGGTGAACGCCTGTATCAATAGTTCATTGGATAAATTCGGTCAACTTGATTCTAATAACGTCAATAATGGAATTCGACAAGCATTTAAAGATGATAAATATAGCAGGGATAGCACCACTTATTGTTAATACAATTATTTATCTAATTATGAAAGAAGCATAACAAAATGAAACTAACAATTACTTCAGAAGCATTAAAACGGATTAATAAAATTATGACTCCAAATGATGTTTTGGTATTGGATGTTGATGATGGATCTGGGGGATTTTCTAAGTCTTATCTGAAACATTTGGAGTATCAATTATTAATTGTTGATCGAAAAATTTTACCGGCAGAATTCGATCAAACGTTGGTATCCAATATTGGACCCATTTACTTCAGTAAAGATACAGAATGGTTCTTATATCAGAATATGAGAATTGAGTTTAAGGCTAATAGTAGCACCTATAGATTATGGAGTACAACAGGACTATTAGGCAGCTTGCCAATTAAACGGGCAGTTCCTAAAGCAGTTGCTGAAATAGAATTGGAGTGAATTATTCTCTAAAGTTTGACCTTTTATCCATTACATAAATACAAAAAAACTTCAGCAAGAATTAGACATAAAATCTAATTATGCTGAAGTTTTTTATTTCTTCTTGACCGCTATTTTAAGCTATTTAAATAATCAAAATCACTATCAGAGATTTGAAAATCAATCATTGTATTTTGTTTAATATGATTTAAAGAAGTGGATTTACGCCAAAGAGGTAGACCCATTTGCCAAACATATCTGATACATAATTGAGAAACCGTGACCTGATATTTATCGACCATCGTTTGAATCTGAGGATACTTCAAGGTAACTCCATGGGTCACGACCGAGTATGCCTCTGTTACTATCCCCTGCTCTTGATCAAATTTGATTAAATCATTCGGTACGTGACCAATATTTACAACCATCTGATTAACACTGGGAATTACACCAGACTTGTTGATCAGATTATCTAGGTCTTCTTTTTCAAAATTACTGACACCGATTGCCCGAATTTTTCCGATTTTTATACTATCGATCAATGCTTGCCAAACTGCCAAATTCTCGTCAAAATACTGACTCTTGACATCGAGGGCTTTCGACCAAGGGGTTGGATTATGAATCAACATCAAATCTAAATAATCATGGTTCAGCTTTGACAATGTCGTATCGATTGAATCTGTCACTGATCGATAGTCCTTCAATTCAGCATCAACTTTGGAAGTGATAAAGATATCACCACGCTCGATACCAGACTCTTTGATGCCTAAGCCAACCTCTTGCTCGTTATCATAGGATTGAGCTGTGTCGATCTGACGATAACCAACTTGAATAGCTGTCTTCACTGCTGAAATGGTAGTATCTTTTTGATTCATGAACCAAGTTCCCAACGCCAACTTGGGCATTTTGATACCATTATTTAAGATTACTTCTTCTTCAGTAATTGACATAGTTATTTCACGCTTTTACCAATTCATCTAGGACTTTATCAAGTTGTTGAGTACTATCATAGATTGAACTGTCAATCTTGAAACCAGCAAGGTAGTTACTACTTTCTGGTAACATCTCTTGAATATCATGCTTGTAGTTATAGTCAGTGTCGACACAAGTCCAATAAGCTTTAACATTTTTGCCACTCAGATCGGCTTGATTCAAATAAGCCATGACAGGATCTGATAAAATCCAGCCCCAAACAGGCCCACCAATTATGACATTCTCATAATCAGCTAGGGGTAATCGACTGTTGATTGAATATTGAAGATATCAATTTGATATTTGTCATGAATTCTCTGCGCAATGGTTTCATTCAAACCAGTTAAAGAATAATAAACTAATAATGCTTTTGCCATATGATATTCCTCCTTACTTAATATTTTTGCCTAATTCAGCTACTTCAGTAATATGCTGATTCAATTTACTAGGATTCCATGAGTCAGAAGCCAACACTTCACCACGAAGATTCCAACGCATGTATTTGCACAATTGGTCGAAATATCCCGTTAATGAACGGTAAGCCGGACTGTCAATCTCCCCAGCATCATAACCAGAAATGAGGATATAGACATCCTTGTCATCTTTTAATTCATGATTATATTCATAAAATCGATCGATCACAGTCTTTAATTCAGCATTGATCCCGTAGTAATAAAGTGATGTACAGAGTACTAAGACATCAGCATCTATAATCTTAGGCATGACCTCTTTGGAAATAATGTCATCATCGTGAATTGTTGTCTCATTTTCATCTAGTTTCAAAAAATGGACTTGATCAGCATTCAAACCAGCGTCAAAGCGGAATAATTCCGATTGATCGGTGACACCATTAATAAAGGCATCAGCTAACTTACTAGAAGTTCCGTTCAAATGTGGACTACCAGTTAATACTGTAATTTTCTTGGCCATGTATAATTATCTCCTATCTATTTATAATCGATTTCCCATTCGTTACGATCCTGATTCAGTTGCCAAAACGTTTCAGCAATATTATCGGGGGCAAAATGCGTTTCGGGTTTAATTTCACCATAAATTGTGACCGTTCCGACAAAGACACCTTGTTCTTGAAGTTCATCATGTAATCCCTTGGTCAAATTACGCAAGGCTGCTTTCCCGACGGCCAAACCTAAGAAACCAGGGAATGGCTGCACGGCGGCCAAACCACCTGTAAATAAGATTGCTCCATTGACTCACTTATTTTGTCCTGTAATTCAACAACAGCTTGGAAAGCGCCAATAACATCCAAATTTAAATGGTCTTTTAATTGATCCACCGTTAAACTGTCACCATCAGGAGCAGTAATTCCAGCGTTGTAGATCAAAGTATCGATTCCTGTAGTACTTTCTTTGATTTTATTCAAACTATTTGTAAAAATTGCCTGATCAGTAATATCAGTTTGTACGGGAATTGCTTCAATATTACTTACCTTCAATTCTTCAGCAATACTATTCAACTTTTCAAGATTTCTGGCCATCATGAAGACCCGATAATCATTATTTCCAAATTGTTTTGCTAAACTCTTACCTAAACCTTCACCAACGCCAATAACTACTGCTACTTTTTTCATTATGTTGTATCTCCTTTTGTAATTAACAGTGATCATTATGTCAGGAATGAGTCTGGGGTGGAATTGCTTGATTTGTTAGCAGTGTATTAACTTCTAATTAATACCAATTGGACAAAGAAATACCTACCAGAAGATTATCCAAATACTTCTTCGGTAGATATTTTTAAAGACCTGATTCAATCAAATTCCACATGGCTTCAAAACGACTCTGATAAGCGGTATCTTGCCAAAATTCTGAAAAGTTCGGCAATGTGAAGACTGAAAATGCTGCCATGATCGTCTCAGCCTTGACGATTTTTTCTCGGTCATAGTGCATTATTTGATTTATTTGGTCATATGAACTCATTAAAACTTTTCTCAGGGCATAAGGATCATTATCAATGTACTTAGTATTTAATTTGAACATTTGTTGATTCTGCAAATAGGCATCCTTCTTGGCGTTAACGAATTTCCAGATCCAATCATGCAATTGTTTCTTCCTATTATCTATAGACTTATCGATTACGATTGAATCAAAGATATTCTCATTGAACCACTTTTGAGCTACTGCCTCCCAGAGTTCCTGTTTATTATCAAAATATTTGTAGATAGCGGCATGTGTGATGCCAAGTTTTCTGGCTATCTGTGGTACCGACACTTCAGACTTGCCAGTTTCTTTAATTAGTTGTTCTGCTGTTTCAATTATTGTCGTCTTCGTTATTCTATCCATTTCTCAAACAACCTTTCTTAATATTGGAAAGTTTAACACAAATAAAGTTAAGTAACAGTTATTGACATCTGTTACCAAATAATTTATACTAGCTTCAAGTTACAGAAACGATTATTTGTTACTACATTGGAGGAAACCATGAAAGCAGCTCAATTATTGAAATATGACAAGCACGCACAATTAGAAATTAACGATCTACCAATTCCTGAAATATCCACAATTGAGGTCCTGGTCAAAGTAAAAGTTGCTGCGGTCAATCCTCTGGAAAATCTCATTACTACTGGTAGCGTTAAGTTAATTCAAAACTATCAGTTACCTGCGACCATGGGCAACGAACTAACTGGAGTAATCGAAAAAATTGGTTCGAATGTCACTGATTTCAAAGTCGGTGATAAGATTTATACCCGCTTACCACTAAATAAAATTGGCGCTTTTGCTGAATATGCCGCCGTTGATCACCAAGCCATTGCCCTACTTCCCAATAATTTGGATTTCTCAACTGGGGCTGCGGCTCCTTTGACCGGTTTAACTGCCTATCAAGGTCTCCATGAAGAATTATCGGCTAGTGCTGGCAAAACTATTTTCATCCCTGGTGGTTCCGGTTCCTTTGGTCAAATGGCTGTGCCTCTAGCTAAAGAAATGGGTTTAAAGGTAATTGTCAGTGGTAACGCTCGAGCTAAGGAACAAGTCATGAGTATTGGTGCCGATCAATACTTAGATTATAAAACTGATAATTATTGGGAAATTCTACATGATATCGATTATGTGATCGATACTTTAGGCGCTACAGAAATTGCCAGAGAACTATCGATCATGAAAAAAGGTGGCCGTCTCCTATCCTTAAAGGCTGGTCCCAACAAGCAATTTGCCATTGACCATCATTTACCTACTTGGAAAAAAATGCTCTTTTCTTTAGCAGGTAAAAAGCTTGATAACTTAGCTCAAAGTGCTGGTGTCTCATATCATTTTATTTTTGTCAGGAGCAATGGTCAACAACTTCAAGAGATCACCAAAATCATCGAAAAAAATAACATCGTTCCAGCCGTTGATCCAACTGAATTCTACCTTAAAGATATCAACCAGGCTATTACTTACATGACTACTGGCCATCCTAAAGGCAAAGTTCTAATCCATTTCTAAAACAAAAACGATACCAACGGAATGAATTCAATTCCTCGTTAGTATCGTTTTTTTAATAAGCTTCTTGTCCCATAGAGCTAGGCCAGTTGACCCCTGAATGACCTTGATCCAAGGATTTGATTATATCAAGCTCATCGTCAGTCAATTTAAAGTCAAAGACATTCAAATTTTCGGCAATGTGAACTGGATTGGTGGACTTAGGGATCACCATGATATGTTGTTGTGTCAAAAATCTCAAAATCACTTGTGCTGTTGATTTTTGGTACTTTTCAGCAATCCTAATAATCGCAGGTTCACTCAAAACCGGACTGAGTCCTTCACCCAAAGGTGCCCAAGATTCATGTAAAATATTATTTTGATTTAAGAATTTATGCATTTTATTTTGTTGCCAATAAACATCAGTTTCAATCTGATCAATCATTGGTTTGACTTCAGCACGGTCGATTAATTTTTGCACTTTACTACTATTAAAGTTGCTGACACCAATGGCACGTAATTTCCCAGCTTGATAAGCTTCTTCTAAAGCTTTATAGGTACCTGAATTGTCAATTGTAGGCCAATGAATGATCATTAGATCAAAGTAATCTAGTTGGGCACTACGTAAGGATTCATCTATTCCTCGTAAAGTAGTTTTGTAACCTGATGTTTGAGTCTTAGAAGTTACGAATAAGTCATCTCGTGAAACTCCACTACCATTAACGGCTGCTCCAACTTCGGCTTCGTTACCATAATTTTGAGCGGTATCAATACTTCGATAACCTAGATTGATTGCTTTAGCCACGTTTTCTTCAGTAATTGCTGGAGGCATTTGATAAGTTCCAAAGCCAAGTGCCGGAACTTTGACTCCATTATTCAATTCAAAATAACCCATTTTTTCTACTTCCCTTTTCATCGATAAACCAATTGTAATGACGATGACTTCAAAAGAGAATATTGTATTAATTAGCACTTCATTAACTATTTGTTAATGCTATTTTGCCGATTATATTCGGAACCCAAAAGCTCAATGAAATTTTTAACTGTCAACGAAGCATGATCAGAATAAACTATTCCATAAGGCATTCTGTATTCTGAATCCATTTCGATGGCTTTAATAGGAGCATAAGCATCTTTCCAAATATCAAGTGTTTCCATAATATAATTGTTCTGACTACAGATATTAAAAGTATTGATATCATAGAAATCTTCACTATCAATCACAGTAATGCCATGTGCTTCTAACTTATCACGCATATCATCCAACCGTGGCGATAAGCCCCTTCTGACTAAGAGAACCTTATCGTTCTTCAAATCATCCAATGATATCCTGGACTTATTGGCTAAGTGATTATTTATCGGCACACCCCAATAAGCCTTGGTTTCGGGTAATTCATAAGTCTGATAAGGTCCACGACTGATCTGTTCCGAATTTATCGGACCAACAAAAAAATCGATTTTTGTTCCTATATTAGTAAACATATATTGCATACTCAACGGATCATCCTCAAAGGAAACTAAATCTAGCTGATACTGGTCCTTATTGTTCATACTTGACCATAATCTAATCAATGGTTGAGCGGAACGTAATAAAGAAGTCCCAATTTTAATAACTTTCTTACCCTGATTGTCAATCTCACGGGTTTGTTTCAAGATTCCATCCGACTCAGAAATATAATTACCAGCGGATTCATAAAAGAACTTACCAGCCTTCGTTAAAGTAACACCTTGTGTAGTACGGTCAAGCAATTTTACACCGACCATATCTTCAAGACTATTCATCTGTTTCATAACTGAGACCGAAGAAATAAACAGATGTTCCGCCGCCTTGGAGAAACTACCATCCCTTACAACTTGGACGAACGTATCTAACTTTGTATCGTACACAAAATCCCTCCTCGTATTAACTAATCGTTAATGCAATACTAGTTTTTTTGACAATTCATTGTCAAGAAAAAGATTAGTCTAAATGGTATTAACATGAAGGTAATGCGGAGTTAATTAATCACCCAATTCTCAAGTATCACCTATCTGAATATAATATATCTTATCAATTGATTCAATTGGAGGAAAAAATGGAAACAAAAAACACAATTTTAAATCGTCATTCAACACGCTACTTTACTGACCAAAAAGTTGATCTAAAGGATATTAAAGAAATCCTAATATTAGCTCAAGCAACACCGTCATGGGTCAATTCCCAACCAGAACATATCTATTTGGCTACTGGTCAGTCATTAGAAACAATCCGTCAAAGATATCTCAATCGCTCAAAGACAGCAGCACATGGTAAGCCAGAATTGCCTGTTAAGAGTCGTAAAGACTGGTCAAAACAAGGCCAAGATAATATGGCTGCTTGGTCCGATGGCGTCAGTGAAACTTTAGGTTCAACTTGGCAAGATACCATGGGTTCTGCAGCTGACAAACTCTACAATGCACCGGCAATACTCTATTTAACCTTGCCAAAAGATTATTCACTCTGGTCTTTATATGATCTAGGAGCTTTTGGACAAACTCTGATGTTGTCGGCTACTGATAGGGGTCTTGGCAGCATGACCGCTTATCAATTGATCAAATTTCCTGATATTGTTCGTAATAACTTACCAATCTCTGATGATGAGGTAATCATTTCTGGAATTGCATTAGGTTTCCGCGATAATTCAGCTACTGTGAATAAAATAAATTCTAATAGACAACCACTGGAACAAATCTTGACTATCAATAATTAATTGTTAAATATTAAAAAATTGAAGTATGATAATAAGACATAATTTTTAACATCTTATGATCAAAGGAGACTTCTATGGAGATTAAACTTTGTACCACTCGTACACCAGAGTTAATAGAAGAATTAGCTCAAATTTGGGAAAATGCGGTTCGAAGTACTCACAAATTTTTATCGGAATCAGCAATTGAAAAATTTAAAACCACCGTACCAACAATTATTCAGGACGTACCGGTTGTATTAATTGCCACTGACCAAAATCATCCAGCAGCTTTTTTAGGCCTAACTGATCAGGAAGTTGATATGCTATTTGTTGATTCAAATCTTCGTGGTCACGGGATCGGCAAAAAGTTGCTACAGTATGCTATCACTAACTATTCAGCTAATACTTTAACGGTGAACGAACAAAATCCTCAAGCAGTTGGCTTTTACGAACACTTGGGTTTTGAAGTTTATAAAAGAACTGAGACAGATGGTCTAGGGAATCCTTACCCTATTTTATATATGACTAAGGGTTGAATATCTTTTTTAATTAACAAAAAACGATATCTAAAAAGAATTGATAAAATTCTTTTATGGATGTCGTTTTTTCGATTTATAAATTATTCTATTTTGCTTGCCAGATACCATACAGATCACTAGCTTGTGTTGGATAGGCAAATAATTGTTGTATTAAATCATCAGTGCTAACATGCTGCTGCATCATCAGCACTAAGTAATTTACTAAATAGTCAGCGTCCTGACTCAGAACCTCGGCTCCGACAATTTGTTGACTTCCCTTGTTAACGACCAACTTCATTTGTGCTAAGTTATCGCCATTACGAGAATAAGTCTGCCATTGACTGAGATCGACATTTTTAACTTCAAGATCACTTTGTTGAGCTGCTTTTTGGACACTAATCCCCACTTGACCTAACTTCGGTAAACTGAAAACAGTCAAAGCTGGAACTGGATACTTAATAGAAAATCTAGCGACACTGCCCAACGATGTGCCCAAATACTTACCTTGATAAATTGCAAAGTTACTTAGCTTAGGCACTGGAGCATCACAACAATCACCTAAGGCAAAAATATGCGGATTAGTTGTCTGCAACTTTTCATCAACTTTGATACCATATTCACCAAAACGAACGCCCATAGCCGACAAATTTAAATCTTCAAAGTTAGGAATTCGACCAGCCACACAATAAATTGCATTCGTTTTAAAAGTAGTTTTATCGGTATTAACTTCATAATCGTTTGTTGATAAACGAGTTATTGACTGAACGTTATTATCGAACTTAAAATCGACTCCAGCATCTGATAGTGTGTGAACTAACTTCTGAACTAAATCACGATCAAAAATTCCCAAAGCCCGCTGATTATGTTGGACAATTGTCACTTTGGACCCAGCTTCGGTCGCAATACTAGCTAAAGCAAAGGAAATGATTCCCGCACCGATAATGGTAATATTTTTTGGCAAGATGGCACTCTTTAGAAAGCTAGCACTGTGTTCCAAATATTGGTCACCAGGGAACTTCAACATCCGTGGACGAGCTCCAGTTGCTAAAATGATCCACTTAGCTTGATATTGTTGACCATGTACCTTAATCGTTTGAGAATCAACAAAGGTAGCGTGTCCTTCAATTGTAGTGACGCCAGACTTTACTAATCGACTGCCATATCGTTGATTAGCTGCCATAGTAACTGAGGCACTATGAGCCGCCATTTCTTCCCAACTTAAAGGCAAAACTGGTTGACGTAATTGTCTTAAACGATAATGAGTTTCGGCACTAGCCAATAAAGCTCTCTTAGAAGTACTGCCGCGATTGATTGTTGTTCCTCCCCAATCACGTTCTTCAACGATAATGACTTTGTAACCTCGAGTGGCTAAGCTCAAAGCGGCTGCACCGCCACCAACACCGCCACCAATAATTATTGCATCGAAAATTTGCATTTTACTCACTCCCTACTTAAAAACTTGGTTAGCTTTTAAATTCAAATTCTCCACTTGTTCGTTATTTTTATGGCTTTTCTTATCTTTGGAACGGTCTTGATCGTACCAAACAACAGCTGCTTCTTCTTGAGGGAATTTTTCAACTGTCTTAGGACTAACATTTAGATGATTGGCAACCATTTGTGTTGGTGATGTTGCTAACCACTTATTGAGTGATTCATCTGAATAAACTGGATTCTTGAAAACTTCCAAGAAGATCAACGGTTCATCACCGATATTTTGAATATAATGACCAGCTACGATTGGAATAACGCCAACGTCTCCGGCCTGATAATTGAAGGTTCTTGCGAGAGATGCAGAATTAAAGACTCCGACCTTAGCTTTTCCTTGGACAAAGTAATCCCATTCTTCTGATTTAGGGTGCCAATGCATTTCTCTCATTCCACCTGGTTCAACCTCAACGATAGCGGCAGAAATAGTTTGAGCAACTGGGAAGACTTTGGAATCAACGATCCAAACTTTTCCAGCTTCAAATTCATGTGGCTTCAAGTTATTCATATGGAAAGTGAATGGTGAAGGAACATCCCCATTGATATTGTTTTTCTTAACTTCACTAATTGGTCCAGGAACTTCGCCATTAAAAATATACTTTTCTTTACCAGGTAAATTAGCTAAAACATCTTCACCGACTTTGAAATTAGCGGCAATGACATCTTTGGGAGTGTGTGCCAACCAGTCAGTTAATAAGAAGGTATTATTCTCTGAAAAATCTGGTTCACTAAAGACTAATAGGAATTCACATCCCTGGTCTAGTGCTTGGATTGAGTGAGGAATCCCAGCTTCGAAATTCCACAAATCACCAGCATTGATATCATCGATAAAACTACGTCCCTCTTCATCTAGAGCAGTGACACGAGCATTTCCTGCAATCATAAAGGCCCATTCAGCTTCTTTGTGCCAGTGCAATTCACGATAAGCACCTGGTTTCAAACACATGTCAACACCTGCTAGATCATGTGATGCTGGCAATTCACGATTAGTTACTTCACGAGTCCAGCCACCCTCTTCGATACGCATATGTGCATCAGAAAAACTGAATCTCAAATTTGCGACTGTACCGTGGTCAGTAATTGGTGGTACTAATAAGTCTGGATTTTGAAGATCACGTTCATAATTTCTTGGTCCACGATCAATCCATCCACCATTATCATCCTCACGTTGTGGTTCTACTCTTTTATCTGCCATACAATGTTCCCTCCTTGGATTTTATAAATCCATAATATATTACGTTTATCGAAAGCACAAACATTAGATATACATAATGTCATTTTTTTGAATTTATTCATTTAAATATGAACAAAACTTTCGAACAATCATTTTCGAGCATTAACTTGAGGTTAACGAAAAACTAACAATTTAGTCAATTCTAAGATTCTCCGATTCCTTGTAATATATTACCTATCAACAAACGGAGGAATCAATATGTTACTTTTCATAATCTTAGGTATTACAACTGGTGGTTTTTATTCCACTACAAACTTCAATCAACTCACAATTACGTAATCGGGTTAAAACACCCTTTCTATCATCACTAATCTCATTTCTAGTCGGAACAGTTTTCTTACTTATTCTTAGTATCGCCACGGGCTCAGGTATCCCTTTAATTAATGGTTCACTTTCAGCACTACCATGGTGGGGATATTTAGGTGGAATTATCGGTATGATCTGTTTAACAATCAATATCTTCTTATTCCCTATCCTTGGCAGCGTACAAACTGTCATCATCCCTATGGTCGGTCAAATCTTGATAAGTGTTGTGATTGATAATTTCGGCTGGTTCTACGCCAAAACTAATCCATTATCTTTAACAAAATTATTAGGACTGATCTTAGTTATTGTCGGTATTATGGTAACCATTGCCTTACCATCTATCTTAGACAAGAATAACCAGCAAGTTACCACGACCGATAAAAGCAAAAAATTAGTTTGGCAAATCATTGCCCTCTTAGATGGATTCGCTTTCTCAATCGAGTCAACTATCAATGGTCACGTTGGAACCGTACTACAATCACCAATCCATTCAGCTTTTCTAACCTTCATCATTGCGTCAGTTATTTTAATTGTCATCAATCTTGTTCAAGGTAACTTCAGAAACATCAAATTCATCGCTACGACTCATACTCCATGGTGGAATTTCTTAGGTGGTATTATCGGTGGTATCAATATCTTCATCAATGCCTTCTTGGTACCACAAATTGGTATCGGTTTAGCAACTATTTTAGGATTACTCGGTCAAATTATTATCAGTTTGGTAATCGATAATTGGGGCTTCTTGGGTGCTGAGATCAACAAGATCAGCAAATTACAGACCACTGGGATTTTGACTATTATTTTAGGCATTGTTGCCATAGAATTAATCTAATGCAGCATTTATAAATTAGAGGTCTAATATCATGGAAAAATCACTATCCTGTTTTGAATTAATCGGTGCCTGGCTCATTTTTATCTTTCCACTCTATCAGGGAATGTTGGAGTTACAAGAACAGATTCAGAGCGTCAAAAGAAACGAAATCAAAGAATCTACATTACCAAAAATATCCATGTGGTACTGGCTATTTCCACCTTTGAAAATAAGATTGGAAAAACAAAGAATGTTCAAGTTACTCAGTCAACGCCATACATCAAATACAGAACTTGAAGCCTTTCTACACTTTTTAGATAAAGCCACCGCTTGGTTTTATGTCGCCTTAGGTGGACTGTTGACAGCAATTTCTGTCACTTATGGAACCTTAGAACAATTCAAAATTGAACTTTCACCACCGATCTTTTGGCTACTGATTATCGTTATTATCATCTGTACTTTTGTTTCGGATAATCACCGGATCAATAGTAAAAGAAAACAAAGGATAATTCAGAAGATCCAAAATGGTATGGATAACAATTTATAATAACTAAGAATCACTAGTATTAATCAAAAAAGAGGGAATCCGTATTATCAGGATTCCCCCTTTTTTTGTGTCCCGAATATCATTGAACGATACATTAAAACTCACTTCATACTGGGTCTGATACACCTTTCCTCTTAGAAAAGAGTATTCAGTTATCAAGGTCACTAACTGATTTTGTTTTATTTGTATTATTAGTTATTCCTGTAAGTTCAAATGGACTTAAATGTCTTGTTTTCATAAAAATATCAGTAATTTCTTTCTCTGATAATGTTGGAGATTGTTGAAACCAGATTTTAAGGATTGACCATAATTGACTTACAATAAATTCTTGAGCAAATTCTAAAGGAATTACGGGATGAATGTCATAGTATTTTTGTACTTGCTTTAACCTTTCACCCATTTTTTTATTTATTAAATCAACAAATTTAGTAACTGTTTCCGGATCTCCTTGTGAACCAAGCCATGCTTGACAGAATTCCCAATCATTATTGATGAAGTCAATAACCTTTTTGAAAAGCGGGTATAGTGCGTTTAAATTGTCTTGTTCCCCATAATTAACAACATTGGACGGTTCCTTATTAATAATTGCAGCAATTTGGCCTAGAAAGTTTTCCCTATATTTATCAATTAGATCAGGCTTATCAAGGTAATGTCGGTAAAATGTTGTCCTATTGATGTTAGCCGAAGAACTAATCTGCCGCACAGTAATTTTACTTAATCCTTCGTTATCAATTAGTGCAATTACAGCATTGCGAATTTCTTTTTCTGTTCTAGTGTATTTAAGATTGGCTCTCATATTTCCTCCTTAACTTAAAGCAACACTTTTTTTAAAAATGCTGATTGTTTCTGTTCTAACAATAAATTATAGTACACAGTGGTTCGAAAACGAGGAGGAATGAAATTATGTTTGGAAAATTTATAAAGAGTAAAGGTGTTACTGTCGCATTTCTTGTGATGTTAATATATAGCTTTTCAGTATTTGCAATTTACTTCACTGGGTACAAGCCTTTACCAAGTCATGTAACTGATCTGCCAATCGCATTAGTGAATCAAGACAAGCAGAGCAATAAGCTAAATTCTCAACTAAAGCAGTCATTAAGTTCATTTAAAACTGTTCATGAAACAGGAAACCTAAAGCAAGCAGTTAATGATTTACAAAGCCGTAAAAATTATCTGGTAGTTGATATTCCAAAAGGCTTTAGCAGTAATGTTCAGAATAATAAAAATGCTAAGTTAAAATTCTATATCAATGAAGCTAATCAAGTTTCTGTTGTTAGTGGAATGAACACTGTCGCTACTAAAATTGGAAATGCCGTCAATAACAAAGTTCAATTAGAAAAGGGAAAAGTTGCATTAACAAAAGTAACAATGCAGCAAATTCAAGCAGCACCTGCAGCCGTTCAAGTACAACAAGCCCCAATTGCTCAGGCAAAGGTTAATAGCCTTTATAATAAGATTGGAAATTCAGTGTCCACAGATATTCATCGCATCAACAAAGTTGACACCGGTATGAATCATTCAATGGCACCATTTTTCATAAGTCTAGCAACTTATTTAGCAGCAATGATCGGTACTGTTGTCCTTTATGGAGTCTATGCGAAATTTGCTAGAGAAATAGGACGTTTTAAATCTTTTGCATTGTTAGAAATTGTTTTCACAGCGCTTGCCATTATTGGTGGAGCGTTCGTTGCTACAATCTTAATTTGCATTACAAAAAATGGTGCAAGTAATTGGTTAGGTATTTGGCTCACTCAAGGGTTAGAAATTATGGGGGCTTATAACATTAATCTAATTCTTGTTCTCTTGTTAGGTCAAAGTGGAATGGTTCTAAACATTTTCATAACCATAATTCAAGTTGTTGCAGGTGCTGGTATGATTCCAGTAGAACTTATGGGCAATTTCTTCAAAATATCTCATAATTTTTCCCCAGTATATTATAGTGTCATGTCAAACTTTGATCTACTTAATGCCAACAATGCTCCTAGTAACTTGGCATGGTCAGCATTATTACTCATAATTGGTTATATTATTGTAAATTCAATTATCGTTACTTTCCGAAAGAAACAACCAATGCTTCACTTCGAGAATCTTGCTTAAACTATAGCATCCAACAAATTCGTCCACAAAAAGTCTGAAATATGATGTTTGATTAAAAACTGGTCATCCCTTATAATATCTTTGTAATCGAAAAGAAGACACAGGGATGCACCCCCGTGCCTTCAACATCAGATGGAATAGTATTTTGTGTTAGCTAACCTTTACGGTTAGCTTTTTTTATTGTTGCGACGACGTTAGCAAAATGCTCGAAAGCAAGTGCTAATATATACGCCCCAATAATCGTTTGCACGAAACACACTCCAAACTTTTCCGATTGACATGGCAATTACCTCCATCTTCAGGAATGAACGAGGGGTATTGCACTATTCAATATTCTGACTAAGCCAACAAAGGGAGCTACCCTTTGAGAACATGACTATATCAATATTATATTCCAAACTTTCGTTGGAAAAAGCAAAAATTCTATCTTAGATAGATGTATTATTATTTACACTTTCAACGTTCTTTTATGAAACTAGAACTTGTGAGACAAGCATGACATCTCTAGGATAATCGTATAAGCTAATCAGGTCACTTGAGTAACCTTTTTCGGGTCTTTTCAATAATATGCGGATTATAGTAATGCAGAAATGAATCTTTAAAAATAAAATCAAGAACAAATCAGATTTGTCTTTGTTTTTTACCGGTTTTAAGAATATGATTCTCACATTATTTACTACTAAAAAATTACTTCTATACTTAAAAGTTATAGATTATCCTCATCCAATTTCTAATTATCAAAAACAATAACATTCTTACCTTGATTACTACCTTTTTCAAAGTCCAAATGTGCTTGCTTTACGCTGAACAAATTAAATGGATAAATCCGATTGACATTCACTTTTAGTTTACCATTGCTGTACATCTTAACTATAGAATCAAGTGTCTCTTGACTTAAATCTCCTAAAGAATACTTCACTTTCACTTTATAGTAGAGTGCCATTAATTTACTGGGCAGCGCATTAACTGAAGTTATTCGTCCACCAATCTTGACGACCTTATAACTGTACATCAAAGTTTTAAATCCGGTTAAGTTGACGACCAAATCGACATTATTGACTAATTTAGTGAAGTCCTGTGTCTTGTAGTCAATAATTTCATCAGCGCCTAACTCTTTTAAATAATCATAATGTTTCGCTTGAGCGGTCGTAATGACGTAGGCACCGGCATTTCTCGCTAATTGAATTGCCATCGTCCCGACGCCACCAGCTCCACCGTGAATCAATACTTTCTGTCCCGCTTTGATTTTTCCATCTTTAATAACGGCACTCCAGGCAGTAGCTGCTTCCAAATAAAGTGCCCCCAAAGGAACTAGTCCTAAATCCTTAGGGACTTTCGCCACAGGATCATTTTGATCTACAACCAGGAATTCTCCATAGGTTCCATTCTTAGAGAAGCCAATTACATGGTCACCAACTTCAAATTTGGTTACCTCTGATCCAATTTGAGTAATAACTCCTGAGAAATCTTGACCCAACATATGTGGTAACTTTGGACGATATTTTTTGGGCATAGTAATAAAAGGTCCACTCTGTCGCATTGCTATATCGGGATCATTGACCCCAGTGGCCGCTGTTTTAACGATTATTTCAGTTTCTTGGGGAATTGGAATTGGTTCGTCAACTTCTCTTAGGACATCGACTGAACCATAACTATTCACAATAATTTTTTTCATTATATAACATCCTTTTATCAAATTAACTACTGTTATGTAGCTGATATAGGACATTAGAGTATATGATACTTACATCTTTTGTAAGTACCATTTTTATTAATAGATACTATCTTTTTAAATTGAAATGAACAAATTAGGGCCATTGATCCAAAATATAACTTAATAAATTCCATATACAAAAAAAGATGTAACTGAGATCCAACACTCAGATACATTTTTTTTGATTCAACAATATTTATATTTACAAATTTTCTTTAAAGAATGACTCAAATTTATCAAATGGAATCAAGTCCATTTTATCGTACAAATCAGTATGAGTTGCTCCAGGAACAATGACTAATTCCTTGTGATCCCTCAAACGATTATATGACTCCTCAGCCATATAACGTGAATGAGCCTTTTCACCAGTAACAATTAAAACGGGACGAGGTGAAATTTCTTCAATATGTGCTTGCAATGGGAAGTTATAGTAACCCCATGGTGTTGTTGCTGACCAAGCACTATTTGAGTTGATTGAACGTGGATGGAAAGCTCGAACTTTGTAATAATTATAAAATTCAGTTGTTACAGGATCAGCATCTGTTGGCAATTCATCATCAAATAATTTGTCAGTTTCAACTGGTTTATTATTCTCGTCAAATGGTAATTCATGGAAACCTTTGGCTGTTTGACCAGTTTCAGCATCATGCCAACGTTTATCAGCTAGATATTGTTTTTCCAATTTGCGTTGTTCAGCAGTCTTCGAATTATTAAGACCCTTCCACATTGAATCGGACATATCATACATCACTGATGTAGCCACGGCCTTGATTCGAACATCGATTGAAGCAGCTGTCAAAACGTGACTTCCTAATCCACAGATACCGATGGCACCGATTCTTTCACGATCAACAAATTTTTGGACGCCGACAAAATCAACTGCGGCTGAAAAGTCTTCAACAAAGATGTCTGATGAAGCAACATTTCTAATATTTCCAGAACTTTCGCCAGTCATTGATTGATCAAAAGCTACCGTAACAAAACCACGTTCAGCAAGTGTTTGCGCGTATAATCCACTTGATTGTTCTTTGACAGCACCAAAGGGACCAGAAATAACAATAGCGGGGTATTTTTGACTGTCATCAAAGTTCAATGGTAGATAAAGATGCCCAGCTAAAGTAAAACCATAGCGATTAGTGAAGCGGACATTTTGAACCTCAATTTCAGGATCAATTTTAAAAACTCGGGTATCATTTGCTAATTTACTCATACTAAATTCCTCCATTTTTAAACACTTTGTTGAATTGGTCGAATAATCATTTCGTTAACATCGACATTATCTGGCGCATTGATAGCAAAAGCCACCGCCTCAGCAATATTTTTGGCATTTAAACCAATTTCCTTTTCAGTTTCGATTTCAGCCTGACGATTATTGGGGTTCCCAATTGATTTATATAATTCAGTTGAGACAGCTCCTGGAGAAACAATTGTTGTTCTTATCTTATTATCATGTTGTTCCTGACGCAAACCCTCCATGATAGCTCGGACGGCAAATTTTGAGCCATTATAAACCGCTAAGTTAGGGACCACAACATGTCCAGCAACTGAATCAGTGGCAATAATATGACCAGCCTTTTGATCGATCATGATTGGTAACACAGCTGCAATACCATTTAAAACACCCATAACGTTAACATTCAAGGTTCTCTGCCATTCAACTCGTTCACCAGCAGCTAAAGGATTGACTGGCATCACACCAGCATTATTATAAAGAACATCAATCTTGCCATACAAATTCATGGCTGTATCGATCAAAGCTTTAATTTCATCGTAATTTGTTACATCGACCTTTTGAACAGTGATCTCTTCATCAGGTAATTCCGCTTTCAAAGCTTCCAACCGATCAACTCGTCTAGCACCAATGATCAGTTTGGCATGTTGCTTAGCCAAAACTCGCACTGTTTCAGCACCAATACCACTGGAAGCTCCAGTAACGATAATTACTTTATTTTCAACACTCATTTGTTATTCTCCTCACATTAACAACTATTTTCTTTAATTTTATATCGGAGATAGTCCAAACATTCCAGTTTTCTTTGCACGCCATGCAAATTTTTTAAAATCTCAACACGAGCTCGATCCAATTCACAGCTTTGTTGTGCCGATGTCAGATTGAAATACTCAAGAATCTTTTCATCTGAAAAACCGCTGTCATATAGAATCCTTGTGATTTCATCTTGTTCAAGCATTTTGACTACCTCCTTTCAACAGTCATAACTATATCGCCAATGATGTATAATGTTAAATGCTTATTGATTATGTTTTGACATAACTTTATAACATGGCAAAAAAAGAAGGTACCCTTATGGATTTACAGCAATTGCAAAATTTCTTGATTGTTGCCCAAGAAGAAAATATCACTCATGCAGCAGAATATTTACATATCACTCAACCTGCTCTCTCTCGTCAGATGCAGACTCTCGAAAAGGAGTTCGGTAAACAACTCTTAATTCGTGAGAATAAAAAAACCACCTTAACTAAGGATGGTGTACTCTTACGAAAACGAGCTAATGATATCGTTAATCTGGTCAACAAAACAAGTGCTGAAATGTCAGAAGATAATTCTGATTTAGCTGGCCAGATTTTACTAGGTGTTAGTGAAACTGATGCCATCAAATATATTGGTCACTGTGCCAAACAATTGATAGATCAACATCCTAAAGTATCTTTAAAACTTCTCAATGGTGACAACAATTCTGTGCTCCGGATGGTCAATAATGGACTGGTTGATATAGGATTATACTTTGGCGAAGTAGATCAAAACATTTTCAATCAGATCAAATTGCCACAAGTCAACCGCTTCGGAGCATTGATGCCTAAGAATCATCCCTTGGCAGATAAAGATGTGCTTACCAGTACTGATCTAGTTGATGAACCTCTGATCCTTTACCAAGGTTCATTAGATGACGGCACCTTACCTGAATGGTTTCAACGTAAGACTAGTGAATTAAATATTGTCGCTACTTTCGGTATGTATATGAGTGCCAAGAAATTAGTCGAAAGTGGTTTAGGAATCGCCTTAATATTTGATGATTTAGTCGACTATCAAAATGACGACTTAGTTTGCCTACCGATTGAACCTGCACTAGAGACTAATGTTAATTTAATTTGGAAAAAATATCAGGTTTTCTCGGATTCATCACAAGCATTACTATCATTGATCAAAGATCATTCTATTCAAAAAAATATTCCATCAATTAACAAAAATAGTATGACTCCGAATTAGGGGATCATACTATTTTTTATTCTAAATTATTAATTACTTTGTAACTTTAACGATAATTTTCCCCACTGAATCACGATGGGTAAGTTTTTCTAGACCAGAAACTAATTGATCAAACGACAATACTTCAGTGATACTTGGATCTAATTTATCCTGTTCAACTAATTCAAGTAATTCAGTAGCCATTACTCCCAAATCCTTCTTTTGAGCATAATTATTGTCTTGGTGTGCCCCACCCAAGTTTAAAGCACTAATAGTAATACCTTTCTCAGCAAGAACATCCTGATTTACTGACTCTGGTGCTGCAGCAATCCAAATCAATTGTCCGTTATAAGCTAATCGCTTTTCAATATCCAACTGTGCTTCATGGGCATTAACTGTATTTAAAACCAAATCAACACCCGTTCCCTTGGTATACTTCATAACCTCATCGGTTACATTTTCTTTTCTGTAATCGATAATTTTATCAGGTTCAAAATCCTTTACAAAATCCATCTTAGCAGTTGAGACTGTCGTAATTACTTTTAATCCTACCGATTTTGCCAATTGAATAGCTATTGATTCCACTCCACCGGCACCAGCATGAATCAAAATTGTCTTCTTGCCAGTTAAATTCATCTTACGGAAAATTGCTTGATAGGCAGTCATTGCCCCACACAATAAAGCTGAAGCTGTTTCAAAAGAAACCTTGTCAGGTATTTTAGCCAGACAATAATCAGGAAAAATTGCGTACTCTGCAAAGGTTCCATTATTTGCTAAATTATCATGACCAGATACATGATCGCCGACTTTAAAATCTTCAACGTTTTCACCAACTGATACTACAGTACCGGCTGCATCAAGACCAAATGTATGGGGATATTCAAACGAATCTAATGGCGATTCTATTAACTTATAATCAACTGGATTCAAACCGATACTATCGATCATGACTAAAACTTGATTTGCTTTTGGCTTGGGAATGGGTGCATCTTCTAATTTAGATTTTCTAAACCAGCTTGTTTACTGGAACTCAAAGTGTATGCTTTCATTTCATTTTTCCTCACAATTCTATTAATCATTTACATCTTCTAATCAAATTTCAGGTACCTTTCCACCACAGAACTAAAGTATTACCAATTATTATTTTAAAAAAATCTTTTACTTATTGTATTCTGGTGCATCAGTTTTATATAAACCAACTGTTGATTCCGAATTATTCTGTGAATACAAACTGGTTGAAGATGCACCCAAATCATCATCAGTCTTATCTAATTTGGAAACCTCATCGGTATATTCATAATCACTGGGATCGACTGGCTTGAATCCTGTTGGAGTATAAAAACGTAACAAATTCTTACTATTAATATCATCTGACATCGTCATTATTTGTTGTTTTTTAGTGGCAATTTTTGTTATTTTTTCATTTAGTTCAGGATCAGCGCTCAAATTAATCAACTGTCCAGTAGTATTATCGTAAACATTGTACGATCCTTTTGAGTTCTTCAAAGACGTATAATTTTTATTAATAAAGTTACCATTGCGAAAGATCACTGTTTTATCATGGTCTTTCGAGAAAAGATCTGATCCAAATTGGAGGTACTTCTGATTATTTATTCCCAATAAATGTAATAGCGTTGGCAAAACATCGATCTCACCACCATAGGTATTATCGACCTTCCCTTTGATTCCTTTCATATGAATCATAAACGGTACTCGTTGCATTTGCGCTGTATCAAATTCATTCCAATCAGCCTGTTCCTTGTTCATTAAGGGTGCCAAAGCAGCTATTTTATCATCTGAAATCCCATAATGATCACCATAAAGAATGATCATTGACTTGTCGTACAAACCACTAGCCCTTAAATAATCAAAAAATTCTCTCAACGAAGCGTCCAAGTAGTGGGCTGTTTCAAAATAATTATTGACCACTTTGGAAGTTGTTGCGGGTTTTACAAAACCATCATTATCCATCTCAGGTAAATCAAATGAATAATGATTCGTAAGTGTAATAAATTTGGCATAGAACGGTTGTTGTAACTTTTCTAAATATTTGGTGCTTTCAGCGAAAAACAATTTATCCTTCAAACCAAAACCAACATTAGTATCAGGGCCGACATCAAAATATTGTTGATCAAAAAAGTAATTGTAACCCATATTTTTATAGACACTATCTCGACTATAAAAGCTCCCCACATTACCATGAAAAACGGCGCTGGTATAACCTTGCGTCTGTCCTAAAATAGCAGGTGCTGACTGAAAAGTATTAGTTGGACCCATCTTTGTAAAGAATGATCCAGTTGGCAAACCAAATAACCCACTTTCCAACATCGTTTCAGCATCGCTTGTTTTCCCTTGTCCAACCTCGTGGAAGAAGTTATCGAAAGAAACTGTATTTTTATTACCATATAGACTATTCAAAAAGGGCGTTACTTCCTGACCATTGACCTTCATGTTAATCAAGAATTGTTGAAAACTCTCTAAATGAATCACAATAACATTCTTTTTATGAGCAACTCCATAATATTGTTTATTAGGGGTGGCATAATTATCGGTTACATATTGTAAAGGCACACTAATCTCGTTATTAGAAACGGTTGACTTAACTGCCTGCTCATTGGCCTGACTGATTATATCGTTGGTCAGAAAAAAATTTAATCCTAAATACTTAACGGTATAAGTTTGATCAAAGGTTCGCCCTAATAACTGTGGTCGATTCATTTCAGCAATTGATAAATTAAAAATCGTCAACATAATTCCAACCATGGTGCAAGCCACAGCATTTATTAATCGTATTGCTTTCAATTCTAGCCGTGGTCCCATGTAGATAAACAATCCCATAACCAACAAAATATCAATCAGATAAATAAAATCATGTGGCAACATTGTAGTTAAAATACTATTGCCTAATCCCTTCATAACTCCTTTAGCACCAAAAATAGTGCTAGCTGAAAGAAAATTAGAAAATTCTCGATAATAAAGTACATTAGAGTACAATAATAAGCTTTCAGTAAAATACAAAATTGTTAAAACAACCAAAAATACTTTTTTACGTATAAAATACAATGACAGACTAAGGATTAGGATGATTGGTCCAAAGGGATTAAAAACAGCAATAAAATATTGTATAGCATCATTTAAACCCAAGTTAAATTCTAAGAAATAGGTACAGAGCGTTTTTACCCACAAAACAACGGTTAAAACCAATAAAATCGAAATTCTATTCACCTTAATCTTGGACAGTTTCATCTTAAAATCCCCTCATTTAACAATTTTTACTTTAATTAAAGTATACAGTCATATGAATACGCTTACCACTTCAATTAATTGCTTATTTTTATTGTTAAAAACGTCGATAATCGTAATACTTTAAGTATCAACTTTAAGGAGAATTTCATGAAGAAATCTTTGATACTACTAATTCCTCTATCAATCATCTTTTCAATTACCGCCTGTTCAGCTAAAAACGTTGGGATCTCTAATACCAAACAACTATCTGAAGAACAACAGATTACACTTAATTCTAAAAAGTGGAATCAAAAAACCAAAAATCTACAAGTGTCTCACCAACCAGAATACTCTGATGACTTTGCAGGAAGCGTTCATTCACTCGCAGGATTCCAAAAGATTCATTCAGGAACTTGGGTTATTAAGGCTAAAGTTCAAAATCTATACAAAGTCATTAATAAAAAGAATTTATCTTCCAACATTCCTCCAGTTTATACCCGTGGTGAAATCAAGGTTGATCAAGTCATTGCTGGCACTAAACAATTAAATCAAAAAATAATCAATTTGGCTTTTTGGAGTGGTATAACTTCTGCCGATAATAGTTACATTTTTGAATCTGGCGAACTGAAAAAAATCAATCATTCAATCTTAATTCAGGATGATAATGTTCCCCTACCCAAAATCGGTTCTGAAATCATTTTATCCATACAAAACGTTGATTGGGATTTTTATTCATCAAATGATCAATTTGCTGAAAATGGCTTCACAAAAGGAACAACTTTCCAGCCGGTTATGGCTACCATTCATTTTTGGATCAAGGAACCAGGTACCGAAAAGTTTGTTTTAAACAATTCCTTGATCAAGAACAAACAAAATGCCGTTAAGGTTCCAATTGAACAAAATATGACTGACGAAATAAATCAAACTTATAATAATTAATTAAATTATATATACTTACTAATTTTTCTTCTTAATTTGTACTGAGAATACTATTCCTAGAGTAGACATTATTGCTGCCAATAACATTGCTGCCCGAAAACCACTAGTAAACAATCTCGTATTAATAAGGCTACCAAATTGATAAAAGGCGATCACCGAAATAGTTGTTCCCATCGCACCACCTAATAATCGGAAGACATTATAAATTCCTGATGCCTTGCCAATAGCCCTAGGATCAACTGCACCTAAAACTGCTTTTTGCAAAGCTGGACCAGCCATAGATAGACCAATTCCAGCCAATGCCAAAGGAATTACCATAACAAAATAGGAACTTTGATTATTAATAAAAATTGCAATTAAAAGATAACCTAGACCTTGGCAGATAAGACCAATAGTTGCAATCATCTTCTCACCAAATTTATCAACTGCCCTACCAGCAAATGGTGCTACCAAAACTAATGTCCCCGTCCATGGCAGAATTTCTAATCCCGTAGTAAAGGCGTTAGCTTTGCCAACTACTTGTAAAAATTGTGGTAAAAAGAAAACCACACCATACATAGCCGCATACAGCAAAAAGGTCGCAATGTTCCCATCTGTAAAGGTACTTGATTTAAAGTATTCCAAAGGAATCATTGGTTTAGCTTCAATTCTTTGACGTCGAACAAACCAGATTCCAAGTATTAAACCTACGGTTCCAACCGCCATTGGAATCAATAAATTATTTACTGAAGTTATTTCTGAGAGTGACCAAATAATCCCCGCTGATGCCAGAACTATTAAAACTGAATCCAGCGGACTGGTTTTGTCGCTGCTGCCAACACTCTCGGGTAACAGCCGTTTTGAGAAATAAATTGCAATAATTCCAATCGGAACGTTGATCCAAAAAATCCATTGCCAAGCTAATTTGGCTACGATAAATCCCCCTAAGGATGGACCTACAATCAAAGCCAAGCCACCAATTCCGCTCCAAATCCCCAAAGCCTTACCTCGTTTTGATTCTGGTATTGCCTGAGTTAAAATTGCCATCGACATGGGCGTCATTACCGATGCCCCAATACCTTCAATCACCCGTGACATAATCAAGGCATTAATATTATTCGATAAAGCGCAAAAAACTGATCCTAAAGTAAAAATGAAAATTCCTAGGTTATAAATCCGTCGACGTCCAATTCTTTCACCTAGTGAGACACCCACAAGAAGTACAGCTCCAATCGTGATATTGTAGGCATTTAATGCCCACTGTAAAGTGCTAACTGAAATATTAAAATCAGTTCTAATTGCAGTCGATGCGGTAGTAACAATCATTGAGTCCATCATTGACATGAAAAATCCCAGTGATGTTAGTATCAGAATCCAAGTCGTATTGACCTTCGAATTTTCCATTACTTGGTTCTTTGTGGTAGTTGTTCTCATTTGGAAACTCCTTCGAATAGTATTCTAAAATAGTTCAAACATTTTTGAACTATTTAACATTACCATGCATCAAAAATCACAACAAGTAAAAAAACAGACCCCTAAAAGGGTCTGTTTTGATAGATTCATTGATAGCAATGTATTAACATCACTTTGATAAATAATTAAATGTTTCGATAAAAATCAGTAACATATTTATTAAAAGTTTGTTCATTGAGCGTGACATACTTTTCTCTAGCTTCTCTTCTAGTATTAATTAACCCAGCTGATTCTAATAATTTGAAATGATATGACCCAGAAGTCTTACTGATCTCAATTACCTTGCCAACTTCCCCGCAGGCCACTTCGTGATCTAAATGTTTCAAGTATTTAATAATTTCAAGTCTAATTGGATCAGCCAATGCCTTAAATACTAATAATTGAATTTCATCATTTGATTTTGTTTGTTTATTATCTGACATAGTCTTATTTTACTTGAGGACGACACTTAATTTCAAGATATAAGATTCAATTCAAATAGCTTAAGAAACTCATAATAAGACCAGCTATTGGGAAAATAATCCACCAATAATGTGCCCAAAACTCCCAGCCATTCATGTGATCATCTGTCCCTTTAACTGTAATATGTCTCTGTAATTCACTATCACCCTTTATCAAACTATCCAAGGTAACATTAAAAAGGTCACTAATTTGAATCAATCGCTCAATATCAGGATAAGCGCTATCTAATTCCCATTTGGAAATTGATTGACGGCTAACATTTAATTTTTCAGTTAAGTCAGTTTGGGTCCAATTTCTTTTCTCACGTTCTTCTTTGATTCTTTGCCCTAATATCATCTTAAACATCACCCTTTGACTTCATTTTCTTTAATCCTATTATCATATATGATTGTCAAAAACTCACGAATTTAATCTGAGCAGTCACGCAACCATTGGTTGCATAGTTGATATAAAAGGATTTAACACTAATGTTATTTTTAGTATGATGCCCTATAGAAAAGTTTTCCTAATACTAATTTAAAATTGTTTAAATCTTTCAATTACATCCTGACAACCTTTAATATTCTTTTCTCTGCTTGGCATGGAATCGTGAAATATTAAATCATAATTTGCATCTCGAGGTCTCACTTGGTTAACTCCATAAACAATACTATTGGCAGGGACATCTTTGGTCACAATAGCCCCAGCCGCAACCGTAGAATTATCTCCAATAATAATTGGTCCTAGAATCTTGGCACCATCGGCAATAACCACATTTCTACCTATCACTGGATTACCCAAGTTCTCCCATTGATTGGTTTTCTTATTAAACTTCTGATTAGATCCAATCGTTACGTTCTGAAAAATAACTACTCCTTTAGACAACTTGGAGGCAATGACGATACAATTACGGCCATGATGGGCAAATCTAACAGTCTCATCCATCTCAAGACAATTAATTTCACAGCCATAATCTTTCTCAAGAATTTCTGCTGCCTGTTGCCGTTTAACAGCATCTTTTGAAAAACAATTTTGTTGTAATAACATTTGAAAATCCATAATAATAATCTCCTTATTTAAATTTCACAAAATACGTTGGTTAATTAATCCTTAATAATATTTTTGAACAGTTAGCAATATTGTTTCCACGGCAACAATATTATCATTTTTTGTTTCCTTGTCAACAAAAATTATGTAAAAAAAAGAAATCTAATTAATTAGACTTCTCACTTTGGCTATTTGTTCTTGGTTTCAGACAATTCTTTATCTAAATAAATATTGTAGGTTTTTAGAAATTTCAAAACCACCTTAATTTGATCAGCATTATCCTTAAAGACACTCTCATCTCTTTGCATAATCTGCTTCGTTAATCGTTCGTGGATATCAAAAACTTCTTGTCCCTTTGGAGTTAAATGAAAGTATCTCTCCTTTTGATTGTCCTTATCCCGATAACTTTCAATTAGCCCTTTGTTAATCAGACGCTTCGACATCTTACTGACCGCACCTTTTGTCACATATAAAGAATTGGCAATAGTAGTCACATTACTATCAGCATGCTTACCAATAAATTCAACCGTATGAACTTCTGAAGACTTGTAATCTGGCAATTCTGCTTTAAAAGTATCTTGGCTCAGTAGCGTCATTTTATCTAATAACATATTAAGTTCAGATTGAAATTGTTCCTGCTTATTCATTAATATTATCCTCTTAAATTAGATTCATAATATCAATATTTTGTTTCCAATTCAACATTAATCTATTTATCGAAAAATTTACGTACTTCTTGCTCATAATCAAATTCAGCATTAATCTTTTGCAACAATTCTTGATTATGTGTGATTGTTGAACCGGTCTTACGCAAATATTCATACAAGTTCACATATAGAATTTTTTTATTTTTTAAGTTTAGCATTTTATAGTTTTCGCAAACCTTAAGTTTGAAAATAAAGATGATTCTAAATTCCTTATTAAGACAAGATTCAGAGTTACCCTTTTTGCATCATAAACGCGAATCAAATTACAATTTTCCCATCTAATAAAAAATATCTCCGTCAATTCAAATTACGAATTGATGGAGATATTTTCGTTAGTGCTCGAAAGTTAACTATGTTAATCCAACTCTCAAAACTGAGCTTAGGTTATTTTTTTAACTTTATTATTCCCAATCATAGTCAGTTGGATCTTGTAAGCCACGTCCAGTGGCATTATCAAGCATAATTCTTTGTTCAAAATGAGCTACATTACGTTTTGTTTCTTTAACCATATCAGGGTTAACTGATACATAATCAATACCAGATTTAATCAAGAAATTAGTAAACTCTGGGAATTCAGATGGTGCTTGTCCACAAATCCCAACAGTCTTGCCGTCTTTATGAGCCGCTTTGATTAAATGTCTAATGGCACGTTTAACGGCTAAGTTACGCTCATCAAAAAGACTAGCAACAGTATCATTGTTACGATCACAGCCAAGAATCAACATTGCCAAATCATTTGATCCAATTGAGTAACCATCAATAAATTGATTAAATTGATCAGCCAAAATGATATTTGAAGGAATCTCAGCCATCATGTAGATCTTGAAGTCAGCTCCACGGATGAGTCCTTCGCCTTTGATAATATCAGTTACTTTTCTGGCTTCGTCAACGGTTCTGACGAATGGAATCATGATATTCAAATTCTTCAAACCAAATTCGTTACGTACTTTCTTAACTGCTGCTAATTCAAGTTTGAAAGCTTCAATATATTTTGGATCATAGTAACGTGATGCTCCACGCCAACCTAATAGATCAGCTGGTTCATGTGGTTCATATTTTTCTCCACCCTTGAGGTTACGATATTCACTTGACTTGAAATCTGAGAGACGTAGAACCATTGGACGAGGTGCCATTGCCCGGGCTACTTTGGAAATTCCATCAGCTAACATATCGACAACTTTTTCTGGATGGCCTTGTTCAATCAAATATAGTGGGTGTTCATGAATGAAGGTTGTCCAAAGGAACTCTTCACGCATCAAACCAATTCCATCAGCTGGCAAGCTAGAATATTTATCAGCTAAGTCTGGATCACCCAGGTTCATCATGACTCTAGTAGCAGTAGGAGCAAAGTATTCCGCAGCAACTACTTGACCAGCTGCTTGTGCTGTCTCAGGTTTCTTAAGCATGCTGTCAACTTTACCTTCGTAAACAACCCCATTAGTAGCGTCAACAGTGACAACATCGCCAGTCTTGAAGGTGTCAGTTGCGGCTACACCCTTGCTCTTAGTACCAACAATACATGGTATTTGCATTTCACGAGAAACGATAGCAGCATGGCAAGTCATTCCACCATTATTAGTAACAATGGCTGCAGCTTTCTTCATAGCGGGAACCCAATCAGGTGATGTCATTAAAGTAACTAAAATCTCACCCTTCTTGAATTGATCAATATCTTTCGGACTGTCAATTACGTGAACAATCCCACTGGCTAATCCAGGACTAGCTGGTAATCCACGAACAGCAACTTTAGCATCAGCTTCTGCAACCACGTTCTCATCTCCAGTATTGTCTTTCTTCTTATTCTTCTGTGACCAAACAGTTTCGGGACGTGCTTGAACAATCCAGAGACGATCGGTATTGATATCCAAGGCATATTCCATATCCATATAACAGCCATAGTGACGCTCGATCTCTTTGGCATAACCAGCCAATTCAATTACCTGACTATCGGTGATCACTTGTTTATCTTGCAACTCTTCAGGGACAGCCTGCTCCTTAGTACCACCATCGCCAACTCTGACTAATTCAATCGTTTGTTTAACAACATTCTTTTCTACGATCTTCATTGATTGTTTATCGACCACAAAGTGATTTGGAGTAACTTTACCCAAAACAATATATTCACCTAAACCATAAATGGCATCGATTACGATTTTAGAAGCATCCCCATTGGCGATATTAACAGAGAACATGATTCCTGAAGCTTTTGAAAAGACCATCATTTGAACAGCAGCTGATAAAGCCACTTTTTCATGTGGGAAGTGTTGCTTGTGACGATAATACGTTGCCCGATCAGTAAAGAGTGATGAATAACATTGCTGTACCCGATTTACAACATCATCGGCACCTTTAATATTGAGATATGATTCTTGCTGACCTGCAAATGAAGCATTAGGTAAATCTTCGGCTGTGGCAGATGATCTAATAGCTACAAACGGATCGGTCTGTCCCATTTTCTCGGCGAGATCTGAATAACCCTTCTTAATATCCTCAGCTAAGTCAGCTGGCATTGTTGCTCCAACAATTAAATTACGAATCTGTTCACAAGTTTTATGAAGCTCATCTGAACTTTCGTAGTCCTGAATACCCTCCAACAGTGCATTAACCTTATCATTTAATCCAGTCTGCTGCATAAAGTACCGATATGCGCGTGCAGTTGTAGCAAAACCATATGGGACTGGTACATCCATCGAAGAAGTCATTTCTCCTAATGAAGAAGATTTGCCTCCAACTAGGTTAACATCTTCACGATGTAATTCATCAAACCATAAAACATTCGCAGTATCTCGACTACTCATGATGATACCTCCTTATAATTTATTACTTGAAGCCGTCCTCATTAATTATATATATGAAAGCGGTTACATCTATGGCTATAGTATAGTTCATTTATACACAAAGTGTTAGTGTATTTAGAAAATATTTGTTCTAAATATTTATTATAGCTTGCAGGATAATTAAATTATATATTATTCAAACCGTTGTTATAATAGCAATCATCAATTAATAAATTATAAAATATTGTTATTAAATAATTGCATTATCTATATGATATATTATTCACAATTTTGATGATATAAAAATCATCTCGTAAAATAATACGATTCCTTCCGTTTTATCTGACAAAAGCAATTAATACAATTGTCCTTCTAAGCGTCCAAAATCATTTGCCCATCCTAATAATTCTAACTTTCTATATTTATCAAAATAATATAAACTACATACTATAAAGCCATGTGATATTTAAATGGGGGGATTAGTATAATGTTCGCTAAAACTAAAAAAGTTACTATTTTATTGGCTGCCAGTTTATTTCTTGCTACTAGTTTAGGGGAAAATATTGCCCTTGCCGATACAGTAGTTACTGACAATAATAATCTAACAACGGCGACAACCGTTAAAACGGACAGTAATACAGCAGTTACTACTGCTGCCAATAATAACGATGCCAACAAAACCACTGTAACTACTACACCAAACAATAATAATATTGATACTGCTGCAGTTAAAACGGCTATGTTTTCAGAATTAAATCGTTTGAGAGGTCAAAATAATTTACAACCACTAACATCAGTTGCTGTCCTTAACACCTACGCTCAAACCAGAACCGATTCATTCATCGATTCTGGTGGGGTCGATAATCATGCTGGTTGGAAATCTGACAATATGTACCCTTACAACCACACAGCTGAGGAAAACATTTCTCAAATGCCCTTCTCAATGCTTGGGACAACTGACTCCTCAATTATTGCTCAAAAAATCACTCATGAATTTTACAGTGAATTATATGACCCCGAACCCAATTATGGTCATCGAAAAAACATGCTCAATCCATATATTAACTATGTTGGAATTGGTGTAACACTTGGGAACGGCATTCTATACGCCTCACAAGAAATGGGGAATGATCAAACCGCTTATGATAAATATAATCCCAATGACATTTATGCCTATTATCTAACAAAATATAATGATTATTCAAATCCCTCTCAATATGATATTGCCGATAATAGCCATAAAAACGCTGACTATACCCGTCGTGATAAATACAGTACGGCTGATGTCCGTGGCGGTGTAACCACCAAAAATCACGTCACTCAGCTCTATGACCGCTATGGAAAACAACAATCCGGTTTAACATTATCACCAAATTCTGATTGGCTTTCTGATTTAATTGGAATTATAGATGGCAATTATTATTACCATGTAAGTGATAATGGTTTTGTATCCGCCAACGATGTCTTACCATGGGCTTCATTCTTATCCGGTTCTAGTATTACCACGACCACTATTGCTAAAATTTACGATAACAACGGAATTTATACTGGTAAAACTGCAGCTGCAAATAGTAAATGGATTGTTGATCGACGTGCTGAAAATCCGCTTACCTTTAGTAAAATGTATCGAATTGGTACCAACGCTTGGCTCCAAGATAATCAAATCACCCGAAATTAATCCACATTCTTCCTCGTTTTTAGTTAAATCGACATGTTATTTCTCGATTTCACATCAACTAAATAAATCGATATTCTATCTTAATTGATAAAATATCGATTTTTTATTAGTTATTTTAATGTAACATCATTGATGCCCAGAAAAGTAAAGATGCTAATACAATAATAACCCATGAATTTTTAGAAATGAAATCCCAGAAATTCATTTTTCCATATCTTCTAACATATTGATTACTGACCGGATCAAGCACAAACTCATCTGAATCCACTTTTGACTTATTATCAATACCTAATACCAAAGAATCCAAACTGACATTAAATATATCGGATAGTTTAACCAAATTATTTAAATCCGGCGTCGACTCACCCGATTCCCATTTTGAAATTGCTTGTCTTGTTACATACAATTTCCCGGCCAAATCATCCTGCGTAATTCCACCTTCAGTTCTATATTTCTTTAATTGCTTTGAAAATTCAATCATAATTGCGACCCCCAAATCAGTTATTTTGTCTTAATCTATAATTTTATTTTCTTATAGAATTAAGCTTTGAGCAAGTCTTGATTTTTTAATAACTGTTGTCGATTCCATACAATTATTGCAACTCTGATTTGCGCGCTTAGCTGAAAACAGCGCTAGAATAACCCTTATATAGTTGCATGATTGGTTGACATATTATTTGAATGAAACGCCGTTATTATATAGTATTTAAAACTTTGATCTGGTCTATTTATTCATTTTCATGCTGCCCCACCAATTAGGTAATAGTTCTCCTATAGTGATGGTTTCTCTAGTATCATAATTGACCATTACCTAAGTATCCTTATTATTTACTGAAAATTGCATCAATGTTTCTCGGCAGCAACCACATGGCAATCCATCTAACCCTTCTGGTGGAGTCTCCCGAAAGCTTATGATCCGTTTAACTTCCATCTCACCACTATCCTGTAACATATTCAATAATGCCACTCTTTCAGCACAAAGATTAATTGTGCCACAAAGTCCTTCAATACAATAACCAGTATAAATTTTTCCGGATTTCGTTTCTAAAGCACAGACAACATTATTAGCATAAATAAATTCATTTAATTCTGCTGGTTTATATAATGGTTTCGCAGTTAAATATAATTTTTCCCAAATATCCATAAGTTTCCTCTTTTTTCGTTATGATATTGATAATTATAGCAAATAATTACATGAATTCTAATTTGATTAAATTACATGTAATAAACAATGAACACTAACTACTTTAATGCTAAAATAGAAATATTATTATAAAAATGGAGGCCCTTAAATGAGCTCAATCTATATCAAACGTGCACAAGTTTCAGATCTAAAAGAAATAACGAATATCATTAAACAGGCTCAGGCTATGTTGAAAGCTGATGGCAGTCCTCAATGGCAAAGTGGCTATCCTGATACTGCCACTTTAAGAAATGACATTATGGCTCAACAATGTTGGCTTCTAATGGTTGATGGTAAAGTTGCTGGAACGGCCACTTTGATCGTAGCTGACGATCCTAACTATCGGGTCATTACTGATGGTCAATGGCAAAATAATATTGAGCCATACGCCACTATTCATCGAATCGCCCTCAACGCCGATTATGCTGGTCAACATTTAAGCAAGTTCTTTATTTCTAATTTGATTAGTCAAGCTTATCAAAATGGCATCAGTAACTTTAGAATCGATACCCATAAAATGAACAAACGGATGCAAGCTCTAGCTACCAGTGCCGGATATATTCATCGCGGTAAAATCTATGTTGATGAACCCGCCGCTGATCACGAGGATAATGCTCGTTTGGCTTTTGAACTAAATCTTTAATTTTCAATAGATAGGACCCACTAAATTAACTTTGGTTAATTTGGTGAGTCCTATTTTAACGCCATACTTTTAGAACAAGCAAAACAAATCCCGAAAGAAGTAAGATTATTACTATCGAAATAATTATCATTAAAAATTCTCTTTTCCAATAATTTTGACGACTTTTCTTTTTAAATTCAGAACTAACTTCTCTACCTTCGTCAAAAGCTAGAATTTCTTGATAAGTTTTTAAATTATACTTTTTCTTAATCAAATCAATTTTAATTGCAGCAAACATCCCTATACCCCAGAGCAAGATAGGAACTATAAAACCATCGTGCAATAAAGCAGTTGCTGGTATTCCTACTATTATCCCTAAAAATATAAAAGCCAACATTACTTTTGTCCAAAAACTCATATCATGTTTACTTAATTCCTGCCTCATAAGATCAATATCCCCTTTGACCAAAGTATCTAAAGAAATATCAAATAATGCACTCATAATTAACAAGCTATCCAAAGTTGGATAACTACGATTGTTTTCCCAATTAGATATCGTTTGGCGAGATACATAAACCTTATCAGCCAGTTCTTCTTGAGAAAAGTGTTTCTGCTTACGATACTTCTTAATCTGCTCATGAAGTTTCATTATTCATATCTCCTCGACTTCCATTGTAAATTACGACTTCAAAAGAAACTATCAAATGTATTTTACATTAAGGTTATTATTTAATAATATAACGACGTTACGATAATTATTAATCTCAATAGAAAAACAGTAGCAACCTGATTAACTGAGGTCACTACTGCTTTTTTAATATTAATCGCTTGGTCTACTTTAATTTCAAAAATATCATAAAACAAATTTATTAATAACCTCAGCCAAAGCATCATGGTTATTATCAGCTTCAGTCACATACTTAGCAATGTCTTTGACACTATCAATACCATTACTGACACTAACTGGTAAACCAACAACTCTAAGCATTGGTAAATCATTACTATTATCACCAGCCGCAATTATTTCTTCTGGTTTAATATCCAACAATTTCCCTAATTGAACTGCGGCACTCCCCTTATCAATCCCTGCTGGATTAAATTCTACATAACGTCCAGATGAATAGGCAACGGTCAATTTAGAAGCATCGACCTGTGACTCAACAACTGCACGCATTTGTTTACGCTCATCAATTGTCGGTAAGGCCATGATAACTTTCATAACGTTTTGATCTTTAAATTGGTCAAAATTGTCGTTTTCCATGACTTCAAAAGAAACTCCACGATTTTTTAAGTAATTAGAATCATCGTCAATAGGATGATAAATATACAATTCATTCTGAGTATATACATGTGTTGCAGCCTTAGGATTAGCCACTCCAGCTGCAAAAACTGCTTTAGCAATGTCAAATGGCATAGCATTAACAGCCACTGGACGGTTATCCTTATTTTCAACGATCAACCCGCCATTATAAGAAATTGAATATTGATTTGGTTGATCACGTAAGTGCATTGTCTCTAAATCATTTTGAAATGAGGCATAACCACGACCAGAATTTGGAACAAAATAAACACCCTTAGCTGTGGCTTCTTGAATCGCCGCAGCATTTTTCTTTGATAAACTGCCATCATCGTTCATTAAAGTTTCATCAAGATCACAAACAATCATTTTATACATATATAAAATTCTCCTCAATTTAAGCTTATCTGAACACCTTATCGAAGACATCAGACAAATGCAACCGCTTTAACCTCGTAATAGCAAGAATTGATCTCAGTGACACACACTTAATCTTGTATTAAAGTATCCCTATTAATCTAAAAAGTAGGTGTTAGGATGAAATATATTATTTTCTGCTTAGAGTTAATTGCCATCTTTCTGTGGTTAAAGTTTGGAACGACATCAATTTTAACTGGTGTAATTGGAGTGGCCATTATAATTATTATTTCCCAAGGATTACATTCGCTTCTAAAAGCACGTTAAAAAAGAATCTTAACTAACCTCTATTATCTTCATCAACCATTGAAACACCATAACTACCTGTATAGTTGGCATAATTTTTTACCTCAATGCCATGTTGTTTCATATTCTCAAGATTAACAACATTAACATTGAGCGGTTTGAAATATTGGTTCTCACCGACCTTCCACCAGTTCTCACCATTAATTTTGACACGTTGAGCATACCAATGCGTTATCGTCTGTTCATCATGAATAGCCATGGTTCGATTAGTCTTGTGCATCTTATTATCCGTTAATTGATAAACACGTTGTTTTTCAGAATCACCTTTATTATCTAGCGATACAACAATCGTTCTAATTTCTGTTGAAGCTGAATCATTAGTAACTGCTAAAATATTATTACTTGTGCCTACAATTGCGAAACTGATACCTAATAAAGCTGCAATAATTAATTTCTTCATTGGATTACCCCATAGTTTTTTGATGTAATATTCAATTAAGTATAACAAAAAGATTTACCCAATCTTGCTACTAATTGCTTATGATTTCAGAATAGAATATTATTAAATTAGTTCATTAATAATATTGGAAGGATGATAAATATGTATACAGCTTCAGATAAACGTTATTCGAATGGTTTGGTCCGTCATGCCGGAAAAAGTGGCTTAATGTTGCCCCCAATCTCCCTTGGACTATGGAGACATTATGGTAGTGCCGATTCTTTTGGCGACCGCCGAAAGGTTATTCTTCACGCCTTTGATAAAGGTATCTTTCATTTTGACAATGCTAATCACTATGGTGATGGTGACCTTGGCAGTTCTGAAAAATTGCTTGGTCAAATTTTAAATAGTGAATTAAAATCATATCGTGATGAATTGGTGATCTCAACCAAAGCTGGTTATGAAATTCATGACGGCCCTTATGGAACAGGAACTTCTAGAAAATCTTTACTCCAAGGAATCGATGGTTCACTAGAACGTTTAAATTTAGATTATGTCGATATTTATTATGCTCACCGTTATGATGAAGCAACTCCGGTTGAGGAAACTGTCCGTGCCTTGGATGATATTGTTAAATCAGGTAAAGCTTTATACGTCGGTGTTTCTAACTTTGAAGCTCCTCAATTAAAAGAAGCCATCACGCTATTCAAAAAATTAGGGACACCATTCGTTTTGAATCAAATGAGTATGAATATATTGAATAACCATGTTGAAAATAGTGGTATTACTGACATTCTCAAGACTAACGGCGCCGGAGCCATTGCCTATGGTCCCCTTTCTGAAGGTTTGTTGTCCGATCGTTATCTCGATGGTATTCCCGATAATTTCAGGATTCACCCTACTAACAAATACCTATTTGATAACGGTAAAGCCGCTCTAGTTAAAAAGTTAAATAATCTTAACGAAATCGCTAAAAATCGTGATCAAACTCTCAGTCAAATGTCATTGGCTTGGTTATTAAGAGATCCCGTAGTTGCCAGTGTAATTATTGGTACAACAAGTATTGAACATTTAGATGACAATTTGAAAACTCTTGATAATTTACAATTTAATTCTGATGAAATTAAAAAGATTGATGAATTACTCAAATAAAAAAATGGAACTGAGAATTTAATAAAATTCTTAGCTCCATTTTTTATTCCAACATATTCATCTTGATATACCTTCTTGAACCAATTTTACTAAAGTTCGACAAGCTAAGACCGAACTAGGAATCTTTTCTTCATCAATCATCGTCAATTCTCTGGTGTGCCTATTAATGGAACGAATATTATCGATATTAACGATATACGATTTATGACATCTAAAAAATATTTTGTTCTCGGTTTCAATTTTTTTAACTGTACTATAAAATTCAAATTGCCCATTGATCAAATGAACAATCACTTTATGTGGTACTGGTGAACTTTCAAAAAATAAAATATCACTGATCTTGACCAATCGAAGATGATTGCCAGTTTTTATTTGATAATATTCTTCACTTTGTGATTCGTTTTCCTTAAATTGTCTGTTACAAGTAACAATAGCAGCAGTTATTCGTTTCTGAATCTCATTCGGAAAATCCTTCAAAATGTAGTCTAAAGCCTCAATTTGATATTTAAAAGTTAAAAATACCATTTCCGAATGTGTTGTAACGAAAACTATTTTACTATTGAAATGTTCCTGGCGAATTTTAGCGGCCAACTCAATACCATTCAAATCCGTTTTCAAATCAATATCAAGAAAATAGAGACCCTTATTGACATTATTTTTATCTAGATAATCCAAGATTTCCTGCGGATCATTTGTGGCTAATTTGATTTCCATGTCAAAATTCTCCATCAATAAATAACTACTGATATAACTGACTATCTCGGTCATTTGTTTAGCATTATCTTCACAAACAAAAATATCAATCATTCTTCATCCTCACCAATTCCGATGGTTATCTTCTGTAAGAAATATTCATCCATTTTCATAGTCTCTAACATCAAATTATCATTTCGATTTATTATTTCGGTAAGATTGTTTAACCCTAATCCTCGATTAGCTCCCTTGGTCGAAAAACCCGCTGATTTCATTTTCCAAACTGAAATATCATTATTACGCAATGAGTTTTTAACAATAATTGTTATTTCTAAAGCAGTATTCATTATTCCCGTTTGAATACTGCCATTTTTTTGCCCATTTGTTTCTTCAATTGCGTTATCCAGAATTATTCCAACGGCTAAAACCAGATCCAACGTATCAACACAAAAATCATCTATTTTATTTTTAGATTCAAACGACACCTCTGTACCAATCATCTGAGCAGAATAAAGTTTATTAAAAAAAATACTTTTCAACTCCTTCACACCTATTTTACTCAAATCCTCTAATTTATACTTTTGACGTAACACCCTAGAAGATACAGGCTTTATGGCTTCACTATAGTAAACCTTTAAACCGCTTATATCATCCGTTTTAAGATATTCATCTAACGACAATAAAATATTCTGATAATCATGTCTGAATTTTCTCAATTCATTATAGTGCTTTTCCATCTCATTAATATAACGATTATCGTTTTTAATTTGGGTTTCTTTTTTCGTTAAGAGAAACTGTTTTCTCAGTTCCCTTATTCGTGAAAAATGAATAGTTATTAAAATAATAGTTATTAATAATAAAATTACAAAGTTATAAATGATATTGTTTAATTTATTTCCTTGCATCGTTTCAGTAAATATTATTAAGCCACCTATGAGGATTAAAGTGCCAGCAGCAAGAAATACTTCATTTTTAGACAATAGAAATTGCTTATTGAGTCTTTTTTCTCTAATTTTTCGGCAAACCAAATATAATATCAACGTCATAAAGAATGACAATGGAATAAATTCAATCAGATAGGGTAAATTTTTCTGAATTAGTAGGTTGATAATATCCACTAAATGATCGGTGATCACCTCAATAATATATACCATGGTGCCAATCACTATCGATATTTTAATATTGCGAGTCAGTATAATCAGATAAATTATATTCAATATCAAAATAGTTCCTACAAGAACCGATTGATTAAGGTTTGATGAAAAAATAGCCAATGGCATATTAAATAATACAAAAAACAAATCAGCATACTTAATTCTAAAATCATTCAAAACAATCTTACAATTCAGAGCAAAAAAAAGTTCTTGGAATACTAACATCATTACATTTACCATTGACTAACTCCCCTATTAATCCATTTTATACAAGGATTATACCAAATATTCTAAAAACACTTTCTTATTTCTAATAAAACCAAAAGAATATTGAATTTTTTTAAAATAAAAAAGATACGTTAACGACTTAAAACGTATCTTTTATGACATCGTATTTCTAATATCTTTATATTTTGTAAAAAATAAGGTTCATAAAGATAAAAATTTCAATAATAACTGTTTTTTCAGGAATTTCTATCTCCGTTCAAGTCTTTAAATTGTCTTTAGAAATCTTTATTATAGTTAAAAGTGCTGCTATTATTCTGTGTGAGAACCGAAATAAAAAAATTTAAGGAGGACTCAAGATTATGAATCATAAATTAATAGGGACAATAAGCAGTATTATGGCAATTACTGTTTTACTTACGGCTTGCTCAGCTAATAATCATTCTTCAAAAGAATTAAAGGATACAACAACTAAAACTGAATCTGTTAAACCTGCTAAAAAGAACAAACCCAAGAAGAACACTAAAAAAGTGGCTTCCAAAAAAACGACCGACGCTACCGCTTCCCAAACATCACAAAATTCCGCAACAAATAATGATTCACAACCTAAACAACAAGCAACAACTTCTACAGCTCAAAATAATCAGAACAAAACCCAGACTAATTCCAATCAACCAGCACAATCAGCAGCCATCATTACTACTCCTGATCAAGCCGCCAGTTTAGTAGCACATTCCTATGGTAGCAACTCCCATGAGGCAATGAATGTCACTCAAGAAGCTGATGGTTATCACGTCTACTTTGACAGTGGTTCAACCAATCCCGTCGTTACAGTTGTAAAACCAAATGGTGATTTTTACGATGTTAATGGCAATATAACCAGTACTTATGCACACGTATCCGCTCCAAACGGTGGTGATGATACTCAATGGTCCAATTAATAGATAAAAAAAGAGAGTCGAAATATCGATTCTCATTGATGAAACTATTTAAGACTCATAATTTTAAGAAAAATATCCGTATAACGTTTTCTTTCCTGATCATTTAATGAAAAGAATTCCTTAACAAATTGATTACCACGTTCATCTAATTCACTGTGCTCAAAGATGTCACCAAGTTTTAGACCTAGGACGGTTAAAATACTTTCAAGTCTTGAAATGGTAATATCGTCTCTATTACCTCTTTCTAACCGTGATATTAGATCCACTGATACATTGGATTTTTTCGCCAACTGTTCAATTGTTAATCCCATATCCGTTCGTTTATCCCTAATAAATTCAAAACGCTTCGCCATAGTTCTATCACCTCTTATATCACATAATAATGGATTGATCAAAATTATTGTCATAGTTTTAATAAGATGTTTTCAAATAAACATTGCCAAAAAACTGTGTTTGCCCTATTATTGAAAAGTACGTCGATCAATTCGAGTCTATGTTAATTGAATTATGATACTTTTTATTGGATTTTTTATTGAAGTATTGTTTAGGGTGGAATCAGATAATTTAGTTATTGATTCAATAAACCAACAGTTCATTTTCTCTTTTGCATAAATCAATATATGTTTCGATACGTTCTTTAATCTGGTAGTTATTGAATGTATTCCGACTACTTCTCTGAGTAGTCAAAACATCTGTAATATTGTCTATGCTCGTATTGTTATCGACGTACTTGACTACGTTGATACGTAGTCTTTTTTTATAATTAATAATTTTATTTCTAATAAATTCTTTACAGGGGGAACTTTAAAATGAATAAAAAAAGAGTCTTATTAGCCTCTACAATGGCTATTTTAATTGCACCAACTGTCCTCGAAACAATCTCTAACCAAGTAACCGTTCAAGCCGCTCCAACTAACATAAGTGAAAATACAATCAACAACCCTATCGGTACCGTTGACTATGGTGGAGCTGACGCAATTGACAGTAATGGTAATAAAACCGGTCTTTTTCTTTCCGGAAAATCATCTTGGAAATTAGGAGCCTCGGTTCTAATTAACAATCAAAGATGTTACGCTATTGGCGTTAATACTTATGTTAATTCACAAAACATTACCATCACCGATGGTATGCCACCAGTCAATCCCTTCTTAGTCAAAGATACTGACAACAATCAAACTGGTACACTTGGTTATGCGGTAAAAGTTGTCGACATGCATGGAAATCCTACCGGAGTTGTTCTGCCTGCAGGATCATCTTGGAAGTTAGGTAATCTGTATTCAATTAATGGAAAAACCTATTATCAAGTTGCTACAAATGAATACGTTGAATCCACAGTCGTCAAGGTTAACGACGTACCTGCTACTGCCCCCTCTACCTCAGGAAACATGACTCCTGAAAATAGAACAATTGCCTTATCTAATGATTCTCAAGTTTTAGACGATAACGGTAATCCCACTGGAAAAACCCTTCCTAAAGATAGCTTCTGGCATACTGATCAGTCCAAATCAATCAATAACTACCGATACTATCGTGTTGCTACTAATGCTTGGGTTTCTATGGGTGGAGCATCTTCAGCCACTATTTTCGGTAACGGACCAATCTCCATTACTTTAACGACTGATACAACACTATACGATTCTTCAACTAACACCTTTACAAGAAGCCTACCAGCTGGTAGTTCGTGGAAAGCTTACAGCGCAGTTAAAAATCAAAATAATGAAATCTATGTCAAAGTATCATCTAATGAATGGCTCCGTTTAACTGAGAAAAATCAATCTGGTGGCGCTTATACTATGGAGCAAATTGCTACCTATGGAGCTTCTTCGGAACCTGACTTTGCAACACACTACGCTCCAGCTGTCGCACTTACAGCCACTTTAAAGAATAACCAAAGTGTTTATGATACATCATCCAACTCTCTAACTAGAGCATTACCAGCTAGCTCTTCGTGGAAAATAACTAAAGTAGTACGTAATCAGAAGAATGAGTTCTGGGGACGTGTCTCAACTAATGAGTGGCTCTTAATAGATGCATCCAATCTCAATATGTCATACGGTGATTCTGATACGGTACCTAATGTTGCTATCAGTGAACCAACTTTCGCAACAAATATTACTAAATAATTAGATTTATCAACATTATCAACGTTTCATAGTCTAATCTGACTGTGAAACGTTTTTTATTAAAGCCTAGGGGAGAAACATGACAACTGAAAAATCAAAAAAACGAATCACTGCTATTATTTGGGTCCTTTGTGGACTGATACTCATTGGAGTCTTTGGAATACCAAAAATGTACCAAAACTATCATTCTGCACCCTACTATAACGTTAGTGGTCGAACCGTTATTTTGGAAAATAGCCAAACCAATACTCACAAATTAAATAAATATCAAAAAGGTCAATTTATCAAAATTGCCAAAAAAACAATTGATTCTCAAGATGGACCCTTTAAATGGAATAATTATAAAGTCATCTCATTAGATATTTATAAGATAGCCAAAAAATCAGAATACGCTCTTGTTCTCAAAGTTAAACCGAAGATAAAAGTCAAAAATTCGACTGTTACCAACTCTATGATCATTAAATTACATCATCGAAATCTAATAAATTATTACGATGTCTCCGTACAAAAGTATTCATCAGGCTTCTCTAATATTTTCAATATAAAAGGGAAATAGAATATACTTATAGTATGAAACATTGAATACAACTTATATTATATAACAATCAAATACACTTTTGTACATTGATTGTACTTTTTAAATATTCAAATGACTATTATGGATGGTGTCTTTATGGAAAATATTTCAAGAACCGATTTTGGATTACGATTAATGCAACTTCGAAAGACTAAAAACCTCAGCATGCAAGAACTTGCCAACATTATTGGCGTTAGTGGTAAAAGCACCATAAATGAATGGGAAAAAGGCCGCGGTTTGCCAAAAAAATCTACAATGGATCGTCTTGCAACTGTTCTCGGAACTAATAGTAATTATCTATATTATGGTGACCTTAATGCATTCTTAAAACTAAAAGTTCTAAATGTGGTAAATAACTATGGTTATAAGTCAAATGTTACCTTCAATAAGCTCATTGATGTAACTAACGGTAATTTTCATCCTGACGACGTAATTGTAAGACATATCACCAAACCTAAAGGATCACGTCTTAAGAGATGATGAATCAGGTGTTAAAGAGCGAATCTTTAATGAAATCTATCCCGGCCTCTTTCAAATATTTTCAATCAAAGGTATTACCTACGACACTAATCTCGAAGAAATCGACCGAATAACTAATCCGTATATTCAAAATATCTATTTTGACCAAGTCCGTTCTTTCGAAGGTCAAGCCATGGATGTTTTACATGAGTTGGAGGATCGATCTACACATTCAAAGAACACAGAATGGACTAAAAAGGATTTTGATGAAGTCGCTAAAAAATTTGTCAAAGATGGCAACCTCAATTGGGATGGTCAAGACTATCTAATCGATTCTATGAAACAACTAGTTCAACAATACTATCGTGACAAACTAAATGACGAATTGGTTGAAACTAGATTACGCATTAAAAAATTACTATCTGAAGAAAATAATATTGAAGAAAGATATCTTAAATAAAATAATCTAAACAAAAAGTTATTCGGGAAAAGTTATATTTTTTCTCACGCTTTTGTACTATAAATGTACTTATTATATCTTAAATCCTTTTCCTTTTGTTTTAAATTCCAGCTTTCTTTTTCCCTTTAACAACACATATCTAAGTAAAAGCATAGAAAATAATTCTGCAATAAAAAGATTAACCCAGTTGAAAAATTGGATTAATCTTTTTATTTTTGACTTTCCCCAAGACTCCCACTAGCTAAAAGTGTCAGCATCTGAATTGTTGCTGGATAATAATTATTGGTCGACATTTTGGACGTTAACGAACTGGTATAACGAGTCTTGAGCGTTTGATTGGAAAGAACTTCTGCTGCATAAGCTACTGGTGCCGTAAAAGCAACATTTGTATATGACTCAACCGCCTTACCATTTAAGGTATAAACGGCAGTAATCTTTCTTCTTGTCACAAAGAATCGATTCATTTTCTGAACGATCGATTTACTAATCTGACTATGATTCAATTGATAATCATAAGCTACCCGCCAAGGAATTCGACAAGCATTAAATCCGTATTGATTATCATATTCAGAGGCAACTTGCTTAGCCTTAACACTACCGGTTTTCAATTGTGTGCCACTAACAGTCACAAAATCAGCCATCAATCCAGTTGACTGTTGATCACTTAATTTTTTCAAAACAGTTTGACTATTTTGGGCCACTTTAGACCAACTTCCATCCTGAGTATAGCTGGCAAATTTACGGAAATAGGCCGTCATCAAATCAGAAGTACGAACTAAATCAACTGTACTAGCGCTAGTCGACCAATCCCCTACTTTTGGTAATTTAGTAGTCGGATTAATTTCTCTTTTTTGAATAGCACTTAACAATTGTTTGGCGAGGTTGTTATATTTCAAATCACCTTTACTACCCCATTGCTCATCCGCCAAAATCAAAGCATAAGCAATATCCAGATCACCATCAGTAGCACTAGTTTTTTCAGCCTTAGTGCTAATCATTTTTCCATTCTTTTGTTGTTGACGCCAGGCCATTAAGGGATTGCTTGAATCAATTTGATGAGCCAAATAATAGCGTGTTAATTTATCAAATGTCTTTTGACTGCCAAAACCCTGTTTAGCCGCCATAACAGTGATCAACATCCCATAACCTTGTGATTCTGATAATGTTTTCAAATTGCCGCTGTCATTTGTTTTGATGAAATTTTGTTGATGATTAGTTATCAGATAGGATTTTTCCCAGGTTTGATAGTGCGATTTAATCGTTGATTCATCGACACTAGATGTATTTTGGGTCGATTGAGTTGTACTATAAATAGCCGTTCCAATTGCTAAAGCCACCAAAATAATTAACCCACCAATCAACCACTGATACTTATGCTTTTTAAACATTCTTACCTCCATTAGAATCTCTGGGTTTTATACCACTTCGTATGACGTTGTCCAGTAATTTTATCTCGTATCATATCCCAAATTGCAGCAAATGAGACAATAATAAAGAGTTGCGCATAGGTAAAATATGAAATCAATGTATAGAAAAAGTTTTTCACTGTTTCCTGACCATAATCGCTGGCCAAAGCAATATTCATCTGTAATAAATACAAGAAAAACATTAATAACCAGTTGACCATGAAAAGAACAGACATCGGTGCTCCTAACGCTACTATTTGATGTACTTGGGGAAAGAACTCTCTAATTCCAGCAATACTAATATTAAATACAAAGATTAAATTTGAAATAATAATGGCAGCATTAAACCAAAAAAAAGTACACAGATAATAAAACACTTCCAATTTAATTCGCCATGGAGTTCGATCAAAAAGATACTTCATATTCTCCAATATAACCTCGTAATTTCCACGAGCCCAACGTTTACGTTGATTATAATAAGCAAACAATGTCTCCGGTTCCTGTTGAAAGGCTTCCGCTCGATGAGCTAAAGCAATCAATTTTCCAGAGCGCATTAAACTAAATGAAATTGCAGTGTCCTCAGTTAAAGCACCATCATTCCAACCACCGATCGATTGAACAATTTTTTTGTTAATAATAAAATTGGTCCCGGGAATTCGACCTATCTTAAATAATTGCCACAAACCTGTATGCTGAATCCGTTGAGTATTAACGATTTCTAAATTTATACATCTGGTTAAAAAATTTTGTTGATAATTACGAGTTTTATTACGACCAAATGCCGCCGCATATTTAACTGGATCTTCCAAAATTTTTTGAATCAAAAAATAAAGTGCATTGGTCTCTGGAGCAGCATCAGCGTCATAAACACCAAGATACTCACCAGTTGACACTTTGAGTGCATCATTTAACACACCTGCTTTACCACCTGTACCAGTTCTTTCGATAACACGGAAATTCCGACCATGAAACTGTTTTAACTGGTTTAATTCCCGTACACGATCAGCCGTATGGTCATTACAGTTATCTGCATAAACTAAAAGTTCATATCGGTCATGCGGATAATTTAAATTCAGGATTGCCTTAACTGTATCTTGCACCACCAATTCCTCATTATGAGCCGGAACAACTAGAGTCACTCGTGGATAACGTACTAACGGTGGTAAATCGTCAATATTGGTATGATGCATATGTTTAAAAATGAATATTACACCACCAGACAAAGTCACAATAGTCATAAAAATCGACAGCCAAATTGTAATAATTGCCGTAACATACAAGCCATCAATCATGATGTTTATCCTCCGTATTAAAATGACGAATCGTTAATTTAAAAATTTGCCACCAGCAAATCGATAAAACAATAACTACGATGGCAAACATGATCGTAATAACTAAACTAAACGAAAATAACCAACTGAATTTCCCAGCTGCCATTTGATTACCTCTCTATTATAAATATTCTTTAACAATATCGGTTTCAGCACTACGTTCTAATCGTGCCAAAGTATCCTCAACATTGTCGTTTCTGACTTTATCCTGTGTTGAATAAGTAATTTGCCCCATCCTCAATACTAGGGCATTTCGTGCTAAACCAAACTCTTCAGCAATGTCATCAATATGATCTTTGATTTTCTGTTTCATGATAGGCGCATTATCAGCTCCTAACATTGGTGATAGAATTACGAATCGGCCAGTTCCAATATAATATAAATGATCCACGGTAAATAACATCTCATTTAGATGATCAGCTGTGGCTCGCAATAAACTATTGAAACGCTGATTTCCCAAAAAATTAACAATATTTTCTAAAAAATCTATTTTGACCATTGTTAAAGTAAATCGATAATCTTGTTCATGATAATAAACCAACTTTAATTCTCGAGACACATCAATATTTAAAGCCCGTTCATTCAGAGCCCCCGTAATAACTTCCAAATCAGGTTTTTCTTGTTGTAAATGTGCTAATTCTTGTGCCAAAGCCTTTCGCTTCAATAATTGATGATCCAATAAATACATCAAATAAGTTGTTAATGGCGTGATTGTCAATAATGCAATTGCTGGCCAAAAATAAAGTGTCCGCGTATACGGAATCAATAACATGAAGCCCCCAGCACACATACTGACAAATGACAAAGCACTTCCCAAAATAATGTAAGTTGTTCGCCCTAATATTAGTCCCAAAATAAAAACCAATGCCACTATCAGAAAATTCAACCACGATCCATCAATTACACTTAGATACAGTAGTGTATATTGGTAGATTAGAATTAAAACCATCCCAATAAAGACCAGATTATCAACTGATTTCACTTTCATTTATTTTCCCTCATTCATTTTTAGCAAATTTATTTTATACTTTATTATTCTATTCATAGTACAGTTAATAATATTTAATGAATAATATCAATATTTAAACGACTAAAAGCTCAAAGAATCTCATTATTTTGACCCACTCACAAAAATATGGAATGAACCAAATTCATCCCATACAGATATACTTTATTTATTGGAAACGTTCGCTGTCTTACTGGATCTATTAATAATATATTCATAAACTATTAACAAAATAGCTCCGATAACAATTCCACTAGCATTAGCAATCACATCGTTGATATCACTCGTTCGGTTGATCAAGAAAATATGTGATAAGAAATACTGCATAGTTTCAATTCCTCCACCGATAACTAAACCTAGTAGCATAGTTGAGATCAATGATATTTGCGCAAAGAAACGCTTGATCAAAAATCCTAATGGAACTGTTAAAATAATATTTTCCGCAAAACCGATTTCAAAAATCTCTAATTGATGTAAATTAACACTCCCAATTCCCGCTGGCATAACATAAACTGCTGTCCCATCAAAGGATATTGGGGTAAATAAAATTGTCCCCAAAAATGTTAAATAGACTAAACTAAGCAAATAAAATCGACGATTTTCAAAATTCTCAGTTGTCATGATAATGGACAATCCACTGACAATTGAAATAACTAACACGACTAATAATGGTATCCAACGCATTATCATCACTCCTTTTTATATTTATATTTAAATTTCTAATTAATATCTTTAATTGATACTGTTATCTTACCGTTGCTTTATTTAACTAAGCTTAAAAAATATTGATGAATTTATGAAATAATGATGTATTATTTGTGTGTTAAGTAATATACATAGGGAGATTTTAATATGAACTTAGGGATTATTGGCGCTACCGGAAAAACCGGTAATGCTGTTTTACAAGTAGCTCTCGACCGAAGAATTAACGTCACTGCCATCGTCCGCAATGAAACTCGTTTAACAATTGACGTTCCCACTATCGAAAAGGATATTTTTTCTCTGACAGCCGAAGACTTACGTCCATTTGATGCAGTCATTTGTACTTTTGCTTCATCTAAAAAAAGTGACTATCCACGAGTTAATCAACATCTTACTGATATTTTAACTGGTACTGATACTCGACTAATTGTTGTTGGTTCGGGATCAACCTTATTTATCGACGATAGTCGTACTAAAACCGTTGGTGACAAGTTACCAATCATCATGCGTAATTCCAGTCGTAATCATCTGAAAGCACGGCAGATTCTGCAAAATAGTAATATTGATTGGACCTACATGGCCCCTCCAATGAACTATCTTCCTAGTGGCGATAAAACTGGTTATTATCAAACTGGTCATGACGTTCTACTTCACGATCACAATGGTAATTCATCAATTAGTTACGCTGACATGGCTTTAGCACTGGTTGATGAATTACAGCACCCTCAAAATGAAAAGCAATTAATGACTGTTGCTTGGGAATAACTACAGGACAAACAAAAAAGAGAATCCTATTAACTGGATTCTCTTTTTGGTTTACTTTTTTATGAAACTAATTGATTCAACACGTTCAAGACACCCTCATCATTATTAGATTCCGTCAAATGAGTCACTTGATTTTTGATTTTAGGTTCTGCATTATCGACTACATAACCATAGGGCGTCAATTTCAACATACTTAAATCATTCTCATTATCACCAAAAGTCATAATTTCATCATTAGCAATATTGTATTTATGTTGTAATTCTAATAATCCAGCCGCCTTATTGACTGAATTATCACTGATTAACTCCGTGTTATATCCCGATGTCTGACTGGATAATCCACTTGGCAATGACTGGCGCAGATCAGTGATTTTAGCATTGAAATCCACGTGAGGTTCAAATGTGATTCCAATACTAGTAATTTGATCTTGCAAACGTTGTGGTGTCACTGTAGCTAAATCAGTGACACGTTTTAAATGATTGTAATAATGATAGGTTAAATCATAAGCTGCCTGTGAAATCGTTTGATCAACATAAGCTGATTTGACCCCAACCACCAAGTGCTCGGCAATATCAGTTTCAGCAAATTGATGATTGATTACATCTAAAGTAGCGGTAACAGCTTCTTCTGGCATAGCACGGATCAATAACGGCTCCCCATTACTGTAAACAGCTGCTCCATTTTGAGAGACAAAATCCATTTCAGATTTAAACTCGGAAAACTGGTCCTGTAAACGTTGATACTGTGAGCCACTGGCAGCAACAACCCGAATATCTTTGGCGCGTAATTGCTTGAGAATCTCTCCAAAGCGTTGATGATTATACGTATTTTTGTCATTGAGGAATGTTCCATCCATATCAAAGGCAACTAATTTAATGGTCATAACACTACCTCCTTGAAAATTATCTTTTTATCATATCACAAAAAAATAAGCGTTAATCTAATTAGTTATTAAAACTAACTTAAATTAACGTTTTTATTTTGCTAAAGCATAACTATCTTGTAACCGTTCAAAAATTTCGTTATTAGCTACTGAATCATCAAGAATTATCGTATACCAATTTTTCTTATTCATATGATAACCTGGAAAATAGTTTTGTCCATCAACTATTTTTTCTATCTCAGTTACATTGCCGCGCATATCTAATACGGTAACTTCTTCTTCAGAATCTATCCCTAGCTTAGATTTTTTAACAGTCAATAGCGCCCCATACCACTTATGTGTATCATTTCTACGCCAAATAGCATTTTTAGGAAATTTTTCCCATAAGAATTCCAACTGGTTCTCATATATTTTATTTACATATTTAATTATGGTTATAGCTTGTGAGGATTTAAACACATCATCGTCATAACAATCGTTCTTAATTTCAGCTAAAACTTGTCGATATTCAGCGGCTACTTGCCCAACAAATTCTCCACTGGCTTTCGCTGCTAAATGTAAAACGTATTCTTCATTGGTAGTTTGATCAATTACATGTGTTTCTATTTGGTCATCCTTTGAAATACTTACTCGCAACTGAAATTGATCATTAACTATTGGAGTTACATAAGAATATGCTGCGCCATCTTTACTGAATCCAAACGATATTAATTTAGTCAAATTCATCTTTTTATTTTCAAAATTTACAATTGCCATTTATAAAACCTCTTACTTCTAAAAGTGAAACCAGATGCCACTCATTATTGCTGCAGTGGATATCCCATTATATTTCTCTTTTTTATTTACACATTGATTATACAAATCAATAACAGCTTTAGGAAGTTTTACTTTGTGGCTGATACCATAATAAGAGATTCTCCAACATAATGCTGAATAGGTTTGATCACTGATCTGATCCATCAAGTAAGTTACTGCTTCTTCACGTTTCATTTTATTCGCCTCAATTAAAATTCAAGACTAGGATAAAACATTATCATATTTCTAGCAATTGCTTTTAAACAATAAATAATTATTTTATAAGCCCTTGAAAAAATCCGCTTTAGTATCAAAACTGGCATAGTACAAACCTGCATTACCAGCCTTTTGACCAATAACACCTAAATCATTGATCAAGCTCTCTTGATCTTTAGGGAAAAATATCTTATTAGCTGGACCCATACTATAAATGTACGAAACTAGTTTACTGATTAATCTTTCCGGATATTTATTCTTAGCCACCGTCTTGTTGACTTGTTCCAAAACATCCGTGATATCTTGTAAACCACTGTTAGTCTTGTAATCATCACGTTTGATTAACAAATCCTCTAACGCCTTAATAAGTTCTTGACTCTTTTTGATATTATTTTCTGTTTCCAATTTATTCATAATATTCCCCTCCTACTATGAAGACTGTAACACTCAATCCATCAATAGAATAAAAATATCCTGAACCCCTTATTTTATATTCATGAAATAAAAAACCAAGAATTTAATTATTAAATTCTCGGCCTCTAAAAATATTTTATTAATAATCACCTGATGTCATTCTGCGCTGTTCAACAATACCGTAATCTAAGAACCAATACTTATGAATATCTCCACCCATAGCAGTAAAAGTTACAGGTGTTTTATCATTCTCCGTCACTTTTTCCAGTAAATAATCCCGTAAAATGAAAGGATCATTTAATGAGTTCTGTTCCAATTCAAAAATACGATTTAATTTTACAACACTGATACCTAAATCAGATGCTACTTGTTCTTTAGAAAGTCCCGTTAACTCAAAATTCTTTTTTAATTCGTAACGTGTATCTCTCATTTGTTGTGCATTTAATGACATATTAATTTCTTCCTATTCATTATAAGTAGTTTGAAACTATTCAATTGTTTTATCTTTGGTTAAATTAAATAAAATTTGTTGTAACGTTTGCTGAGTTATCTGTAAATCAGTTTCAGAAATACCTCTAGTCATCTCTAACATGGCATTATCAACTACTTGCCTAATCTCTGGCATGATTGTTTCTGCCTTGGATGTTAATCGCAAGTATTGCATATGTTTGTTGTGACTAGCCGGTTCTCCAGTGACATAATTCAATTGCTTCAATTTAGCAATACTTCGTGCCGTCATGGCCCGATCATTTCTCAATTCTAATGTCAGATTACTCTGAGTCATATTGGAGCTAGCCTGCAATACCGCCAGATACGGCCAAAGTCCAGATGTGATCTGATACGGTTTGAGAAGTTTATCCAAATTGACTTGCTTGAATCGAAAAATTTTATTTAATAACATTTCCAAATCCATTTGTTCAATTTCCATAGGGCACATCACTTCCTTTACTATACCAAGCTATTTTAAAACACCCTTATTATAAAAACCATTAGTTGACTAGTCAACTAATTGGCTTAAAAAAAGAATTTGAGCCCTGGAACCAAGTTCAAATCCCTTTTCATTTTTAAAAGTTTTCACCACTAACTAATCTGATCCATTCATTAGTAGCTACCTGACGATATTGAGTCAAAGTTGTTTGATTGGGCATATCAATTACACGATTACTAGCCCATCTCCCAGCATCCAGCATTCTTCCCGTATCACTGAAAGAAAAATCATCTTTATTAAATTGATAGATTTTTTGTGGAGAATCAATACTAAACGTAGCATCCCAATCAGTATGAACGTAGGCCACGTTTTGGGAACTGACCCATTCATTAGTCGAAACACGCCAATTAGGGATTGCAGCATTATCCACGGGAATATCAACCTTATCGGTATACCAATCCGTATTCGGCGCTAAAGCACGATCATAGACCTTCGAAAAATTATACAAATACGCCCCTGGATCAGGTACAATTTCAGCGACCGATCCTCTAGCATACAAACTTTCCTGTTTAAATGTATGAATATAGTCAGCCTTAACTTTTGTTACCCCTGTAATACTTGTCAATGAAAGTAATGCCAAAGCTGAAATAATTGATACCTTGATAACATTTTTCATCTCTTTTACCCCATAGTATTATATTTGATTTTACTATTATTATACTATCTAAATCGCTTACACAAAAGACGTGTTGGATATTTCGTCATCAAATATTTCAGGACTTGTAATTCCCTCATCATAATAAAAAAAGTCCGAAATAAAATTCAGACTTTTGTATTTTAATAATTAAGATGTTTGTCTTGATCCAAACCGTTAATGGCTTTTATTTCTTCATCAGAAAGATTAAAATCAAAAATATCAAAATTTGCTTTAACATGATCAATGTTTGATGATTTGGGGAAAATCACAAAGCCAGTATCAACTTGCCAGCGTAGAACTACTTGAGCTGGTGTCTTACCATGTACCTTAGCAATCTTGTTGATCGTTGCATCTTCCAAAATGAGGTGACCATGTCCAATTGGAGAATAGCCTTCATTAACAATTCCATTCTTAGTATCAAAAGCAGCCAACTCTTGTTGAGTCTTATATGGATGACGTTCGATTTGGTTAACCATTGGTTTAACCTTAGCCATGGCAAAGACTTCATTCAATTGTTTTTCAGAGAAGTTTGAAACACCAATTGACTTAACTTTACCTTGATCATAAAGTGTTTCCAAAGCTTTCCAAGTATCTAAACTCAATTGGAAGTTGTCTTCATTAGGCCAGTGAATTAAATATAAGTCTAGATAATCCAGTTGCAAATCTTTTAGGGTTTGTTCAAAAGCAGCAAGTGTTTTATCATAACCTTGATCAGCATTCCAAACTTTTGAAGTGATGAATAGATCTTCACGTTTAATGCCTGAATCTTTAAAGGCTTGGCCAACTTCAGCTTCGTTGCCATAAATATGGGCACAGTCGAAGTGACGATAACCAGCGTCCAAAGCACCTTGAATTGCAGCGGCAACTTCGGACTTTTTAATTTCATAAGTTCCAAATCCCAACATTGGAATTGAAACACCATTACTTAATTTTTCAAATTGCATAAAAATACCTCCTCCCTTAATTAAACTACTCTTTAAGAAAAATATTAATAAAAAGCTCTCTGATCATCGAAAAAGCCATAAAATCATCAGATTATATCTAATAATTTTATGGCAAGATTTAAATTACATTTTATAACGATTAGTTTCACTTGAATCCCAATCTGGTTTTCTCTCAGTAAACCCATATTTATAATTTCCTGGACGTATCCCATTAATTGAGTTTACTCTGATCAATGGTAAATATTTCACGCTTCCAATTCCGAGAGCACTTTCTTCTTTATAAAAAATTCTAAATTCTGGACTAGATGTGGCCTTTTTTAGTTGAACCCCATAAGAACGCTCAATGGGAATTGGTGATCCACCATCAATATTAAGCATTGGTGTCGAGAATGTATTCAGAGTTCTATTGACATCATCTACATACTTGATCCAATTATAATCATATTCTGACATATTATTATCTCCCTCTTTATTTTATTACAGTTACTATCTTACTAATTGGAGGCGTCTAATTTAGACGTTTTACAAGATTAGTAATAATAAATCAAAATAACAAGATGATTTTAATTAACTATTAAAGTATTGATTTTGGTGTGATTAACGACAAAATTTCCAACTGAATGGGTGAGAATTCTCTCCACTCCACGAGCTCTGCATTTCCCCATAATGATCAATGACACTTTATGTTTACTGGCATAATCAATAATTTCATCTTGTGGTTCTCCATATAAGACCCTAATTTTACATTTTAGACCGGAATTATCAACGATACTTTCAGCTTTTCTCAAGTTAAATTCGGCATCCTTTTGTAATTGTTCGGTTAAATCCGGTTCATAAGAAACACCAATATTGGTTGGTAAGTTAGCATCATTAACAACGGATATCAGATTTAGATCAGCATGGGTTTTAGGCGCCATATCAATTGCCTCGTATAATCCATCAAATGAATTTTCACTACCATCGATTGCTACTAAAATTTTCTTTGTCATGATCGACTACCTCTTACTATCAAGATTTAGCCCAATTTTAATACGACGATTTCTCAATACATCATTTGCTGTGTAGCCATTCTGTACAAAAAAATATCCTCGAAATTCCAAAGATGTTTTCAAATTGCCGAAATCAAATAATATACTCCACTAACCCCAATGAATCCGTAAATGAATACGGTCATTAATTTAATATTCAAATGACTAACTAAACGGTTGGCTAAAATAGTTCCGATAACTGCACCAACAATACCAACTAAAACAAATTTCAAACTATTCAGAGTTAATATTCCGTTAGCAAAACGCAAACTTGTCATCAGCAAAGTATCCACTAAGAAAAATGTTTGAATACTGGCCAAATAATTTTCCTTCGAGTCAGAAATCGTTAGAAAATACAGTGCCATCAATGGTCCCCCGATTCCGAATAATCCATTGAAGAAACCTGAAATAACTGAGAAGAGAATCATTACGTAAATTGGAATCGTTTTGATTTCAATTGAACGGAGATGCATGAAAAAATAATAGACTGTCAAAATAATCAACAATATCCCTAATAACATTTTCAAATGACCACTAGCCAAAGACTTACCTAAGTACAGTGAACTAAAGGCTGTCATTAAATATATAATCAATGGCAAGACTAACCGTTGCCATTTCAAATACTTGCGGTACCTCCAAACCACCATCACATTAGCAACCAACATAGTCATTGTCTGTACGCCGGCACTTTGGTTAATTGGTAATAATGAGGGTAAAAAAATCATCATGACAATTCCCGAACCAAATCCAGTGACACCTTGCACAAATCCTGCCATTAAAGCCGCAAAAATCATTATAAATATCCAGCTCATATTGCCCCCTTTTTTATCATTATTATATCGATAATAATCAATAAATTCCAAAGTACCAGATTATTAATTATCTACAAAAAAAGCGAAAACTGACAATAATCAGTCTTCGCTTTTTCTAATCTAATCAAATTTTTTCCAAAACTTTTGTTGATAATTATGCCAGATCCAACTTGATAAACCAATAATAAGAATAGCGACCATTCCATTAACTAACCAAGCTTGGTTAATAAATAAAATTGCTGAACTATAAACTACGATTACAATAACTCCTAATAAAATACTAATAAACATTGTCCCCATCATGGTAAAATTACCACCACCACGACTAAACAACTGCGTAATATTAGTCCAATTAGTCAATCGTAAACGATAGTCACGAACAAAATAATGCTGACTGATCAGATAGGTCCCCCAGATTTCACCAATAATCAAAGCTAATACCATGATTAAATCAACTCTCAAAATGATTGTCAAAATCAAGATCATTATTGTATTAATACTTAATTGGAAATAATAACCCAATTTAAATTTTCGTTGTAAATATTCCTTCATGGAAATTGGCAAAGATTTAATAAATTCAAAATTTTCTCGATCCAATGAAATTAAATTTCCCACTAATGATGCTTGATTAATTGTGATACCACTAAAAGCCAAACCAGCTACAAAAAATACTCCCGACCATTTAAGTGGTAAGTTTGCTGGTACCTTTACAAAAGCAAATGAAATGATGAAGATAATTGGGATCATCACTGAATTAGTAATTACTTGCAACATTAAATTAGGCTCGCCCAATAGCTGACGATTATAAGCATCTAAAATCGACTTTAATCCTTGTCTGCGAACTCGTTGATGGCTCTTAGAATTTGTGACAGCTAATGTATTAGTTTGCGTTAATTGTTCACTTAAATGTGGCACAATCAAATATTTCAACAAACCACTTAGAACCAATAATATTACTAATAATCCGATCCAGGCTAAGCCACTTTCCATTGATAGTGAATTGGCAAAGATATTAAATAACGGCAGAAATATTTGAATTACCGGTCGATCAACCGTCGTCGATGATGCCCCAGCACTCATAAACATGATCCCACCAATAGCTATCACCATTGTCACACCCATCAAAATATTCATCATCAAATTTTGATGTTCTTGAAATAATTTGGTTTTGGTTAAGGCAAAAACAATCAACGAACATAAAAAGAGGATGATCGTCAAAACAATCAGAAAAACAACGATTGCTAAAGCTAACGCTAACGGTAATAACGTTCCTGAACGCCAACTAGTCAGAAAAAATGCTAACAATAAAGGTAAAGTAAATGGAATAACATTAAAAGAGACAATTAATATTTTGCTAGCAAAAATCTCCTTTTGTCGAAATGGTAAAGGTAAATAACTGGCCAGATCTTTACCCGCAAAGAAAATATTATAAATTCCCGAAATACTTTGTGAAAGGCCTAATAAAATAAATAATCCTACATAAAAAGTAAATAATCCTGGCATCTTACTGAAGTTCATCGCAATCATTGTAAAACCATAAATAAGCATAAAAAGCAGTGTATTCGTAACAAATTGCATTTTTAATTTTTTAGTTAATTCGGAACCAGTTTTACCCTTTTTCCGATATCGGTCAGTCACTTGAGGATTTACCAGTCGTAGATCAACTGCCAGCAAGGCCTGCAATTGTTTTTTATTCATGGTTATCACCTTCAATATCATCAACCAAATGACCACCATCTTGGCGACCAGCCATCTGGAGATAAATATCTTCTAGAGATTCATTATCATGTTGAGCTAACAAGTCATTGACTGTTCCGTTATAAATCAATTGACCTTTTTTCAAGATGGCTAAGTCGTCACATAATTGTTGAGCCGTATCCAAGTTGTGAGTTGAGAAAATCACTGTCTTACCCTTTTTAGCATGAGCCTTCATTAATTGTTTCAAATCATGAGCTGCCTGAGGATCCAATCCTTGCATCGGTTCATCCAAGATCCAAATATCGGGATCAGACAACAAAGCCCCAATTAAGATAGCCTTTTGACGCATCCCGTGAGAAAAACTAGCAATCGTTCCGTCAACATGTTCCCCCATGCCAAATAATTCAACTAACTGCAAGCGTCGTTGTTTAACATCTTGATCAGATAAATTATAGGCGGCCGTTAACAAATCCCAATATTCCATCGCACTTAGTTGTAAAAATATATCAGGTGTATCCGGTACATAAGCAATTTTTTCTTTGATTTCCTGACGGTGTTCTTTTAATTCCATGCCATCAACCGTAATTGATCCACTAGTTGGTTCAATAATACTGACCAAGCTCTTAATGGTGGTCGACTTACCAGCACCGTTATGACCTAAAAAGCCAAAAATCTCTCCTTGTTTAATTTGCAAAGTTAAATGTTGAAGGGCTTTTTTATCACCATAATTTTTACAGAGGTCGTTTATTTCAATCATGCTTTATAATCTCCTATTAATTGTGTCTTGATATAATTAATTATATCAAGTATTCAACTTATTATTTAGGGCATTATGACAACATTAATTTTTATATTTACTAAATATCATTGACACTTTATTTTTGACAAAATAAAAAAGCCCCAACATCAGGACTTTTTCATCATTCATTAAATTGATTCGCCATCTGCTTCAGCGATTTGTTTCTCTATTTCTTTATTGCCACGGAATTCATCATAAGTCGTGTCAGCACGATCAATTACACCATCAGCCGTAATATAAATCAAACGGTTGGCAATAGTTTGAATAAACTGGTGATCATGTGAGGCAAAAAGAATTGAACTCTTATAATCAATCAAACTGTCATTCAAAGCTGTAATTGATTCCAGATCCAAATGGTTAGTTGGGTCATCTAACAAGAGTACGTTAATCTTTTGTAACATCATCTTTGATAACATGACACGAACTTTTTCACCACCAGAGAGAACATTAACTGATTTAGTAACATCGTCACCAGAGAACAACATTCTTCCTAAGAAACCACGTAGGAAAGTATCGTCATCTTCACCCTTTTCAGCGAATTGACGTAACCAGTCGATAATTGGTGTGTCTTCATTAAACATTGAATTGAAATCTTTTGGTAAGTAAGCTTGGTTGGTTGTAACTCCCCAAATAACTGATCCAGAGTCCGGTGTTAAATCACCAGTAATAACTCTGAATAGTGCTGTTGTTACCATATCATTTTTAGCTAAGAAAGCTACCTTATCATCTTTGTTGATAATGAAACTGACATTATTAAGCACTTTTTTGCCATCGATTGAAGCTGACAAATTAGATACTTGCAACAAGTCATTTCCAATTTCACGATTAGGAACGAATTTGATAAATGGATAACGTCTTGAACTTGGTTGAATATCATCTAAAGTGATTTTCTCCAACATCTTCTTACGAGAAGTTGCTTGTTTAGACTTAGAAGCATTGGCTGAGAAACGAGCTACGAAGTCTTGAAGTTCCTTGATTTTTTCTTCTTTTTTAGCATTTTGATCTTGCATCAATTTTTGAGCAAGTTCAGATGATTCTTGCCAGAAGTCATAATTACCCATATAAAGTTGAATCTTACCATAATCAAGATCAGCCATATGTGTACAAACCTTGTTCAAGAAATAACGGTCATGGGATACGACAATAACGGTATTTTCAAAATTGATCAAAAATTCTTCTAACCAATCAATTGAGTCAACATCCAAACCATTAGTTGGTTCATCCAATAGGAGAACATCAGGTTGACCAAACAATGCTTGAGCCAATAAGACCTTAATCTTTTGACCAGCAGTTAAAGTACCCATTTTTTCTTGATGTAATTCTTCAGGAATATTTAAGCCTTGGAGCATTTGAGAAGCTTCACTTTCAGCTTCCCAGCCACCCATTTCACCAAATTTTGATTCAAGATCGGCAGCCTTTGCACCGTCTTCTTCATTAAAATCTGGTTTAGCATAGAGAGCATCTTTTTCTTGCATGATACTATACAATTCAGTGTGACCCATCAAAACAGTTTCCATCACGGTATAGTCATCATAATCAAAATGATTCTGTTTCAAAGTTGCTAAACGTTCATTAGGTCCTAATTTAACCGTTCCGGTTGATGGTTGGATTTCTCCAGACAATACTTTTAAAAAGGTTGATTTACCAGCACCATTGGCACCAATCAAGCCATAACAATTTCCGGGAGCAAACTTAATATTTACGTCATCGAATAACTTACGGTCTGCATAATGCAAACTAACGTTACTAACTGTAATCAAATATATAATCCTCATTTCTTTATTCTAGTCTAAAGCATTATACCGGCTATACCTCTCCGGTGCAAGCCGTGGAACCCTTGAAAGCGTTAATAACTGGTGGAATTATTATTCTTATGGTGATAATATCTTTTGTGATGATTGCGATTTTGATATTGTGAATTGACCACTTGAACACGACCATCATCCCCCGCTACCTCAAAATTATTATCCGCTTGTGAACGGCCAGTGGCATAATCAAATTGAATTTTTGATTGTACATTCCATAAATAACGATTGAATTTCAATGTGCCGTCAGTCGATAATGCTTGAACCCAGACACCCCGTGCCATTAAATCATCACCATGAAAAATCGGGGTAACTTGGTATATAACTTTCTTATTCTGGGCCAATGCCGTGCGCACTAACTGTTCAGTTTCAGTCATCGTCTTTTGATTAGAAAACGCTGTTTGCGTAAAGAGATTGTAAGGATTATTGATACTTCCCAAATGTCCTTGATCAGTTTTCCCATTATCATTCAAATTAAAGGTCATTGTATAGGCAATCAGATGTCCTCTATTTTGGGGAATCACTCGTTCACCATTGATTTGTTTAGGCTCATTATGCCAACCAGTTGGTTTCCAAACTTGTTCCGTTCTGGTTTTGGATTTCCCTAGGTTGTTTCTGGTTAGATACGCGGTGGCTGTTCCCGTTCGATTTAAACTATCTAAACTAGAATAATCAATCCGTGACGTGGAAAAATCAGTTGCCGTTAAAGTAGTTGGTTGGTCATCATTCAAAATTTTAACTGGATTGTCTCCCGATTGATAAGTCCAGTTACTCATTTCACTAAGATTGGCTTTTGAAACAGTCTTTTGTTTTTTTACTTGGGTTGACTCGGTAGTGGTTTTATTACTATCGGTCACTGTGTTACTTGAACACGCTGACAGTAAAAACGGTATTAATAATAGTAGAAAAATCTTCTTTTTCATTTATTCCATCCTCATAATTAAGTTAAATCCATCCCCTTTTAAGTTACTCTATCTCACTCGAAAAATCTTGGTACAATCTGTATTTTTTTAAAACCTATTGCCGCCAAACTAATCCTGCTTGTGTGGCACTCCAATTAAGACCATCATATTCTGATTTCTCGACCCTAGTTTGATAATATAATTCAATCAATGACTTAGGAAAATCTTTGCTATTGGCTAAATATTTTTCGGAAATTTGCTGACATAATACTGATGAAATACAATCAATGTCTAGCTTTTTTTGAAATTGTTTAATACATCGTGAAACAAATATTTTTAAATCAGGCCTTTTTTCAAGTTGTGGATCGTTATAAACTACCTTCAATTCTTGCTCGATTTTACCCGCAATTTCTTCAAGTTCTTCTTGTTTTTCTTGACTTCTCATATTTAAACTCTCCCTCTATTACTTACCCTATCAATAAAATTACAATCATAATATAGTCGGAAATATTCTTCTTAGATAGTTAGAAAGAATCATTTATTATTAATTTTTCTCATCAAAAAAACAGCCATAAGCTCAACTGACAACTGAGTTTATGACTGTTTTTAATTAATTATTCTTAATTTTAATATCGGCTATATTTCAAATCACTATTTTCCATCTAAATCAGGTGAATGTGAATCCTGTCTGCCTTGCTGGCCTTGACGTCCCTGTGGTTTTTGCTGAGGATCAAGAATATATCGATTGATCAGATCGATTATTTGATCATTTTGTGGTAAATCAGAATGTTGTGCATCCGAACCAGAAACTGAAATAGTAGTAAAGTGTTTAACTTGTCCCTGATAAATGTATTTTCCAGCCATCACACTCCCCAGTGGGACTAGTCCATCTGAATTATAAGTTTCTGTTCCAGCCACAAAATAAACACTTAATGAAGTTGGTATTTTTTTCTTATCCTCAATAAAATCGGACAGCATTTGTGTTTTATGATGAACTGATTTTTCATTGAAATTATACGGTGAACCAATTGTCATCAATTGTTTTATTTTGATTTGATTAGAATAACTGGAATAATAATTCTCCAAAAAGGCTGTATAGATCAATCCTCCATTGGAATGACCAATGCCTTTGAAATTATTAAAATTATACTGTTTAGTCAACTGTTTAAAAGCAATATTGAACCAACGAGCTTGTTTTTTTATATTGCTATAGCCATCATGATTATTTTCAAAAGCTACAACAATTATCGGTTCATTGTCACCTTGACGTAATCGGCCACTAAAGTGTAATTTATCATCCGTCGTAACTTTAACCTTGATTAAACTATGGGGATTACGATTATTTTTATTCAACTTTTTTACTAAAGTATCAAACCGATTTTCCGTTGCTGAACTACCAGGAATCATGATTACCGGAGACATTTTAGAATTATGTACCCGCATCAAATCAGAAACATTATTTCGAGACCAATTAAGGGAAACGATGACCAAAACAATCGTTAAGATAATTCCTAACGCTGTTAAAACCCAGGTTTTAATTTTCATCGATCTCACCAGCTTTCTGACTGATCCTATCTGATAATTTAACAAACGGCAGATAAATAAAAACATCTAAAACAAGTAAAGCTACTCCTAAAATCAAAGATAACCAATTACCATTGGTTCCAATAAAAGCAATCAATGGTCCTGGAGTCCCTGATGGTACAGGATAGGCAACTGCTGGAATCCAATGAAGGATTATAAATAACGCTGCTATCAGCATATTAACTAATGGAACTAATACAAACGGAACTAAAAATACCGGATTAAATAAAATAGGAATCCCCAACATCATAGGGTAATGGTTATTAAATATTGCTGGGAATATAGCCCACTTTGAAACATTACGATTTTTAGATTTCTTAGAAAAAATCAAAATAGCAATAATTAAGGCCAGAACGACCCCACTACCACCAAAGTTGGCAAAACTGTGAAACAAGGTGGTATCAGTAAATTTATATGGGACATTCCAAGATGATCCAGCTTTTAGAGCAGCATTCATATTAGCCATTGAAGGCGCATCAGAAAAGGTTGGACTATTGGTAAACGGTCCCCCAACCGCCATCCAAGCTAATAAATTAGTCAAAACGCCCAATCCTAGAACGTACAATAATGCGTGCGATTGACTATGGTCAACGACAAAACTAGCCACATAGGTTGGCACTTCCATCTTTAACATAGCCATTCCTAAAAGGTTTATTAAGGCGGATATAATCATAATTATCAGAATGGGACTAACAATTTTATAACGTTGATCCAGTTTTGAATTCTCAAACGCAGTCAACAGACGACTACATAAATAACCAACAATTATTGCAATCAACATCCCTTGAGACATCAAAAAGGGACTAAAATTTGGAATCCCATCTGCAGTTGGTTGAAAAGCAATAACTAGATAGGCCAATAATCCTACTGCACCTGCTCGAGCAGTATTTTGACCGTATTCCTTAGCTGTGTAGTAAGCCGCACCATAAACAGCATACAGAGCAATCATTTCAATTGTACAGTGGAAAACGACCCCCATGATCCAGCTCAATTCATTATTATATGGTAACCAAGTTGTGATACCGAACATTCTTGCCATGTAACCATTTTTCGTTAAAAAAGCGAACTTGATTACTTCTGCAAAACTACCTAACAACATAATTGGAAAAAGTAATATTAGCGTATCACGGACAGCACTGGCTATTTTAGTATTACGTAATTTAGCTGATAAATATAATATTTGAACTAACATTTTAGCCCCCATAATTCAACAAATCGTCATTTTTTATTACCCACATATTATTGACTTTTTTAATCCTTTTATCCATATTATTAGATAAAAAAATACACTCACAAAGAATTTTTTCTTCATGAATGTTTATTTATAATTAATTAACCTTGATATTTACCATGAATAACAACCTTCATATCAGAAGGTACGTTGTCATAAACCCATTTACAGTCAGGAACTGATAAATGAACACAGCCATGTGACGATGGTTCACGGCCCAAAGTTTTCCCAATTGTTTCATCATATTTTCCATTAATATCTGTTGGTGTGGTGTGGAACAAATACTCACCATGATTCAAGAATGAGACCCAATAATATGCCCCCATTTTTAACGGTTCTGTATAGAAAAAGTCACCACGTTCATGTTGAATATAATAAGTTCCCCGTGGAGTCGTATCGTGTCTACCTGTTGAAGAATACATTGAATATAACTTAGTAGTACCATCCATGATATAAACACGCTGGGTCGCAATATCAACATCGATCCAAGCATTGGGATGTGCCTGCAAATCTGGATAAGCTTTCTTCTCTGATGGACTATCGTACTTAAAATTCTTTAAGCCAACCATATCCTTATCATCTTGAACCGTCTTTGGTGTATCAGCTTTTTTAGCAATACTTTTGGTCGATTTAGCAGATGCTGTTGTTTTAGTATTAGTTTTACTATCAGCTTCTACTTTAACATTGCCATTATTATTGATTGCATAAAAAGCCGCGGACCCCAATCCCAACACAAGCAAAATTGTTAGTACGATTTTATATATCCCTTTATATTTAATTGCTTTTTCCCCCGAATTTGTATATTACAGTTACATTTGTTCATTATACGTTTTCCTTAATGTGAAAAAAAGTCTAGATTGTAGTAGAAAATACGGTAGAACAAATATATGGATAAAAAAACAATCATAATGGTTAAAATATACCAACCGTTATAATTGTTTTATTAAAAACAAAAAATATTTTAAACTTCAATTTTATTATCTGAAATATAAAACTATTCCATTAATTATCGAAAATAAACCCACAACAACACTAGTAATCATTAATCCAAATCCCATATTAAATAAATTATTGATACCACCAATTAGAACCACTGTTCCAAATAATATAAGGTGAATCTGATTAAATAGTGTAGTATGCCAATTCAATCGTCTTCTTATCGATCCTTTTATAACAAGAAAAACAACTATCCAAACGATCAACATATCAAACCAATAAAGACCCTTATTTGTGGACACTTGAGTTAATCTTTCGAGCACCAAACAAAATAAAATACAACTCCATGCGGAAAATTTAATAATATTATTCACTGGGGATGGTTCATTTTTTGATATTAAAGAAGTCATAGACATTTGATAAAAATTTGCAATTGCTTGAATCGTATCCACATCTGGGTGATTACGATTTGTTTCCCAACTGGAAACAGTTTGACGCGATACATGTAATTCTCTTGCAAGATCCAGTTGTGTCAAATGATGATTTAACCGTAATTGTTTTAGTTTAGTACCAATATCGGATGAGCTCACTGTCAATTTCCCCCATATAATAAACAAAGTTCAAAATTTTATAACTTCTTCAAATTTAAAGTGCTATTTTTAATGGCGTCGTGCTATATCCCTCATTAACTTACATATAAATTCTCAATCTTGATACTATAATTATAGACTTAAATTATTCTATTTATTAAATAGCAATGGAGGATTTTATCATGTCAAAGCAAAAGATTATCAATATTATTATTGGAACTACATGGATGTTGATGGCACTATTCTTATATTTTCGTCAGACAGATGGTAGTGGTGCGACTAATAATACCTTAAACCAATTTGTTTCACTCTTCATTTGGTTATTTATAGGACTAATAATATTAGTTATAAGTTGGATTTATTGGCATCACAGGGATTAATTTATTTTATAATGTTTAGCTGTAACGTCGTTATACTTAGAATAGCATGGTTATTAATTCGTTATAAGTTCATGACATGGACTACCACTGCTATCGGAGATTTAAAATAAAGGGCTGAAGTGAACCTCAATAAGGCGGGTGGCCCTTTTTTCTGAGACTATAATTCCTCTTTCACTAGTATCTCAAGATCAATAATATTTATTACAACTTAAACTATATAATTTGAAGCGACCCACTCGTTTGTAGACACACGATGATATGTAATACCATCGACCAGCTTATTTTGACCAGTATACCAAAGCGTATTATTTGCTAATCCACGATCAGAAACAATACTCATACTTCCATCAGGCTGTAATGCTTTCAATGGAACATAAATTGAAGATGTGTTGTTAACACGAATAGTGTTAGTATCTGTTGACCCATTAGCATTCGTTGTGCCAGAATCATTTCCTTCACCATTACTGTAATCAGATGGTGTCTGATAACTAGTGAAAAAATCATCATACAATTGAGAAACATCAAAATTGCCATAACTACCTGCAAATTTATAAGTGCTTGTCCATTGCCAACCATGTGTCCATGAATATTCATTCATATTGGTGGCATCTGAAGGCCATTTAGCAATCCAACCTTTTTCTACATCAACATGCGTTCCTGTGAGACGAGCTGCAAATCCAACAGTTGAAGGTGTTTTTTGAAAATCTACTTTTACAGCTTCATCAAAAACAGCCTTATCTATCAATATCAGTGCTCCAACAGAAGACAAAACCAAAACATCAATTTCAATTATTGTTTTCTCATTTGTATTCTTCTTACCATTTAAAGGTATTCCTATTATTGCCAGTATAATCTCTGGAAGTGTAATTACTCTCGTAATATCAGGTATGGATCTGTTTGCTAATCATTTCCGTGAATAAGAATTGATTGTATTAAAAAATAGAGCTATGAATTTTGACGTTTAAAATTCATAGCTCTATTTTGTTCTTATTCAAATTTTTATCATACCATATTAATATGTTACATGTTTCCATTACTACTAAAACCACAAAGATTAATCCAGAAACCATCAATGGTAAATCGATTATTATCATAGTGTTAAAAGCATTAATCAGATGATCTCTAACAATAAAATATAAGAAAATGTTACTGATCAAAGAAACAATGAACAGCAGACAACTATTGAATAATATTTCTTCACTACGCTCATGTATCAACATTCCACGTGTAAAGCCAATTCTACTTAATTGTCCAAAATTTTCATATTGCTCTGGCTGCTTCAACATTGCTACTGAAACAGTATTAGCTATTACAATTATAAGAGGTGCGTCAACATAAATGATGAATGACACAACGATATTTTTCATATCCATATTATTTGGATCAGACAATCCAAACAGTAATTCTATCAATCCATAGATAATAGTTTGAACCACAATAATTGGAATTAAATCATCCCTTATTTTACTTGCATTAACGCTTGTTTGTTGAATTGCCAAGTTGCCAGTACTGCCGCAATTCTCAGGTAATAATAATCTTCCAATTTTTGCCAATATTTTTATTAAGTCTTGTCCCAAATAGATTTGAAATAATATCATCCAAAACAAAACGAGAAATAAACTTCGTCCAGATTCTGTTCGAGAACTAATTAAAATTATTTTTACAGATGAAACTATAAAACCAACGCTCACAACGACTTGTATGATTAACTTAAAATATTTCCCCGTTGATCTTATTTTAAGAATTTTCTTGGAATTTAAAACTCCTGACAGAAAACAAATCATGATAGATAATAAATTAACTATAACGAATAACATTGGTATTATTTTGAAATTAACTTCAGGTAACCAAACTTTTCCAATAAAATTTTGCAACGTATTATAAATGGAATCTATTGAAAACAACATAACTATATATCCCAAACAACTGCCTATAAATCCAACAAGACTCAACTGTACTGCAATAATAATTGATATTTGACGGGAATCTGCACCAAGAAACATCCACATTCTATACTCATCGCTTAATTCATTGACTATCGTTTTAATTACATTACTAATAACAAAAAATAATGTTATTCCACCAAAGAACATCGGCATGACAAAAATAGGTAAGGGATTGTTCTGTTGTGATGAAAGCTCTTTTTCAAGGGTAACTGCTCCTGTCAAACAAAAGCTTATCAACCAACCATAGACAATAAAGACAAAAATACCTGTCAACCACATCTTTATGGACGATTTAAATTGCAATAAACCCAATCTAATCATATTATTGCCTTCTTTGTTTCATTCATGGCACTAATTAATAACGGTTCAGTTGGATGGTTCACCTCAGCCATTACTTGTCCATCGTTAAGAACTAAAGCTCGGTCTGTTTGTGCTGCCTGTCCTATATCATGTGTAACCATTACTATACAAACACCTGAATCAGCCAGTTGCCTTAACTGATCAAAAATAATTTGTCTAGATGTCGAATCCAAGGCTCCAGTTGGTTCATCCGCAAAAATTATCTCAGCTTTCATTGTTAATGCACGGGCAATCGCCACTTTTTGTTGTTCGCCGCCTGATAATTCAGCAGGTAACTGTTTTAAATCAGCTTTAAAATTCAAGCTATTCATCAACTGATATATTTTCGTTTTATTAATCCTTTGGCGTGATAACCGTAATGGTAAAACAATATTATCAAACGCTGATAGTGCAGGTAACAGATTATAAGATTGAAAAATATAACTAATCTTCGTCCGCCGAAGTTTTGCTATTTTGCGTTCTGATATATTATTCAATAATTGATTATCAATTTTTACAGTACCAGATGTTGGTTGCACCAAGCCGGAAAGACATTTCAATAAAGTCGTTTTGCCTGATCCAGATGGTCCAATTATACTCAAAAATTCGCCCGAGCTTGTCTGCAGGTCAATTCCATGCAAAATTTCAATCTGATTGCCTTTATTTCCCATTACCTTAGTTACTTTGTTTGCCATTATCTTCATAATATTCATCCTCTAATTATTATTAGATTTCGTTCTAGGGACAACTTCATAAATAATTGAATTAATATTGTATCGATAATAAGCTTTTAAGATGTTCCAAAGATATTTAGTTATTTTCCATATTATCGGCAACATTATTGTCCCAACAATAAACATTACAAAACTAACAAGTAATCTCAGCAAATTGAACGATTTAACACTCTCAACTACCTGCCAGATAATTACCCCAGGAGCAATCAAGAATGCTCCTGCCATTACCCAAATGGTCAATATAATTGGTAATAAAATTATGACGATCATACAGAAAAATAGAAAGTTAAAAACCAAGCTTCCTAAAAAAGCATAGAAATTAAAATGATAAGTTTTTATTTGATTCTCCCCGAAAAAATATGATGGTTTGACATGGAATAATTCACTCAGATCTTGTACAGCCTGAATTGGAGGATTGTGTTTATCCTTTTCCCATCTGGCCACGGTCTGTTGTGTCACATATAATTTTTCAGCAACTTGATTTTGTGTCATCTTTTGTTCGATTCTCTTTTGCTTAATACGTGCTCCAATCAATTCTGTCATTTATAAAATCCTCCGCCTGAACATACTCATTAAGACATTATATATTCAAACTAACCAACAATTTATTTGATATATGATGCTCAGCACTGATATATCAAGGTTTTAAATATTGTTCTTCACAAAAAAACATAATTACCAACACAGCGTAACGCCGTGATGAAATTTCTTTATTTAATTCAAAAAAGCATTACTAAGTTTTAATTGTACATTTCTAACTTAGTAACACTTTTTAAAGGAAATAATATTTTTATTATTAATTAATCATTTTACTTTGATTCAATACTCCCCCACCAATTCAGTAAAAGTTCTCCTGTCCTTGTTCATCTATTAAAGCATTTAATTGTGATTCATTAAAAATATACCTATTGCTATAGACCCAAACCATAAAACACTCAAATATCCTTGAAATAGCTTTAGCCTCCATCCACCTTTTACTTTTCCATGATAGGCCTCAGTTAATGCATCTACATACAAAGCAAACGGTGAATATAAGAATAATCCGACCAATCCTATTGCAAATAAGTTGATCCAGGCTCCATGTAAGATATTTTTAATATAAAGACTAAAAATGAATATTCCTAATAATATAAACGTTGGCAATAATTCAAAAAATCGTTTCATAATTATCAACCTTCAATTCTCTAGTTTATTTATACTTTTGAAACACCCTAAACATCATCAGGAAATAAAATTTATACAGATACTACTTATACTGTATCACTTCAATGTAATCGATTACCAAAATAGAAGAATAATATGTTAGCTTCATCACCATTCCGCTATCCAATAATGAGGCCAATATATTATTTCAGTTAACCAATGCACTATATGAACAAATGCTCACCATTTTTAAACAGCTCTTGACAATATTGCTGATACCAAATTTATACTTAGTAATCAAACTATCGGCATAATCAATTTAAATAAAAAAACAAGAGCCATAATTGAATTCAATCATAACTCTCATTTAATAATTACTCTAATTATGAAGCAATCCGATAATATAACTCATTAGTAGCAGCACGTCGATATGTTACCCCATTGGCATCCTTTGTTTTATCAGTATGCCAAGAAGTATTATTTGCTAAAGCGTAATCCGCAACTGTTTCTGTATTAAAAGCAACTAATGGAACTTAATTTCTATTTGCGTTATTAGTTTTGATGACATTTTTTGAAGCGACATCATTTCCTTATATAACTGTACTCACCAATGTAAATATAAGACCTAAATAAAAAAAAACGCTAGATAAAGATAGTTGTTTTAAATGATTAAACAGTTCTGTTGAAGTATCCGTATATTTACTTTCATTATTTTCATTAAAATATTTTGTACATGTTTTAAATTTTAACTTCAAATAACTCTGTGACAGACCAAATTCCACAAGTGTAATAATTAAACAAATTGCAGAAACTAATCTAAAAAGACCATCATCTTGGTAAATATAACCAGCATATAATCCAATACATAATATTCCTATCATTACTCCCCAAAGAAGAATGAACAAAAGAATTAGTCTTGGAGTCCTTGGCCTTTCCTTGATTATTATTCTAGATATTTCTGCGTTAAATTGCTTAGACTTGTTTTTCCCTATACGGGTATTTACCTTACGAGCACGTTTTAAAGATACTCCACTGAGTACAACCAGAACAACCCCCAAGGTCAATAAAGCTATTTCCATTAAAAAACTTATGCCAAACATAAACTCTCCTTCTCCTAATTAAGATTAACAAACTTAATTTCTCCGTTGATCATGTTAACTTTCTACTGACTAGGTCATCAGTTACCTAACATAACTGAACATTAATACCATTAGCCCAATGATTACTGATTTTTGCCCTAATGGGCTCTACCTACAACAGTACAATAAACTATCTAATACTAGGAAAATTAATAAGGTAAAAGAGTATATCAACTTGAAAGAAATATCGTGGACTCAACCTCCTTCATCTTTCCCATACGATTATGATTTTAATTAAAATCTTACTGACTTGCTTAATTAATTATATTTGTTTGCTATTAAAATCTTGTTATGATTTCCGTTAAAGTTTTATAAATTCCGTTTTATTTTATCGTTAATAAATGTTTGATAAATCATCATCACCACTCCACCGATAACTATTCCAAGTGCGTTAGCAATCACATCATTAATATCACTACTACGATTGATCAACCAGGCATTGGACATGTAATATTGCAAAACTTCTATTCCACCACCAACAGCCACGCCGAGTATTCCAATGACTAATAATGGTAACTGGGGAACGAGTTTTTTGAGTAAAAACCCTAGAGGTATTGTCAGGATAATATTCTCAATAAATCCAGCGCCATGCAGATACAATCGGTGCAAATTAACTCGGCCAACCCCTGCTGGCATGATATAAACTGATGCTCCATCAAATGAAACCGGTGTAAACAAAATAGTTCCTAATCCTGCCAAATAAAGCAGGCTAATAAATAATAATTGACGTTTACTATTATCTTCAATTCTTGGTAAAACGATTAAACCACTTAAGGTTGCTAAAGTAAGTATCAGCAAGAGCGGTATCCAACGCATAATTTTAACCTTCTACAAAGCTATTTTTGTTGTGTAAATTTCATCAAATAGTCGTAGGCTTCCTCAATTGTTTTGAAATTCTGTTGTTGTCTAATCTCTTCTAACTTTAGTTGAGACTTTTTACTCAACTGTTTTATTCTGTCTTGTTTGGATAATTCTTTTTTATCTTTCATTTTATGACCTCATTAATAATTCTATTATGAAGTTATATACCTTTTTAAGCAATTTGTCATTAATATTTCATGGTCGAAAAATAAATGTCCTTGTCTCCTTTACTTAGATACTAATGGTAAGATTGAAATAAATACAGTGTTTCAAAGGAGTGTAATTTTTATTATGTTAATGATGGCCTTTGTTTTTTCAGCTCTATTATTTACTACAACCACAATTTGGATGGCCATTCTGGTCTTAAAACAACAAGTCAAGAAACTTTCATATACGGTTAACAAAAATGATCCATCAATCACTATTCAATTAAATCAAAAACTACGTCAAGAATTTGGTTTTGATTTTGTTTATATTGCGATGATATTTTTCGCTTTTTTAGCTTGGCAAAATAGTGTCATGATTCCAACTTTGACGGCCTTTGTAGTTCCCACTAGTTTGACTGTCAAATGTAGCTTATTAACCATAGTCAATTTAGCCAGTACACTCATTAACTACCTCTTCTTAAAACAGACCCGTACTAAAAACGAATTCATTCAAAATTTTTACAAAGAATATAATAATTAGTCAATATACATTCGTTTCAAATGTTTTTCTGTCATCATGCTAAACACCTTGGCATATCGACTCTTAAGATTAAAAAATGGAACTAAAACCGTCACTTGGCGATTTTAGTTCCATTTTGATTTTCAGGATAAATAATCGTTGATAATTGTTTAACCATCCCAATGTGATCAGAGCTTACTTTTCCCAAGGTGAGTTTATGATCGTATCGTAGAAGTTAAATCCTTTATAATCATCATCTAATCGTTTACTAATATCAGCGTTAACAGTTCCAAATGTACTGGCCGGTCTATTTTTAAATCCATTGTAAAATTCTTTTATAATATCATTTTTAAAGTCAATTGATTTAGGATAATCCTTTAAAATTAAATCTCTTATTTCTGGTGAAAATTCAGCGAAATTATCACCCATAACATCCATCCCCACACCATAATATAAAGCCCTGATCACATTATCTTTATGTTCTGGAATGCCAATTGTTGTATGCAAGGAAATAGCACCCCAAACCTGATCAATATCACTCTTATCAATCTGATATTGATTTAAAAATGCTCTGGCAGCATTAGCTCCATCAATCTCAAAACGATCACATTCGCTAGAATATTTCTTAGTTAACCCCATATCATGAAATAATGCAGCTACATATAATAACTCCAAATTTACACAACGGTCATCCTGTAAGCTCTTAACAGCTCCAAAGAAAAAGACTCGATGACAATGATTCCATAACAATTCATCACCATATTTTTTTAATAGTTCCCTAGTCTCTTGCGCCATTGCCGTATTAGGTAAGTTAATTCTATCCAATTTTTTTAACATTATTTTCCCTCCTAAAATTCCATCTCTGCTGTTTCGATGGGAACCATTCTTTTGATTGGTAATTGTGGTTCTAACAGCCCATTGGTACTCCACAACCGATAACTATCTGTATTAGCTTTAAAATCAATTCTCATTTCAGAATCCAAGTACCATTCAGTATCTCTATTAAAGAAGATCGGTCCAACTGTAGAATCAAGTTTCTTTTCAAATCCAGCAGGAACTAAATCAGCTCTAACAACCAATAACTGATATTTCAAACCATTTTCCATCAATAGTTTTGAGAAAGCTCCAATCCCATCATCCAAATCCAAAATCAGTTTATCGTTGCTGGTTCTAATTTCATTTATTCTGGCCATAGCTTCTGCATTAATTGTTAGTCTCATGATCTCTACCTCTTTCTCATTTTTATTTTTTAACGTATGTTCAACAATTAGAGTATATTCTCATACACTAAAAAAAGCAACGTTTTTTAACAGACGTTCAATAATTACCTAAAAAAATATCCAAATTGAAATTTCACTCTTCAATTTAGACATTTTTAACATACTATTTATTTGAATTACTCGATACCATAACCTGTGGATCAATCATTGGTTTCTCACCATTGTTTATAAAATAAACTTGATACCAAACTAAAAAGGTATAGATTGTCCACACTTTGCGCCGATCATCATTCAATCCTGCATAACAATCATCTAACATCCGTAAGATGATCCTTTGGTCAAAAAAGTCTGCGGCAAATTCAGTACTCGTTTAGGTATCTCTATCGAAGTTTTCGAAAAGAAAAGTTTTTATGAGAAACACGAATTTTATATCAATACGGTTTTAAACAAATTGGAACTATTAGTTAATAACCGTGACTATGCCAAAATGAAACCATATCTTAATGATGAAATTTTACAAAACCATTGTACTAATCCTCTGACCAAACAGTGTTTTCTTTGTTATCGTGGAATTTACACTAGTTATGGTGTTAAACAACCTCGTAAAGCCCTGGAAATCTATCGTCAAGCACTTCAAGAAACCAACGTTACAGCTTTTAGCGATATTTCAGACTTTCCTAAACATAAAGAAATTTATTCTAAAACCGAAACCCTATTAATTTCGGGTGCTGCTAGCTGTTATTACCTCTTAAAAGATTTCCAGAAAGCTGAAATTCTATTCAAAGTGGCTTCTCAGAATATCAGCAACATTGAAATGCAATTGTCAACTCAGATTCTAGGGACCATCTATTACAATGCCTGTAAAAATCTCAAAACTCTCAAAAAATACCCTCAGGCCATTGAAATAGCTCAAGACGGTCTAAGATTTGAAACTAATCGAAAAACTATCTATCGTTCGGCTGAGATTCTTTATGAACTCGGTGATATCTATTATCAACAAAATCAACTTGAGCTTGCTGAAAAATACTATATCAAATCAATGTACTTGTCCTATTCGACTAATAGCACCCATTTTTTACCATTACTTTTAACTAGCTTGAGAAAAAAAACCAATTTAAAACTATTACAAAAGAACCTCGTCATGCTCGATCTAATCAATTTAAAAAATCCCTGAAAGATATTTCTTCAAATTATGAGCAACATATTTGCATCAACTAACCTTATAGTGTAAATTATTAATTGTAATAAAGGTTTCGTACAAATCAATTTTGTGCAAATCATTTTCTTAATAGAAGGGAAATTAATTATGAAATTAAATATTAAAGATGAAGCAAAAACATACTTAGCAAATAAAATTCCTGCCGGCAGTCGTGTAATTTTGACAACTGACGATGGTTCAAATAAATATTCAAGTTTAGGTGGTAGTTGTGCCATTGGTGATAAATTTCAATTAGTTATTCTCAAGGATGCTGATTCTGACTACACAACTGAATTGGAAAACAATGCTGGTTATGAAATGAGCACTTTACCTTCATATGAATATCTTTTAGGTAATGGTCTTAATATTGATTTGGTTCACAATACCTTAGCTTTAAGAGATAACGGTGGTATCCTCGATGGTGCCCTTGGTGTTGTTGACTGGAGAAATGTTAAACCTGAAACTGCTGCTGAACGCCGTGAAAAGATGGAAAAACTTGGCGACAAGATCTGTTAATTAATTAAAATACAATTTAATCATCGTGGTGAATCGACTAATTATTTAGTTGATTCACCATTTTTTATTTTGAAATAGCACTAATGATTTTTTAATAAATATGTTAAAAATAAATCTACTGTAGCAAGTCAACCACTTGTACACAAGCAATCATTGTCTATCATCCACCTCTGATGTATTATTAAAAATAAATTAAAACATTGGAGATGTCATCAATGGCAAACCACAGTTTGATCCAACGTCAAATATCTTTATCAACTATTGCCACTTTTGTTTCAGGAATGAGCAATGGTTCTTTTACCTTTGCTATTGGTCTGTTGACCCTCAGAGAAAGTAAATCACCCATCTGGTTTGCCTGTACTCAAATCGTGTCACCAATCATTGCTTTATTGATCAATCGTATCGTTGGAAATATCGTTGATCATAACTCTCACAAAAAAATTCTTTTAAGCACTTATCTTGGTGAAATACTAATTATTGCTATGTATGCTTTTTTGATCAATCAAAATACGGCTGAATATTTAAAACTATCTTTGACTATCCTAGTCGTAATGTTAATTGGCATCTTCTCACTTTTTGAACAATCAGCCTATCAGTCGTCAATTATTGGCTTGGTACCAGAAGATAAAATTCAACAACTGAATTCACTTCAACGGACGGCTAGTTCTTTATCCTCGGTCATTGCCCCCAGTATCGGAGCCGCCCTTTTTAGTACACTTGGTATGTCCAAACTATTGATCTTTCAAATCATAATGATTCTGATTACTTTAATCTGCGTCAGTACCTTGGTATTTGAAGCTTTTAATCAAAATCAAGATACTGACAATTCACCTGAAATCAAAATATCTATTGGTGAGATTCTCAAAAGTAATCGCAAACTGATCTATTCCGTGAGTGCCGCCATTGGGGTTAACCTTTTTATTGCCATCTCTAATACTTCCATCCCGATCATGGCCTTGCACCAACTGAATTTTACTAATCAGCAGTATGCCCTGATCGAAACTATCTTTGGAATTGGTGCTGTAGCCAGTGGTTTAGTACTAGCGCGTTTCAAAACTTTTAAAAATCCAATTCGAATCAGTGCCTCAGCTATGATGGTCGCTGCAGCAACGATTTTTCTATTGGGTCTGTTTGCTAAACTTCCCTTTTCACATTTGGGAACTGTTAATTTGATTCTTCTAGCCGTCTTAATTCAGGGAATCTCTTTTACAGTCATGGAAGTTCCGATGGGTTCTTACATGCAGATGCACGTTGCTAAAAAAGTTCAGGGTTCATATTTTTCTTTTGTCTTTGGCGCCTCACAGGCAATCGTACCCATTGGCGTTATTATTGCTACTATCTTTTCTAGTGTCGCACCATATTTACTATTGATTGCCGGTATTTTGATGTTTATCTTCATTTTCACTATTTACAATATTTGGGGGAAAAATGTTTAAAAAAAATCAGTCTTGTCATTTTCGACAAAACTGATTTTTTTAGAAACTATTTTTAGTCTAAGCTAGCAAACTTTTCAAGTGAACGGATCATTTGAGCTGTGAAACCTGATTCATTATCATACCAAGCAACGGTTTTAACAACTTGACCAGAACCTGAACCAACGATTTGTGTTTGAGTAGGATCAAAGATTGAACCAAAGCTAGTTCCGATCACATCTGATGAAACAATTTCGTCTGCGTTGTAACCGAACGATTCACTGTTATCAGTATATTTCTTGATAGCATCATTAACTTGATCAACAGTAACTTCCTTGTCCAAAGTTGTAACTAACTCAGTTACTGATCCAGAGATAACTGGTACACGTTGAGCATGACCATCCAACTTGCCATTCAATTCAGGAATTACTAGTCCTAAGGCTTTGGCAGCACCAGTTGAATGAGGAATGATGTTTTGAGCGGCAGCACGAGCAGCACGGACATTACCGTTACGTTCTGGACCATCTTGAAGCATTTGAGTAGCTGTATAAGCATGAATAGTTGTCATTGAACCTGCTTTGATGCCAAATTCTTTGTTAACAGCATTAGCTAAAAGTGCAATACAGTTTGTTGTACATGAACCTACTGAGGCAATTTTAACATCATTAGTTAAAACATCTTCGTTAACACCATAGACAACGGTTGGCATTTGACCTGATGGTGCGGAGATCATCACACGCTTAACGCCAGCATCGAGATGGGCTTGGGCTTTTTCAGTTGATGTATAGAAGCCAGTACATTCAAGCACAATGTCAACTCCATCATTTTTGACCCATTTCAAATCTTGGGCCTGCTTTTCAGCGTAAACAGGAATTCTCTTACCATCAATAACGATGGCATCGTCTTCGTTTGAAATTGAATCGATTTTGAAATTACCATGTCCAGTATCATACTTCAATAAGTGAGCCAACATATGTGGTGATGTTAAATCATTGATTGCTACTACTTCCAAATCAGTCTTACCTTGAGTTTGTAATGTAGCAATTCTTCTAAAGGCCAAACGACCAATTCTACCAAATCCGTTAATACCAATTTTTGTTGTCATAATAAATTCCTCCTAAGTTTTTTCTTTCTCTTAACTTACAAGTACATTATATGGTCAGTCTGCTATATAATAAACTACGAGAATGAGAAAGTGGATATCTCAAATACAGATATCAAAAGAGGCTCAATTATGAATATCGATACCTTTAAAATGGTCATTGCCATTGTTCAAACTGGTAGTATCTCTGGTGCGGCACAACAGTTAGGTTATGCCCAATCTAATATTTCGGCCAAGGTCCACCAACTAGAATCTGAATTAAAAACTACTATCTTCTATCGAACTAATCGTGGTGTTGTTTTGACACCTGACGGCAAAAAATTCTACAAACGTGCCATCGAAATCGTTAATTTAACCGAAGATACTATCCACCAACTCCAAAGCCCCACTATGGTAGCTGGTGATTTACATATTGGTACTCTACAATCGGCTTCTGAATCTTATTTACCACCAATTTTAGTCAAATATCATCACAAGTTCCCACGAGTCAAGTTGGCCATCGCCACTGGTAATCCTTTGGAAAACATTCATCAAGTTTTGAATTATGAATTAGATGGTGCCGTTGTTGGTGAAAACGTCGATGAATCCGAATTAGAATCAATTCCCTTAACTACCGAAGAGTTGTGCCTAGTATCAGCTAGTCCAGAAATTCCCGATTTAGATCACACACCATTCTTGGTCTTTTCACCCGGTTGTATTTATCGTGAAGTAGCTGAGGACTGGTTGAAGTCCTTGAATAAAACCATGCACCATCCCATTGAATTTAATTATTTAGACGGAATCATGGCCAGTGTTTGTGCTGGCCTTGGTATCGGGATTGTCCCTAAACATAAAGCAGAATTGTTTGCGAAAGAAAAGCTAGTCTATATGACCGAATTACCAAAAGAATTCTCTTCGATTCAGTTATCATTTATTTATCGCAAAGATTATGTTATTAATCGTCCTTTCTCTGAATTTGTTAATGTGTTACAAAAATAATCAAATCCAACTTGTCTAGCCTATAAATTTGTTTACTTCCCTTTGATGACTTACATTTAAGAAAAAAAGAAATTATTGGAGATGTTGAGCATGATTAGGGAATTTGATATCTTTTCTAAATTAATTGCTGGTCTTTTATTAATCAGCAACTTATATTTTTGGATATTTAAACGAGAATTTAATCTACCATTAATTATTGCAACTTTGATCCTAGTTGTAATCTACTTTATCATGAAAAAGAAACTATCAAAAAACTCGTAATTGGTTTTTAAATCAATTACGAGTTTTTTTATGCCAAATATAAATTTTTCTTGTTATCGAACCGGTTCGATAGACTATATTTAAAGTGATTAGTTATTTAATTTTTTATATGAATATTTAATTAATCAACAATTTTATTATTGGGGGATGTTTTTATGTTGCACTATTTCGACTTAAAACGACCAGCTAAAATTGGACTTTCAATTGATCAACAGAAACAACGTTGGTTAAGAGAATTTCTAAAATCGTTCCTGGTTGTTTTCTTTGTTTATTTCTGTATGTATTTGATTCGTAACAACCTATCAGCGGCTCAACCACTTTTAGTTAAGCAAGGTATATCGACAACTGCCTTAGGTTGGATCGGTTATGGCTTTTCATTAACCTACGGAATTGGTAAAACAGTTCTTGGTTATGTAGTTGATGGTAAGAATACCAAACGATTCATGTCATTTCTTTTGATCTTAGCTGCTTTCATGACTTTGGTCATTGGTATGGCTTTGTTGATGAATCAAGCTCCAGTTGGTTTGATCCTAGTTCTTTGGTCATTAAATGGACTATTTCAATCACCTGGTGGTTCAGCTTCACTTTCAACCATTTCTCGTTGGACAACTACAACTTCACGTGGTCGTTACATCGGAATTTGGAATATTTCTCACGAATTTGGTGGTGCCGTTGCTGGTGTGATTGCCCTTTGGGGTGCCAATCACTTATTCGCTGGTAACGTCGGTGGTATGTTTATTTTTCCTGCTATTATTGGTTTGATTGTTGGTTTCTGGGGATTATTCTTCGGTGCTGATGATCCACAAGAACTTGGTTGGGATCCTAGTGAAGTTATCTTTGGTGAAAAAGTTTCCAAGGCTGATGAAACTGCTTCTCAAATGAGTAAATGGACTATCTTTAAAACTTTTGTTATGAAAAGTCCATGGGTTTGGTTACTATGTGTCGCTAACGTCTTTGTCTATGTGGTTAGAATTGGTATTGTTAACTGGGCTCCACTTTATACCGTACAACAACTACACTTTACCGTAGCTCAAGGTGCCAACACACTATTATTGTTCCAATTAGGTGGAATTATCGGTAGTGTTGTTTGGGGCTGGTTCTCAGACTTTCTAAAAGGCCGTCGAGCTGTGGTATCAATTCTTTGTTTAGCTTTGACAGCTGTCGTTGTTCTTGGTTATCGTTATGGTACTACACCAATGATGATCAATACTTCCCTCTTCTTCTTAGGTATGTTGATCTACGGACCACAATTATTGATTGGTGTTTCAGTTATTAGTTTTGTACCTAAGAGTGCTTTGAACGTTTCTGATGGTATGACTGGTACCTTTGCTTATATCTTAGGTGACTTAGTTGCTCAAGTAGGATTCGCTGCCATTGCTGATCCCAAGGCTAACGGTCTTTCAATTTTTGGTACAACTTTACACGGTTGGAACGATACTTTCATCGTCTTCTATATTGCGGTTGTCTTGAGTATCATTGTCTTAGCAATTATTGCAGTTGGCGAAGAGAAACGTATTCGTCAACAACTAGCTACTAGAAAATAATCTTTAATTATAATCAAAAATAAATCGTATTAACTAGAAATCATAGTTAGTACGATTTTTTTATTATCAATCGAAGCAGATTTAAAAATATTTAATCTATAAAAATAACTATACATTTCTAATATCTTTTCACTTATTAACTGTCCAATGCCTTATAATTTAAGTAATAACTTGTGAAAGAGGGTATTTTTTTATGAAAGCAGCAGTATTTGAAAAAGCTGGTTTAATGAAAGTTGAAGATGTTGATAAACCAACAATTCAAGCTCCTGATGACGTTTTGATCAAAGTTGTCCGTGCTTGTGTCTGTGGTTCAGATCTCTGGTCATATCGTGATTTTGAAGAAAAAGCCGCCCATTCTGAAAATAATGGTCACGAAGCTATCGGTATCGTTGAAGCAGTCGGTGATGACATTACCACTGTTAAACCAGGTGACTTCGTCATTGCTCCATTTACTCACGGCTGTGGTCACTGTCCTGCCTGTTTAGCCGGATTTGATGGTGATTGTCAATCACACACTGATAACTTCAGTAACGGCAATCAAGCCGAATATATCAGATTCCAACATGGTCAATGGGCTTTAGTTAAAGTTCCTGGTCAACCAAGTGATTACAGCGAAGGTATGCTCAAATCACTCTTAACTTTGGCTGATGTTATGGCTACTGGTTACCATGCTGCCAAGGTTGCTAACGTTAAACCTGGCGATACCGTGGTTGTTATGGGTGATGGTGCCGTTGGTCTTTGTGGTGTTATTGCTGCTAAATTAATGGGTGCAAAAAAGATTATTTCAACTAGTCGCCACCCTGACCGTCAAGCTCTAGCACAAGAATTTGGTGCAACTGATAACGTCGCCGTTCGTGGTGATGATGCCATTAAAGAAATCATGGCTTTAACTAATCATTCTGGTGCTGATGCTGTCCTTGAATGTGTCGGAACTGAATTATCAACTGTTACTGCCTTACAAGCTGGACGTCCTGGTTCAATCGTTGGACGTGTTGGTTTACCACACACTGGTAAAATGGATGTCGCAGAATCATTCGGCAAGAATGTTTCTCTAGCTGGTGGTCCTGCTTCCGTTACTACTTATGATAAAGAATTACTTCTCAAAGCTGTCTTAGATGGTAAGATCAACCCTGGTAAGGTCTTTACTAAGAGCTTCTCACTTGATCAAATCAATGACGCTTATCAAGAAATGGCTGATCGTAAGGTCATCAAATCAATAATCGTGGTTAGTAAATAATTAAATGTTTGGTTCACTGCCGCCTTCCACAAAAAGCAAAATTTGGCTGGAACGTGTTGGGCACGATTTGGAGCCCTACGGTCTTCAAACTCGGCCTTGTTCTAAGTGGGTTCCCCACTAAGAACAACTTCAACACTGAGTCAATTTTGCTTTTTGTTCCAGGCTAGATTTTTGTTAAAATATACTATTAGAAATAGTTGAAAGCTTAATAGTTTTTTGTCAAAGACCCTCTATATTAATTGGTTGAGTATGTGTTTCCGATTAATATAGAGGGTCTATTTTTTATTATTATCTAAATTTGAAATATAAAAAAACTCTCTATACATATTGAGCTATACGGAAATTAACCCAATAAATACAGAGAGCTTATTATTATTAATCCATTTTTGTGGAAGACGGCAGTGAACTACCAACAAGAATCAAACCGTCAATTCGATTTGATTGCCTTCTGGATCACAAACAACACTTTCATAATAGCCATCCCCAGTAGTTCTAGGACCACTCAGATGTTTGTAACCGGCAGCATCAATCTCCTTAGTTAGATCATCCACTTTATCTTTAGATCCAAGTGACATCGCAATGTGCATATAACCTAACGGATAACCGGTTTCATGATGTTTATTCAAATCTTCTCTAGAACCAACTTCTAATCTCGCACCATCTGGAAAAGTTAGAAACACAGACGAAAAAGTTGTAACCGGATTATGATATTTTTCCGATGATGTAGCATCAAAAAATGTCTCATAAAATTCAACTGTCCGCTCGATATTCCTGACAAATAGACCGACGTGTTCAATCCTCATAGAATCCCTCTAATCTACAATTTACGATATTTGTATTTATTGGTATAACTAACTCTTTGGCCTTTATTCAAAACTGTTTCGCCAAAATCTTTTTGATTAATAGCATCAGGTAATGTCTGCATTTCCATAGCTAAAGAATCATAGTCATATTGACTAGCTTTTTGTGAATCTTTAGGATTAGCTGTAAAAATAATCAATCCATTACGATCAGTATATAAATCCACTGCTCGCTGATCATTTTTGATTGTAGCGGCTTTGTCACCGACTACAAAAGCATCATCATATTCAAACTTATCCATTGGCTTTAATTGCTTCAAGCCTTGACCAATCTTCTTAAAATTCTTGAAGTCATAAGCATTGGTTGTAGCCAATAATTTACCAGTTGGTATCTTCTCATCATCAACGTCTAAAAAGCGCTTAGCATTGATTTGTAGCTGTTGCTGGCGAATATTTCCTTCACCAACATCAAAGTAAACATGACAAGTTGGATTAAACAACGTATCGTGATTAGTTCTGGCCGTATAAGTAATAGCAACCTCGTCATCATCGTTTAGACTATAGCGAACCTTAACCTTCAACTTACCACCAAAACCATCTTCACCATCGACAACATGACTAAAGATGACTGAATTGTCAGAATCAATTTCTGCATCAAAATTTTGATACTGCAAGCCATTGTTACCACCATGCAGTAAATTTTGACCATCATTTGGCTTCAACTGATAATTAACATCATTGATAGTAAAATGGGCTTTATTAATTCGACCAGCGACACGCCCAATCGTCTTACCCACTTGATATGGTGTCTGAATATAATCAGTCAAATTATCAAAATGTTCGATCAACGGATGTTTTTGACCATCCTCAATCACTTCAAAATTTTGCCAAGTAGCAGCATAACTTAAAACACTGATACTAGTTTGATTACTATTAGTTATTTTGTACAGGTTCACTGATTTATCATCAGTTTCCCCAAATTTTGTTTTTGAAACTACCATACATTTACCTACTTCTGTGTCTCAAATATCTTAATCAGTTGCAATAGAATCGGACATCTGATCCATAGCCTTCTTAATATTTTCAAGTGTTACTTCTGAAGTATCATTGAAGTTAATATCAGCTTCATGAAGAATTTTTGGATCTCCAATTCCAACAGATGTTTCACCTGATCCATTAATAGCTTTAACACCAGCAACGGCATCCTCTAATCCAACACACTCTTCAGGTTTGAGATTCAAGATTTCAGCCCCACGAGTATAAATTTCTGGATCTGGTTTACCATGTTTTAGAGTGACTGGATCAACCCGTTCATTAAAGTACTTAGCTAAATCTAATTTTTCCAAAACTCGTGGTGAGTTTTTAGAAGACGAAGCCAATGAGATCAAATAATGATGATCAGCAATATCTTTAATAAATTCACCCATACCTGGTAAAATTACGGATTTATCTAATGATTCTAGTAGTTTCAAATAATTATCATTTTTCTCTGCAGCATATTTAATTTTTTCATCTTCTGTATAGTCGTTCTCTTTACCACCATACTTTAAGATCAGATTCAACGAATCCATTCTACCAACACCTTTTAGTTGGTTTCCTAGGTCCTCAGTCCAAGTAACGTCTAATTCATCAGCCAATTGATGCCATGCTTGGGCATGATAAGCCGATGTATTAGCAATTACTCCATCTAAATCAAATACAAATCCTTTGATCTGTTCGAATTTAACCATATTAGTTAGCTCCTTTGATTAAAAAGATGCCTGAATTATATATCCAGACACCCTTATTTTACAATTATTTAAGCATAAGTGATTTATCATAAACTTTAATTTCAAGTGGTTCACCAGAAACAAGTTCAAAGTGTGGTCCGTCTTCTTGAACCGAAATTTCGATCACACGTCCTCTGAATACCTGTCTGAATGAATAGCTATTCCATTTCTTAGGTAAGAATGGTTTATAGCTCAATGTCCCATCGTCATGGACACGCATTCCTGCAAATCCTTGAACCATAGCAAGCCAGCCACCGGTCATTGAAGTGATATGTAAACCATCTGCGGTGTCATTATTATAATTGTCTAAGTCTAGTCTAGCGGTTCTTTCATATAATGCAACCGCTTTCTTTTCGTAGTGCAAATCAGCTGCTAAAACAGCATGAATTGCAGGTGAAAGACTTGACTCATGAACTGTTAATGGCTCGTAGAAATCAAAATTACGTTTCTTTTCACGTTCAGTAAAATCATCCATGAAGTCCCAGATTCCTTGAAGGACATCACCTTGTTTGATATATGGTGAACGAAGAATTTTATCCCATGACCAATGTTGATTGATTGGCAATTGATCCTTTGGAATTGCACTAACTGGTTCAAGATCTTTATCTAAAAAGCCATCATGTTGAACAAAAATTCCAAGATCTTCATCAAATGGTAAATACATTTTGTCTACAATATCTTGCCACTGTTTCATTTCAGTTTCAGTAACATTCAGCTTGGCGAATTGCTCTGGTGATACTTCACCTAAGATCTCCAAGGTATATTTCAAAGTCCAACGAGCTAAGAAATTAGTATACCAATTGTTGTCGACATTATTTTCATATTCATCTGGTCCAGTAACACCGTGAATCATATATTGACCGTTACGCTTACTGAAGTGAACTCGATCTTGCCAGAAACGTGACATTTCCGTTAAAATCTTGCTACCCTCGTTGAGAACGAATGACTTATCACCCGTGTATCTAGTGTAATTATAGATTGCAAAAGCGATATCACCGTTACGATGAATTTCTTCAAAAGTGATTTCCCACTCGTTATGACATTCAATTCCATTGAACGTTACCATTGGGTACAAAGCACCCTTTAATCCCTGCTCTTGGGCATTAACATAGGCACCCTTCAATTGATTGTAACGATACATCAATAGATTTCTGGATACTTCTGGCTTAGAAACTCCTAAGTAAACTGGAATACAGAAAGCTTCAGTGTCCCAATAAGTTGCCCCACCGTATTTCTCACCAGTGAAACCTTTTGGTCCGATATTAAGTCGTGAATCTTCGCCAGAATAAGTCGTAAATAATCCAAAGAGATTAAAACGCATCCCTTGTTGAGCATCAACATCGCCATCAATTTTAATATCCGATTGATTCCAACGCTGTGCCCAGACGTTACTATGAGCTTCAAATAAGTCATCATAGGAAACCTTTGCTACTTTGGCTGTAATACCTTCCATAGCATCACGTAGTTCAGCAACTGAATCATAATCACGCGATGTTACTACTGTAACTCGTTTTTCCAATTCAGCAATTTCTTGAGGTTTTAATGTGCTAGTAAAAGTCTGACTAGTTTCCAAATCAGTAACTTGTTGATCAGTCTTTTTCATATCAGTGACATAATTCACTTGCATACCTGAAGTAAATCTTGGTGTACCAAAATCATTTGGTTTAGTTTCGGCAATAATACTGTCATCGTTGATTTCCAAAACGTTCCAAAATCTTTCGTCATAATTGGCATCTTCGTTTTTAACATCTGCATCAAGAGCAGAAATAACTTGAATATCAACTGGTTGATCAGAAATATTTTCAAAACTAACTTTTTGAACTGATAGTTCCTTTTGAGCTACACTCAAGAATCTTGTAAAGCTAAATTTAACTTTACTACCATCTTTTTCAACAACAAACGACCGATTCAAAGTAGCGTTTTTCATATTTAAATCTAATGTAAATTCACTAATTATATCTTTATTAAGGTCAAGTTTTGAACCATTGATCAAGAAGTTCATTTTAATAAAATTAACCGCATTGATGACTTTTCCAAAATACTTAGGATAGCCATTCTTCCACCAACCAACACGAGTCTTATCAGGGTACCAAATGCCTGCCAAATAAATTCCGGCCAGACTGTCACCTGTGTAATCTTCTTCAAAATTACCTCTCATACCCATGTAGCCATTACCCATACTTGTTAAACTCTCTTGGAGTCTTTTGTTATCTTTATCCAATTTGTGGGTCACAACGTCCCAAGGATTTACTTCAAAAATTCTTTGCATTAAGTACACCTCCTATAAAAAAAGGTAATTAGGTAAAAATACCTAATTACCTTTGATAATCCCTAAAGAATTGTTTCGTCTGTATCTTTGTCAAAATAATGTGCCTTTGTCATTTCAAAAGCCATTTGAACATCGTCACCAGGTTTATGATGATCACGTGAGTCAACCTTCGCAATAAAGTCAGTTCCTCCGACTTGTGAGTAAAGGATTGATTCAGCACCTAGTAATTCTGAAACTTGAATATTAGCATTAATTACAGCATCAGGGAAAGCTTGAATTGCAACCTCTTCGGCATGAACGTCTTCAGGACGAATACCAAATGTGAGTTCCTTACCAACATAACCCGCCTTTTCAAGCACCTTATATTGACCTTCAGGAACAGCAATGTTCAAACCTTGATCATTAACAATTTTACCGCCTTCAAGTTTAACATCGAAGAAGTTAGTAGCTGGTGAACCGATAAATCCGGCAACAAACTTGTTTGTAGGTTTGCTGTAAAGTTCAGCTGGCGTACCAACTTGTTGGATTTTACCGTCATTCATGATGACGATTCGATCGGCCATAGTCATGGCTTCAACTTGATCATGGGTAACATAGATGAAATTACGTCCTAAACGTTGGTGCAATTGAGCAATTTCCGTCCGCATTTGGACTCTCAATTTAGCATCCAAGTTTGACAATGGCTCATCAAGTAGGAATAAATTGGCATCACGGACGATAGCACGACCTAAAGCAACACGTTGTCTTTGACCACCTGACAAGGCTGCTGGTTTACGTTTCAAGTAAGGAGTCAATCCTAGAATCTGAGCGGCGTTGTCAACTCGTTTCTTAGTATCTTCCTTGTCATTTTTACGAATATTTAAACCAAAAGCCATGTTATCAAAGACTGACATATGTGGATACAAAGCATAATTTTGGAAAACCATCGCGATATCACGATCTTTTGGTGATACCTCATTCATGACTTTGTCATCCATTTTAAAGTCACCTTTTGATATATCTTCCAAGCCCGCTATCATACGTAATGTGGTGGATTTACCACATCCGGAAGGTCCAACGAAGACAATGAATTCACCATCTTTAATGTCCAGGTTGAAATCACTAACTGAATAGTCAGTATTACCTTGATAGCGTTTGTAAATGTGTTCCAAGTTTATTTTAACCATTTTTAACGCTCCTTTTAATTTTTGACTTCCAGTTAACTAATAAGTTTAATCTTACTAATCAATCTAGATGTGTCCACCACACCCAAAGTCAATCCTTTTTAGCTACTTGACCACCAAGCAATCTGTATGAAAGATATGTTGGTAATGAAACACTACAGATCACACTTAGAAAAGCCAGTTGCAAAACGAAATTCATCAATATCAAGATTGAAAATACTATTACTGAAAGAATAAGTGGAAAGGGTTTTTCAACAAATAATGTCAAAATATTTTCATATTTTCCAGTTGCTATTTGAAAACTTGTGGCAACCAATACCATGCAGTATACAAAGGTAAAAATCAAAACTGCCATATGCCATTGTGGATCACCAACAGTGAATTTATTTAATAGAATAAACATACTTGCTAACAAACCTAATCCGAAGTTAAGCCGATAGTTCTTCAAAAAATCGAACCACTTTTTAAAAAAGTATTTGAAGAAACCTACACTCCCATTGACCTGCCACTCTTGAACTGATGCAAAACTCGCGATTAATCCAGGAATAGTAAAGACTGAGATCATTAACCAAAGAATAAATAACACAATATTATATATCATTGAAAATTTTAGATTGAACAAGATTATCGCGGTCAAGATAACCGAAAAGTTAATCAGGAAAAAGGCGAAGTTGATGGTAAATAATGACATCAGCCAATTGCCACTCGCTATCAGTCGTTGTCCATTTTTAGATTTCAAATTGATCACAATAACTAGTCCTCTCTTTAATTATTTAACCGCACCATCGGTAACACCCTTGATGATCCACTTTTGTGCAAATAGATAAAAGAGAATTACGGGGATGATTGATAGAGTGATACCAGCTAAGGCCAAGTGCCATTGCTTTGTATACTCACCGAAGAAGTTGAACATTTGTAGTGGAATTGTATATTGCGCTTGTGGCAAGACAAGTGATGGCAATAGATAATCATTCCAGATAGCAATGATATTCAAAATTGCAACGGTAACCGTGATGGGACTGAGCATTGGAAAAATGACTTTCGTAAAGATCTGCCAGCGACTAGCGCCTTCGATCTCAGCTGATTCATCCATCGCAATGGGAATACTTGATAATGTACCTTGATATAGGAAGACTGACAAACTACAGTCAAAACCAACATACATGATAACAAGTCCCCACATATTTAGAAAATGTACAGCACCAAAGTTAGCCGTCAAAGGAATCATAACTGATTGGAATGGAATCAACATGGCTGAAATGAACAACATGAGAAGTCCACCACTCAATTTACTATGGTTTCTTTGGAGTGCGTAGGCTGCCATTGATGAAGCTAAGATAATGAGCAACACAGCACAAACTGTGATAATTAGTGAATTAGTCAATGAACCGATAAAGTTCAAAGCCTTGAAGGAATTGACATAGTTATCACCAGTACTAGGATGTGGAAATGAGAGAACTGATGCGAAGATCCCTTTTGGTGTCTTAAACGAATTGGTTAGAATTAAGTAAAATGGGAATAACCATAGGATACCAAGCAAGATTCCAACAATACCTAAAGTAGTTCTACCTTTTTTACCCATTAGAGATCCTCCTCTCTCTTACGGTTATAAGCAACTTGGATCAAAGAAATAGCTGCAACGATGACGAAGAACACGATAGCCTTAGCTTCTGATAAGGCGAAGTTACCAGAGTTATAAGCAGTATTAACAATATCCATTGCTAACATTTGTGTTGAATTGTAAGGTCCACCATTTGTTAATGACAAGTTTTGGTCATAAATCTTAAAACCGTTTGATAATGTTAAAAACATACATACTGTGAATGCCGGAGCAATCATTGGGAACGTGATCTTAGTGAAACGTTGCCATGCTGAAGCTCCATCAATTTTAGCAGCTTCAATGATTTCATTAGGAATATTTTGTAAGTAGGCAATGTAGATGATCATGATATAACCACTCATTTGCCATACTGTAACGATTACTAATCCCCAAAAACCAGTTGTTTCATTAGTCAACCAGTTTTGTAGCCAATCCATGTGTAAAGCATTACCTAAGGCTTGGAAACCTTGAGTAAAAATGAATTGCCAGATGAAACCTAAAATCAAACCACCAATCATATTTGGCATAAAGAAGATAGTACGTAGAAAATTATTTCCCTTGAATTTTTGTGTAACTAATAATGCTAATCCCAAGCCTATTACGTTCAGCATAATGACAGTGACAATTACAAACCCCACTGTAAACCAAAAGGCGTTAAGAAACGCCTTATCTTGGAACAATGTTATGTAATTTTGAAATCCGACCATTTTGGTAAATGTTAAACCGTCCCAGTTGGTAAATGAATAAAACAAACCTTCAAGTACCGGAATAAATACTACCAATGCTAACGCAACGAGGGTTGGTGTTAAAAACAACCAAAACGAAAGACTTCTATTTTTCATATTCATTGCCCTCTTTTGTTACTACTAATTATTAGCTGATTTTTGTTGTTTTGCCCAACCATCAGTCATATTTTGAACTGTCTTATCCCAGCTTTGTTTGCCTGATAAGTACTTTTGTAGATTTGGTTGTGCTACATCTGGATCCCATGAAGTACCTGTATATCCTGGGAATGCCCAGCCTGTTGTTTGATGTTCTTGTGAGTATTTGAAGACTACTGATGTCAAAGGATCTTTCATCTTGTAGTTATCATAACCCTTGTATGCAGGAACAAAGTGCAATGTATCAACAACATCCTTCTTACCAGCCTTAGATGTGTACATCCAGTCTAAGAAGTTCTTAGCAGCTTTTTGTTCTGCAGTTGATTTTTGGCTATTAACAGCCCAGTACAATGATGTACCAACTGGTAATTTACCTTCTTGACCAGGTACTGGAATAGGAATCATACCGATATCGTTTTTAGCAAAGTTCTTATCAATACCTTCAACTGTTGGATAAATCCAGTCACCTTGTTGAATCATAGCGGCTTTTCCTTGTGAGAAGTATTGATTAACTTGTGCTGAATAATCCATTTGCATAACTGGCTTGATTGAGTAATCTTTTTCCATATCAAGCATAGTCTTCATATCAGCATTCTTTGAGAATTTCATTGTTTTTGACTTGTAAAGCTTTTGAGCGTTTCCATCGTAATCTTGAGCAAGGTATAGGTTAGCCAAGTGATCTGACATAATCCATGCTTCCTTACCAGGTAATGCGAAGACTCCCTTAATACCTAATTGATCCTTTTGTGAATCCAATTGTTTAACAGCAGCATCCAATTTATCAACTGTTGTTAAGCTTTCTGGATCGATTCCAGCCTTTTCAAAGACCTTCTTGTTATAAACAAATCCATAACCTTCAACGTTAAATGGTAATCCAACTGTTTTACCTTGATCACTCTTTACAGCGTCCAAAGTTCCAGGTTGTGCTGCCTTAGCAGCCTTTGTATCTGATAAATCTGCTTCATGTGCTTTGAATTGTTTAACATCAGCAGGACCAGCTAAACTGAAAATTGTTGGTGCATTACCTGATGAAATTCTTGTCTTCAAAATTGGATCATATTGAGTACCACCACCAATTGATGTAACTTCAATCTTTACATTTGGATGGCTCTTTTCATACTCTTTCGCAATTTGCTTAAATTGCTTATTATTCTCAACCTTTCCTTGAAGAATTGTAATCTTAACATCCTTACCTGAGGATGAACTATTGCTGCAGGCTGCCAACATAAATGCTGCACCGGCTGCCAAAGCAACAACTCCAACGCTTTTACCTAAACGCTTCCAGAAGTTCTTCTTCATTACCAAAGCCCCCTATAAAAATAATAATTTCTTTATTACGATTCCCATTATTATGCGAAAACGCCTTCATTGCAACCGTTTTCAGGATGTTACCGATAACAGGTTTTGAAATACAAATAAAATTGCATTAAAAAAAGAACCAAATCCACTTACGGATCAGTTCTCATTATCCTGTTATAAATCCCCTTAAGCGTTTGTCTTTCCTTGAATCACGATTGGTTCATAATCGACCATTAAAATACCATCTTCGACCTTAACCAACGAGTTATTAATCATATTAGTGTAATTGTCACTTGACAAAGCTACTGGCACCTCACCCGACATCCCTTTAAGACTAAATAAACCAACTCGAATGATCTCGCCTAAACGATAAGTCACTTCAACAATATCATTCTCAAGTGCTGTTACTTTGTAAGTCCCGGAAACTTCAATATCGCTTTGACTTAACTGATGCATTCTCAAAATCAGAGCGCTAAGATCCATCTGTTGCGACTTCCAATCTAATTTATCCTTATCGAATAAACTAGGTGTCTTTTTGAAACCAGCCTCTTGGCCTGCATAAACCAACGTTGAACCCTTTTGGAATTCAGAGAAGGCTGTCCAGTTGAACAAATCATTTTCATTAATAAATAGACTGTGTGCCCGTGGTTGATCGTGGTTTTCCAAGGCTCGCATCTTAATATAATTTTTAGGGTAAATAACTCCTTGTGTGTTCAGAGCTTCAACATATTTCTTCAATGGAATATCGCCATTAACATACGTCCGCCATGTTTGATCAATATCATAGTCATACGTCATGTCAAAAGCACTGTATAATTCGGCATCAGAAGAAACGTGATAGCCTTTTTCACCCAGACTCTGGATATAATCCTTACTTGTTGATTCTGCTAACCAAACGGTCTTAGGATTGACTTTGGCAACTTCCTTACGTGCTTCCTTCCAGAATTCGATAGGAACTTGCGGCGCTACATCACATCTAAAACCATCAACTATTTTAGCAAATCGTTTTAAGGTTGTAATTTGATAGTTCCACAATGCCTTGTGTGAATAATCTAATTCGGCAACATCAGTCCATTCGGGGTTCTTATTCAACAGCTTTCCATCTTTATCATGTAAAAACCACTCTGGATGAACCTGTAAAAGAACGGAATCACGAGAAGTATGATTATAGACAATATCCAACATAACTTTCATACCATGATCATGAATTGCTTCAACCAATTTCAAAAAGTCTTGCCAAGTACCCAATTTTGGATCTACGGCTCGGTAATCTTTCACAGAATATGGTGAACCCTCTTTACCCTTACGATCTTTTTTGCCGATAGGATAAATGGGCATTAACCAAATACAATCGGTTCCCAATTGTTTGATTCGTTCCAGGTCTGGTTCAATCGCCTTTAGAGTACCCTTCTTAGTATGATTTCTGACAAAGATACAATATATTTGTGCCTTTCTTAATTTGATATCTGTTTGACTTGCCATAATTACACCCCTCTATGATTTTGATTCAAAAGCACAACAATCCCATGGTTCCAGCTTTACAACTCCATCAATTATCCTAACTGTTGTATTTGCTAAAACACTCTTCCAATTCGCCTTAGGCAATTGAAAGCTCTTCTCTTGATCAGAAAAGTTAGCAACCACTAGTCCCTTATGATCACTGGCCTTTCTTAAATAAGCATAAATTTCTGGATTGGTAATCAATAATTGATAATTACCATTTGTAAAACAATCGTGCTTCTTGATTTTCAAAAGCTCTCCATAGAACATCATAATACTATTAGCCTTATTTAACTCTCTATTAACGCTTGTTTCATCCGTTTTAGCCCAATTCCAAGGTTCTTGCGTCGAAAAACCATGAAACTTGGAATTGTCCCATTGCATTGGACCACGTGCAGTCATTTCATCTTGATCATTCAATAACTTCAGAATGGTTGGATCATCAAAAGATTTTTGACGTAAATTGGTAATCAAATCGAGCGCTCTTTGATCATTAAAATCAGTAACTTTTTGATATTTTAATCCATGCATTCCAATCTCTTCACCATAATAAACGATGGGAATACCACGTTGCAAAAATAACATCATTGCTAAAAGTTTCATTACTTTATCATTTTCTACGGGAAGATTCAGGCGATCCAAAACACGACTAATGTCATGATTCCCCCAAGTCAAGGTTGGTAAACTAACGTCATCTAAAATGCTTTCCCAAGTCACATATGTTTGCTTAAGTGAATTGAGCGATAGTTTTCTAGGTTGAAAGAACCTGGGGATATTGGGATCACTGCTATCAAAATTCTCACCGAAATTATCTGAATTAACTACTACATCACAAACGTTCTCATCCTTACGAGTATACTCAGCTGCATCTCGAGCTTTTGCAGAAGAGGCCTCACCAAATAAAAAAGTGTCCGGTTTAAAAGCTTTGATTTCTTTCACAAATCCCGCCAAATAATCTTTAACGGCCGGTAATTTGGCATAGAAGGTATCATCGATTGGAAACTTTTCATCTTGAATTAAAGAATTCTGCTCCAAGTTTGCCTTAGCAATATGAATAAAAGCATCTAATCGAAAACCATCAACCCCTTTATCCAGCCAAAATTTGGCGATATCAGCCATTGATTTTTGAACTTCGGGATTTCTCCAATTCAAATCCGGCATTCGCTTATCAAATAAATGAAAATAATATTCCTCAGTATTATGGGGATTTTTAGCCCAAACACTACCACCAAAGAAGGAGCCCCAATTATTTGGTTCGTGACCAGCAACTTGTTGATGCCAAATATAATAATCCTTAAAAATGCTATTGGCATTATTCACTGCATCTTTAAACCAAGGATGTTGATCAGATGTATGATTTATCGGCAGATCCAATATAATATGTAGTCCCAAACGATGAGCTTTCTCAATCAGCTCTGAAAAGTCATTCGTATCCCCTAAAACCGGATCAATGGCGAAATAATTAGATACATCATATCCATTATCAACTTGTGGTGAAACAAATATTGGATTTAACCAGATCGTATTAAAACCCAGGTCTTTAACATATCTTAAACGGTTAATTACTCCCCTAAGATCCCCGATACCATCATCATTGGTGTCCTGAAAACTTTTGGGGTAAATTTGATAAATAATTGCTTGATCATACCAATTCACGACAGTTCCCCCTTTTGTAAGCCTTTACACCCCAGTATAAAAAAGTAAGCCCCGCACAAGCAAGGCTTTAGTTGATGCTATCGGTAACATTTTACTCTCTAAGTGTACCACCCAAACAAATCTTAGGTTCAAATAGAATTGAACCTTGGGTATCATTGTTTTCGATTTTATCCAGTAGGTTCTCACCACAGGTACTACCCATTTCTATGATTGACTGTTTGACTGTCGTGATTTTAGGAGATGCTACTTGATTTAAAAAGACCCCATCAAATCCAGTAACACCATATTCTTCCGGAATCTTGCCGCCACGACGAGCTATCCCCCGTTCAATTCCAATCGCTAATCGATCGGAAGCACAAATGAAGGCTGTATTTTTCGTAAAGTTATCCCAATTTTTTTCAATAAACTCTTCGCCTAAATGGCTATGATTATCAAAGCGGTATAACTCTGGAACCATTCTTTTTTCTTGAACTTGCTGAATATATCCAGCTTCCCTTGAATATTCAAAGGATTCTTTACTATCAATTCCTATATAAATCAGTCGGTCATAGCCCTTTTTCAAAGCCAATTGTGACAAAAGATATGTCCCCATTTTATTGTTAGTATCAACATAATCCAAACCATACCGATTTTCACCAAACATAATAACTGGTTTAGTCAATTTTTTAATCCACTCGACGTCTTGTTGTCGCATACCAGTAATTATATAGCCATCACAATTACCAATATCAAAATTTCTCCGTGTTACTAATTGTAAAGAATATTGATGTAGATCCAAAGTTTTAGCAATCCCCAGCATCAAGTTCATATAATATGGTTCTGTCGTATCAATGTCTTCTAGGATGCAGAGTTTGATGATCATGGTACTCTTATTGACCAATGCTTTAGCAATCATATTAGGATGATAGTCTAACTCGTGCATCGCATCATAGACCAACCGTTTTAACTCATCGGTAACTTTGTCTGGATGATTTATGACCCGTGAAACCGTCATCTTAGATACATTAGCTTTCTTTGCTACATCAACCAAAGTAGTCATGTTTTCCCCCCTCTATATCATCACTATCTCATTATACCAATTTGAAACCCTTACAAGTCTATTTTTATTAATTATGCTATTTATTTAATTATTATCATAAAATTATATTATTTTGTTTTAGCAAGATATAAATGCGCAACTTGTTTGAACATCTCTTGAATATGAGCAATTATTAAGTTGAAATACATTTAAAGAGATGACAAAAATGATTATTTATTTAACAGCTATTACTGTTTTTATGGTCGAATGTTTGACCATGTATTTCATCTACTTCAGTAAACAAAAGGAATTTAAACAGGAATTAACTAATGCCTACAAATCAAAATATCCAATAGATAAATTTTTCTATTTTATTATGATTCCCTGTCTCAACGAAGGTAAAGTCATCAAGGATACCTTGCAACATTTAATAGAACTAAACGGACAAAAACACATCATTGTAATTGACGATGATTCCGATGACGATACTGTTAAACAAGCTAAAAGTATTGCTGGTCCAATTACTATTCTCCAAAGAAAATTTCCTAACGCTAGAACTGGCAAGGGTGACTCACTCAACAGTGCGATGCCTACCATTCAAAAGCTTATTGACAAGCAACATTTGGATCCCAAATATTGTTTAGTTGGTGTGATTGATGGTGATGGTATCCTCAGTGGCAATAGTATTTATAAATTAAATGATGTTTTCGGTAATGAAGATATTGATGCTGTACAATTGCGAGTCAAAATGAAAACTCCTAAAAATATTTTACAAACCTTTCAAGATATTGAATTTTTTGTGGTTAATCATTTAATGCAACTACTTAGAACCAACCTTAATGCTGTGGCTCTTTGTGGTAATGGTCAATTCTTCAGATATTCATCAGTTTATAAAAAAATGGGGATTCATCCTTGGGGCGATGCTCTTCTGGAAGATTATGAATTAACTTTAAGATTGGAATTACATGGTTTAAAAATCAAATATATTACCGATGCCTATGTTGACCAAGAGGCTCTTTTGAGTATGAAGAGTTTAATCAAACAAAGAGCTCGCTGGTCTCAAGGTGGTTGGGACTGTTGGAAATATTTCAAAGCGATTACTCAATCAAAAATTATGTCGAACGCTCAAAAGTTTGATGTCTATTGTTTCTTTATTCAACCAGTTCTGAATATCTTCGCTGATTTTAGTATTATTTATTTAACCATCAAATTTATCATTCAATATCATGAACATCCTGAGTTTCTATTTGTTTCGATGATTTCCTTAGCCATTCTCGGTTTACTATTTGGCACTATCTTTACGATGATTTATATTCATGAAATGAGAATAAATGACCAAGCTAACGTTGTTATTCAAGAATCTGATATGATCAATGAGAAATTGCATTTAAGAAAAGCTTTCCTATCTATCGGTTTGATGTCCTATATCTATATTATGTTGTTCTTTAGTCTAATTTTATCGACTTATCATATGTTGATTGGTCAAAATGCTTGGGATAAAACTAAACGTATTTAATCTTCGATTCTAACTCAAGTTCAATTAAATTATAAATCAACAGAGTTGTTATTATATTTCCGTCTTCCACTCGATAGTGTTTTCTAGATTCGGTAAATAAATTTCATTTTAACGATATATAGTTACTTTAGAATTACAAAAAATCCATATTAGCTGATATTCACTAATTTCAGTTAATATGGATTTTTAATTTTTCCTATGTTTGATTTCAACAATTCCAAATAAGATTGAACTGACTATCAACGATCCAACAAAAGCTATGACTAAATACCAAGGAATATAAAGGTCCTTGGGGATTTGATCCAAAAATATCATAAATGGCATCTTTATCACCTCTTATTACCTATAATTATCACCGTTAAGTATTTAGATAACAAAAAAGTCGTCCATACAAGATGGACGACGATTCTAGTTACGGAGTCTGCATAACTAGGCGTATGTACTTTTTGAATTTTTGACGGACATATTTAAACATCTATCGAATATCATTATCACTGCTCACTCATAGAAAGTAAATGATTATTCACTTTTATAACCGAACCGTTAGTTTCATGTGACAGAATTGTAAGATTAACGTTATTATGAAATACTTATACTAATAACAAATGGAAGTGATAATATGAATTTTTCAACTGAATTAATTTTTGATATTACTATTATTATGATAACTGCTACTTTAATTGCCGGTGTCGTTTTAGGATCAATCGCCCTATTTCGAATTCTCGCTACTTTAAAACTACGCAACAAAATGCTTCAACAAGCTACCCGTCCATATATTTTCTGCCAAAGAAATCATCAACAACTGGAGATTCGCAACAATGGTCAAGTCCCCATTAAAATTGATGCCTTTGACTCCCAAATTGATTTAACCACACTAATCGGTAAAGTATTACCAGCCGGCCAGACTTTCCTCTATCGAATAGACGAAAGCTCTCAATTCACTATTACAGTTAAATATCATGATCAAATCACTAATTACACTGATAGTTTCAACATTTAACTGATCTCCACCTTACAAAACCGTTAGGACAAAAGCCTGACTTACTATGCTATCATTCCTATTGAAAGTAGAGGAATGATCATGAGTAAAAAAATTTGGACCAGTATTGTTATCATTATTATTTTATTGATCCCGTTAGTGGGTTACCAATTTTGGTATGTCCCCAATTATACTGGTGATGATTATTACACTTATATTGGCAACTCTTATAAAGAGATCATTGAAAAAGATGACTCTGGAAATGACTACCGTGAATACGACTACAAACAAAATGGCTACGATAAAAATGGCAGTGAAAAACTGCTCAAATTTGACAGTGCCTTGGGTCGTCCTATCAAACCTCATAATTACCTAAAAGTAACCTATAATAACAAACATCAGCAAGTGATGTCCTGGGAAAAAGTCCCCAAAGATCAAGTTCCTCGCAAATCACTGGAACAGATACTAAAATAATCCTTTTTCACCTAAAACAATAGCCGCAAGTAATCAAAAAATGATTACTGCGGCTATTATTTTAATATTAAATTCTATTTAAAATATTCTTTTGCAAAATCGGTTGTATTAGTAACGTACTTTTGACCAGCCACTTGCTTCGACTGGGCATGACCAGCGCCTTTAACAATCCATAACTTCTTCGGACCTTGGGCATAATCATAATTCTTATAGGCATTATTCGTTGGTACGAACTTATCCTTTGAACCATGGATCACATACAATGGTACCTTACTTTTCTTCAGAGTATCCTTAGTATTAGCCTGATAGAAGTTATAACCCGCTAACAGATCACCATATAAACTAGCTGTTGGTACGATTGGAAAACTTGGTAAATGGAACATATCTTTTAGTTGATAGTCCAATTCACCGGAGATCGTCGAATAACCACAGTCGGCAATCGCAAATTTAACATTTTGAAGTTTCTCACCCAAAGTATACATTACAGTTGCAGCTCCCATGCTGATACCATAAAGTCCAATTTGTGACTGTGCACCGTTCTCATTGTTGATCATTTTGATCCAATTAGCTAAATCAGTTCGATCTTTCCAACCATACCCCGCATACTTCCCCTGGCTCAAGCCAAAGGATCGATTATCTGGTGCTAAAACGTTATATCCGGCCTTATGAAACATTTTTACATAAGTTCCCATATACTTGCTAGCACTACCATAACCGTGAACAACAACTACTGTTTTAGCGGTTTTGTGCTCAGCTGGTAGATATCTGGCTTTTAACTTTAACTTGTCTTTCGTAGTTTGTTGCCAAATATCTTGTTTTTGGTCGGCCAACCAGTGATCATCTTTACCCAAAGGGCCTTGCGCCTTACTAGCATAACCATTTTTACTGAAGGCATAATTGAACATATAGCCCCCAGCTGCAATATCAGCTACCAACACTACCCCAACGGTAACTGACAAAATTACTTTAATATATTTTTTTAATCGCATAATTTACCCTACTTAAAATTATTATCGCTAATAATCATAAGCTAATTGGTAATTTAATTGCAACTATAAGGTCTAAGCTTCTTCACTAGATAATTTTTCATCTCTAGCACGGTTAGCTGTAGCATCCTTATGGAACCAGTGAATATGTGAATCGAAGAAAGCAATCATATCGTTCATGAAGTACATGATGTAAGTTAAGAATAGAACTGGACTGGCATCACCTTGTGTAGCTGTAAGTCCCCAAAGAACGATTGACATGATACCTTGAACTGTCCAGAAATAATATTGTTCACGGAAACGTAATGTACATAGAAGTGCACCGGTGAAACCAATAGCAGCTGAAACTGAATCAACGATAGGACGAGGACTGATAAATAGACGTGTATCCATCAAATATAGAAGACCCCAAGCTACAAAGAAGAAGACAGCTGTCAAAAGCCATTTAACGCCTGTTAGACCATGGATATGTTTTTCAGCATCTTTAGCCCATTGTGGACTGATCAAAACAGGAATATCTAATAGGACAATATAACTTAATTGAAGAACAACATCAGAGAAGTTCTTAGCATTAATAGCTACATAAATATAAATAAGTGCTGAAACTAATCCTAAAACACCATTTAATGGTTTGGCATTAGTAATAGCTACGGTACATGTAAAACCTAATGTTCCGGCAAGCCATGTCCAGACAGCAAGTCCAGTAAGTGAATGTGACAAGGTTGAAGCTGTGATGGCCCCTAGACCAAACATTAATAGCATGTAACTTCTGAAACTCCAGTGTTTCATTTGATCGACATACCATCTTGGATCGAAAATACTCATGTGATTGTTCTCCTCTTGGATCAAAACAAAATCTATAATCGTGGTAATTATATTTTGAATCGATCGAAATTTATTTATCTTGTAAACTGTATTTATGAAAAATATCAATTTAACCGACAGCTAAAATCATACCACCATTTCCACCTATTTTGGAATCGATTATCTTGGTCATACGGACGACATATCGGTGTAAAGCGCTTAACTAACCTGATAGATAGGTAATTTATCATTTGATACAAGATATAGATTTTTTTTGTTTTGTATCACTATATATTGTTATAACGATTACGTCTCTTCTTAACGCACCGTCATAACATCACTTATCTAGACCAAAAAAAGACCCTGAAAACTATTTTCAGAGTCAAATCATGCTATAAATTAAATTTTGCCAACTAATTTACCACTTGGCTTAATAGTTTTTTCACCAGGATGCCAATTAGCGGGACAAACATCATCCCCATTAGCTTCAACAAATTCTGCTGCCTGCAAGGTTCTTAAAATTTCTTGAGCATTTCTACCGATACCCATAGCATTAATCGTATAGGACTTGATAATACCCTTAGGATCAGCGATAAAGACACCCCGATAAGCTTGACCACTCTCATTATCTAAAATATTGAAAAAATCAGTCAATTGATGAGTCTGATCGGATAACATTGGGTATTCAATTTTTCCAATTGTTTTAGTCGTTTCAGCCCAAGACATATGTGAAAACTGGCTATCAACTGAAACAGAATATATTTCTGCATCAGCTGCTTTAAAATCGGCATATGAATCTTGGAGATCACTCAACTCTGTTGGACAAACGAATGAAAAGTCGGCTGGATAAAAGAAGATAATTGACCACTTTCCAATCAAATCTGCTTTGCTAACAGTTATTAATTCACCTTTTTGATAAGCATTGACATTAAAATCTGGTATTTCCTTATTAATGTAATTCATTTGTTAGGCCTCCCTAAAATATGATTTAATTATATAACAAGCTAGCTTAGAACGCCATCGTCCTATTATGTTTAAACACCTACATAATAACAAAATTTATGACTCATTCAAATATAAAACCATTTATATTCAAATTGTGTAACAATATAGGTATCCAGATAAAAAAGGACTGAGTTTATGACATATGAAAAACAACTTGAGACTATTAAACAATATTCTTATAGCAAGATGAGTAGTGATACTACTGGCCATAATTTTGATCATATTCAACGTGTAATTAAAACCGCTACTAGAATCTTAAAAAGTGAATCTGCTGATCCATTGATCACTTTAGCAGCGGCGTATTTACACGATGTAGCCGACGATAAATTAGTCAGTAACCCTGCCAAATTAGAGGCTCAGATCAAAGACTTTTTGCATAGTATTGATTTTACCAATGAACAAATCACTGAGGTGCTATTCATCACACACAATATGTCCTTCAGTAAGTCACTCAGTACTCCACCTAAGCTATCATTAGCTGGTCAAATCGTTCAGGATTCCGACCGTTTGGATGCCATTGGTGCCATTGGTATTATTCGGGCCATTTATTATGGTGGTGCTCATGCAGAAACAATTTATGATCCTGATATTCAACCACGGCAAGTAATGAATAAAGCCGAATATCGTGATTTGAGTAATGAAACAATTATCAATCACTTTTACGAGAAATTATTAAAATTAACTGCTATGATGAATACCCCTACCGCCAAAAAGATTGCCGAACAACGTCATCAATACATGCTCAACTTTCTTGATGAATTTAAGGGTGAATGGGATGCAGAAAAATAACTATAAAGGGAGTAATTAATTTTGGTATCATATGAAGAACAAGACCATCAATATTATCAACATATCATCAGAAATCTAAAAGATCGTGGTGTCGAATTAACTGATATCGCTGAAATCGTCATTTTTCTAGAGAAGGATTATGTTGAAGGATTAAATGAAGAAGTTTCTATTTATGCCATCAACAAAGTTCTACACAAACGTGAGGCTCAAAATGCCATCATGACCGGAATTGAGCTGGACGTTCTGGCTGAAAAGGGTCTATTATCATCCCCAATGCAACGAATCATGGAAACTGATGAATCCACTTACGGTATTGATGAAAATATGGCCATTACTTTAGCCAGCCTCTATGGATCTGTTTCAGTTACTAACTATGGTTACGTCGATAAGTTAAAACACGGTATTCTAGGCAAACTCAATGATAAATCCACCGGTAAGATCAATGTCTTTCTAGACGATTTAGTCGGTGCCATTGCTGCCGCTGCTTGTGGTTGGTTAGCTCACAATGAAGTTGCAGTTAAAAAAATGTTAGAAGAATAAATTAATCAACGAGGGTTCTAATCATTAATTTGGTTGGAATCCTTGTTTTAGTTATGTTTATTAAAAATAACAATATATGGTGATACAGAAAACAAAAAATTATACCTTGTAGCAACAGATAAATTACCATCTATCAGGTAGTTAAGCACCTTACAACGTTATGTCATCAATATACTTCAGATACTCGTTTTCAAAACTACTCCAAAAGATGGTATGATTCTAAACGTTGCCTTAACAATCCTGCAACGGATTGGAGGTGTATTTAATGTTCAACTCTCTTTTTGCCCCACTTGTGTTTACTGATTGGCTAAAACGTAAACACCGCAAGTAAAAATAAAAGGCAACTTAGCCCACTAAAAAACCCTCAACTACTTACGATAGTTGGGGGTTTTGGTGTATTCATGTTGCTCTCTCTTTGCGGTATTTATTGTATCACAAATCATGATAGTACGTAACTCACGGTTACTCGACTAATGATCTAGTATAACTATAGTTAACAAGCTTATTAAATTCGTATAATGGGGAATAATTAAAAATACTCCGAATTATTAATCGATTAAATATTACGGTTTTGTTCAATAAATACTTAGTAAATATTATTTATTTAAAAATTGGAATTTTATGAGTAAGTTAGGTACTAAGTAAATTTATACATTTTAAATTAGTCTTTATATTCTATTCACCCATAACTAATACATGACAAACTCTATTACGATTCCTATTTTGATCCCAATCTACAAAGTAAATATAACCAACTGATCCAATTAATAATTTACTTTCCTTAATAGCGAACGTCTGATTACCACCAAACATGGATCCTCTAACATGAGCATCACCGTTCAAAATAGTACCAGGATCATCTGGATAATTAGGATTTGTTCTAGCCAAATCTGCTAAAAATTGTACATGCTTTGGACCCGGATATCTATAATTAGTATTCTCAGATAGCTCTCTCGGAACTATGTTATCTAAAATGTTATTCAAATCTACTTGTAAAAATTCATCACCATTGTAGTCTCTATCATGCGTGAATTCCTCAAACAAAACTGAGCATGTTGTATGTGATGTCTGAACTAAACAGATACCATTTTCGATTCCAGATTTTGCAACAATCGATTTAACCTGATCAGTAATATTATCATAAGTAACTCTTGATTCGGTTTTTACTTTAACGTCCTCTTGATAAATATTCATAATTTCACCCTACTTCTTGAATTTAACTAAGGCAGACATCATCTCATCAATTTTATCTTCCCAACTTGGTGCGTTGATAATTCCACTTGTTCCACCTGTTCCATCTGCTCCTAAAGTCATCACTTTTTTAACATCAGCAGCATTGCTTACTCCAGCGGCTTGCATAATTAAAATATTGGAATTTACCTCTCTAACTGCTTTAGTGGTTTCTAAAATATATTCTTCATTACTACTATTTCCAGTACCTATTAAAGTATTGGGCTCGCAGATCATACAATCAGGATTTAATTCAGCGATAGCTCTACATTGTTCAACAGTATCTGCACAGACAATTGTCATTAATCCCAACTCTTTAGCGCGTTTAATTGTTGCGTCTAATTTAGCAATAGTTAATGGTTTTTCAGCATGATTTAGAACAACAGCCTGAATACCCGCATCTACTAGTCCCTCTGGTAATACGTGTCCCATTCCTCTTCCTGGAACTAGTGAGTCCATATGTTGCGCTGTAATTATTAAGTTATTTGTTTCTAATACAATCTTTTGTAAATCAATTAATTGACCCGTAAAAATACAATCAATATTATATTTTTTTGCTAATTTATCTGCTATTTTAGCCATTTTCATTGAATCTTTACCATACAAATATGATTTAGGATTAACTATAAAGAATGGTCTTTTAATTTTTAACATTCTACTTACTCCAATCTGAACTTATCTTTTAAACGTGATACACATATTTATTGGTTTCAAAAACATCATAGTAATGTTTACATAGATTCTTAATTGCAGTTCTTTGAGCAAGAGCTAGATCCATTTCCGTATCGTATTCTTTAGCTTGGCTTGCGTGTAATGAAGTATTTGCTAAATCCGTATAAATATTTACTTTTGTAATTCCCAATTCTGCAGCTTTACGAAGATTATCATCACCTGACGATGATCCTCCATGTAATACCAATGGAATAGAAATTGCTTGTCTCAATTCTTGAAGCCTATCAAAGTTCAATTTAGGGGTCCCAGTCTTATATGTTCCGTGTGAAGTACCAATTGAAACGGCCATTGAGTCAACCCCTGTTAATTCAGCAAATTTCTTGGCAGCGTCGACTTCAGTATATTTGCTATTATCTTCAGTCGAATTTGTTCCTACATGTCCTATTTCGGCTTCAACAACGACTCCACGTTTATGTGCATATTCAACGATATCCTTAGTAGTTGCTACATTATCACCAAATTCATTGGCTGAGGCATCAATCATTACCGAAGTAAATCCGTTATCAATTCCCTTTTTTACCAAATCTGAGGTAACGCCATGGTCTAAGTGAAGAATCACTGGTATTTTTGCTTGTGATCCAAAATACTTACCCAATCCAAGAGCATCATCAATTCCAATTTCTGGGGAATGTTTTTCAGCCCAAGCAAGAATTATTGGTAAATTCAATTCTTCAGCAGCCGCAATTTCTGCACGAATGGAATTACTATCCCAATAATTAAAATGAGGGAAAGAATATCCTTTGTTAAATGCATCATTTAAATAAACTTTAGAAGATACCAACATAATAATTACGCCTCAATTTCTTTCTTAATTTCCTCAAATACCTGATCTGAACCCATTCCGGTTAGTAGCGGAACGCCATTAATAACTTTATCCTTGATATTGTCTGGGACTAACGTTGTTGAAACTACAATGTCATAGTCGTCAATATGATTAACTTCTTCAGCAACTTTACTCTGATACAGTTTAACTTGTGATTCTAATCCTTCATCAGCTAACCATTGTTTTACTTTTCCCATAACAACAGTTGACGTTGCGACTCCACTACCACACATAATCATTAATTTTTTCATAGTAATAACTTCCTTATATTTTATTAAGCCTTTTCAATTTTTTCCATTTGTTTTGCGTCTCTATTCTTAAGCCAAATCAATAATCCTAGCGCAATTAAGAATAATGCACCTAGACCCCACCACTGGAATTTTTCTCCAATAACTAGATAGATCCAATTTGTCCATAGACCGCCATCACTTAATGCAGAAATAGATGAATTACCGCCCATATTAAAACTTGCAGCAATTGCTAATTTTGTAACAACTGGTGCAAACCATGTTGCAACATATAAACTAATAATAATATCAACGGCGCCAGCAATAACAGTTCTTAAAATGTCACCTTCAAAAACAGCAGCAAACAAAGCGAAGAAATATGGTAACGTTGCTAAATCACCAAATGGTAAAACTTTGTTACCCGGCAATACAACAGCAAGTAATAATGTAATAGGAATTAATATCAATGAAGCAGATAATACACTTTGTTGACCAATGGCTAAGGCTGAATCCATACCAATGTATAATTTTCTTCCGGGAAAGTGTTTTTTGACCATACTATTGGCAGCTTCTGAAATTGGTGTTAAACCTTCCATTAATAATGAAACCATCCTTGGCATTAACATCATTACAGCAGCCATACTTACAGCCAAGTTAAGAACTTTAGCGACAGTCATATGGGCTAATAGACCAATAATCAAACCAATAATTGCACCTAGAACTGTAGTATCTCCGAAGATACCTAACCTCTTCTGAATAGTCTCAGCATCAATATGTACTCTGTTTAGTCCTGGAATACGATCAAATAACCATTTAAAAGGTAAGGCGAATACATATCCTGGAGCTGACAAACCATGTGGAAACGAAATTCCTTGTAATCCATAATACTTTTCGACCGTTGGTGCACTTAAATCAGCAAAGAAATATGTGAACATTGTTACAACAATCATGCAGAAAATTCCTAACCACATATTTTTAGTTAGCATATACAAGATTGATCCGGCAAAAGCAACATGCCAGTAATTCCAAATATCAACGTCAAGCGTTTTTGTTAAACCAACGCCAAGGAGAATAATATTAACAATAATTCCAATTGGAATTGCTAAAGCACCTAACGCTGTCCCATAAGCAATGGCAGATGCTGCTGGCCATCCAACATCTATAGTTTGTAAATGTAGTCCATAATTATGAATCATAAGTTTTGTTGCGGGTCCCAAATTAGTGGTCAAAATTCCAATCACCAAATTTAAACCTATGAAACCAATGCCCACTGTTAAGCCAGCTTTAAAGGACTTTCCAGGTTTGATGCGTAAAATAAGACCAAAAATAAACAAGAGAATAGGTAAAAAAACACTGGCTCCTAAATTAACAATCCACTGAATGACACCCATGATAGAACACCCCTTTACTTACCATTAATTATTTTTATAAAATCATTTTCATTGTTACATGAGATAAAAGCATTTATTACTTCTTTCTTTCCAAATAACTCCATCAAATTCTGTAACATATCCAATTGCTTATGTGCTTCTTTCAAACATAATACAAATACCAATCGGACCGGAACAACTTCCGTATCGCTTCCCATCTGTCTAAATTCAACTGGTTTTTCCAAAGACATAAATCCAATTTGATTCTCATTTATGTACTCTGGATCAGTATGTGGAATTGCCACTCCTATTCCCGATGTAAGAGCCAAACCAGTGGGATAATTTTTTTCTCTCTTTTCTATTGCTTCTCTAAATGTTTTTTTTACTACTCCCTTTTTTTCTAATTCAGCGGAAATAACTGCAAACACTTGATTTCTATTACATAAATCCTTATTAAACAATAAAACTTTCTTGGAGAAGAACTTTTCATCAATTAACATTTTTATCACCCCATAACTAGTTTTTTAACATTGTTTATTTTTTCATTATTTATGAATGCTTCTAAATTAATAAGTTCTCCTTTTTTCAAATTCGGATTGACTACCAATATTACAATTTTTTTTAAATTTACAGATATATTAGTAAATTCTGAATTCCAATAAATTGTTTTTCTCAAATAACCATAAATTGCAATATTGTCCAAAACCTTTTTACTTATTACATGGATGATCAAAGAATCATCATTAACCAAACCGTCACCCAATTGATTACGTTTATCTATTAATCTTTGAATCTCATCAGATTTCAAAGTAGGCTCGATAAAGTTTACGATTTTGTAGACTTCTTTATTAAGTGAAGTAATATTATTGGCATTTAAAGTACAAAACCTTTCATTAACAATACTTTTCATTAATTTATTATCTCCTTTATCCTCTTATGAAGGAGTGACTTATCCTTTTCCGTAAAGAGTGAGCTTACCAATACTATTGGAACTTTCACTGGCTTGTTGGGTACAATTGTTGATATTATTAAATCCACTTTTGATATATCCAATCCATTTAATTCATTTGTTCCAATCACATCTACAATTTTTATTTCTGGGAATGAATTATGCACCTTCGTTTTCAATAATTGAGATGTTCCTATTCCTGTAGCACACATGATCAATGCATTTACTTTCCTTCGGTTCTCTTCAATATCTTGAGCAAAATATAAGGTAATATATCCTGCTTCATTTTCATCAATATTGTTTAGATGATATTCTTGTTGAATTACACTAGTTCCCTTAGCCACGGCATCTAAAATATCTCCATACTCTAGTTTAATTTGTTCCAAAAGATTATTATTTATTTTGATATTATTCTTTAACCTATTCAGAAGTGGTCTGATATGTTTTTCCAATTTATCTGAAATGATTTCATGGTCATAGTTTTTAACTCCCAAACGCCTGTATACTTCCGATACTAAACTTTTAGTAATATTTATAACTTCATCATCAGGTTCTGTTTTTAAAATATTCTGTCCATTAAAGCTCGATGACGATAAGTATTCATAAACGTAATAAATTTCTTTATTATCAATATTTATACCTAAATAGATTGAGATATTCTGAATAACTTCTTTACTGATATTCAATAACTGATCATCTGTCTCAATATTTCTCTTCACAATAATCTTCTTTAATGCAGTTTTACTCTCTCTATATCGGCTAAGAAGAATGTATAAATGTGTAAAGAGATTAATATTATATGGGTAAGGAATCTTTATTCCCAAACGATCCTCAATAAATTCAATTTGCCTGGTAACAAAATTCACATCATATTTTTGTTTGAAGTTTTTATTATCCACAATCTGTGTTAAATCCACTATATTTTTGTCATTTACTAGGTCTTTCAAAGCATTTCTAATGGATAATTCGTTTCCAGTAATTTTATACCCGTTGTTCGTTGTCTCTAATTTCAAATTGAATTTTAATAATATAGTTCTCATCACTTTTTTATCTAGTGTTCTGACTGAATCTCCAACATAATATTCTTCCCAAAGGCTCTCTTCCTGGATAAATCTAGGTGAACTTAGTAAAAGCCTCTTTAAAACCCGATTTCTTCTCTCAACTGGAGAAATACTTTGCATATCCTTTTCTGAATTGCTCATACTTCTTAGCATATCTACATTCATAACTTTATATCCCAATCCACGATGGGAATATATAACCTGTTTATTAGATTCCTTATTGATTTTAGAAATGATTCTGTAAACAGTTTTAGTTGAAATGTTCAATGTATCTGCTATTTCATTACTTGTGACATAACTATCATTGTCTAATAGATAAAAAATCAAATCTCGCTGTTTATCTGCAGAAGTCATTCTATTCATCTCCTTTACAAATTCATTATATCCGGTTTAGGAAGCGGTACCATTTGACTTATGTCCATTGCAATGGACATATTCATTTATATCTTTATATACACGATTTAATTACAAATTAATAAAACATTCACAATTCGTTTATTTTCGTATATAGTTGTACATTAATTTAACCATTTTGAATAAACTGAAGATTCCTTGAAATATTTACTAGAATATGGGATTCCAGTTTTACAAAAAAAACGATTATTTTCTTTTTTGAATCTGGAAATATATAGAAAAGGACCCTTTCAGCATTCTCTAAAGATAAAGTGCTTCATAATTGTTAGACAAGAAATCTAACAGCTATGAAGCACTTTTTATATGGTCAAGAATCAAAAACCAAGACTGTCGGTGAATATATATCAAAATCCACTTCTAGTTTGTTGATTTTAAGAAAGCTGCCTATCATGATGAACATAACCGAATAAAGAATTACGTAAATAAATATAAAAATCGAAACATTAATAATTGACGAAGAAATTAAGTATTGCAGACATTTAATTTACAATTGTCGTCACTTACAAGACAAATTCTCTAAAATTCATATAACGAGATAAAATTGTAAAACAATTAAGAAATGGCTTAGACTTTTTCAAGCAAATATTTATAACCGTTCATAAAAAATAAAAATATCCATCGCATAAAGAAACTATTGGAATACGAACGCTATATAAATTCGTTTGACGGATAAGAAATAGGCCTATGTATCTGCAATTGCTGACGAAGCCAATAAAAATTAAGTAAGCGACGATTCCGATAGAAAGTTGATCTTAGATACACTTAACGAATTCTCTACTTGTAAGAATATTATAGAATTCAAAAAAATATCAATAGATCATTTCGATCAATTTAACAATCAACAAATCTCGAAAAATAAAAAGCATGCCTCCCTCAAATACAGGAAACATGCCCTAGCAACTAAAAAAGCTTGCTTTGTCTAACTTTTGTGTTGCACTTTAGAATCTTTCATTAATTCTTGAGATGTTTTTATTTAATAAATTTCACACTTTCACGTTCTTCAATATGTATCGAAACGAATTGTTGATTTTTATCACCAATATTATCAGTAATCTGTTGAACACCTTTAATACCCATTTTATAAAAATCCTGTGAAATACTAGTTAATTGTGGCTGAACTATTTTACACATTTCGGTTCCATCAATGCTCACTATCGACAAATCATCTGGCACTTTAAAGCCAAAGTTTCTTGCTTGATTTAGAACACCTATTGCCACCATATCGCTGACACAAACTATCCCAGTCAATTCAGTATTTTTACCATAATTTGACATTGCATTTTCACCTGAAATATAACTGTAATCACCAGACTGAATCCACGAGTCCTTGGGATCTACATCTATTTCTTGTAAAGCCTTTTTGTAACCATCTAACCTTAGCCTACCTGTATATGGATACATATCAATTCCAGCCAGTCCAATATTCCGATGACCATTTTCGATTAATAACTTGGTAGCCTTATAACCGATTTCAATATCATCTGAACTAACAAATGGTCGATTATCATCAAATCCCATAGACAAAAAGCAATATGGGATTTCTGAATCCTTTAATAAGTTTAAATTATTTTCACTCAATGCAATAGATAACAACAGTACACCTAAAACCGGTCTTTCAATGACTGTCAAAAGAGCCCGTTCCTGTTCTTTTGAATCAGCACTATTAGAGTAAACAATAATTAAATCATACCCATGTCTTGATGCTTCATCTTTAATGCCATCTAATATTTCCCCAGCAAAGTTAGTCTTAACGGAACTGACCACTGCAGCAATAACATTACTATGTTGTTTAACTAGTTCCACAGCTGCCTGATTTTTTTTATAACCTAATTCTTGTGCAGCCCTTTTTACTTTTTCGGCAGTTTCCAAATTATAATATTTTGATTTATTAGCTAGTACTCGGGAAACGGTTGAAGGTGCTACCCCAACCTTTTTGGCTATATCTTTAATCGTTGCTGACATTCTTCCGTCTCCTCTTAATTACTTTATATTACAATTTTACCTTTCTTTGTAGGTATAGAAAAGCCATTCATAATTATATTTATTTACCTTCATGAATAATTGCAACTGAAAAGCCACCAATAACCATTGCAACAAATCCAATGATCATCATCATACTTTGGCTATTACCAACCATTGGGAAAATAATAAAACTGGCTAATGATCCAATGATTTGTGGTAAACAAACTGCTATATTAAATAATCCCAAATATGAACCATTGTTCTTACCATCTAACGAAGTAGTTAACATAGTAAATGGTAAGGTATTAATTGTAAAATTACCGATACCATATAAAGCAAAAGCAAATAATGCAATCCATTGACTATGTGTTGTAGCGACAATAACGATACTGATAGCATCAGCGAATAACCCTACTGAATACCATAATTTACGTTGATTAGCTTTTGTTTTAGCATAAAACAATCCCCAAATCAAAGCGGCCACACTATAAAAAGCTGTCATAACACCATACCAATTACCAGCGGCTTGGAAACCAGCTGACATTGGATTTGTTGTATTCCAAATATTATTGGCCATCGCACCTGTTGCATAAGTCCAAGTATACATAATACCAATCCAACTGAATAATTGAACAACTGATAGTTCCCAGAAAGCTCTCGGAGCTTTTTTGAGTAATTTCCACAAACTAGGAGTTTCCGTTTTTTTAGTAGAATCTAACTTGTGATAATTAGCATACGTCTTTGGATCATATTCTTTAACATTAAAAATAGTAATTAAACTAGTAATTAATAATACACCGGCACCAATTAAGTAAGCCCAAATAACAGTTGAGGGAACTTTACCCTTTGCGGCAGTATTCGCCATACCTAATTTCGTAAGAATAAATGGAAGTAATGCGGCTAAGATACCACCGGCATAACTGAAAATTTGTTGCCAAGACCAAGCCAAATTCTTTTGATCTTCATTAACCATATCTCCAGCTAACATTTTATACGGTGCCAAACAAACATTGCTAAATAAATCCATTAGAGCAATTGCAATCGCAGCATAAACCAATGCCGTTATGGATCCATACCCAAACCCAAACGAACCAGTAAACGGCAACATAATCATAACAATAACTGTAATTGGAGCTCCCACAATCAAGTAAGGAATTCTACGTCCCCAACGATTCCAAGTGCTATCTGAATATTTACCTAATAGAGGCTGAACAAACATTCCCAACAATGGTGGCAATAAAAAGAACCAACCCAAATTATTAGGGTTAACACCAATTGTTTGAGTAATCCGACTCATTTGCGAACCTTGTAATGTAAAGGCCATATTGACACCGATGCAACCAAAGGTCATAGCAAAAATTGTTTTCATTGGTAAATTTGGTAATGAATTATCAAAACCAAATGATTTTTCTTTTTTCTTTAATTTGGTCGTTTTATCGAGCGACTTATCATCTGAAGCTTTTAACATATTAGAACTCCCCTTCTACTACATCTTACTAATACTGATAAACTTTAGCTTCATATGGACGCAGCCTATCATCTTGATCATCCTTATAATTGCTAATCAATAATTTGGCATTTTCTGGTACCGAATAATTACGTTCTAAGTTTTCCTTTGTGTAGTTAAGGATAACTAATAAAGTTGTTTCTTTGTCTCTTCTTGTATAAGCATAAACTTTAGGATCATCTTCATTTCTCTCTACTAACTCATATTTACCATCGGTAATAACTGGCAATTGATGACGTAGACGAATAAGCTCTTGATAATAATAAAAAATAGAATTAGGATCGTCTAATGCTTTAGATACATTAATTTCTTTATAATTCTGGTTCATCTTTTCCCAAGTCGATCCAGTTGAGAAACCTGCATTTTCAGTTGCATCCCATTGCATTGGTGTCCGAGCATTGTCACGACTGTGCATCCCTAAATATTTCAACATTGTAGGTGCATCTAATAGGTCTTGTTCATCAACTAATTGATGGTATGAATTAATAGAATCCAAATCAACATAATCACTTAACTTCTTGAAATAGGCATTCGTCATACCGATTTCTTCACCTTCAAAAATATATGGCGTTCCTTGCTGAAAATGTAACATAGTAGCCAACATCTTAGCACTTAAAACTCGATATTCTTCAGTGGAATCATCGCCAAACCTTGATACGACACGTGGTTGATCGTGATTATTCCAATAAAGTGAATTCCAAGCTTTTCCATACAGAGCTAATTGCCACTTAGTCAAATTCTCACGAATATCTGATAACAAGGCTTTACGATTGGACCAACGTCCAAGTGCTGGATTCTTACTACCATCTAGTCCCATATGTTCAAATTGAAAGACCATATTGAGCTCATTACCATTTAAATTAGAATACTTTTCAGCTTCTTCAGTTGTCACCGCTGGGGCTTCACCAACGGTAACCATCTGATGCTTACTCATAACATTTTTATTCATTTCTTGAAGAAATTCATGCTCACGTTTTCCATTAGCAACTAATGCTTCGGGATTCCCATATTGTTCATCTTTAGACTTAATGGCATCGGGTAAACCTTCCGGTTTAGAAATATAACTGATAACATCCATTCGGAAACCATCAACACCTTTATCAGCCCACCAATTCATCATGTCATAAACTGTATGGCGAACATTAGGATTTTCCCAATTTAAATCAGGTTGTTGTGGAGCAAATAAATGCAAATAATATTGTCCTGAATCTTGATCATATTTCCAAGCTGGACCAGTAAAAAATGAACCCCAATTATTAGGTGCCTGACCATCTTTACCATCTCTCCAAATATAATAATCACGATATGGATTATCTTTCCCTTTACGTGACTCTTCAAACCACTTGTTCTCATCTGATGTGTGATTAACCACTAGATCCATCATAATTTTCAATCCTAGGTCATGAGCCTTTTCCAATAACTTGTCAAAATCCTCCATATTTCCAAAATCAGGATTAATTGCACGATAGTCAGAAATATCATAACCATTATCAACTTGAGGTGATTTATAAATTGGACTTAGCCAAACAATATCAACACCTAATTTTTTTATATAATCTAATCTCTTTGTAATCCCAGGTAAATCACCAATTCCATCACCATTACTGTCCTGATAGCTAGCTGGGTATACTTGATAAACTACTGAATTTTTCCACCAATTGTCCAAAATAAATTATCCTCATATTCATATATTTAATTAAAGCAAACGTTTGCGCAACTAAAATGTAATCCCTTTCACCATTTTTGTCAACAATATATTTTATTAATCATTATTACTAATAACATATATACCAAAAAATCGCATAATTATTTAAATTATGCGATTTTATTTATTTTTTATACAAATAAACTGAAGATCCATAGGCTGGCAAAACAACTTTATCAGTCGTTTTAAATTCTTTTTCAAAATTACTAATAACCAATTTACCGTCTTTATTTCTCACCTGCTTTGGCAATTCAACGGTTTGTTCTTTGTCAGTAAAGTTTCCTGTAACAAACAAAATTTGTTTATCATTTTCACGTAGATATGAATATGTCTGCTCATTATTTTTATCTAATATAACATACTTACCATTCGTAATAATTGGTAATTCATGTCTTAATTTAATCAATTTCTGATAATAATAAAAGGTCGAGTTAGAATCTGCTAGCGTATTTTTCACATTAATTTCTTGATAATTGGGATTCAACTTGATCCACGGTGTTCCTTTAGTAAAACCAGCATTTACACCATCTGACCATGGCATAGGTGTTCTAGCATTATCACGCGATTTTAAATAAATTGATTTCATCGTATATTTCAAACCAAGTTTTTTATTATTCATAAAATCATTATAAATATTCTTAGTTTCAATATCTGAATAATCATCAATTGAATTAAATTTGGCATTGGTCATACCTAGTTCTTCACCTTGAAAAATAAACGGTGTTCCCTGTTGCATATGTAAAATTGTCCCTAACATTTTGGCTGATTGCTCGCGCCATTTAGTATCATCTGCACCAAATCTAGTAACTGGACGGGCCTGATCATGATTACTCCAATATAGACTGTTCCAACCATTATGTTCGGCCATTCCATTTTGCCATTTAGTAAAAACTTCTTTAAGCTCTGACAATTTAAATCTCTTTGTTGAAAATTTTCCATTCTCATCATAATCAAGGTGCATGTGATCAAAATGAAAGACCATATTCAATTCATGACGATTTGCATCGGTGTATTTGACGGCTTCATCAACACTTGTATGCGGTGTTTCACCAACCGTCACAATATCATAGTGACTCAAAACCTGCGAATTCATTTCTTGCAAATAATCATGAATTTTAGGACCATTGGCGGCTCCCTTATAGTAACTGCCATAAGCTTTATTCTGAATAACTGGACCGTCTGGATATGCTGGATCTTTCGAGAATAAACTAATGACGTCCATTCTGAACCCATCTACACCTTTTTCCAACCAAAAGCGCATGATATCATAAACTTCCTGACGTACTTTAGGATTATCCCAATTCAAATCAGGCTGTTGCTTAGCAAATAAATGTAAATAATATTGACCAAGTTTATCAATATATTCCCAAGTCGACCCACCAAAGGATGAACCCCAATTGTTAGGTAACTTCTTGCCATCACCATCTTTCCAAATATAATAATTATGGTGTGGATCATCTTTACTACTTTTGGCTGCTTTAAACCAAGGATGCTCATCTGAAGTATGGTTAACAACTAAATCTAGAATCAAGCGCATATGCCTCTTATGTGTTTCATCTAATAATTTTTGAAAATCTGCCATAGTTCCAAAACTAGGATCAATTTCTCGATAATTACTAATATCATAACCATTATCAACTTGTGGTGATTTATAAATTGGATTCAGCCATATGATATCGATACCAAATTTTTGTAAATAATCTAATTTCTCAGTAATACCAGAAATATCTCCAATTCCATCATCATTACTATCATTAAAACTTTTTGGATAAACTTGGTAAACTACACTATTACGCCACCACTCTATATCATTCATCATCGTCATCCACTTCTACTTTCATTTCATTCACATATACAATGGCATCTTTAGCTTCTTCGACTAACTCTTCTATTCTCTTCGAAGATATTTCGTGATCTTGAGGTTCAAGCGCAATAGCTAGAGCTAACGGTAAATTCATTCCACTAATAATATGTGTATGTGGACGTTCACGATAATTAAAAAATTGTTGGTTAACACTTCCTGCTAACATATCAGTTAAAATAATAACCTCTATGTCCGGTGCAATACCACCCATTAACTCTTTAACTTGCTTATCAACTGGTTGATTATCCATATACGCTGATAAATCAGTTACGTCAGCCGCATTATTAGAAATAAAGTTCAAGGTATCTGCTAATCCAGTAGCTAATTTATGATGTGATGCCAAAATAATTTTACGTGTCATTGTTATGCTCCTCTATGCTTTAAAGATTCCAAAGAATGTACCTACTAAAGAAATTCCAATAACTAATAGAATAATTCGTGTTGGAGTCCATTTTTTATTACCTAATAATTTATAAATCAATAGTGTTAATAAAGCTGGCAAAAGCGCCGGCATGATCTTATCAAAAACACCAGTTTGTAAATTCAATTTAACTTTTCCAAATTGGAAAATAACTGGCATAGAAATTTTAACAACAGTAGCTACTAAAGCACCGACGACACTCAATCCAACGATTGAAGCTGACTCAGTGAAGATATTTAATCTCTCACCCAATGAAGTGATCAATTTTGTTCCTGAGGTGAATCCAACATCAAACATCTTGAGTTTTACAAACCAGAAAACGATATTAGCAATCAACCAAACAATTGCTCCTAAGGGATTTCCCTGTAAAGCCATGTATCCAGAAATAGAACCCATAATTGTTGGCCATAAAACCCAAACTAAAGTATCACCAACACCAGCCATTGGGCCCATCAAACTGGTCTTCAATGATTGAACAGCATCTTTAGCACCGATTCCATCACGCTCTTCCATTGCTAATGAAGCACCTAGAATCAACGATGACATAACAGTCGTGGAATTATAGTAATTAAAATGGTTCTCAAGTGCCATTTCATATTCATCATCATTAGGGTAAATTTTTCTTAGAGCAGGTGCCAAGGCCCATGCCACAGCGGGTCCCATTTGTGATTCATAATTAAAGATATTACATGCCATGAAATTGTAACGGACAGCGGCATGACGACGATCCTTTTTAGTTAATTTAATTTTTTCATCACTCATCATAATCGTCTCCTTCATCTTCACTTACTGCGTTTGTATTTGTAGCGGCCGAAGTGACTTTCTTTGATTCACTAATAAAGTACCAATAAGCCGCAGCAAATCCAATCAACGCTACACCTAGAACGCCGACCTTTAAATAGGCTGCTAGTACAAATCCAACAATAATGTAACTCAAGAACTTCTTAACGGGCATATATCTTAACAACATTCCGACACCGACAACTGGTAACATTCCTCCAGCAACCGTCAAACCATCAGTTACCCAACTAGGTACAACCGTCAAAATAAATTTAACTACATCTGGTCCGAAAAACACAATTAGAATTGCAGGTAATCCAGTTTGTAAACTGAATAGCGCTGGCCCCCACCATGCTTCACGTTGCATCTTTTTAAAATCATGATTCTTAACATCTGTTAACATTCTGTGTGCTAAGAAGTTAACAATGATTCGAGCAACCACTTCTAATTGAATAGCCAATAAACCAACTGGCAAACCAACAGCAATTGCCGATTTAATACCTGTTCCAGTTCTCACGGCAACAAAAATACCAACAATTGTTGCTAAGCCATAGTTAGGTGCTGAAGCTCCACCTAAGGCTGCAACTCCCAACATCATTAATTGGAAAGTACCAGCAATCGTTAAAGCAGTGGTTAAATCACCCATAATAATCCCGGTAATAGTTCCGACGATAACTGGGAACCAAGACATGATGACAAGTCCATTTTGATCAACTGTCATATAGGCCGCTAAAATAATAATAAGTATATCTTGAATAAGATTTATTCCTGTCATGATTCATGATCTCCTTTAGGCTTTAAACTCTTCTTCGTTATCTGTTGGAACATATTGAATAATTAATGGAATACCTTTTTCTTGAATAGTTTGTAAGTCTTGACGTTCCTTATCATCTAAAGCAACAAACTTAGAAACAGGTTTACGACCGTTTTCATTAAAAATAATACCCAAATCAATCTTAGGAATCTTGACTCCACCATCAATTAACTTAATTAATGTTTCAGGTTCTTTTACTAAAACAAAGACACGTTGATCATCATATTTACCAGCATTAAAATTAGTGATGGCCTTCTGGGTATCAATGATTGACATTCCAGTACCTGCTGGTTTTGACATCCTCATGCTTGCTTTAATTGATTCGTTTGTACTTAATTCATCGTCAATTACCATAAAACGCTTTACTTTCAATGATTGAGCCCATTGGTTAACAATCAATCCATGAATTAAACGTTGATCTATTCTTGCTAAAACTACTGTCATAATAAAATCCTCCATATTTGGTATCGATACCAAATTTTCTTTTTTAAAAAGAGCCGTCTATGCAGATGCTCTTTTAATTATTTTCAATTTACATATTTGAACCTTTGGAACTGACTCTCCACTCATTAGATGAAGCATAGTTTCAGCGGCTTTTTGTCCCATTTCATTAACTGGTTGCCTAATAGTAGTTAATGGAATTCGCAAGTTAGCCGAAACTGGTTGGTCATCAACACCCAAAACACCTAATTGCTTCGGAACCTTAACCTTTTGCTCCTCAGCCTCTTGAGTAATTCCCATTGCCACCTCATCACTACCGGCAATAATGACATCAGGCTTATTATCTAAAGCCATAATCATTTTAAAAATATTTTTACCATCTTCAGCGGTATGAGCATTGGTAAATAACCAATCATGATTTAATCCTAATTTATGTTCACTCAATGAATCCTGAAAACCTGCAAAACGATCGGCATCAAAATTGGCTTCTTTTTCCATAATCGTAATCGACTTACGACCAGTCGCATAAGCAATTTTGCTATATCCTTCATCAAATAAAAAATTCGTGGCTTTATAAAAACCGTCGTATTGATCGGCTCTAACGATTGGTACGTGAACATCTTTTAAATATTCATTAACCAGAATTATTTTCCCATATTTACAATAATCACTAATTATCGACCAAGTATTCTCTAATGAACAAAGAATTACTCCATCAACTTGTTGATTTTTTAATAAATTCAAAGCTGTCAGTTCTTCTTCCGCTTTACTAAACGTTTGAACAATCAACGTACTATATCCAGCTTCATCTAATTTTTGTTCAATTGCATCAACCAAATAGGAAAAGAATGGATTAACAATTCTCGGAATGGTTACTGCCATGGTATTAGTTTTTGATCCGCGTAATTGTCGTGCGGCTGGAAGTGGTACATAACCTAATCGTTCCATTGCAGATTTAACGGAATTTCTTTTTTTCTCTGAAACATGTGGACTATCATTAATTACTCTTGAAACGGTTGAAACTGATAATCCTGCTAATTTTGCTACATCTGAAATAGTTGCCAAATTTATACCTCCTTTCACATCGTGAAATCGTTTCCATATCTGTATAATACAAGCCCATTTATTTAATGTCAATGGTTTTTGGTAACGATTTCATTTAAAACGATATTCAAAAATTGAATTCATAAAAATAAAACAGAAAATTTCTCATATTTCATGAGTACTTTCTGTTCTATAATAAAAACAATTATTTAAGTTAATTATTACGAATACTTATCATTACCCTTAATTAAATTTCAAATCCATTATCAGAACTAATTTTTGCATACCAATGACCGGATTTCTTTAGAGCTTTATTTTGTGTATGAATATCATCACGAATCAATCCATATCGATTACGATAAGCATTCTTCCATGACCAACAGTCAATGGCCGTCCACACAAAATACCCATGACAGTTTGATCCCGCTTCAATTCCCTTGTGAAGTTCAATTAGATGATCTTTGATAAATTTAATTCTGTAATCATCTTGTATTTCACCATCCTTCATAAAGCGTTCCTCCCGAGACACACCCATTCCATTTTCTGAAACAAACCAAGGAATATTTCCATAATTATCACGAATATTAACCGCAATATCGTAGAGTGTTTCTGGATAAATTTCCCATCCCTTATCAACATTCATCACTCTGCCTGGCATTTCATAGTTATCAAAATAAATATCTGGCATCCAATCTTGCAAACTCTTAGCAGAAACACTTGGTCGTTGAACTCGTTCAGGATGGTAAAAATTGACACCCAATACATCAACTGTATTGTCCTTAATAATTTGTAATTCCTCAGGTGTACTTTCCCAAATGACACCAGCATCAGTAAGAATTTTCTCCAAATATGCGGGGAAATGTCCTAACACTGCAGGATCCAAAAACATATTGTCATCCCACATGGTTGCAAACGTTGCGGCCTTAACATCTTCTGGATCATTGGTTGCGGGATATGCTGGAGTCAAATTGAGAATTGTACCAATCGTAGCATTGGAATTATTTTCTTTTTTCCATATTTTAAATTTGGAAATTGCTTTGGCTGAAGCTAAATTCAAATTATAAGCTACTTGAACGGCGGCGGGTCCATCAACCAATAATGGATAATGGAATTGATATAAATATTCCCCATCCAAAATCACCTTGGGCTCATTAAAAGTAAACCAATTTTTAACTCGGTCTCCAAACAATTCAAAACATTGGGCCGCATAATCGGCAAAGAGATCCGTAACATGCTTAGATTGCCAACCACCATATTCTTGATATAATTTTATCGGTAAATCAAAATGAAATAAATTTATATATGGTGTTATACCGTTCTCAATTAAACAATTAATAACATTATTATAGAAAGTTACACCATCAGGATCAACTTCTCCTGTATCTAAGTTTTTTATTAAACGAGTCCATTGAATGGAAGTTCTCAAGGCTTTGATTCCAGCTGAAGCCATCAATGGAATATCCTTTCTATAATCATTATAAAAATTCGATGCCGTATCAGGACCAACACCGTCATAAAATTCTTCAGGATTCTTCTCAAACCAGTAATCAAATACATTTTGATTAGGTTTATGAAAATTCCCCTCTGATTGTGGTCCAGAAGTTGCTGCTCCCCATGCAAAATCCTTTGGAAATTCTAACATTTTTAAATTACTCCCTTATTCTAAAGATGGTCTTATCCCATTAAAATTGAGATAAGACCACCTTTTATTATTTCAATTAGTCAACTGAATATGTTTGGATAAAATCTACAGCTGCACCTCTTAGGTTAGCTTCATCGGTAAACTTACATGGAACCACCTTAGGTTCAATCGAAGCAATTTTGACAATATCTCTAATTTGTTTAATTTCTGTATCAATATTAGGAATTAAATCCGGATTATTCGATACGGCTCCGCCTAAAACAATTAGCTCTGGATCAAAACTATACTGTAAATTATAAATTCCCTTTGCCAGAGCATAATACATCGTTCGAATTTCCTTTTGGGCTCGTGAATCACCTTTTGCGGCCAGATCGAAGACTTCTTTACCCGAATAATTGGTTACTGGACTGGAATTAAGATTATATCTTTCCGCAACTCCAACTGAAGTGCCCAAATTGCTCAAAGTCTTTTCATTATCACTAAGTGTGAATCCAAATTCCCCACCAAATAAATGAGCTCCATGCCAAATCTTATGATTAATAATTACAGATCCGCCGACACCAGTTCCTATAATTAAAAACAACAGGCTATCAACGTTCTTACCGGCACCAGAATCCAATTCCGCTAAAGCTGCACAATTTGCATCATTCTCAATACTTACTGGTAATTCAAATCGCTTAACAAGTTCTTGTTGAATTTCAAAGTTATGAATATACGGGATTGCAGAGGCTCCTTCAATCACACCACTTTTTTTATTGACTGCTCCTGGTGAACTTATTCCCACACCAACGATTTGGTATTCAAATTTCATTTGTTGAACTTTTTTAGTTAGATCACCATAGAATTCTTCAATTGTTTTAGGAGTCTTAACAGGCTCCATTTTTTTAAGTTCGTTATCTTTCATTACAGCAAATTTTATGGATGTACCACCAATATCTATCAAACCTAGATTACTCATTTTTTCACCCTATTTCCATTTCAAATGGTGCTAATGGTGCACCAAATTCATTAAATACTGAACATCTAGGATAATTTGTAAAGGCATATCTAATTTTTTGAATACCCTCAGTTTTATTCAAAATTAACATGTGTCCCTCTATCATGACTTCCCTAGTAATCCACAATCCATTCACATTAACATCAAATTCAACTTTTCCTCTTTGTACTAAAGCGCTTACTTTGTTTACAAACAAATATATCTTGTTATCAATACTTTGATAATTATAGACGGTTGGACTGGCATCATATCTGATATCAGAAACAATCTCACCGATTCTTGTTCCCGCAATCCGCTTGTGTGTCGGGTGAATGTTGTGTTTTTCACCGGTATCTGATATTGAAATCAAATGCACATCATTAAGTTCTTCAGAAACTTCTAATTGATGTTGTCTAATAATTGCCCAGGCATCCTTTGGTTCATCGACATAACCTGGTAATTGAATTACATAAAATGGTAATGAACGATCATTAAATAATTTTCGCCAACCTTTAATTAAACCCTCCAACAATTTGCCATATAAATTAGGATTTCCAGCATCGTTTTCTCCTTGATACCAAATGACTTTATCAAATGAATAATTTTTCACTTTTTCAATCATCGTATGATAAAGACCATTTGGTCGTAAATAAGATGTTGGTGTCATTGGTGGTGGCCAAGGCGTATGACCAACATGATCTTTGGCATCGCTCAAAGAAATCTTAGGGTTTTCTTTCATAAACTTTGATAAATCACTGTTGTGTTTAACTACCAAATTATTATATTCAGTAAATTCTCGGTCATAATCAGATTGAATTTTTCCAGTAGTAGCCTTCTCAAATGGCTTGATATATTTAGAAATCAAGTTTTGATCATTTTGAAGAACTTCTTCCGATACCCACGATGAAGCTGATGTACCACCCTTATAGCAATCAATAACTCCGATAACTTGATTTGGATTTAATTCATGTAATTTTTTTACCATCCAATAACCAATATCAGACATTTTCCAAAGTGTTGTTTTATCAGCAACTTCCCATACTGATGTCTCTAGATCTTCTGGTAAAGTAAGTTCATCATCCTGATATTCCAATTGGGGAACATTGTAAAAATATACATTATCAAAATCCACTGATTCAATTTGTTCTTGATATTCACTGTCATCTCTAAATTTGAATTCAATATTTGATTGTCCAGTGAGTAATAAGACCATTCCAGTACGAACATTTTTAATATCAATATTTTCATTTTGATTATTAATTTTTAAATTCGTTTCAATTTTTGCTGGTAATGGGTCAACCTCAATCATCCATGAACCATTTTCTGACGCAATTGTGGAATGATTTTGGTTATAAATTTCTAGACTTACTATGGAATTGCTAATTGCCTGACCACTAATTTTAAACAATTTATTAACTGGTACTACCATCTGGTCAGTGTAGATTCCATCCAACTTCAAACTAGCCATTTACTTTTCCCTGAGCTTTTAATTCATTAATTTCTTTATGTAGATTAATAACTTTTTCAGCGACAGTCATCATAATATCGGCTGACATAAAATGATCTTGAGAATGAATCAACATGATAGTTTTTTCAACTTTCTCACCATTCATTTCATCAGTCATCCATTTTGTTTGAATATTATGTGCTTGATGCAATAACTTCCGCGCATCTTTTAAAGTTTCCTCTGCCTTATCAGTATCTCCACCTTCAGCTTGAGTCATGACTTCAATACTTTTTGACTTGGCTGTACCAGCAACAGAAATAAGATCCATTGCGCGTTTTAATTGTTCTTCATCCAATTTATTTTATCTCCTTAAGCAGGTTCGATTTCAACATCTTTTTCTGCATTTTTATGAGCTGCTTCCATATCTGCATCTTTAACAGAAACATCAGGATTCAGCTTGTTGTCCATACGAACAAATGGATAGTAAATTGCAGTAGTTACAACAACGATAACTGCCTGAACAATTAAACCCTTAATTGATCCTGTATAAAGTAATCCAGAAAGCAATGTTGGAACTGTCCATGGAACATTATTAACGATAGGCCCGATAAAACCAATTCTAGTAAAAAATATTCCAATATAGAAGGCCAATGGTTGTGCAACTAACCATGGAATAAAGTACAAAGGGTTCAAAATAATTGGTAGACCAAAGGTTACAGGCTCTGAAATATTAAAGATAGCTGGCATTAAAGCAATTTTTGATACTTTTTTAGCCGCAGCTCTTTTTGAAAATAGAATTAATGCTAGAACTGGTGATACTGAACATGATCCAGCGGCAATAGTTGAAAAGTTCATGAATAATGTTGAATAGATATGATGTGCTTGACCCAACATATTTTGGGTATCATTGATGTTCCAAGTTAAGCCAAAGATTGGTCCCCAAATTGATGTTGGATGTATACCGAACCACTGAAGTAAACTCCAAGTAATCTGAGATACGAAAGCGAATAATCCGGTACCCGAAATTGCTAAAGCTGGTTTCTGTAAAGCTGTCAATAATAGTTCTGGCATAGTTTCACCAGTAAAGGTTGTACTGATACCTGTCAAAATAATGAAAACGCCCATAGTAATAACACCAGGAATCAATGACTCAAAACTACGTGCAACAGCAGGTGGTACTGAATCTGGCATTTTAATCGTAAAGTTCTTCTCTAAAACCTTGTTATAGATCCAAACTGCAAAACCACTAATTAGTAAAGCGGCGAAAACACCTTTGGTACCAAAGAATGTTGTATCCATATAATTTAAAACATCGATTGGTTTCTTAGCTCCGTCTGGAGTGTATTGGAATTTCCAAGGCATACAGATGAAGAAGGCACCTAAAGCATAAAGAACGGATGTCATATGTTCCTTACTCTTGGGAAAATACTTACGTGAAAATGTATGTGAGAAAATAACTACCAATAATACCGCAAATGTATTTAACGAACCGTTTGAGATAAGCCCAATCAGATTACCAGTAGTGGTTAGCCCATTGAACAAACCTGAAGCTTGCCAGGCAGTCCATGAACCACTGATCAATCGACCTAATCCCAAACCTTGTTTACCAAAAATCAAGCCATTGGTTGGATCAACGAAAACATTTTGGAGCATAATTGCAAATCCAGCAATCATTGATGTTGCTGCAACAATAATAAACGAATCACGAAGCGTTAATAACAATTTATTGGCAGCAATTTTACCAGCTGTTTTGGTAAACTCGCCTTGAAATTTCTGCCAGCCTTGGCCCTTTTCTTTCTTACTCATCTTAGCCAATCCCCTTTTCGTCCAATAAATCTACTAACACTTGTCCATCCATACTTCCAAATTGTTGCATAGTTAATAGAATAACTTTGGTATTTGGATGTCCTGCTTTCGTTTGATCAAATGCCCAACCAATCTGTGGTGCTAAGAGAATAACATCAACATCATCTCCAACTTCGTCGACCATGCCAAAATCATAAGCATCAACTTTTACATCCCTATCTGCAGCGTCATAAACCTTCTGCATTTTTGATCCTATTAAACTCGTTGAAAAACCCCCGCTACAAAATATCGCAATTTTTAACTGTGCCATAATATAAATCCCCTCTCTTATTTGTTAACGCTTTCAGTATAAAAGCATATACTTTTAAAGTCAATACAATTTTATAATTTGTTATAACAAATATTTTTCCGAAAAAAATAGCCATCAACTTGTAGTTAATGACCTTTAAATAGATTCATGCAATGAATACTGTGATGATCTAATATATGTATAAGCATATTCAAATATTTGTCCATTCTTTAAAAATGATCTTTGTTCAATTGTTAAGAGTGGTTCCGGTCCCTTTAAAGACATTACTTCTGATGTATCTTCATTGGCCATTTCACAAGAGATAGTCCTGATAGCACTACCTATTTCTAAATCTAATTCCTTATTAATAAAATCATATATAGAACCCATTAATGAATCCATTCTCATACCTTGAATAATCTTTACAGGCATGAATATGTTTTGTAAAGCAATCGTCTCTTTACCCTTCATAATCAACCGTTCGATCTCATATGTTAAGTCAAATTGATTTATATTCATTTGATTCATAACTTTATCATCCGGTTTACTAACCCCAAAGTTTAATAACTTAACCTGATATTCATTAAAATCAAATATTTCAAGAGACTGTTTATCATCAATTAATTCGCCTGGTTTATTGTCTTTAACAAATGTCCCCGAACCCTGTATTCGATAGATAAGGCCCTCATTAACAAGAATATCCAGAGCCTTTCGAACTGTGATACGACTAACATTTAAGGATGAGGCAATCACCGTCTCTTGTGGAAGTTGGTCGTTTATTTGATATTCTTTCTCCAATATTTGCTGTCTTAGACGATTGGCAACAACCACATATTTTGGCGCCTCTTTCATATAGATTCCTCCGGGAAAAGCTTATTTGTATGATCAAAATTTGTTATAACAAATATTTATCTGCATCATTGTATTATAACTCACAATATTTCTATTTGATATTAATATGTATATACCATTATATTATAAGTCATTAAAATCACTTCTTCTACATGACATTTTATCCATTCTATAAGGACAAAAAGAATCTTCCATAATTATCTTAAAGAAATAATCATGAAAGATTCTTTTTTATTTAAACCACAATCAAAATATTAATACTAGTATGTTCAGAAACATACCTGGTAACAGAGCCTACAAATACCCGTGTAAAGGCACTGGTACCGGTCTTGCCCATTACAATCAAATCAATCCCATTTTCTTCTGGGAACCGGGTTAATTGTTCACGAGGTTCCCCATTCAATAATTTAACGGTACTAGACAATCCAGCTTTCTTTACGATTTCAGAAGCCTTCTGAAGATCCTTTTCGGCACTATCTTCCAGATCTCTAGTCAATCCTGGTGCATATGACACTCCGACGTTCATTGGTAAATTAGCGGTATTAACTACTGATACTAAATAAATCTCTGAATTAAACTGTTTGGCTAGATCCACTGCTGAATCTAATGCATTATAAGCGCTCTTGCTACCATCAATAGCTACTAAGATTTTTTTATACATCACTATACCTCCTATTTATATCCTTTATACAGATTTTACCAAGTTAAGGAAAAATATGGTAACCATAAGCTATTAAGAAGTTCAAATTGTTGTTATACTTAATAATGAGTAGTAGATGACTTTTTTAGGGGATTAGTTATTATGCAAACAAAACACAGATTAGAGCTCATTGAACGAGAATGTCGTATTAGAACTAATTTAAAAGAGATTCAATTTACTCATTATTTTTCCAATCGTTTTATGGAGAAAAATACACAATTTTTCTGTATTGAAGATTTTTTCAAGGCACTCGGGGTTACTAGCAAAAACGCCTTGGAAAGATTACCAATTGCGATTTGGGAACAGCAAGTTAAGGACTCCACTACATTCTCATCTTGGCAAGAAATGCTGGATCAGGCTGGTAATGAATACAGTCTAGCAAATCTTTAAGTATCCTGATTCTGGGGTGCTTTTTTATTTTCCTAAAAATAGGACTATTCTGATATAATTAAAGTGTATAAAATACGTAATTTAGTTATAGGGGGAAATATCGTGAAAAAAAGTATTATCTCTAGTTTAATCGCATCAACCTTGTTACTTGTTGGTTCCATTGCACCAGTAGTTGTTAGCGCTGACACTACTACTGCCGGAGTTATGAATTTAGCCGACAAAGGTACTTTGACAACAAGCAAAATGGCCTTCCTGTTCTCATTAAATGGCAATAGTTTTACTCAGGTAGCCTCTCGTGCTTTAGGTCCTAATAGCGCTTGGATCTATGACAAATCTATCAAAGGTGCTGACGGTCTAACCTACTATCGTGTTTCAACAAACGAATGGGTTGGTTCTGATGAGCTTAGTCAAATTAATGGTACAGGTTCAAATATTTCACGTACTAAAACTACCATTTACATCGGTAACTGGTCAGCAGCTGTCCTTGACGCCAATGGTAATAAAACAGGTAACATCTTGCCTGCTCGTTCTGCTTGGGTCGCTTTTGATGACCAAGTAACTATCAATGGTGGCTCATATTACCAAATTGGTAGTGATCAATATGTTTCAACTTATGATACCGGTTCAGCACCAGTTGTAAATATTGATAACAACAATAACAACACGACTACTGACACATCATACAGTGGCAGTATTATTGGTAACTCTGATTCAAAGATTTACCATGTTCCTGGTCAACGTGGCTACAATATTAAGGCCTATCATACGGTTTACTTTAATACCGAACAAGATGCCATCAACGCTGGCTATCGTAAAGCTAAAGTTTAACAATAAAGGACTCATCGCCATGATGAGCCCTTTTTATATACCGTTAGCAAACAAATGAATCAACCAAAGATGTAATGGATAAAAAATGTAAAATACGTATTTTAGTTGCATGCTATATTTACCAACCCTACCATTATAAAAATGTAACATGGGTATCAATAATATAAAACACATATCGCTAGCACTCATGGCTACACTATCAAATAACATCACTGGTGTTGAACCCGAAACTGACAAAGCAGATGGCAGTTCAACTATTGCTAGAAATACTGCTAAAATCAAATACCATAAATCTCTTTTTTTAACATCACCATGCGTCAATTGTGTAATAAACATCACTGGAATAACTACAAAACTTCCCTCTAAAATTGGTAATAAACTAATTAATAATATTGCCAATGAAAGTATTTTTAATATTCGCCGTAGTTTAAAACTTTTGACCTGATTATCCCACAGGCATATCACAATCGACCCTAACGCTAAAGTTAAAAAGATGTTATCTCCTATGATTGAGAGTGAATATTGTTTTCGTAAAACAAATAAATTCAAAAGGTAATTACCGATTGCCATAAAAATCCCCCAACCGATCAATCTAGTTAGATAATTTTTTCGACTGTGGGTGTAATGTAGTCCTTCAACCACTAAGTAAGCAAATCCAACTGCCACCACTCTGGTCACAAGATGAAAAACATCAGCCAAATATGGTGAGATAAAGTAGCCGATATGGTCTAAAACCATTAACCACATTAAAATGATTTTAAATGTTTCCCGATTTATCGCCTTCGATGAAATATTAGGTGTGAATTGTCGCATATAATTTCTCCTTCAGTTATTACTTTCAATTATCCAGAAAAAGAATATGGTTGTAAATGTACCTAACACAACCGTTAGTGCTATATTACAAATTAGTAAGACTATTAATTAGGATTGATTAAAAATGAAAAAATTTCATAAATTTATACATTCAGATAGCTATTATATGCTCATTGTCATTGCTGGACTAGCTTCAATGATCATCTTGGTACTCAGTTACCTACCTGGTTTTGATGTCTCCAGATCACCTTATATTGAAATCGATATTTTAACACTAGTTATTTTCATGTTTGATTATTTTGGACGTCTATATCTGGCTAAAAATAAAATGCAATTTTTCCGTCATAATATTGTTGATCTTTTGGCTATCATACCTTTGAGCACAGCCTTTAATATCTTTCGAGTTTTCCGTGTTTTCAACGTTATTCGTTTTGCCAAGGTATTCACTTTGATCAGGTTTATTGGAACTGCTGGTAAGTTACAAAAAAATGCCAAAAAGTTCCTCAAAATCAATGGTTTTATTTACCTGATCATTATTTGCGGCATAGTTTTGGTCACAGCGGCTATTACCTACTCATTGGCTGAAGGGGTTTCCTTGAGTAATTCATTTTGGTGGGCTGTCGTTACCGCTTCGACGGTTGGTTATGGTGATGTAGCACCGAAAACTTTGGTCGGACGTGCTGCCGCAATCTCTTTGATGGTCGTAGGAATTGGTTTTATTGGTACCTTAACTAGTACGATCACTAATTATGTTACCCATGAAAGTACCGTTAAAAGTGAAGATAAGTTGGACAAGATCTTACTAAAATTAGATAAAATTGAAAAAGAGAATCGCAAATTACGAAAAGATTTAATTGATTTAAAATCTAAACGAGATTCCGAAAACCAGAATAATAATGATGTTTAAATTATTTGCCTTATATCATTAAAAAAACATTCCCAACTAAATTTTCTGTTAGGAATGTTTTTTAATTGCTAATTATAATAAAAAATTAAATGACATAAATATATATTACTAAATTATTATTCACTAACATCATCTGTTGAAATAAATTCATTGGTTGATACTCGGTAATATTGTTTACCATTGATTTTAACCATTCGATCTGTTTTCCAGGTAGTATTTTGGGCTAAGCCACGTGCTTTTACAAGCTCACCACGTGAGTCAACTAACTTTTTAAAAGTTCCAGTATTTGTATTGATAACTTTATCATTTGCTGAATATTCATAGACATCTTCAGCACGAACCCATTCATTGGTAGATACTCGATAATATGTCTGACCCTCATGAATCATTTCTTGATCACTAAACCAATCTGAACCAGCCGACAATGCTCTGTCCGTCATTTTCTCATGTTTCTTATTGTATAAAGCGACCATTCCTGAGTTTGAGTGAGTTGCTACCTTTCTCTCAACTTTATTAATAACAGCCTGATTATTATTAACTGCTGGTTTCTCTTTGTCCTTACTTGGTTTAGAAGTATGTGTCGGTTTTGAAGGTTTAACCGGCTTTATTGGCGCAACTGGTTTCTTGTTTAATTGATAAGTCACATATCCAGCATGCTCAGGATCGTTTACAGTAATACTCTTCTCATTAACAGTTACTTCAACTTGTGATTTATCCTTTGTATATCCAGCTACATCAGGTGTATCAACTTTCAATACGTCCCCAACTTTTCCTTGAATATCTTTAATAAATTTAGTTCCTAAACTAGTTTTAATGGCAACATTAGAAATAATAGTTGTTGTCATGGGACTATTGGCAACTTGTCTTACATAAACTGCTGCTTTTTTATTAGCCACATTATGATTTTTTTCAATATCCGCAGCTACTAATTTAGTCTTGCCTTCTGGTTTTTCAATAGTTCCACTTCCGACTTCTAGCCAATTATCTGGATCATAAGTTTTATCCGGATCAACATGAGTCGCATGATTCTTACCATCGGCCAATGCAGCTCTCAATCCAGCACCTCGCAAACTCACTGTATCTGAAACCTTTAAAATATTAATAGGTGAATATGCCAACATCATTGAAGTTAAGGAAAATTCACCGCATTTCCATCCCGAAAGATCTAATGTATTTAGCTTAGTTTCGGAAAACATGGATACCATATCAGTTACATTTTCTACATTCCATTGCGATACATCCAATTGCTTTAATGGACTAGCAAGAAACATACCATCCATGCTAGTAACATTTCCAACATTCCATTTAGAAAGATCTAGCGAATTCAAATGCGTTTTCAAAAACATATTGTCCATGCGTGTTACCTTGGATACATCCCAACTACCAACATTAACGCTAGTTAAACCAGTATTGGCAAATAGATTAGCCATACTATTAACCTTTGAAACATTCCAAGACGATAAATCCACTGTCTTCAATGAACCATCAGATGCAAACATATTATCCATATTTTCAACATTACTTACATCTAGGTTCTCGATATGATCAATTCTTTGCAAACCCTTAAGATCCTTAAATAATTCTGAAGAATCACTGGCAGCAGATACCTTACCATCAAAAACGATCACTTTAACTCGTGAGGCATTGGTCCCATTTAATCCGGTAATTTGACCAGATTCTTTATCCTTTTCTGAAGTAAGTTGCCCCGCATCCAACTGCCCTGCTCCAATATGAAGTTCTCCATTTGAAAACAATGTCCAATTACTAGTCCCATTAATACCTTGATTTACAATGTCAGATGCTTTTTCAGCGACATTTGAAATATTGTTATCCAATACTTGTGCCTTAACCTCTTGTTCTTTGGCACCCGTTAATATTAGACCCACGCTCAAAGACAATCCCGCAACGATTGCAAGGTTCTTGCCCCGGTAATTCTTTTGTTTTTGAGTTAATTTGTTGTTTTTTCTTTTTGATTTCATACTTAAAAAATAATCTCCCAAATTTTAATTTATTTTTGCTACAAATTAAAATTAACAATGAGTTATATATAAATTGTTTATAAATCAAAAATTTTCTATTCGCTTTTTTAATCTTTTTTTATTAATTATTCTATTTAAGCAATTTTTTATCTTTCAATATACCAAATCAGAATAGCATCAACAGTTTGTTTTTCGATATACTAAGTTCAAATATTTAGGAGCCTAGTAATGAAAAAGAAATTTCTAAAAAGCATCATAATATTCAGTCTTTCCCTCACCATTTTTCCCATCACAACTAATTTTTCATCATTATCAGTCTTGGCAACGGGCATTTCGGAAAACAAACATACCAAATCCTATAACAGTCTAAAAAGAATCAATTATGTAATCAGCGAACGTCTCTACAACAAGCGTGGTCTTATCACTGATAATCTTAGTAACAAAACCAAGCTCAAATCTAGCAAAGATATTGCCGATAATTGGTCAAAATTCATTAAAAAAATCAATTATTTAAAAAACAATCAAATTGAAATTTATGTAACATCTGAATTTAAAAGCTTGAATCGCAAGCTTAGAGAAAAAATAATTATCAAAGCACAACTATTTTCTCTCAAGACGGTTTATGAAATAAAGAAATTTAATCAGGAAAAATTTCTAGAAGGTTTTGCTACTGCCATCTTTTGTGAGGGAGTTTATCTTGGGAAAACCGAATATCTAAATAACTCAAATATTATTTGGAATAAAGTATCACTTAACAAGTCCCCTTAAATTGCCTTAAATATTTCTTTCAGTTATACTGATAAGACTAATATTTAGGAGAATTGATTGAAAAATAAGAAATTTAAACGCTTAATTAAACTAAACACCATTCTGACTGCGGTAATTATCGCAAGTGATGTTTTCCTCTTACATCCCCACAACACCGCTAACAGTATTTCAGTTGGACAAGTTACCGTTTCACATCAGATGAAACATAAACCAATGAATCAGTTACGCAGCATTCAAGCTGATGAGGAACAAGAGTTTAGTGCTACATAGTCTAATATCTAAAGCAAATAACCTCTAGTAAAAATTAAAGTGCAATACGAAAGTTAGACAAAATCGAATATTATTAAGCTGCTAAGGCATACTCCCTGTATTCACGGGGAGTCATGCCTTTTGTTTTTCTTGAGATTCGTCGATTGTTAAACCAATCGATGTACTTCTTTGAAAGTTTCCTGAATTCTTTAATATCCTTACAAGGAAGAAATCCATTAAGACATTCTGTTTTGAATAGGTGAAAAAAACTTTTGATTGGAGCATTGTCGAGACAATTTTCTTTGCGAGACATGCTCTGTATGAATCCTTCTTCAGAAAGCCTATCAGTATAGTAATTTACTTGATAATGCCAACCTTGATCCGAATATACCATTGGTTTTGTTCCTTCATGTATAACTGCTATTAATTCATTTAATGTATCCATAATTAATTTACTATTGGGACTATTATTTACTTTGAATGCAAGAACTTCTTTGCTTGCCTCATCGGTAATTGCGGAAATGTAAGCCCATTTGTTATCACTTAAACGAACCTGTGTAACGTCAGTATGGAGGATTTTTAAAGGTTCAGTTTCATTAAATTGTTGATGTAAAACATTGCGTGCGACTTTCCCAACAGTTCTCTTATATGAGGAATATTTTCCGTATCTATGACGATTATAGAGGCTTACTTGAACATTTAATTCATCGGTCAGACGACGTACTACGGTGTCTGATATATATGAAGCCCTTTATTATAACTTTGTTTTTTTAATAGTAATTATAGCGATCGTTAACATTTTTTAGATTATCAAGCTCTTATATGGAAAAAATAAATTGTATCAATAATATTTGTGTTTTTATTAGCATTTCAAATATCATGATATATCAAACTCGAATGGAATATACCATTTTTTCTAGATATAATATCCTAATACATTTAAAGGGGATTTATATTTATGAGAAATAGTAAAAATACAGTAAAGAAAAAATGGTATCAAAAGAAGAGATTCTGGATATGGTCATTCATTGTTCTGATAATTATTATGGGTATTAATAGTATTGGGGGTTCAAGTAGCAATAGCAATAAAGAAGCTTCTAATAAAATTAGTAAAGTAAATAATAAAAAAGTTAACCAAGAAAACAATAAAGAAGAAAAATCTGAAACTTCATCCAATATTCAAGAATCTGATAATGTACCAACAGAATATAAAACAGCTTTACGCAAAGCTAAAACTTACTCTGGATTTATGCATATGTCTAAATTAGGAGTACAAGAGCAATTAACTTCTGAATATGGCGAAAAATATTCACAAGAAGCAGCTCAATATGCCATTGACAACGTACAGGCAGATTGGAATAAAAATGCTCTAGCAAAAGCAAAATCATACCAAAAAGATATGTCAATGTCACCGGAAGGTATTAGAGATCAATTGACATCTGAATATGGTGAAAAATTCACACCTGAAGAAGCAGAATATGCTATAAATAATTTAAAATGATTTCTATAAAAAAAACAATCGTTGTATTTACATTCAATAACGATTGTTTTTTGTTTAATATTCTTCATTGTTTAATTGTATTTTGCACGAATCCACCATCTTGGCATTGACCAACAAATCAATTCTGTGCAATCCAGGATAGATTTTTCTAGTAGATAATTGTCGCCATTTTATCTTCACATCCCCTGTCAGTGAATGATTAGATCTAAGTTCTGTCTTTTTTAGAAAAAAATCTTTGTAGGAATCAGTTTTATTCTGACGAACATAATGAACTCGATAACCAAGATAGATTGAAAGATTATAATTCGATTTTGAAGTGATATTATAGTGTAAAGTCGAACTTTCTCCAATAGATACTTCTGATTCGACAGACTTTAATTGAATTTTTTTTAACTCGTCTGCTGCCTGTGGATCATAACCTAATAATTTCAAAACCACTGGGTCACCTTGCTTAAAAAGCGTCCGTAAACCACGAGTCAGCACCCAATCAGTACTTGTTTGTTGGCCCCAATATTTTTTGGCAAAATCAATCACTAATTGTGGATGGTCTTTACTAATATCATTCAAATTATTGGCAACCGATTTTTGGACATATTCAGTCTTATCAAATATCAAATTATGCAATATTTCTACGACCGGAGCAGGATCAACCATATATTGCTTCAAACGCATCCCCCAAGGCAATCTAGGACGCATCCCTTCACTAGCCAATCGTCTGACATCGGTATTGTTACTCTTGGACCATCGCAACATCTGTTGACTAGTTTCAAGCGGATATTTAACCAAAAATGGACGGATTGCAAACTCTGCACTAGAATATTGGGTCAATAATCGTAAAAGATCCATTGAGGTTTGCCAATTATCCAAACCATACTTGGCGACATAATTTGGTAAACAGACTGCCACTAGACCTGTAAATGAGGGACCAATCTGTCTCAGAATATCGGCTGTTTGATCAAAATCGACTGGAAATTGTTCATGTAAGCTATAGACTATTCGATCACTGCGTTCCATTAATTTCAGGCTTTCCCAATCATCTGTTAAACATGCTGCTAAAAATTGTTTTTCTTTAAACTCTGGTAAGGAGTCTTTAACACTGCCAGCTAGGGTTTCCAAAAATTCTGTTGAATACATATCTTTTAATTGCATAACTAAGCTCTTCCTAATATTTTGTAATGTTCGCCAATCCTCGATTTATCATAAAGCCAAGTGTATTATGATTATTACAGAAAGAAACTACTACTTTTAATAACTTGGTTCTATGAGAGGAATTATTTCAATGAATAAATATTACGTTTTTAAAGAAAAATTTCAAGGACAAATAATCGACCAATTTAAAAAAGCTGATATTCAAGTAGTTGGATTTTACACTAAAAAACCAACCATTGAAGAATTAAATCACATTCAAGATCCCATGACTTTGAAAGTGAAGCTCGATAAAAAGGAACTATCTTTATTTAATGGATCTACTAACGGTAAAGATATCTATTACGTCACAATCAGCCTCAAGAATTCTACAGCCTTACCTACCTTTTCCTCCGATAAATTTTTTATTGAAGAAACATTTATTTAAATATATATGTCCTAAATATAAAATGTCGTCATCTGAAGATGGTGACATTTTTTTGTGACCAATATTAGTAAAACCCTGCAATTGCCAAATAGTGACATGGTGCTCTGCTACTATTTTCTAGTAAATAAAATTAAAAGTAGAAAGCGAGCAAGTATGAAAATTAAAACATCACAAGTAACGACTGTACTGTTACTGGGAATCCTTCTTTTAACCGGATGCAGTAGTCAGAGTAAGTCCAATAATTCTTCTAGTAAAAAAGTGACAACTACTACAGTCAGTCATAAAAAAGTATCGAGTATCAAAAGTTCTAAGGAGCTTTGGAACAGTGATAAAGATGCCAAATTGACAGCATTTATCAATCAATGGGCACCAACTATGAACCAGTCCTACATTAAATACGATGGTAGTCACTCACTCAAGACTTCAACCGGAACAACTTATCCCGGTGAGTTGAAACATGTAACCGTCGAGGGTAATAAAGCGTCTATCGGTTGGAATAAGGCTGGCAAAGGAAATTATGAATATAACGTAGTTGCTATTTATAATTATGACGGAACTGAACCACCATTACCTAATCATATTACCTACTTCTTTGCATTTCATAATGGTAAACCGATTGTTTTAGTCGATCAAAGTACCAATGGAACACCCGATTTACTTGCTACCCAGAATACTGCTCTGAAATCAGGTTTTGAAAATATTGTTAATGGTAAGAAAACTAATGTATCATCCGTAACAACATCTTCTAGCAATGATAATAATGCTAATAACAGCAACGACAACAATAAAAGTAATAGTGGTTCAACTCAAACAGTTTCTGATCCTAAGATGGTTGGTGTTATGCTTTATGAACTAGATAGAAATTTCGATATTTCTGGAGCACCTAATTTACAAATAAACATTGCTAATGGTAGATACTGGATCGGTACTGGAAGCAGTAATTCTACTCTGCCATATACTATTGAAGGTAATACTGCTCACTATTGGACTGTCCTTTATACTGGTAACGATATACGTCCAGATGGTACAACTGGTCCATCACCCGAAACTGAACATACTATTAGTTTGGACGATTTAGCGGCTAAATATTATTCAACTGACGATCAAAAACAAGAACTTGATCAAGTAACCAGTCAAATACCTGATATTGAGTGATAAGATAAGATTAAATTTAATTCTTTGATAAAGATTCAATGAACATACCCATAGTGAGGTATAAGAAAATCCATAATAATATTCATTAATTTTATAATTTTGTTTCCAATTTAAGTTCAAGCAAAAAACATCCCAGTGTCTTTATTCACAGGGGTGTTTTTTTGATAAATAATATAAAGTATCAATGATTCTTTGGATAAACTAGTTGTTGCCTTAATCTAGAAATTTTCTCACAATAAACTGTCCATGGTGATATCTTAGAGCAAAGACACCAAAGTATTAATAAATTGTTCGTGAGTTTTACTCTTCAATAGAATCGCAATATTTTTAGGCTCAACTGTTATCTGTGAGAAATCATCAAATATATTTCTGTAAGCCTGTTTGTTTGTTTCGTTCACTGCAAGTAAAAACATCATTTTAACATTGTGATTGTCTGAATTCCAATCTATACCGTTTGGGGCAATAACAACAAACCCTTCTGTCCTTAAGGCAATCATTTCTAACGAGTGAGGAATGGCAATACTTCCAAATGCGGTACTAGACATTTTCTCTCTGGCTATTAGCTTTTGTGCAAATCCTACCTTTACGACATTTTTCTTCTCAAGAATCGAGCTTATCTGTATAAATAGATCATCTCTATTAAGCTTTTCTTGGGAAACTATGAAATTTTGCTTTGGAAAAAATTTTTCAAGGTTATTGGTAAAGTTAATTTTCTTTCTGGTATGTTTTATTTCTTTAATAAGTGTTCCCACTTTTTTATAGTCTGACTGAGTTAGAAATTGTGTAATATTTGTATATCTGTATGTATCAATTGGAGTTTCTGTATTAACTTGAATTACAAAGTCTACACTTCTTGGAAACTTTTTTTCTACCAGCTCACTTGGGTCATGAATTACCTGTCCGATTACAATATCTTGACTGAATAACCTACCTAATTGACTAGTAAAATTCTCTAAATCACTTTGGTAATCAGGAATAAGGATTACTGCGTAGAGTTTATGAAGATCATTGATATATTCAGAAACAGCATTTCCAATGTGCATTGCAATATAAGCGATTTCATCATCCTCAATATCAACATCTTCAGTTTCTTCCAGTTTATTGGAGATTAAAACAGCACATTCGTATATTATTGGAGAAGATTTTCTTATTCTGGCAGTCATTGGATTTCGTTCAACATAACCATGAGATGAGCGTTCTAAAAGTCTTTGAATATGTATTGCAAACTGTTCCCTAAAGTTTAATACTCTAAGGTCTATGTTTAACATTGTATTAACATATTTAATTAGTTTATCTACAAGCATAGCAGTATTGGGGGTGATTGAATCTTCAAGATTTCTATGTTTACGCGTAATTGAAAACTGAATGATCAATATTAAACTGTGTTTTTCCTCATCCGAGAACTGAATATGTGAGATTTTTTCGACACTAGTAATTAGAGCCGTACCGAATTTCTTTTCTTGTTTGGTTGATCCACTAACATCATCACTTAATACCTTGTTGTCGGACGAGATTGGTTGATATCCATTTTTAGTTCTGTGAGTAGATATAGCAATATGCAACAAAATATTATTGAAATCAAACGTGTTTAGATAGATATTACTTTCCATTGCCAGTCCATTTATTGAATCTGAAATTGCTTGAACATCTACATCAGGAAAACTAGCTTTGATAGAGTCCTTCCCTATGAATGTTTGACGTGATTCTCTGTAAAGAATATCGCTAATTAGTTTGCGTTTGTTCATCTCGCTACCATTCAATCTCCATATATCTCCAGATTGTGATAGTTGAAGCCCAAATTGAAGTACATACTCCTTAACTTCTTTAATCAATTTAAGAACAGTGGATTCACTTAGATATAATTCACTCGATAAGTCATATATATTCAAACCTTCTTTTTGAGTGAATTCATTCATCAGAACTCGTTTTATACTTCCATAATCAGAGTTTAAAGATTCATTTTTATTCATCTGATTCGTCTGTTGTTGATTAATCGTATATCCCTTTTCACTACCCAAAATAGCTGTGGAATCAATTAAGTCCTTGGCATAGCGCTTTATGCTACGTTGAGAAACTCCGATTACCACAGCTAATTCATTGGAAGTATGCCACCCAGGGTTATTTTGCAGATAAACCAATAGTTCTGATTTATGATTTTTACGCAAAGGACACATCTCCATTATTTATATTTTTTAAAATAAATAGTGTATCGTCTTTTAGATGCCTTTTCCATTTGTAGAAATAACATTTTTGTACCAGTAATAACTATCTTTTAATATTCTCTTACCCGATCCGTTACCATCATCATCCTTATCAACATAAATGAATCCATAACGCTTAGACATTTGTTGAGATGAACAACTTACAATATCAATTGGACCCCAAGCACAATAGGCAATTACTTTTGCTCCATCGTTAATTGCTCTGCCAACTTGTTCAATATGCTCACTTAGATAATCACTTCTATATGGATCATGAATCTTTCCATCTTCAATCTTGTCATACATCCCGATACCATTTTCTGCGATGATAATAGGCTTTTGATAGCGATCCCAATACTGACTCAACGTATTATATAGTCCTTGTGGGTCAACCGCCCATCCCCAAGGGCTTTCCCTTAGATAAGGGTTCGGGCTAGTATCAGATGGTTTATAAGAATTCTTTGTAGAGTCAGCTACTTTTGAATAATAATAAGAGATTGCCAAAAAGTCCATGTGGTTATTTGACAATAGTTCCAAATCATCATCCTTGATATCCAACTTATCTCCACGTTGTTCTAAATAATTCTTTGCATATTCTGGATAATATCCACGAAATTGAACATCTGTAAAGAAATATTGAAGTCTATTTTGACGCATAGACAATATTACATCATCAGGTTTACAAGTAGCAGGATATGTCGTTCCATCAGCAACCATCGTACCAATTTGAATATCTGGATTATTTAATGAGACTGCATATTTCTTTATCCATGCAGCCGCAACCATTTGATTGTGAACTGCCTGATAAAGAGCTTCTTCTTCGTTTTCATATTGATCAGAACAGACCCCAACGGACAAGAACGGTTCGATTTGGACCATATTAATCTGATTTACAACAATCCAATACTTAACTTTCTCACCAAACCAATCCAAGAGAGTCTTCCCAAATTTCTCAAACATTTGAATTACTTGTCTGTTTGGCCACCCACCATATTTTAAAGTTATGTTAATGGGTGTTTCATAATGATTCATTGTAATAATCGGTTCTATTCCATATGACAATAAACAATCAATCATCTTATCATAATGCTCTAATGCAACCTTATTAGGTTCTTCATCATCTCCGTTGGGAAATATTCTTGACCAATCCAATGAGGTTCTAAAGCTCTTAAATCCCATATCTGCAAGAAGTTTTATATCTTCTGGATAAGTATGATAAAAGTCAATACCAAAACGTTTTGGAAAATAGTCCATTATATCTTTGACGTTTTTCCTTACTTGTTCAATCTTCATTCCATCAGTTTCTAATTTTTGGATTTCTGAGTTTGACATCCCTTTTAAATACGGTTGAACATCTGAGGAATTTAAGCCCTTGCCATCTTCATTGTATGCACCATCAGCTTGACTGGCCGCTTGTGCACCACCCCATAAGAAGCCCTTTGGGAAATATGGAAATTTATTTTCTTTCATACTAATGCTCCTAACTTAATAATCCGATTTTTATTTGGCGCTCTGATCCCTTTTTTCAAAGACTGTAATTAAGTGTTTAGCTAAATTGTATTCACTCATAATTGTCATTAACGTATCTTGAGCATGTGTGAATAATACTGAATATTTAACGTCTTCCCCTTCCGCTTCTTCCTGAAGTTTCTTAGTTTGTAATCGATGTGCAATTACTAATTTTTCATCAGCTTTTTTTATATTTTCCTTTGCCTTTTCATAATCAAAATCCCCAACATTGTCTAGGGCGTCAGATACAAATGCACGAGCATCACCTGCATTAATAATGATTTCCATCGTATCTTTAACCGACTTATTATCAAACTCTTCTTCTTCCATGAATTGTTTCTCCTAATCTTTTATAAATTTAATCAGCCATTTCTTCTTTTGGTTGTGATTCTTCTTTAAGAATTTGTTTGTCATATACTTTGAAGAACGGGAACCAAACAAACCATGCAATAACAAATGTAATAATAACTAGAATAATTGAACCTACTTGAGGACTAATTAACCATGTTGAAATTGGGAATGGAATGTACCACATTTGCATAACTGCCTTTGGGATTGCTGCAAGTCCGCTCTTTAATCCAATCCACGTTACCAATGGAATAATAAATCCATTGATCCATAGAGGGATCATTAAGTATGGATTCCAAACAACTGTACCAAAAACTAGGGGTTCATTGATATTAAAAATTGAAGGAACAATACATGCTTTTCCAAGCGCCTTTAATCTTTGAGATTTTGATAAAAACAGCATCATAATTGCTAAGGGCATTGTACAACCAACCCCACCAATGAATGCCCATCCACTGAAGACGGCTTCACTTGTAAAGATATGAGTTGCTGGATGTCCAGCTGCAATGGCTGCTGCATTAGCAGCAATTCCACCAAGCATTAGTGGTTGAGTAATTGGAGTCAAGACCCAGCTTGAGATACCCATGGAATAAATAAAACAATAAACGAATAGAATCAATGTGAATCCGTAGATTGTGTCTGCACCCGTTGCTAACGGACTGAAAATCGATTGTACTGCATTGTATACATTAAAGTGTGCAACGTCGGTTAATAGCCATCCGATAATAATCGATAGTCCAATTGGAAGAAGTGAGTCAAACCAAGAAGTAACAAAATCTGGAATCACTGTATCTTCACTGAAGAATGAAAACGTTCCAAACAATTGCATAATTAAACTGACAACTACTGCAACAATAATGGCAACGAACATACCACCCGCACCAAATTCACTGAAGTTAAACGAAATTGTTGATCCTCCACCAGTAAACTTTGGATTTAATAACATCAGAAATAATGCTAATGAGGTCAATCCAGCAATTATTCTTTGTTTCTTTATTTTTTTATGTTCCATAAAGTTAAATGGAATTAGGAAAGCAATAAATATAGAAATCAAACCAAAAGTAAAACTACTTACCGGTGAAAAGTCTGGCCACCATTTCCAAAAACTACCAGGAATATTAAGTAAACTTACAACCGAACCTACAAGGATGAAGGGTAATATCTCAAGGACTGAATTCTTTAAAGTAACAATCCATTGATTATTTCCTACAACTTGAGCTTTGGGAGCAAATTTGTTATTTAGAAAATCCATAAACTTATTCATATTTAAAGCCCCTTTTTTAATCTTTTAAAATTATTCTCCAAGTTCCTTTTGTAAATGCTCAATCGCACCCTTACCATCTAGGATTGAATAATAGTCTGCATGCATTAAAATTACCTTCACATTGTCTGGAACTTGTTTCTTAATTCCTTCAAATTCAGCCTTCAAATGTGGCCCAACCATCAATGCATCAATATCATCTGCATAATCTCCTAGTTCTGACTCACTACGTGCTTTAATTTTGTAATCTAATCCTTCTTTCTTTACTGCTTTTCTCATATTTGCTGCCATAAATCCTGATGATGCACCTGAACCACAAATTAATAAAATACTTTTTGACATAATATATTTCCTCCGTTAATCCTTTATTTATTTCTCTTTACGTTTATATAGTATTTCATTACTGTATTCGTTTACATTTAATTTTGACACCGGGGGAGTGACAAAATTAAACAAAACTATAGGTTGAAATATAAAAAAGGGTACAAAATCCCACCTGGAATCTTGTACCCTAATATTAAATAACTTCATTAAAATTGAAATAAACATTCCGACATATTTTCAAAATTGGAGAATTGTATTTCAGATTAGTTAACATACAATTTACTTTAACTTATGATGAATTCAACTTTTATTTTTCTTCTTCAATGACTCTATAATCTTTTATATCATCAACTAGAATATGCATTCTAAAGAGATTGGTTTGAGAATATGCGTGTCCTGAAATAGATTGCCAAACAGCTCCAACGGCTAATTTACTTTTACCGATATTTATTAATCTATGAGCGACTTTACCAGGTATATAAAGAACACTTCCTGGGCTGACTCTAGTTATTGTCTCTGTATCATCCGGATAATGTAATAAAAGTAAGCCTTCTCCAGAGATACCCCAGTAGTATTCCCCTGTATCTAACTTCTCATGATAGTGACCACGAGTAAAGTAATATTCATTATTTATTGAACCAGCATTTAATGTTGAGACTCCAAAGAATAAACCACCCTGCTGTCCTTCAGATACCGCATTCTTACTAACACGAACACCATATGCAACTTTTGACGCTTCCGAATCGGAGATATTAGAATCCATGAGAAAACTAGAAATATCTTTAACAAGAGTCTCACCTTGTTTAGTATCACCAACTAGGGTTCCATCGATATTTAATCTGCTATTTGCTTTAATTTCTTTCATTTTGACCACCGTTGTTATGGACGATAATTGAACCACTTATTTTTATATTCATCCGGATTAGTTACAAAATCAAATTTATCATGATCATCTTCGTATTGTTTATAAATTGGAATTCTAGATTCAATATTGAAATCCTCATATTTTCGTGCTTTTTTTTCAATAAGATAAGTATCCCTATATGTTAAATTGGGTAACCATCCTAATTGATTTTTGGCAACGATAGGATAAAATGCAAGACCATGATGTTTTCTAATATCTTTATATTCGAATCCAAAATCCCGAATACACCATGCTCCAAATGCTAATTCTGTTTCAGGACGACTATTAATTGTGCAATGGGCCCATGATGGAGGAACAATAACAACATCTCCAGGTTGAGCATGGACAGCAAAACATTCTTTAGGATTATTTGAAGCGTTTGGCTGCATCATGACAACAGCTTCTCCGGACCAAATTTCATAAACTTCCGGTGTAGATGATCCACAAGATGATGAAATTGCATGTATATGTCCTTGGCTTCTAACAGGTTCACGCCCAATCTGTCCCTTATTGTAGACAACTGCGCCAAAAAGCAACATCCTATTCTTTAAATCTACTAAGTCTTTATTTCGACCAACATCCATTGCAATCGAGTATACAGTGTCTGGACCTGATGCGCTTTGATCCAATAGACTCTTTCTAATATCATTCAAATGTCTAAGTTCTGGTGATGGTCCAAATGTATCATTTCCATATTCAAATTTTAAATCAGTGTTAATTCTGAGATCGAGTCCTATATTAATCATTTAGTATCCCTCACAAACGCCTGAATTATAGCAATTTTGTCTGATTTAGATTCATTTTTAATTTGATAATTTTCTATTCCTGATGGCACAATAAATGTTTCGCCAAAATGGATTTCATATGGTTCAAATTTATTATCTGGACTCTGTACAATTGCTTTCTCACCTTCAACCATATTAAGCATATTCACACTTTTATGAGTATTAAAGTTTCCAACGTCTTTTATCCAATGTCTTTCAGTTTCGATAAATTCTAACTCTGAATGCAGTCCCGTCTCTTCAAGTTTTTCATGATTATCTTCTCGAATATCTTTAAAACAATTGATTAAGTGATCTTGGGCCCATTGAGTATCCCTTTGGTATTGAAGGTTATCAAGCCCTTCCCTTACATGTAATGGACGTGGCCTTCCATCTAGTCCTATTCGTCCCCAATCCCACATTTTAAATGTGAAGATATATGGTGTAGCACTAACTTCAAGAACAACTGTATCTGGTCCTCCGCAATGAATAGTCCCGGCTGGGATTAGGAAATGATCATGCTTCTTTGCAGGAAAGTTATTAATATATTTTTCATCAGGGAATCTAATTTCCCCCTTTTGAGCCGCAACAAAATCCTTTTCCATTTGTTTCTTGTCAATATTAGATTTTAATCCTAAATATACAGATGAATTTTTTGTAGATTCCAAAATATAGTAACTTTCGTCTTGTGTGTAACTCATGCCGTATTTATTTTTAATATATTCAGTTAATGGATGGATCTGTAAACTTAAATTTCCACCATGCATCGTATCCAAATAATCAAATCTGATTGGAAAATCCGCACCAAATCTGGAAAATACCCTGGTTCCCAAAATCTGTTTTGGATAGAATAGCATCAAATTCATAGCAGGAATTTCAAATCTAATATCCCCAAATTTAAAATAAAGACTGTTCTCTTCAGGAACCCCATCAAAGGCCCATCCATAATTTTTACCGTTATCAGGTAAATTGAAATGATTTTTCATCCACTGGCCGCCCCATACGCTGGCATCAAAATATGGAACTGTTCGATATGGCTGTTTAGTAAGTTTCTTCAGACTTTTTAATAAGTCTTCTTTTGAAATTAATTTCGGATCATCTTTCATATTTGTATCCATTACAAAATCAGATACTGGCAATACTTCCTTTTTTAATCTATCTGCCATTCGCCATTCGAAAAAATAACCCCGTTTAAATTTTCTTAACGGATCTTCCTCTGAATTATCTTGTCGCCAATTGGGTAATCCCGCCCTATATCTTAATTGTATTTCCCATCTTGCCATATCGGCATATATTAAAATATCGGAATTAGGGGCTAAAAGCGTTGCACCGGTTCCATAAACAATGGTTAATCCATCTAGGGTTTCTATTTTTTTTGATACGTTCTCAACATTAGGGAAAAAGTCTTTTAATTGGTAATGTGACATAACTCCAAATACTCGATCGTTTGTAACCGTATCTTTAATTTTTTCATTTAAATCTTTAGAATCCATTGCATTTTCATCAGAATTAATAATATTTTGAGGACTTAGATGATCAATCAACCCTTCACGCAATTCTTTTAAATTAGTTGCTGGATAACATTCGATAACAAGAATTATATTTTTCTTTTTATTCTCGTTTACTTTTTTATTTAAAAATTCACTGATTTTGGAATATCCAGATAATGCAATTTTATAATCATTAATCTTAGTGGTTGGTGCTAAATCATAAGACATTTTTAATTCCTCCATAGTTATATTGATATAACAATAGATTGCAAATTAAAACTCTTCATCTGAATCTTCATCATCTGCAGTCTGATCATTACTAATTTGAATACTTGCTATTGCTGCATCTTTTGCGCCAGCAGCATTTCCAGATAGTAAAATATCTAAAATCATTCCAAGATTCATTCCACTTAAATACTCAAATTTGAAATCAGACTTCATTAAGGCTTCTAACGCAGTATTTCCTGGTGATCCGGCTGGAATATCGGAGACAAGAACTATTTGTTCGTTTTTATCAAACGTTTCAATTACTTCATTGAATCTTTTCTTAAAGGATTCAATTCCACGTTCATCTAATTCAATATGATTCTCATTTCCCTGTTTCCCAGCGATAAACTGTGCTGCTTTAATCATTCCACTAGCCAGACCCAAATGGCTTACCAATAATAATTTCATTTTAGAAACTCCTTTGTCTATTTAAAGTGCCATAATACCGTATGCAATGCCATATCCAATAAAGGCTATAACAAAGTAAGCTAAAATCAATTTAATCGGTGATACATGACGTTTAGCCATAAAATACCATGAAACAAAAACAACTAGTAATGGAAGAAGTGATGGAAAAATACCATCCAAAATCTTTTGCACATCAATACTTGCGTGTGACATTTGAATTTTAATTGGTAATTCAATCTTTACGTAAGAAGCCGCCACACCGCCAGTTACAATAGTTCCAAGTACAGTAATTGCCTGTGTGACTTTTTTGGCAGTATCACCTACAAATAAATCAACTGAGGCGGCTCCTAATTCATATCCTTTATAATATAAATAGCGACTTCCAAAAAATGCAATTGCATCATAAGCTACGATATAAAAGATTGGTCCTAAAATATTTCCACCTTGTCCTAATCCCATACCAATTGAAAGCAAAATTGGAATCAACATGCCAGGAATCATTGAGTCTCCAATTCCTGCAATGGGACCCATTAAACCAACCTTCAAGCTATTAATAAAGTCACCGTTAATATCTTCATTTCCTAAAGCATGTTGTTCCTCAAGACCTACAGTAATACCATTAATCAATGCACCTACTTGAGGTTCTGTGTTAAAGAAAATTGAATGTCTTTTTAGTGCATTACGATATTCTTTTGAATTAGGGTCGTATAGTTTTTTCAAAACTGGCTCCATTGAATATGCAAAACCAAAAGCTTCTAGAAATTCATAACTAGTTGCAACTAAGTTAAACATAATCCATCGAATATACGATTTGTTAACAGTTTTTTTATCCAATAATTGGTATTGTTGTTTTTTCATTAGAATTCTTCCTCCTCTTCCCCATTAGATGTATTGGATCCACTATTATTTGAATCATTACTACCTTTGTTTGATGTTGCAAAGTAAAAAATCACTGCGATCATGGCGGCAACCATTGCTAGTGCAATCATATTTAATTTCATGAAAACAACAGCAACAAATCCGAATAGGAAAAATACCCACATATAACTCTTTTTAATAACGACGGTCAATAACATTACGATTCCCAATGCTGGAAGGGCACCTCCAAGAAAGGTCATAACGTCTAATAAATACTTAGGCATACTACTTAACATTTCTTTGGCAAATCCTGCACCAAAATAAATAACTAGAAATGACGGAATAAAGCGTAACAGGAAATTTAATATCTGTGGACCCCAAATCGTGTTGAAATGAAAAGCTTTTTCATCTCCCTCTTCAATGGCCTTTGCAGAGCGGTGATTCCAATAAGAATTAAGAACTTGGAATAAGTTAAACGCAATCGTACCAATGACACCAATTGTTGTTGCCAATGTAACTGCAACTCCGGTAGATGCATGTGATAAAACTGCCAATGCAATTGCTGGATAGGCAACATAATTTAAATCAGCTGGCATTTGACCACCTGGTGTTACCATTGCAATATAAACAGCTTGAACAGCTATACCGATAATAATTCCTCGGGGAACATCCCCTACAATTATTCCGATAAGAAATCCAGAAACCAACGGTCTAGATAGTGTATACCATCCACCAATGATACCCATTGCCCAAGGTGTACTTAAAGCTCCTAAATAACAAAGTAAAGAAATTAAAGTTGCTTGAACTAATAACATTATAATCACCTCTTAATTATTAAAATTCTGACTTGCATCTTCAAAAGAAGTTTTTTTAGAATCTGGTACTAATTGAAAATATACTTCCGCTCCATGTTCTGATAAAAATTTGAATGCTTTAAACTCGTCTTCAGTTACATTAGCATTAGGGCCAACTTTTTTAGCCCCTTCACGTTCACTCATTGGACCGACATTAATTTTAGACTGCTCTTTAATAAAATCTGCTCCTTCCTTATACAAGTTCATCAATGTTACTGGAGATTTGGCAACTAGAAAATATCTTTTACTACTTCCAACGATATCATCCCAACGTTTTGATACTCTTGATACCGGCATTACAAAACCTTTTAAACCAGATGGAACCGCACCTTTTAATACCTTAGAAATAATTGGATCGTTTGCAGCCGCATCATCCACTGCAAGGACTCCATCAGCCTCTACCTCACTTAGCCATCTTGTAACTACTTGACCATGGATTATTCGATCATCAACTCTTATAAATGAAATTGACATTATTAAATGCTCCTTTGTTTTATTGTTATATCATTATTACAATACAAATTATAAATCGATGCATGTATTATGTAAAGGGTTTCATTTACATTATTTACTGTTATGGTTAAAATAGTTATATTGATATGACAATGAGCACTTGAGGTGATTTAACTATGAATAAAGATATACCTTTATATTTACAAATAAAAAATAATTTACGCTTTAAAATAAATAGTGGTGAATGGATCGATGGAGATAAAATTCCTTCTGAGATGGAACTTGGAGAAACGTTTAATGTTAGTCGTATTACAATTCGACATGCATTAGATGAACTCGTTCAGGAAGGTTACCTTATTCGTCAACGCCCTAAAGGAACCTTTGTAAGAGAACCACAGGATCTTAAACAAAAGTCCTCTTATACTCTTGTTACCAGTTTTACTCAGGAGATGCAGGAGCTTGGGAAAAAGCCCACAACCATTTGGGCTCATGTCAAAAAGATTTCTGCCAATGAATTGTTTGCTAGAAGACTTAATGTTGATGTTGGAACCCCTTTACTTTCGCTTAAACGTCTTCGTGGAGCTGATGATGAAATCATCACCTATTCTGAAACATATACTCCCTATCATAAAGGTTTTTCATTAAACTCTTCTGATTACAAAGGTTCACTTTATGAATACCTAGCAAAGTTTGATATTCATGTAAATCAACAAACGGAGTATGTTGAAGCGGTGGATGCGACTCCTAAACTCATGGAATTATTGAATATGAAAAAGAAAGAGCCTCTTTTAAAACGTGTCCGTGAAATTTCAGAGTTAGACAGCGATTACTATGAATATAGTATTAATTACTACATTGGCACGAAATATCGTTTCTATGTTAAATATTGAGTTTTAAAGTTTATTTGAATAGATTCTTTCCTATAGCATAATGATCAAAAGGGTAATCATTTAAACCATATAGATATGGAATATTTTAATTAGAACTATTCGAAATTTAAGTACAAAAAAGAACATCCTACGGTCTTATACAAAAGCCATAGAGATGTTCTTTTTTGAATCATTTAAGGTGAGTACAGGATTTTAAAAAGCCTATATATCAATCCCCATTTGAAATATGCGCAAAATATGCGCAAATCCTTACTTTTTATTATGTTTTTCTACCCATAAACGGTAAAACATCTATCAGTTTTGATGAATCGGTGTGTCACGAAAAAAATAAAGTGGGAATGCAAATTATAATCGTTAGTCTTAATTGACTAGCGATTTTTTTGTATAAAAATAATTGAATTAAATTTGCAATCTACTATGCAATGATTTTTTTTAATTATTTTTAGACAAATAAAAAAGCCCACCACCTAAATTAATAGATGATGGGTTTTTCTAACCCTATCAGGGCTAATTCAAAATCGAGGTAATTTATAATATTGTCCACGTCAATGAACACCTTTAAATTAACGCATATTATTTAATTTGTCTAGCATTTACCGTTTAAAATTTATCCAGTATATCCAGAACCTTGAGCGTACTTGATTGGAATGTACTCATCAGTAGCAACCTGATAAGAGTAGCCAATATTAGGGATGTTAACTAACTTATCTTTAGTTTGCCAAGAAGTACCGCCTTTAAATACTTTATTACTATCTTTAATTGATTCACCTTTAGAATTGTACGCAAGAACGCCATAATCAGAGCGGTAGTTCACTATAACTGTACGATTAAAAGTTGTACTTGACTGTGGAAGCAACGTGTCAACACCGATAACATAAAATGGTTTATCGTTTATGACTGTGATTCCATTAGATTTCCACGATGTGCCAGAAATTACATTTGTACCAACATTTGCTTGTCCCAAATTATTATAGGTAGTGAATGCTTTGTAGCTATTGCCCTTTACATCTACGTTGTTATTAATAGTAGAAGCTGGATCAATAAGTGGTGATTGTCCGCCGGTGAAGAAGTTGTCATAGTTTTGAGAAACATCAAAATTACCATATGATCCTTGGAATTGATATGTGCTACCCCATTGCCATGAATGATGATTTGAGTACCATTGCTTACCACTAGCATTATATGGATAAGAGGCAATCCACCCTTTCGATACGTCCATTTTTGAACCAAGCCAAGATGACATAGTATAGACGGCCGAACGATAACCATACTTGGCAACTTCATTCATGAAGGCCACATTATTAGCATTGTTAGTCGCCCGTGAGAGTCCATTCTGTTCTTGTGCTTCCACATCAGTGATCAACACTGAACCAATTGGTAGACCGTCAGATTTAGCCATTTGACCAGCATAGTCAGCCTCATTGATAGCACCTTGAACCGTTGTATATCTAGCAAAGTGGTAGCCATTAATATATAAGCCAGCCTGTTGTGCTGTCGAGATATTATTAGCTGCAGTGTAATCATGATAGTAATTGCCTTCACTGATTTTAGTAACTACAGACTTTACACCATAATTATTCAGCATATCTTGAAAATTAGATACTGTCATATAGCCGTTATGGTTAGATACATCGACCATATCAGTTCTTGCCGCATTTACACTAGTTGTACAAAAAAATAAGCCTGCAATTAGCAGACTTACAATATAAACTAGTTTTTTCTTCATTCTGATGTACCTCCATCGTTTAAGAAACCTTGAATACCGTCAAACATACCTGATGTCCAACCGCCGACTAACAGACCGGCAATAATAGCTTTGCCAATTTCCTTATCATGAAATACCAGAGCTGTAACTATTGCTAACACCAATCCCAACGCCATTGATACGAATGGCATCCATTTAGTATCAACGACCTTTGTATTTTTGATTGAGTTGGTTAGGACATAACACAAAATAGCAATTACCATTAACTGTGCTACATCAATCAATTGCAATCCTTCAATAATTTTCATCTATTTTTCCTCTTCCAGTTCATTAAATTTGTCGAACTTACTATTTAATACCCCAACCTGTTTATTTAGTGCATCGATAGTATTATTCTGCTTTGAAACCTGATTTTGTAACTTAATAACCTGTACCTTTAAATCATCACGTTCTTGAGTAATCTGATCTAAACGTTCAAATAACTCTTTAGTATGATCTGCATAAACATTTTCATTTGAACCTTGATTCTTTAAACGTTGCAACCAAACTCCAAAGATACCAGTTATGACTGCACCACCAATAGCTGATATCAAAATTCTGATTGTTTCTTGTTCCATTTATCCTGGATCACTCCAAAATGCTTCTAAAAGAATTCGAATGTTAATAAATAGAATAAAAATAGTTTTGAATTTTGGTAACAAAACCGGTGCAGTCAAATCATGTATTGAAAAAATTATTAAGTAGAATGTCCACACAAATAACAAAAGAAATACGATTAAATCTTTGTTAGACTTACGTAATTCGTCGAAACACGAGAACATCACATACAGACCAATAATTATTAGTGCTATTGCGAATGGTGGATCATCTACATTAGCTATGAAGGGGGGCGCCGATGGTGGTCGGTCAATAAAGTTACCATTAGATATAAATAATAGTCCTAGAGCGAATGTTTCCATTCCCGTTAAGAACCAAAAGTGATTCTGTTTTAAGTATTTCAATCCGCATCACTCCAAAATAAAAAGGCTAGCATTTGCTAACCTTCCTTCTTAAATTCTTCACCAGTGATTTCTTTAAAATCGTCTTCTGAAATTTGACCTGGCACATATGTTTCTAAATCTGATGCTTTAAGCATTCCCCACGAAAATACAATTTTTAATGTTGATACGTCCATAATTAATTCCTCCTAATTTGTGCTTCCTGAAATAGAGTTATTACTTAATTTCATAAGTTGCATAGTTAAATTAGTGATAACTTTTTGTTGGTCTTCTTTATCTTTTTCATCTTGTAAATTCTGAAGTGTTTGAGCAGTTTGAATTTTATTCATATCAGCCATATCGGACTTCAAAGAAAGATTTTTCAATGTCAATTTGGTCAATACAGAATTTTTTTCCTCTGCTGATGTTTGATTTGTTGATTTATGAACCAAAGCATTATCTTCTGATCTAACAGTCCAGAGATTTTTTTCTTCAACAGAAAAAGCTGGATCACTATCAACTAGAATCCAACCTACATTTAATCTCATCTGTGCTTGCGCCGAATTTTCATCAGCATAATCTGAAATTATACCATCTTTTACAATTACAGCTATTTGTGACATTTATTCTTCCACCTTCCAAGCTGAAACAGTTTTAACACTAACTACAAGAGTACATTTTCCTTCCAATGTATCTTTTGTCTTATTATCAAGCCATGTATTACTTGTAACTTTAATCGAAGAATTACCAATCTTAATACTATTTGAAAATCCTTTAACGTCTGCATCGATACTCTCATTACCACCAGTACCATAAAAATAATGGACAGGTTTGATAGTAACATGACTTAAATATGAACTTTCAGTACTCAAATAATCAAAACCGAAAATGAGGGCGCTCCTAGGAATATATATGGTATTCGGTAATCCCAATTCAGTTCTTGAAATACCAAATATTGAATTATGTGGGCTTACGATGCGCATGGCATTATTTAATTCAATTTTTAATCCAGATACATTAGTCATGAAATCATTAACCGCAGTCAATGCAACTTCCGCAGAAGTATTACCACTAAATAATAAAGTTCCTGTTGGAAATTGAACTACGGCAGGTTGAACATTATATGTAGATATAAATTCAATCACTGGATCATATATAAATCCATTTACCCCTCCACTGTCACCATCATTGTCATATCCTTGTATTGGTTCGATATCCATAGTCTTATCCGATTTAAAGGTAAGAGTAAATCCAGGTGCTTTATGGTTTTTCATACCTAGATTTTCACCTATCCCTTCTAATGTAATTGTATTAGGTTCATCAACTTCAAAACTTTCAGACTTCGTATACATCGGTACTGGAGCCGTGGTCGTATAATATCCTGCTTTAAAGGCGTTTTTAGGATCATAATTAAATGGTATTTTTGATACTTTTCCCATTACTCCCTTTGTTATCGCTGTTTTTTGTAAATTTACAATATATTGAAGACCTGTACCAATCATATTTAACTTATTTCCAACATCAAGTTCAAATTTAATATTAGTTTTATTGATTGGATTTGTTGAACTTGAATAAGCAATATGTCTATCGGTGATCTCTCCGTTTTCCATTGAACCGGCATAGTAGTCAATCCCAGCTGCAGGATGATCCTTATCAGAACCTCCACTACCGTTCAAGCTCAAATCAGATATATCAATTAAACCATCAGAAGGATCTGGAAGATGTGCATCAATATTTCCATCATTATCGATAATTTTAAAACCACGGGTCATATGTCCAACTGCTTCTGCTATTTGAGTAACTTTATTCAAGTCCTTACTCTTGTATTCTGAATAAGCCAATTGCTTTTGTAATTGATTATCAATATTAGAATCTTGAATCTTATCATTTATATCAATCTCAGCAATTCTATCTTTAACATATTCTTTTGTTGCTAATCCAGTCGGATCAATAATAACTGTCACGTTCTCAGTACGACCGACAATAATATACATTGTGATCTTAAATTGTAATAATACTTTATCCGCAAAGTCTGGCATGAATTCTGGTTCAACGGCAATGTTTAAAGCATAAAGGATTTCTTCACTTTTACCTTCTTCTTGTGCATACAATCCGACAGCATTGATCGAATAACTATTTTTAATTTCTTCATTGGTAAATAAAATTTCCGTACCAACGACAGCTTTAGAATTCGGAATATTCTCATCCCTATTTGTAATAGTCCCTGATTGTATTTCATTTGGCAATTTAGTTAGGTTTTGTAAATCAACCTCTGACATTGCACTTAAATCATTTGATGTTGCAGCTGCTCTAGTAATCGTGAATCTAACTTTTCCGTTGGCTGCTCTAGTTGCTAAATCCAAACCATTTGCTGTAAGGATTGTTTCGCTATATTTAGACAATAATATTCAGCTCCTTTTCTTTCGGGTATGTTTTTATTTCTATAGAGATCATTGGCTTCGATGTAAAGATGACACTTGAATTAGTTATTTCTGTTTTTTTCGTAATTAAAGCTCTTGACCTAGCCTTAACCAAGGTTTGAGATGAAATTGAGCCTTGATATAACTTAGCTTTTGAAGCGGCATAGGTAATCAATCTAGGGTTAGAAATAACTCTGGTTTCAGTATTGTAAACAACACCTAAATAATATTTCAATACTGCATCTGTATCAGAAGTCGTGATGATATCAAAAGTGAGATTAGCCGGTAGATAAACGTTTAATAGGTACCTAAGACGTTTAATCTGATCTTTGCTAATCTCACTTCTTTTTGCTTTCGCTATTACATTTCTAATGGCGTATTCAACATTTATCGATGCTGGTACGTTTAATGTATGAAGTAGTTCCCTAAAATAACGTAGAGTTATAGGATTAGGCGGCAATGAATGCATCAGAACATTGTATTGACGAGTTTGAAGTGAATCATTTGGATTAGGACCAATTCCTAACTGGTCCTCAAAAATTGAAATACCATCAATATCAGTTTGAATAACAAATTGATTCAATAACGTTCTAAGAATCAAATCATCAAAATCACTGAAATCAACTTGTTCTGCTGCTACCAATTTCTGCATTTCATAAATGTCGTCATAATATTCTGGAAGGTAATCTTGTAGCTTAACCATTTAAAACCACCGTCCCAACTATCGGAAGTTGTGATACATCATTATCAAATTTCAAGGCAATATCATCATCAATACCGTTTAAAGTAGGAATCTTAGCATTAACTACACCATCAACTTTCATAATTGCTGATAGAATTTGTGATCTATAAATTGTGAGTGCATAGCCCCTACCGGTTGACTTATTCAATTCACTCCAGGCAATTCTTTTAAGATGAAAGTAATCAGCAATAGCATTCAATATTTTAGGTTGTAAGACCTCAATATCACGTTGAACATCAACTTCAATCTTAGTTGAAATATCGATTGTGATAGGCTCTGGTGCCACTACAGTGACCGTGTGGTCAATAGGTGCTAGCCCATAACCTAGTCCTTCCGAATCCGGTGGATCGATTTCATTTTTGACCTGGGTCAATAGTTCTGAACTTGCTGGCATTAAATCATTATCCAAAACAACCAGCTTAACAGTGCCACCACCATTCCAAACAGGATAAACCTGGGCCGAACCAACAGCCGGAATCTTAGATAACATATCTAAATATTCAGTAATATTACCACCATAAGCAATCCAAGAATCAGTCGATAACAGTCTATTTCTAAGATGCTCATCTGTTTCATTATCTTTTGCTGGAATAGAAACCTCTACAATTTCAGCCCATGACAAAATATCATTTGGTGTTACTGGAAGAATCTGGCCAAAATATCCGTTAGGTCGGGTACCAACTTCTTCAGCCTCCAACATTCCAGTTAAATCAGCGTTAATTTTGATAACCTTATAGAAAATCGGCGTATCACCTAAGCTGGCAAATCTATCGCCGACTTCGACGTTATCAATTGGTTGCCCACTATTATCCAGAAATTTGGCTTTAGCCTGCGTAGCTGTTGCCAATTGTCTTGAAGTCCCATGCTCAACAGCTCGATAATCAAGAAACTCACCGTCTGCAGTTTTGAGATAGGTCTCTCGAACAATATTGGATAGGCTCAATGATTGCTGAGCCATAACCATAGCTGCAGGTGCTAAAGCATCATAGATAATTGCACCTTGTCGCTTATCAATATCATCAGGAACGTTTTTCATCATTTGAGATAGGTAAAAGTCAAAATTCTGCTTCTCAATCTTATTAGATAAATCTTCAGGCGTCATTTACACTCACCTCACTCTCTATATCAATATTTCCATAGATTGTTGTGCATGATCCATGGACTTTCAAAATAGTTCTATCAACAATTTCAATATCGTCAACAGTAACCGTTAAAACTCGTTCATCAGCCAATAGTGCTTCTTTAACCATTCTCCCAACTTCAACAGTTGCATAATCAAAACTCTTTCCAAAAAGTTCAAAGAAATCATTACCATATTGGTTATTATAGATAGGATAAACAAATCTTTCAGTTTTCAAAATTTTATTGACCGCTTGAATCATTGCTTCATGACCATCAAATTTATTCAAAATACGTCCATTTTTGATTTCATAAGTTTTCGTAGGATTATCCATCTTAGTTATCATCTCCTACTCTGTCATTAGTTCTTTCAAGAACAAAGAATTGCTGACCACCATTAAAACGAATCATCACTACTGAATCACCATCTTTTAATGTTCCGTCAATTTCAATAGTTTCAAAAACATCGGGGCGATTACCAGATGTATCTCCAATAGAATCATGATGAGCTAGCACTCTGATACGCTCCTGATGTTTGGTAACTTGTCTTCCAAGTACTAAAAAAGACTCAGACAAAATCATTTGGTTAGATGTCTGAATCTTTAATGGATCACTTGAAATTACTTTTCCATAAACAATATCGGCATAATCTGATTCGTTACCACCTTTACTATTCATCATTCCGAGGAGTTGTTCTCCAGCCATGGCTCATTCACCTTCATTTCTAAATCACATTTATAATCCACATCAAAAGTATGAGTAGCCTTCATAATTGCCGTGTTATTAATCCAAAAACCAGCCTTAGATAAATCATCAATTTGAATATTCACAGAATTACCAGCAATCAATGACGTATCGCCCAAACAGGTCAAACTTAATGTATAAGTTTCCTTGTTTTTTTCTTTCAGTAATTCATCTGCTCGCTGTTTCATTTGAGCATCATTGGCTTTATCTTTAGCATTCTCGACCTTTTGGAGCTTACCCCAATCTTGAACATTACCTGCAATACTATCGGTATAATTGAAACTAGTTTTAGCAGGATCTTCACCACTAGATTCTTCACTAACAGATGAAGTTGAACTAGTCTGTTGTGATTCAGCTTGATTCTTTTTAATAATACGAACTGAATTAGCAGCCTCATCAATTGATTTCTCAAAAGAAAATCCAGTCAACAAGGACTGGTCACCAACAATAATATTCAATTCGTTATATGGTGCTTTTCTCAATTCAACAACATCATAGTTAGCAAGAACATAATACATTTGATTAGTAGCCTTTTGAGTCTTATCAATGCTTGATTTCAGCATATCAAAGTATGTCTTATTATCGGCCACTTCTGCAGGTAATTTATAATCTGAACCATTAACAACCTTGTGACTTATTTCAGCCATTTTACAAACAGTATCAAATCTATCTGAAATGGTTGAGATTGGCCAAACTAATGAATCTTCATTCTTCAGATACCTAGTCTTGTCATAGGCTGTAATACTAAACTTCTTGTCTTCTTTAAAACTTACTTTAAAGACATAGCCATAAAATATCTTTTGTTCATCCCACTGGAATTCAACCACATCACCATCTTGAGGGTAAAACGAACTATCAAATAGCAAATCAAATGTTAATGTGCCTGCAGCGAAGTTTAAATCAGTGACCCATTTAATATCACTAACCAAATTAATAACATTCCAAGTATCACCACTATGTCGGCGACCAATAGTAAATTTGGTAATCATGCTGATCTCACATCACTTTCTTTGACCCAACCACGAGAGCCACCATCTAAAGTAGCGACATGATATGGATATAAAGCACCAGGAGCAACTAGAGAAATCTTTCTAGTAGCATTTTGCTCTGTTTGCCCCAGTCCATTGCCTTGGCTATCTCTATGCAGCTGACCGTTAACAATAACAATTGAACCCATACCCACCTTTGAAGGTGGACTGGGACGTTCTTCAACAGTCTGTACTGGTTGTTGTTTAACGCCTATTTTTTTTGCCTCAAATGGTCTGAATTCTTTTAACGACAATGTGTAAGTATATTCACCATCATATCCATTCTTCATACCATATTCAAAACTGGAAATCGTTGACTTCAAAGAAACCTTAGTAGTTGAAATAACCAATCTAATTGGTTTTTTTAATTTTCTAGCTGATTCAATCCAATCGATATAATCCTGAGCTGAATCCAATAATTCTAATGCTGAAATATAATTCACCGCCTTAGGATCTATAGGTAGTGAACTCTCAATACTAATGTCCTGTAATTTGTCTTCACCCAATAAATTGACTTCACCAAGTTTGATAACGGTTTCAGATTTATCATCACTTTCACGTTTGATCATAATTTCTGTTGGATTAACTGGTAATTCAATCGTTTCATTTGAATCATTTGTTAAATAAAACCCTAAATGATTATCCACATACATCACCTCCTATCCTAGTGAAGCATTATTTCTGTCTATTAAATATTGTTCAATAATTGAAACTAATTTTTCACCATCATAGTTTTCATTCCCTGTGCTATTTATTTGAATTGCTCCAGGCGAAATGTTAACAGTGCTTTGACTATTTGACGTTGTACTGCTATTAGCACCTTTTGAAACAATACCACCAGCACCTATAACTGGATCATCATTTTTTAAATCATTTTGAATCGTTCCATTAACACCTAGATTGGATCCATTTAAACCTTGAAAGGTTGTCATCAAAGTGTTTAAAACACCTAATGCACGTTGAAAACCATTTGCTAACATATCACCAGGGTTATTTGCTAATCCACTCATAGTCATTGGTCCAATTTGAGGATTCATATTAGAAGCAGCGTCTACTACTCCTTGTGCCATATTGGCTGAAGCATCAGCTGCAGCGCCTGAATCTCTATTCAATCCATTGATTAAACCTTGATCAACCCAACGCCCGTATTGATTAAACAATTTTGATGGTGAACCAATATGAAGCACAGACTTAGCAGCAGAAACTACTTTACCAGCAACACTCTTAACTGCACTGACAGCCGATCCAATCATTGATTTAATACCATTAACTAAGCCTTGAATTAAATCTTTACCTACACTAACCAATGAATTAACAAACCCCTTAGCTGCATTAACAGCATTCTGAATTCCACTCGAAACTGCTGTTACAACCCTAGACATAGCACTAACAATGGCAGTTACCATCATTGTTCCAGCCATAATAAATGCTGTTGCCAAGGTAATAACCGCTGAAGCTACCATAGTTAAACCACTAGCAACAATCATAAGAGCAACACCAACGATAATTAATCCTGCTCCTAAATTGATAGCTGCAACTCCAAGTAACAATGCTCCAATAGCTGCAATCATCATAAGTGGTGCAGCCATCATTAAAGCGACAGCGAATATCATCATTCCAACACCAGCAACAATTGCAACAGCTGCAATCATAATCAAAGCTACTGCCATTAATAGCAAACCAACTGCAGCTAGCATTGACATAACCGCAACAATCATTAATCCAGCCCCTAGCAATAAAGTACCAACTGCAGCAACCATTGCACCGACACCAATTAATAATAAAGCTGCACCAAATAAAATGGCACCAATTGCACCTACTACAAAACCAACGCCAAGAACTGCAATGGCAATTCCTAGTGCTAACACACCAACAGCACCAACAATAGCAGCCAATCCAAATACCGCAATAGCACCAGCCAAAGCCAATAATCCAACAGCTGCACTAACACCATATTGAGAAATTAAAGGCAATTGAGTAGCTAATAATGCTATACCGGCAGAAGCAATGAAAATAGATACACCAATCAATAATAAGGCTGCTGAAAATACTAAAAATCCAGCAGCGGCCACGATAAATTCAGGCCCTAATAGTTTGACCACAACGGCAAGTATGGCAATTGCTGCAAACATACCAAAAAATACAGCAATAGCAGCACCTCCACCTGAGGCAATCTTTTGAGTCGCCATAGCCATAAGCAACATTCCACCACCAGCTAGAGCAACACCTGCACCAACCATCATCAAAGCTGCTCCTAATTTCATGTAAGCACTAGCTGATTGAATAATTCCACCAGTCTTAGGAGTTTGAGGTAACTCAGGCGTTTTAGGAACTTTAGGCGTCTTAGGGGTCTTCAATTTTTTAAACATCTTTGAGAAATTTGATATTCCACTACCAATTTTCATAGCAGCCTTCAAAATTATAAATGCAACTGCAAGATTTTTAATTGTTCCCGCAATTTTAGTTATAGTACTTGGTTTCAATTTACTAATTCCATTGATAATGGCTGTAAACACAAGACCTTTTAAACCGCCTTTTAGGATTATAAAAGCACTGCCTAATGCTGTGATAGTACCAGGACTCAATCTACTAATAACTTTTGCAATAGCTGAAATAGATTTAACAACTCCTGATAAAGAGCTGCCAGCAAATGCCCCTAATTGTGAAAAAATATTATTTTTTCCACCAGACATCTTTCCAAATATCTTACTTCCCGCATTACCCAAATCATCAAACATAGTTTTAATATTATCCAAAGCCCCAGTAGATTTAAAACCACTAAACATATCGCCAATACCTTGTTTAATCTTTCCAATAACTATCATTGCTTTGTCGGCGAACGCATCAAAGTTAATATTCCCGATTGAATCAGTTAAATTGCTCACCATCTTAATTCCGACTTTACCAACCCGATCAAATGCACCTTGCATCTTATTAGCAACAGTTTCTTTTAAACCGTCCATAGCTTGACCAACTGTCTTATATTGTGTAGCCATTTTTGAAAAGTACTTATTAGTACCCGTAGAAGAAATAGCATTAAAGAAGTCTTGAGTTGCAATTTTACCATCTTGAACACTTGAAACTAAATCTTTGGTCGACATTCCCATCGTCTTAGCGACTTGAGATACACCAGCAGGTGTTTGCTCCAACATCAACTTAAAGTCTTGCCACTGAACCATTGGTTTGGCAGCCATCTGAGTGGCTTGTTGGCTTAACGTCTTCATAGCCTGTTGAGGATTATCAGACGCAGCAGCCAATCCACCAAAACCTTTAACTAGTTTTCCGGTACCTTTAATACCCACGGCAGCCAATTGACTATACGTAGATGCCATATCAGATGCAGAATAGATTGTTTGTTGAGCGAATTTTTGCATGGATCCTTTAGCAACGGCAATTTGCTTAGGTGACTTACCCATCATCTGCATATTACCATCAAATGTCTGCCATGCCTTACTTGACTCGTTCAACTCACCTACCATAGAAGTAATTCCAGCAGTGGCCAGTCCAATACCTTTAGTGATTCCAGCACCGACAACAGTTCCACCAAGAACAGATTTGAACAATCCACCAGCTTGTCCAGCTGATTTAGTTAGTCCGCTAAACGCACCACCACCGTTTAAAACTGATTTAAAACGTTGAAAACCTGATTCCCCTTTACTTAAACCTGAACCTAATTTACTTAATGTTGAAGAAAAGCCATCGTAAATTTTAATTGTGGAACTTATAGTAGCCATATTAACCTCCTTTCTAGCAAAAAAAAGCTAAATCCTAGCGATGTGCTTTGGACTTAGCCTTTCTTTCTGCCTCTTTTTGTTGTTTCTTTTCCTCATTGATTCTTATTTCAATTCCAGCGATAATTAACGCTCTTTCTCTATTTGAAAACGAAAGCCACGTTTGAGGCGTCCAGTGATATTCATTCATTGCATAGAAATAGTAATTTAAATCGCCTGTATCACTAGAATTGGCTAGTTTTTTACTTCTTCACGGAGATTATCCACATCCTCTAAATCAAAACCACATAAATCTTGAATTTGATTGAGTAATTCGGCGTATTCCCCAACTTTTAACATTTTTTTCAAAAGTCCCACTGGATCAGCAATTGAGTTCCAACTCTTCTGTAAATCAGCATTATCAAGTTCAGGAGACACAACACATGCGGCTGCTAACAGATCAACATATTTAGATTGATCAACAGTTGATGTGATTTGACGTGTTTGTCTGTCTTTCGTCTTAGTTGTGGCTTGTTTTTGAAGAACTGAATTTTCATCTTCTGTAATTGATTTAATTACAAATGGTGCTTTAAATCGAGGAAACTTAATCTCCCTTGTTTCTGGTTTTGCATCCACATTTTGCATCAAAAAATCTTTAACGTCTGCCATTAATAAAACTCCTCCTATAAATCAAATCCTGTAAATGGTGTTACCAAATCTACTTCTTCAAACGTAAAGTCTGATTCCCATTCCATTACACCATCATCGGCTTCAAAATCTCCAATAGGAATATCGTCTAAGTTAACTTCGCCTAAGTGAACTGTTTGTTTTCCAGCTCTTGAAGTAGCATCTTCAATTGACATCGTGATTTCAAAGTATAAATCTTTGCCACCTTGAATGTAAGGTAAAGCATATTTCAACCACGATGAACTGATTACATATCCACCTAAAGTACCGGTACCTTCTACACTTGTTGTTTTCTTGTGTTTCCATCTACTACCCAGAGTTTGAACATCTTCCTTATTTTTTTCTAACTTCGCTGTAAATTTAGTAGCTTCAATCAAAGGAATCACTTTTCCATTAATTGTGATATATAGTTTGGCGTCCTTTGTTGAAATAGTATCTCTACCATTTAAAAAACTACCAATAGTACTTGTTGATTCAGCCATATTTCATTCTCCTTCCTATTCAACCACGATTGTCATGTAAAGTTTTTCCATGCTATCAACTGGCGTTACTGCCACATTGACTAAAATTGAATCCTTATCATTACCAGGTTCAACTGTTAAATCTGATGAATCAAAATCAGCAATAATGCCTGCTTTCATCAAGTTCGACATATAAGAAACTCGATTGGCCTTAAATAAGTCACGACCAGTTGAATCATTATTGACCTTGCCAATGAACATATCTTCAAAGGCTTCTTCCGATTCAGTAGCAATCTGATCTAGAGTTCTGATGATTCGATTCTTGCTAAAGTCTTTAGGCTTCTTGTCGCTAAATGTAGTCAATGAATTAATATCTTGTTCGATTACCACACGTCCACCACGCTTGGCTGTAAATACGATCAAACCATCATTTAATGCCTTAATGGTTGATTCGTTATTCAGTGATGGATTAGTTGAAACTGCACCAGGATATTCTGAATAAGTTAATGATTTACTTGCATCAGTAGCAGATGAGATACCAGCAAAATAACCAGCCGCAGTTGTAGTATCAATTTGAGTACCATCTTCCAATACAACGCCATTAGCGACTACTGAAATGCCTTCATAATTGTAGTCATAGCCGCCTTCATAAACTGGTACAACAGCACGGACTTTATAACCTTCATCATCACGTAATCTTTGAACTGATTGAGCTAATAATTGGTGAATATTATCATCTGGTTTGAAACCTGCAGCAGTAACCACATTGAATTGTTCTGTTTCTAAAGCTTCATTTAATAATTCTGTGATTTCGATTGGTTTAGTTGTTCCACCAGTCAAATCGTAGGTAGTTGAGTTTGCAAGCGACTCTAACTTATTTGTTGCTGGTTTGTCCTCAACACCAGGTACCTCATCAGTTGTAAATGCAACATCAATATACTCGTTTGATTTCAAGCCTTTAGCCGTGGTTGTTCTGATAACTTGTTGATCAACAACCTCAGTACCATAAATAGTTGAAACTGTAATTCTAGTTGTATCGTTTGGATCCTTAACAACCGTCACATGCAATTCATTACCTTTGGTACCAGGATATTTAGCTGTAAAATTCCAAGGCAAAGCATCGTTTGAAATTGTCGCTTTATCACCATCATTATCATTTAAGAAAAGTACTGTTAAAGCACCCTTCAAAGTTTCTCTCAAAGCTCCTAATTCTGGTGTATCTAATGATTCACCTAGTAAAGCCTTAAAATCTGAATTTGAATTTAATTCAGTAACACCTTTGGCACCCCAATTAAGAGTGACATTGTTGACCAAGAGTGTTCGACCTAGATTGGTATCAGCTTTTGGTTGTGCAGCACCAATCGTATTGATATAAGCACCTGGTCGACGTTTATTTTGTGTTGTCCAAGTTCCACCCATTACTTGATTCCTCCTTTAAACTTCTTAATTAATCTTTTTGCTTCAGTGAGTGAATACTGATCACTATCTGAAAGGACGATTTGTAAAATATCTCGATCAATGACACTGAACCCATCACTTTTAACCAATGAATCTTTAGTAAATTTATCTTCCATCAGCAATCTTCCCTTTAAATTTCATATTTCGTTGCTTATCTGTTTCATCAATCTTGTGTGCTCTGACTTGAATACCAAATGTTAATAACAACGTATTATCATCAGACTGCTTAAAATTTCGATCACGAATCACAGCATAATCAGTTAATTGAGTTAAATTATCTAACAAAATATCTTCCACATTTTCTATATCAGCTTTTGAATCATCTAACTTAGGAAAATAAACTAACTGATAGCTGTACTTTCTCATTTGAATATTAAATAATTCAGGCTTAACGCCTGTGACAATCTTTTCAACAAAAAAAGATGGCTCTTCAAAGCCACCTTTCTGGTTTTCTCGATATATTGGAATATTAGGAAAAATCCTTGCTAATTCATTTCCAATTAAATCTATAATACTAACTTTCAATCAAACAGACCTCCCAACTTCTTCATTGCAGGAGTCAACAACATCGGCATCATATCTTCAATTTCAAACAACGTTTCCATAAGCATATGTTGACCTGATACCCAGCCACCACCTCCACGAGTACGATGACCATCTTCAACATATCCGGCATACTCAACGTTATTCTCTATTTCAATCAGGAATAATGCACCATTGTACGTAGGACCATTCAAATGCCAACCTCTTCTCAAGGTGCCACCAGTCCGACCGTCAGTATATTGACCAACAGGCGTTCTGGATTTGACACCCTTAAGTGATTGAGTACCAACACGCTTAGAACTGGACTCAACAGCCTGTCTAATTTCTTGAGCTTCAATTTTACTCTTTACCTTGTCAGCAAACTTTTGAAACTCAGCATCATCAATTGTTCCCCATGCCATCACCAACCACATCCTTGGCTTTTTCATCTCTGATCATCGCTACCTCTTGATGGCTGACATAGCCCTGATATCCTTTACTAGCACGTTTGTATTTAGTCTTGTGACCATTTACATCAGTAACATAAATATCAGCTCCAGCAGGAATAAATACGCTATTATCAATCAATAACTTAGCATAATACTGATCAGTACCAAAAAAAGATTGTTCAGAAGGCTTTTGACCTCCTAAAACAACCTTTGCTGGATGATTTTCAACTATGGTTACATCTTTACTACCAGTAAAAGCTCCCTTTTGAGTCCCAATGACACCTTTAATCGTCACTCTGTCATTCCACAACTTAGGTAATACCCTACCCATGTGTTTGAATGCACCAATCATCGTTGAATCCTCCGATAACTATTTAAAATCGTTACGTAATTATCGGACAATGGATTAATTGACTGAAGTTCAGTAAAGATAGTTGCAGGAGATTTGAAAGTAACTGACGTATCACCTTCTGATAATGATTGAACATCATCATTCTTATCTTCAATTGGAACAAGGAATTGATGTGAATCAATCAGTTGCATACTGATGCTGACAATAACCTTGTCCAACTCCTCCGGTAATTCAATAACTGGAATATGAGTATAACTTGTTACATCATCTATAACCTTTGATACTACAAAATTAATTATTGAATCATAACTATCCAACTTATTAGTATTCGGTATCAATGATTTAAGAGTAGTAGTTATATCATCAATTCGTGGATGCTCTTCCATTTAAATCACCTAACCTTCTGCTGCAGTCACGGTAACTTTTGTAGTTCCAACGATTTTACTATCTGATTTAGATGTAGCCGTAATTGTTGATGTACCTGCTGTCTTACCAGTCACAGTTCCACCAGATACGGTTGCTACTGCAGTATTACTTGAGCTCCAATTAACACCACTTTCAGTGGCATTTGAAGGCTCTACTGTTGCAGTCAGTTTAGATGTGGCACCAACAACAATTGATGCTGTGGCAGGGTCTAATGTGACTTTAGTTACACCAATGACTGGAGCTATAACTGTAACCTCTGGAAAATCAAACTTGTCAGTCTTCTTACCATTATCATCAACCAACTCACCCTTAAACGTTCCTGCAGGATAAGTGGCGGGATCCAAATTAACATGAACTGGACTTTCGCCAGTTCCAACTACCTCTGAACCCTTATATACATTTAATGTAGTCATGTAATTCCTCCTTAAATAATTGCTGTGAAATCGGCTCCGCCATCACTAGGTTCTACCTTGATTTGTGAGGGAACCTCTATGCTTTTGGGGCTTTATCTGATGTTACGAATGCAATCCCACGGGTCTTAGTCTTAAGAAGTAACACATCATCATATGATTGTTCATAGTACAAATAGTTACCGCTGTTTTGAGCTGATGGTGCATCGAATCCTACAAATGAATACTTCTCAGGAGCAATTTGCACACCATTGTAAATAAGCATCATGTCGATTTGTTTGGCAGCATCCTCAAGCTTTGATCCAACTTCAAAATCAAATGATGTTTGCATTAGATCAGATGGGACAACCACAATTTTGACATCATCCAAGCTATATACATTACGGTGAATATTAGCTACATCAGTAATAACTAATTGGCGATTAATGGCATCAGCACGTTTCAACATTGAATTAATCTTAGGTGTTACATACAAAAATCTGTTATCTGATGGAATACGTTGCTCATCAAAATTAACCATCATTTGATCAAATAATTCTAAGATGTTCTTTTCGTCAATAGTGTCTGTATAGATATCACCATCAGCGGCATTTGTCTTCTCAATAAACAATTTACTGAACATGTAACGATCCTTTTCAGGCATCTTTTGTTGCAAATTAAATTGACGTGTAACATTTGCCATTGAGATAACCATATTTGATTCGTCAACATCTGATGGGTCAACTAAAGTATCCCAATATCGTTCATTTGTCAGTTCATATGAATCCCAATCATTACTGTAATTAGCTGCAATCGATGTGATTGTTCGACGTGTACGGTTCTTACGTCCTTCTTCAATACTTAAACGTGGAACTTTGATATGTTTAGCTCCATCGAATTTGATAATACTATTTGATGGTGAATTCCAAAGATTTTGTGAATATAAGTGACCGTCATAAAAAGCTTCTTGGACGGCTTGTTGATATGCATCAGCATAATTAACTGTTGGCATTTAATTTTCCTTCTTTCTATTGTTTGAACGCATTGACTAAATCTTGGACTGAATTCTTATCAACGGGACCTTGTCCGCCAGCAGGCTTGTATCCTTGTTTGTTTCCTTCATCGAATAAATAACTATCAGTCTTCTTGAGTGAATCAAGTTGATCATTAACGCCCTCGAGTTCACCCTTATCATTAAGCTTGATAGTGTCCATATTCAAAAGTCCACGGACTGCCTTAGTATTACGAACATTGGCTGAATTTAAGGCGTTGTCTAACGCTCCGTTCAGCTTTGTTTCGGATAATTGGGCGTTAAGGTTATCTGTATCGTCCTTGTACTTGTCTTGCCAGGTCTTTAACTGGCCTGATAAGTCCTCATTATCTTTAACTTGCTTGGATAGCGACTTAATATCTTTATCACGTTCAGACATTTGAGTCTTCAATGATTCATTCTCTTGCTTAATAGAATCAACATCCCCAAATGACTTCTTAGTATTTTCAATATCAGTACCGTTAGCAGACATGATTTGGTCAATAACTTTATCGTCCAGATTCAATCCTTTTAAAAATTCTCGTTTCATAATTAAAAATCCTCTCTCGTTAGATTTACGTGGAACGGCCACATTTGAGGTATAAAAAATAAGCACTTTTACGACTTACTCAGGTCAAAATAGTACAAAAATAGCACTCAATTAAATTTTTGCTTCCATTCATCAAAGCTCATATTTTTAATAATCTTGCCTTTACCTGTTTTGGGATCACGCATCCAACGTTCTTTAACTTCAGGTAATCCTTCAATATAAGGAACTGTAGTACACCGGCAATTAGGATGAATTAATGGATAGTTAATGCCTTCCTTTTTCTCCGGCATTTTAAATATTTCACCATCTAAATGAGCACACACTTCACAAGTATGAGATTCAAGTGTTGCCATATATTCATACTCTTCAACCCCTGATTCCTCATAACCTTTTGCCGTTGCTTCCTCACTGATATGTCCCAATTCAGAAAATACTAATCGATGAATATCTTTCTTACTAACATCTTGAAATCGAGCATGTAACATATTAGATATTTTAGAAGGTGCATAGCCTAACAAGGTTCCCCTCAACATTGTATCCATAAGTTTATCAGGTAATACTTCATGATAGTTTTTCCAAATACGTTTTGAGAAATTCTTTCCTGACCAGGGTTGCCCTGCAATTAGTTTTAACTGATCATCATTAAAATGAGCAAAATTAGAAGAATATCTTGATTGAGCTGACTGCGATTTATAAACCGTCCGCATATATGAATCTTTATATTGAGCTGCTAATGCATCCCCCATATGAGATTCTTCACCCTCAGCAAAATAACCTGCTCTATCTTTAATCTGTTTCTCAAGATTCTGCAACCTAGCAATACGACTTTTAAAATATTCATTATCAAGTTCCTTTTCGTGACCACCTTCGATGGCCTTCTGTTTGAACTGATTCAACGTCATATTCCAATTAGAATTCCCGATATTATTTAATATTTTACGAGCTTCTTCTTCAGGAATATCGTTATTTTTTGAATATCTTCGGTAGTATTGATTAGCTTCGAGGTCAATTTGATTAAGTAACCCCTTGAGTTGAGGTTGTAATGCACGTTCATACGCTTCCGTTGATTTGAGCTGACTGGCCTTAGTTTGGAGGAATCGTTTCTCCCAGTATGTAAGATTACTCATCTTCATTACCATCTAAATCATCAAGTGATTTCTCATTGCTGTATCCATCACCCTTAATAATATTATCCTGTCGGTCTTGCAATTCTTGCTGCCAATCAGTTACAAGCGGATTACCTTTAGCAATTGCTTCATCAGATGTGACACTGGCCACCTGTGATACAACTTGAGCTTGTTCAACATCATTTTGAATAGCTGTACGAGTCCATGTCTGAGTGATTTTACGTCCATCAGCATCAGGAACATTCAACCAATTCATAATTGCTCTTACTAGTTGATTAACACTGCCTCTAAAATATGATTCAGTAACTGATGCTTTCAATTCCAAGTGACTATATAACATCTTAATTGCAACACCAGTAGCATTATTAGTTTCAAAGTCCGATGGATCTATCCCTTGTCCGTGAACAAAGATATCCGACTTGGTAATATCCAATAACGAATTCCTAGCTTCAACAGGAATATCAATCGTTAATGTATCGACACCTGATTTATCACCAGTTCCCATTGAATCAACTTTGATAGCTTTATCCTTAACCAATGTTTCCTTGAACTTATCTAATGACTCACCACCATAATTAGTCAATACAAGGATAACTTGCTGCACATCATCAACATCATTCACGAATCCGTTATATACATTGTCATAAACATCAATCAGTCCCTTATATTTCAACAAGTCAGGACGTTCATATTTATTCTTAGGAAACGGAATGAATGGAATACGTCCAAAATTATGATGCAATACATTGCCGGTTCCAATCTCCATGCCTGTAGCAACGTCATACGTAGTAAATCTATCAGTCAGTTCAGACAAATCAGAATAGCCAGGGTTCATTGATTTAAATACTGTGCAATCCTCGTCAGTCCAATATTCATGAACCTTATAATACTTACCATCATCAGGATTAAGCTGTGAGTACGTTCTTCTAACGGCTAACAGCTTCTTATCCAGGTCATTAGAATAGATAGGTGTTACTTGATCAGGAGGCACAATCCCATATCTAAATTGTCCACTGTCATCGATCCAATAATGAACCCACGATACTCCTGCATTAGCAGCATCAACTACTAACTGATTCATTCTTAAATTGAAGTTATCGCCTAAAGTATTCTTAATCTTGTCATTGAGTGAATCATCCTCCACATCAATTGAAGGTGGAATGGTTGCTAAATATCCTGCCTCCTGATCGACAAGTAACTGATGATAGTTCGAACTAACACGATTATCAGCACTACGTAATGGATCATCTTTCCCATGTTCATTAACCTTCGACTCGCCATCATTTCTAATAGTAATGTCATTCTTATTGAAATAATATTTCAACGACTTATCAAATCTAACGTTGAATTCCATTCTTCGGGCATCAGTATTTTGTAGCAACCTCTTCATTGCTTCTATTTCCAAGGTTTGAAACCTCCCTTCCTAATTGTTGATTCAAGTGAATATCTTGTGGCATCCATAGCATGATCATTACCATCAGGATAACCAGCTTTGAAATTTCTATTTGAATCTTTTTCTAATTCATAAGTACTAAATTCCCTTGCAGTGTTAGGACACTTTTTAGGATCAATAACAATCTCACGCAAATCTTGCAGCCATTTGTAACCCTGGTCTCGACTACCTGGTCCCTTTATTGCACCATAAACGTTCAATCCCATATCTCTGTATTCAGCAATCGTACCTGGGGATGCAGAATCACCAATCACCTGCTTATTTTCTGGATCAAGTTTCTTAATCAAATCAACAGCATTTCTATTCTTCAACCCAACCTGATAAATTTCATTAAAAATATATAGTCGGTGTCTTGCGACATCAAAAAAGGTCTCGACATATGCTAATGGATCATGAGCAAAACCAAAATCGAGACCTCTTTTTATGTTATCGAATAGTTGATATTCTTCTTTGGTAATTTTTCTTAATGTAATGTTGTTAAAAACTTCTGCACCAGTACCAGTTATTTCACCTAAGTATTCGTGATTAAACGCCTTAGGATTATCCTTCTTCAATTGCTCGGCATCAGCCAAGAATTCTTTTCCTAGCCATTCTTTAGGAACCGACAAGTAATCAGATGAGTGAACTAAAGTATCATCACGAGTACCTTCTTTAGCCGTTGTCTGATTAACCCAACTATTAAGGCTGGCAGGAGGATTGTAAGAATAAAAAGTAATGATATTACTACCACCACGATTTAGAGATTGATTCATTGAACGTATCTCAGCCCAATTGTTGAACTCATCAGTTTCTTCATAATGTTTAAACTTGGTAAATCCGTGACGAAACTTCTGAGACTTAATCTTTCTTGGCTTGTCTGCCCCCTTAAAGCGAATCTGTTGACCTGTAGGTTTGTATGTCAGTGTCATAGGGCTAACTGACTCTTTCCAGTAATCTTGCACACCTAATGCATCAATCGCCCAAAGATATTGATCATATACTGAATCACGCAAAGTATTTGCAACCTTTCTGAGTACAACTGCGTTAGCTTCTGGATCTCGCATGATTCCAAGCACAACTTCAATTGATACGAAACTAGATTTAGTTGAACCACGTCCACCTTTAAGCCAATAATTTGAATGTCTACGATTCTTGATATCTACATGAAGTTGTCTGAACGATGGTGCAATTTTACTTTTAAGTCTTACCTTTTGCACCATCTTCATCATCTCCTTCAATATCATCTATGATCTGAATCATATTATTGTCATCCTTATCTTTAAATGTATCGGCCAATTTGGTTAAACTATCCAATGCTTTCTGCTTGTCATAAAGTTTGACCACTAATCCATCTTTTCCCCGATGCATCTCTTGGACCAGCGACCAATCTATTTCCTCACTAGGTTTCAAATAAATATCAGCAACATGTTTCTCAACCGGATTATCTTCTGTATCAAGAAAAGCATTGCCATCATTATCCATAACAATTTCCTTATGGACCTTGTAGTCTAATACATCGCCTAAACTGGCAAAGGCTTGCTTGGCATATTCCTTAACGATGTCATCGATACTAATATAAATATCCGAATGTAATTGCTTCTTTAGTTTTGCTAATTGGTCTTTTACACCAACATTTCCCATCAATCTTGGTCCAGCCCTTAAAGCATTGTCATAATTAACGCCATATGCTTTTTGGTATGCCCAAGTTGCATTGAATCGCTGCAAATAAAAAAGGCAGAACAGCTTTTGCTTATCATTAAGCTCACTGTTTGCCTCTAATTCATCTACTATTTTGGGTGCAACCTTTTTAGTTTGTGGGTGCAACTTTTTAGTTGCGGGCGCATCCCTTTTCCATTTTTCTCGACTTCGCCACGACTTCAATGTATTGATCGGTATATCGTACTTTGCAGATATATCTTTGTACTTCATGCCGTTAGAATAATCTTGTGCAGCTTTTTCCTTTTTATCCATTACATGGCACCTACCTCCTTTTGAGATATTAATTACTTATTTTTTATTGTTTTAGTTTTAGACTTCGCTTTATTTCTCTTTAGTTCACGGTCAACATCGCCAATCATTTTAGCTTCAAGTGGTGTCATCAACCCGCAAGATGTCTTAATCATCTTCATGATTACACATCTTTGTAGGCTTTTTCTTGCCTTGCTTCATTAATTTAATTGCTTTGTCAAATTTCATATTTTCCTCCAAAATAAAAAGACCACTATTTGTGATCTTCAATTGCTTTATTAATTCTCTTAGTTGCTATGTCGAAATAGTCTTGCTCTAATTCATAACCAATGAAATCACGGTTAAGATTGACTGCCGCTACTCCAGTAGAACCAGAACCCATAAATGGATCAAAAATGATATCAGAATCATTGCTAACTAGTTTTATCAATCGTTGCATTAAAGAAATGGGCTTTTGAGTTGGATGAAATTGTTTTTTTCTATTCCTAATAGATACTTCTGAGATAATATCCTGTTCATTTTTTCCATTTACTACGCCTCTCAAAACGTTCAGTCCAGCGTTTGCTACTTTGACTTTTCCTGACAATACAATTCCATCTACGCTGCCGCGATAATATTCCAATTGTCCTTCACTTAAATAATCCTGAATCATTTTTAATTCTTTAGGATTATTTATCGCGCTTGAGATACGTGATATATCATCATTTATTTTTTTCAAATCATATTTATTTTTTTTAATATATGGAACCTTAACTTTATTAACCTTTCCGTTCTTAGATAAAATAGAAATCATTTCATGAACACGGCCTATTGGAAGCATTGGTGATGATGTTCTTCTTTTATTCCAAATCACTTCTTCCTTAAAATTCCAACCTTTTTTGTTTAATAGATAGTTCCAGCGATGAAATGATTCACCGCGACCGAAAAAAAGTATAAATCCGTCATCTTTCATAATACGGTTCCATTCTCTAAATACGGTTGTTTCATCAAAATGTTTATCCAACCTATGGTTTAAATATTCATATGGTGGATCTGTAACAACTGCATCAACTGACTTATCAGGTATATCTTTCATCAATTCCAGGCAATCACCTTGTTTTAAATCAATCATTTAATTAGTCCTTTCAATTTAAAATAAAAAGACCAGCCATAATTGACTGATCTCAAATTAATAGTGTGAGTGGGATTCGAACCCACGGTTTATCCCTCTACTTAAAGAGCGCTTCAATTAAGAAGCTACCACACTACCATTAACCTTAGCGGTTACACGTCTGCTCCCCTCATCATCACAATGTCCACTCACGTACGAATAGTGAGCTAAGTTTCACGGCTAATATATAAGTATTCATCAGGCAATTGTCTATGTTAATACTATATGATTATGCTCATTATCCAATGGACTGTTTTCATAATCATTTTGGAAAGTCCCACGAGCCGTTATCTCGCTTCCATCTAACTGGTCTTGGATTAACATAATTGTTCTCAATATTAATGGTGTATATATTTTAGAAGCAATTCTGATTTTCTTAAATCACCCTGTTTTGAAACAAAATTTTGCTTTTTACCCAAATCAGCTACAATTTTCGTATTTGGTAATTTCTTATATTCCGAAATATAAATTTCATTTGTTGGTAATTCATTCATCCATTTATCAAAATCACTATTGTTGAATTCACCATAAACTTTGTTGGTATTAACATATGGAGGATCACAATAGACAACATCATCTTTTTTTATATCTAAATTTATGTAATCTCCATTAATGAATTCCAATTGTTGTAACCGTTCTAACTGCTGTAATTGTTTTAAACTTTCTAACTGCTGTAATTGTTTTAAACTTTGTAACCGCTGTAATTGTTGTAACCGTTCTAATTGTTCTAACTGCTGTAATTGTTTTAAACTTTGTAACCGCTGTAATTGTTGTAACCGTTCTAATTGTTGTAATTGATCTGTATGACCAGACAGGCCCATATTCTTAATGCGCCATTTATGATAGAAAGCATGTTTTGCCTGAATTGTTTCTAATTTACTTGCCTTTAAAAATAGATCATCATAAATAGTACCTGTATCTCCAAAAAATAGACCTCTGGTCAAAACTAGTTTTTCGTCTTCTATACTTTTCCCCCACAAATAACTTTTCATGCTATTTGAAAATGACCATACTAATAAAATAAGAGTTCTTTTGACTGAATCAGGTTTATTATCCTTCCAGTCAAAAAACTCTTTTCTTGTAATATAAACATATTTTTCTAAATCTATATGAGGACTGTCATATATCAAAGCTTTTAATAAGCTCACAACGGATTTACGTTTCTCGTTATAAATAACCTTATCCCACTTACCGCTGTTACTAGCTGTCAGTGAAATTGATCCACCGCCGCCAAATACATCAACAAATCTTTCACCATCGGGTAAAAGATCAATTATTTGCTGTGCCTTTTGCCCCTTATTTCCAACGTAAGGCAACCCACGCATCCATTTATCAGCATTTTTCATTTTCTATTTTCCTCTATTTATGCAAAATAAAAAGACCAGCCATAATTGACTGATCTCAAATTAATAGTTTGATTAGGGTTTGAACCTATATCGTGCCCTTATAAGGATCCCGCTCTAACCAATTGAGCTATCAAACTATATAGCCAATCTAACAAGTGGTTGGCCAGCATCACCTGTTGCGTGCTTGCCAGATTGGTATGCTACATATGTAACTAATTTAATTAACCTTAGCGGTAACACGTCTGTCCCCTCATCATCACAATGTCAAACAACGTTCTAATAGTTGTTGTAAGTTTCACGGTTAATCTTATTGCCATACAGCTCTTCGGTACGCGGACGTTTATGGCATAAGCGGATATCTGGAATCGAACCAGAATATTAAGTAAGCGATATTTTAATGAATTAAAATTAGGAGTTTTATAAAAGCAATGTCTACATTTTGGTATTAAATTAACTTGTAGTAACGGGGGATTCCACCTAACATATATCCAATATTATCCGCATGTTGTGACCAGCTTTATCATCACTGATCACTATTAAGGGTTAAACATTTTACGTCTGTTGAGACGGTTGTTAATTAGCACAAAGAAAATTGTTATTTAAAAAGTGTTTGGTTTTGATAGGTGTCCTTCCTAAAATGCTCCTTTTAAAGTGGTGGAGTAACCACAGTCGCTATCTCTTTGTTTTTCAACAATACCAATATACAACGGAAAGTGACCGCTTGTGTGTCGCTCTTTAATCGCCATTACGTCGCTAAGACACCGGCATTACGTCGCTTTTTTGGTTTTCTGGAATATAAACATGCAAATCGTAGCAATCTGTAAATGAATCAGCAAAATATAATAATGCTAAATTTTTCAATTCGTTATATCTTGTCGGACCATAACCAATTAACTCTTGAACATCAACATTTACCATGCTATGAATGTAATGATTTTTGAGTATCATCTTATACTCATGTGGACAATTATTAATTAGCTTCATGGTTATCTCAATATATTGTTTTGCACCCAATTTACCAACAATTTTATCTTCCTGCGTATTACGTGTACTGCCACTAGTTCCAACACTATCAAATGAAGGGGACTGTACAAACGTCAGACTAATATGTGATTGAGCAATTAATCTAGGAAACTCATGTTCAAAGTAATTTTTAACATTTTCAATTGTTTTCTTTTCATCTATATCTGGTAATAGTCCCACGATATACAGCCCCCATAAGTGATATAATTGATTTGTCGGTATCAATTAATTAGCTGCTCACTTTGTGAGTGGCTTTTTTATTTAATCTATTTGAACCCGTGCTTATTCCTTCTAGCATTCAGCCTCTGCCACTCATCGTCCTCTCTATATAATTTTTTACCGATCCTGTTATTTTGACGTTGAATAATGTTGATGTAGTTAAGCTCTTTGTGCATGGCCTTCGCTATTTCGGTAAATTTATACTTATTTTCACGCATTTGATAGACCGCCAAATTATCATCCGTCATAATTAATATCTCCTAAAATGGTGTAATGATTTTCCAAATGATGTCATTCTTTTCGCCAGAAGTTAGATGTCGTTTTGCTTCTTTAAATTCAGGCTTCCACTCATATATTTTGGCTTGGTTAGTATTGATATATGAAATTGTTGCTTCAATATCCTTGTTGTGTTCTTCAAAAATTAATTCAATGAAATTTGAATATATTTCTTTATAATTCATATTAACCTCCTAAATCCGAATGATTATCTCTGCTGGTAGCATATATTTCAGCCGTTTTCTTAACATTAAAAGTTTGGCCATAAAAATATAACTGTTATTTACGAACATTAGAACGGAAGGTCATCGTCACTGATATCAATAGGTTTTCCTTTGTCAGCGAATGGATCGGTATTATTGTTTTTCTGCATATTATCTGCACGTTGATTGCTGTAGCTACTGGTACTACTGGATTTACTTGCTTGATTATCTGCATGCCCATTAGATTGACCATTTGAATCGTTATCCCATTCAAGCTTTGAGAAGTTTTCTACAATGACATCTGTTCTGTAAACTCGTTGTCCTTGCTGATTGTCATATGAACTTGTTTGAATACGTCCATCAATGCCAACGAGTGAACCTTTATGAACTAAATTAGCGAAGTTCTCAGCAGCTTTTCGCCAAATAGTACAATTGATAAAGTCGGCTTCACGTTCGCCTTGTGAGTTAGTAAATGTGCGATTAACAGCAACTGTAAAACTAGCAACTGCTGCACCATTAGCTGTATATCGAAGCTCCGGATCACGTGTCAGACGTCCTACTAGAACTACTCTATTTATCATTTATGCTTCCACCTTTTCTTTAGCTTTCAAAAACTTATTAACGAAGTAGTTTTGACCTTTGCCGGTCACTCTAGTAGTCAATTTAATTTTGGGCTTTCCATTGTTATTCGAAATTGTCCATTCACTGACTTCAAATAGTTCTAAATCCATAGCCTTTTGAGTAGGTGCATAACCATTACTCTGCTTGAGCAAATAACCTTTATCCCGCAGCCAATTGAATAAACGATTTTGACCAATATTGATACCATTTTGACGTAGGAATTTTGCTAAATCTCTAACTAAAATTGTGTCATCACTAGCTGCTACCGTGTCGGCGAATAACGCTTTAGGTTTAAGCTGGTCGTTCTCAATTCTTAATTGATTATTTTCGTTTTGTAAGATTTCATAACCTCGTTTAACTACTTCTTGAGGATCATTCCATTTTTCTTCAAGCTTTAAGAAATACTTACGGTATCTTTTACCATTGTCATTTCTGACCATCATTGCTAATTGTTTGGCCATATCTATAGTGATCGTGTAATCATCTATTTCTTTAGTTCCACCGTATTGATTTAGCTGTGTACTTGATGTACAGGGCACATAATCAATACCTTCTTCAAACATTTCAAAATTATTTAATACCCAGCGGCTAAAACGTTGAGCAATTTCTAAACCGTTATACAAATCTCTAGCGCTCAAAACTTGCTGATTGTTTTTAATGTCTACTTTTATTAATTGATCCATTTATTTACCCTCCACGAATTTAAATGCCTTCACAAAACATCTGCGCAAAATTGCGCACATCTTTTTCTAAATCATCAATTGCTCGTAATACGTCTCTGTGGTTTTTATCAAATGTTTCAGCAACTTGTAAGCTGCTAGTCACTGCTTGTTGATCTTTCATAATTACTAAGTTATTCATTTTTCCACTCCTCGATCAAAATTTCAGTACGTGGGTTCTCATCATAGTCTTTACTGACGATATAGTCCGTAACTTGTCCATCATCGAACCATGCAGCTTTTAAGCCATCTTGAATTGCTTTGATGTAATTATCCAAGTCTGGTTTAACTGCTGCTCTAACCTCATGTGAGACTCTTCTAGCGTATTCTTTTTTGGATAGTCCTTTTTGAATCGATCTATAAAAATGGAACTTTGCTACCAACGGAACGCCCCTTTCAAAGAGTTGCTTATTTCCATATTTAAGTTTGTAGCAAAGTTCTACCTTCGCTTTAAATGCTTTATATTTTGGCGGTGTGTATGTTCCCCATCTTGTAACGCGAGGCCTTGCGGCGGGAACTGGTTCGCCATCGATCACAATTTTCAATTGATTACTCACTTTCTAATCCTCTCTTACTTTCATATCCAAATAGTTCATTTGGCGTGATATCCAAGACTTTACATATCGCCTGCATATCTTTAAATTTCATTGATTTAATATTTTTATTTTTGTGTGAAAATGCATAAATGATTTGAACGCTTATTCCTGTTTCACTAGCTAAATCTTTTAGCTTCATTCCTCTAGCTTTGACATATTTCTTTAAGTTCAAACTAATTATTTTCAGCCACCAACTTTCTAAGTTCGGTATCGTAGCATTTTCGTAAGCTGTACGCATTAAGAAGTGAATTCTCTAAATTCAGCATTAGAATTGGACTTTGAAATAGATCCGAATGATTTTTTCTCAAATGATCCATGTGTTCAAATTGATGTTGTAAATTGTCAATTACTCTTTCTAGATACACGCTTTCTCTAGATATTTCGTCTATGATCGTCTGTCTATCATCTGAAACAGGTGTCTGTGGACGCCTATATAACAATGTTTTTGTCTTACTTTGTAGCATTTTTTCATCCCTTAAATTTTACTTTGATTTCAATCAATTATCTAACACGTACGTCTTCAATATGTGGATTATGCTTAATAATCTGGCTGTTGAAATATTTGTTAACTCGATCCGCACGCTTTTCAATTTCTCTTAAATCATCAAGAATCGAATCGTCTAAGTCGAAATCTTTGACATCATGTTCGGTTATCAATACCTCGTTTAGTGTCTTAGACGCTTTATAAGATACGTCAGCCATCACATCACTACCAACTACTAAAGTTCTGTTTAAATGTTCTACACTGTCACGATCAAATTCCGTTCCTGCAAGTAATAACACTTTCTGTTCTGGTTCTAACATGATTGTTTCCTCCTAATTGTTTCTCATATCGTTGCCACTAAACTTGATCGTGTTAGCGGCTTTTTTTGTCATTAAACGACTAATAATCTTGGGATCGTATAATTGTTGCAGCCCACGTCCAGTGTTGTTCGTGGTTATGATATTTGTTTTGTTTTTCCGATAATCAGCAAACCTAAAAAGTATTCGTTGAGCATAGTTAGTTGCTTCGTTCGTTTCGGATCTTAGCGATGATTCACTGCCCAAGTCGTCAATAACAAGCACGTCACAGTTCTTAACACACTCTTCCACCTTGTAGTTATCACGTTTTAAAAACTCGTCCTTAAATGCCATTTGAGAATTATTGACGAACATTGTAAAACTCAAGAAATAACATGATAGTGAGGTATCTTGACTGTTCAAACCATTCAAAATGCTAACAGCTAACATAGATTTACCAAGTCCTGGCTCACCAGTGAAAAGAAAGTTGCCCGTTTCACCGACATAGATCCTATTAGCAATATTCTTAGCCTGTTTAAGCTCACTCGCTTGGTTAGGTGTATCAGTCTTAAAATCTGCAAAATTGTATTGTAAGTCGTTGAAATCACTCACTAGCGAGCTTCTAAATATTCCCTCACGTTTAACTTGGATATTTTTTTTAGTGAATTCGATAGATCGTTGCTGTTCTCGTTTATCACGCTCAGAAATAACTTTTTTGAAGTCAATTCCTGAATAGTCAACACCGTGTTTTAAGGCTATTTCACGGGAAACTTTATCCAATCCAAACATTGATTCCATAGCTACCCCCTAGTACGGCAAGTCATAGAGTGGTTTTCTGCCACCCTTGTTGCCATTAAAATTATTTGGTACGTCTGCTTTATCTATCAACTTGCCAAACTGCTTTCTAAGTTTTGAAGCAGATAAGATATTGTTCTGCCAGAAACTGTCTTGTTGACACCATTCAATAATTCGCTTGATATCGTCGTAAGAACGTGCATCACGTTCGTGCATTAGTCTGATGTCATTAGCCCATTTCTGCGTATCAGGTGGGTTCTTAGAATCAGTCGGATAGATGCTAGAGTTACGTTCACGGATCTTAGTTAGCAAGTAATTGGCTAGTTTCAAGTTAAGGTCGTCCGGTTCGTAAACACGCTTTGCGGGTTTCGAGTCGTGACTATCTTTATTACTTTTATTTACTTTACTTTCATTTACTTTACTTTGTGTACTAAACGGCACATTAACTGGGGTTTCTGGTGCATTAACCGAGGTTTTATCGTCATTAACCTCGGTTTCTGTTACATTAACTAAATCAAGATCATAAGCTTTTTTAATTCCAGGTTTTTTAGTTCGTTTTGCCATTTCTTTATATCTGTTTTGAATACCATTCGATGTTAGAATTTTAAATTTATCTAGCATGTTTTTATCAAAGAAATTCACCTTCACAGCCTTCTTGACAATCTCCTGCACAGCCGCTTCACTAACCCCAACCAGTCGATCAGAAACTAGGAAACAGACGTCTTCGTCCCACTGCATGTAATACCCGTGATCGCCATAGATGTTACAGAGCAGGTAAAGAAGCACAGTAGACCCTTGAATGCCTGAAGCGTGCATAATCTTACGAACCTTTATATTGTCAAAAAAATCCTTATCTAGTGGGAAGTAATCAAAGCCTTGCTTAATTGGTCTTGCCATTTCTACCTCCCCCTTCTACTAAGCTCTTTGTTTTCCCTCAGATTTACCAAACATACGTTTTATATATTTTTTCTTAACGGCATCAAGATATTCCATAGCGCGTTCTCCACACTGAATACTTATACCTTTCAAACTCGTAACGTTTTCATCTGGAAAACTTGCATTTAAATATTTAAGAAGTGAATTCATTAACTGTTTTCTATCGACATTGGTTTCATCAGAAATACTTGTTACGGCATCTTCTAACTTATTTAATTCATTTGAACTAATTGTTTTAAACTTATTAATATTTTGTGGAGCTTTCTTGGTACCTTTTTGCTTGCCATTCTTCACATCTGAAGCATTATTACCATCATCATCACTATCACTTGCTATTCCTAAGGCGGCCGCTAAGGCGTACCTTTTAGCATATGTAGTTGATGAACCATAAGCTTGTGCATCTTTTTTAGATCCTGCCGGCACGTTAAAAGGTCCATACATCACATATTGACCACTTACATGTGATATTAAAGTGGTAACTGAAACAATATTTGAATCAGTATTACTTGTTACATCTTGGGAGTAAACTATTCCATTATCTTCAGCAATTTCTCTAATTGAATTATCGGCCGCATCCAACATTCCTTCTAAAGTTACATAACTATTTCCCATAAATTTGTTAGTTGCATCCTTATTCGGCTGACTAAGTGATTTCCTAAATTGAATCATCCCTTTAGTCCACTGATCAATTTTGTCTGACATCATCATGATTAATCACCAACTTTCTTTGGATTACTAAGGACTGAATATTTTGCATTTTTTGAATCAATGAATTGATATATTTCTTTTAAAACGCTTTTTGGTGCAATAACTTCAAAAGACATAGCATATTGTTCTGGCTTATCATCGTTAATTACTTCATCATCAATAACTTCACCAGTTTCTTGATCAATAATCTTATTACCAATTTTTGATTGATTAACCTTACTAATAGCATTGATATATTCTTGATGATTCTTTTTATCTTGTTCAGCCTTTTGCTTATCGTCAGCAGCTTTATCAATTTCAGCAAGCAATTGGTTGATATCAGTATCATCATTTATTTGAGCAATCCAACCAGCGGAATCAACATTTTTATACTCGCAATGTTCTTCAACCACTCTTTTATTTTTTTCAAACATATCTTGCTTATTTTTTAATGCCGTGAAACCGTCTTTTAAAATCTTGGTTAATTTGATTTGGGTCATAGACTTATTCGTCCATTCACGTTCGATCTTGATATCTTTAGGATCAACGCCATATTCAGGAGCCATCCTATTAATTAATTCTCTAACCTTTAGAGTGCGCTCGTCACGTTGCTTAGTTTGAATCGTCTTAATAGAGGCCTCAATTGGCTCAATGGTACTTTTAAGAGTCGCTTGTAATTCGTCAACATCTCTTTTAAAGTCGTTGTAAGGCTCGTCATAGTCACGCTTAACTGCTATGCGTTTGTCATTAATAGTTTTGATTAGCTTGTTTAATTCAGCACGTGCAGACTTTGCACCCTTTAAGCTTTCATCGGTTGCGACCAAGCCATCGTACTTTTTGGCATAGCCGTTAATTTTTGCCTTTAATTCGTCAAAATTGTTTATAGAAATTTGTGACGGTTGAAATGTGACTGTGAAATCGTTTTGAGTTAATTCAACTTCGTTAGTCATATTAGTATTCCTCCGATAGGTCTTCTTTATTTAGTTCATCTTCATTGTTTTCAAGGTACGAATATTTATTAATTTCACCATCTTCATCAGATAGCCAATTATCATAATTAAAATTACCCATTTCAAAAACCTCTTAACGTGATATAATTTAGGCATAAATTTTTTGTAAATATCTCGACTTGCTATTTGATGGATAGCAGGTCTTTTTTTATGACTTCAGGCGTGTATTGGGTATAGGTACCAATGCTGCCGAAGTCATTTTTATTAAGTAGATTGTTAAATAAGTGCTTAACAAACTCGTTCAATACTTTCATCCCCTTTGTAAATAAATGTGTACTCGTAGCTAAGAACATTTCTATATGCGTCTTTTTTCATTCGAACTTTAACAATTACATGATTTGCTTCACCTAGCGGTCTAAGGACCTCATCACTAAGTGGTTCCTCATAAATCTTTCTCATTTTAAATGTTCCTCGGCTGACCAATTCAGCGAATTGTCTAGAAATATCTTCTAATTTCCGTTGATCATTACCAACTTTTTCAGCCTTAACGAGCATTGAATCAATGTAATCTGCTGTTATTTGCATCTATACTTCCTCCGATTTCATAAACTCTCTTTTGTGCGTTAAAACAAATTCTTTAAATTCGGGTGCTTGAAATTTCCAAGGGCTACCAGAACCAGTAGAATATCTAACACATCCACCCTTATCCATATCTAGGACGTCACGGTATCTTTCTAGTTTCTTTACTAAAGTTGGGGCTGAACAACCAGCAATTTTACATGCCCAAGGAAGCAATTCGATACCCTCTTCAGCAGGCTTGCTGATCAAATCCTTCAGTTTATCTTTTCGTACCCAAGCCAGTACGTATCCATCTTTCTCTGGAATACCAAATGGTAAAGTCTCTGGTTCTTGCATTTATTTCACCCTCTTTCGCCTAATACAGCTTGTTTAAGTGATATGTGGTACCTATGTGACATTGCTGTTGCACAAGCACGCATAATTGAACTCGTTCTGAACATTTTGAATATTCCAAATTTGATAATATTTTCATCAGGATTACTCTTGCTAATTTCTTTAAGTGCATTTTCGATTGCACTATCACTATTCAAATCTTCAATCTGCGTACCTATCAGCAATGATGATGTTTCTTGGTTATACTCACTAGAAATATTTAACAAAACCGGTGGCAGATTGAATAGGTAGCAATTAACCGCCAATGAAAATCTTGTATCATCAATGGCATTAGATAGATTAACTAAATATTCATCTTTAATTGGAGTTCCTTTAAACCATTTACCAACAGTTGTTTTTGACGTTCCTGCTATTGCTGCCAAATCAGTATCATTGAAATTTTGACGATCTTGCATATCTAAAACTTCCTTAACAATGTTTATGTCGCCCATCAGTTATCACCTCCTTGATAACTCCGGTTTACAAAACTGACTTCATTTGTAAATCGCTGTTTGTGTACTCTTAGTGTGTAGAATTTTTATACCATAGCAATCGGAATATTATTTACTACTCGTTTCGAGTACCTGATGATCAAAAAAAATAGTCCACTTAATATTCAGAATTTCAGCAACTTCTTTTGCCTTATCAACACTAGGTGTTCGTACTCCTTGTTCCCATGAAGCATATGTTGTTACAGGAACATTAAGAAGTTCCGCAAAATTTGATTGAGTCATATTTTTTGTTTCTCTTATTTCTTTAAGCCATTTTCTTTGCTTCATTGTTTCTCCTTTCTTACGCTTATCGCGTTGCTATGGTTATAATATACTACTCATTATGTGTATTGTAAATAGTTTTCTACTCTTTTTGTGTATTTTAATATAAATACACGAATTGTGTAGTATATTTTACTCGAGGTGATTCATATGTTCTCTAACACGCTTAAAAAATTAAGAAGTAAAACACATAGAACACAAAAAGAAATTGCCAAGGCTCTTGGAGTAGCTCCTACAACATACGCTTCATGGGAACAAGGCAAACGTGAACCAGATCAGGCTGCTACAATAAGAATTGCCGATTATTTTAATGTCACACTTGATTATCTCTATGGAAGAAATGAAACACCACAATGGGCAAAACAAAAAGACACCATTGATTTAAAATCCTTTTTGGATAAAAACCTTGTAGGTGCCTTCTATGATGGTGATGAACTAACTGATGAACAAAGAGATAAGTTAAAAATTGCTTTAACACAGATATTCTGGGATCAACGCAAGAAAGAAAGAAGCGATACTGATGACATCGACAAGGGAAATAAATAAATTAGTTTTTGCCATTGGTCAACGTTATAGTACGTTTGATCCATTCACCTGGGCCGATAAATTGAACGTTCAAATATATTGGAAGGAAGTGGCAGATAAACCACTTGCAGAAACCTTATATTACGGCGACACACCGATTATTATGATATCCAATACAATTAGATACAGTACTCAGAAATACTTCGTATTGGCTCACGAGCTGTGTCATGTAATCGAACAAGATGGTTTATCAGCATATTATTCTTCAAATGTGAGATTTAAAAATAAATCAGAGAATTCAGCTGATGAATTTGCAATGTCTCTTGTTACCAATCTATACATAGAAGAGAATGGCCATTTACCAGAAACGTATAATGATTTAAGATATAATTATGGATTACCATTTTTAGGAAACTAATTTTTGTCCAGATACGGACGACATTAAAAGCTGATGTATTTTTAGGGGGAGAGCAATATGAAAACTAAAAATTTAACTTTAGCGGGATTAACTATACTTTTAGCTTCGTCATTAGTTGCTTGTTCAAATGGAGAATCATCTAACTCTGAATCAAAAGATACCGTTAAAACCGAGAAAAAAGAAAAAAAGACCACTGTTCAAAAGAATCAGTTAGGCTTAACAAAATCTCAAAATGATAAATTTAATAGTAGTTTGATTGATGGGTTGAACGAAGATCAAGGATATGCTTCTTCTGGAGATGACAGTTATTCCTGGGCTCAATATATCGATACCTTAGTGTATGATAACAACCGTGGTTTAATTATCAAAGTTACCTCAGACTTTACTAACTTCAGTGAAAAAGATAAAAACACTATTGCTGGCAATGCTGTAGGTCTTGCAGAAGCCCAACTTGCTATCATGGGTAAAAACGATAGCGGTACGAAAACAATCCATTCAAACGTATATATGGAAAATACCAAACTAGGAAGTTCAAAGTTTTCAAATCCACGAGAATTTAAGTGGAAATAAATAAAATAAATCGATCATACTATTTTAATTTAAAGTTAAGCCTTAACTGGCTTTTTATTTTTAGCGCAAAAAGAACATATGTGCCCCATAAATTGACATTTTCTTCATATTCGTCAATAGAACTATAAAAAATACTCAAAACAAGACAAATCTTATAAAACAAGTTTACGAAAGAAAGGAAATTGTAATTATGGCAACAATTCATAAACGCAATGGCAAATGGGAATATCGTGTTTCCTACAAAGACCCCACTACCGGCAAATATAGAAATAAAACAAAGGGCGGGTTCGTCAGGAAAACAGAATGTGAGGAAGCCGCTAGGAAAATTGAATTACAAAAATCAAATCATGCTAACTTAGCAAAGCAAGATATGCTCTTCTCTGATTACTTTAAAGAATGGGTTGAATTATATCGCATTAAAGGTAAATCACATTCTACAGTTAATAGATACTATTTTGCGATAGATGTAATCAAAAAATACTTTCCAAACATGAGGCTGGTTGATGTTACTAAAGCAGATTACCAGCATTTTTTAAATGAGTTTGGCAAAACTCGCACAAAAGTAACCGTTAGCAAATACAATAGTTTCTTTAGATCAATGTGTGAAGATGCAATAGCTGAGCAATTAATCTATACAGACTTCACTAGAAATACAACCATTGTTGCCGGTAAGGAATCAAAAAGCCCCGATGAAAAATTTCTTGAACCTGATGATTACATAAAACTGATTGAAATTGCTAAAATGCATACTTCTATTAATGATATATCATCAGCTGAAGTATATTTAGTAACACAAACAGGAATGAGATACGAGGAATGCGCGGGGCTTACTTGGAATGATATCAATTTTAATAAAAAAGTAATTCGTGTCAATAAAGCCATCGAAAATGATACCCGTAATCAAAAGGCCACTAAAACACCTGCTGGTGTTAGGTATGTTGATGTTAGTAGTGACTGCATTAATGTACTTAAAAAGCTCAAAATTGGTCAGGAAGAATACTTTAAGAGAGTTAACTACACTGATCCTTACAATTATGTTTTTAGAAGCAGACGTAAAGAAACTCCTACTTCTCAATCAGTCAATCAGCAATTAAAGAAATTGCTAAATGAAATCGGTGCAAGCAAAATAATTAATTTTCACGGGATTAGACATACTCATATATCCTACCTACTTGATCAGGGCTTTAATCTTAAATATGTATCAAGACGTGTTGGTCATAAAACAACCGCTACTACATTAAAATATTATACTCATATGTTCGATTCAACATCGCTTGAGCAAAGCAGTGATCTTAGAAAATTATTTAACGGCATTGAAGAAACTAATAATAATGATTAGTATTAATGCAATATTTTGCGCACACCTTTTTTGCTGATTTTTTCCTGCGCAAAATGGGACAATGAATCTTCCACTGCGCAAAATTCTGCGCAAAGAAAACTTACATTATCTTTAATTTTCAAGAAAATAAAAAAATAGGAACGCCTTTTTATCAGCATTCCTATTAGTAATCTTACGAACTTTTGTTCTCTTTTATTCTAAAAAAGGTGAGTACAGGATTTGAACCTGCGCGCCCGCGTATAACGGGTTCGCCGGATTTCGAGTCCGGTGCATTACCACTCTGCCAACTCACCATAATTAAGATCTGACCAAAATCAGACCTCTTTTAATTAATATTGCATAAGGGTAAACATATCATACCCTTTAATCTTATCACGTCCGTGCAAATCTGTTAACTCAATCAAGAAGGCTGTACCAACTACGATACCACCTAATTTTTCAATCAACTTGATTGTAGCAGCTAAAGTACCACCAGTTGCCATCAGATCATCCACGACTAAAACTTTTTGACCAGGCTTGATTGCATCTTTTTGCATATACAAAGAACCTTGACCATATTCAAGATCATAAGTAACAGAAACTGTTTCTCGAGGTAGCTTACCCTTTTTACGTGCAGGAGCAAAACCAATTCCCATGTTATAAGCAACTGGACAACCCACGATGAAACCACGAGCTTCTGGTCCAGCAATCATTTCTGCACCACGGCTCTTCGCATATTCAACAATCTTATCGGTTGCTGCAGCATATGCCTTACCATCAGCCATTAATGGTGAAATATCACGAAATAGTACACCAGGTTCTGGAAAATCTTGAACATTAGCAACATATTTCCTAAAATCAATATCCATTTTTAAAATTCCCCATTCAACCTAACAATGGCAATCATAATCACTCATCCAGGACAAGAGATCGTCAAAGTTGGATTCAATTAATATTTTTTCAACATCATTGCGTTGTAATCTCTTTAAATAAGTCGGAGATTCAGTCAATTCACGTTGTTGTGAAGCATCAGCTTTTTCAACAAAACCATTTACTATTTTAACAAAATTCAGCTCAAAAAACACTTTTAAATAAAAATCAATGTCGTTTTTTTGCAATTTTAGATATTCTGCCACCAGATCCATTCGTTCAGCTTGAATATTTTGATGGGTATAAAGATACTTCAAAAGGGTTTTCATCTTTATCATATCAGGCTTTAAGTAAGTTCCAGTTAAATCTGTATGGAACAATAAAGCCGTATATTTAGTTTTATTCTTTTTTATGAAATTTTCGAATAACTCTAAACTGTGCGGACGATCATAAATCAAAATATTGTTCCCATCACATTCTTCATCATAATGAATCAGCTTGGCCTTTATATTGGCACGTTTGGCAGCCTCATAGTAAGTTTCATTAAAGAACACGATATTATCAAAGTGTCCCATAACTTCGCTGGAAAGGCGCTTATTTCGATAATCTAGGTATACCTGTCTCAAAGCTGCTATCTTTTTTGCTTGTGGTGAGATTTGGAAATCATCAAGCATCATTTGAAGATTCTTTTTACCAGCCCATTCGTTAATACCCAATTCTCCGTAAACATCACAGACACTATTCTTAATTGTCTGTGACTTAGCAAACATCCCAAAACCAATAGCCCCAATCTGGCGATTACCATCAGCAATCATGGTCTTTAAATGGGTCGCATCTTTTCCAATTGAACGTGGCTGTGCCAAGGAAACATTAGTCAATTTAACAACTGGTTTGGGATTGCCCATTCCAAATGGTGCTAATTGATTAATTTTTTTAATTAAATCAAAATTCAGTTCAGTAATATTTAAAGCTAAATCATATTTCTTAACAACTGGAGCCTGGGGATCAAACCCTTGTTCTTTTGGCTCTGCTTGGAGCAGTTCAGTCAATTTATCCAATTGAGCTTCTTCAATCGAAAAACCACAAGCTTGAGCGTGACCACCAAAGGCAACAAAGAGATCATTATACTTGTTCAATGCCGTAAAGAGATTAAAACCTTCAGGACTACGTCCTGAACCCTTCATCACGCCACTATTTTCATCAAACTGCGTTGCCAGGACAGGTTTATTTTCTTGATCCATTGTCCGACTGGCAACAATTCCTAAAATACCTTGATGCCACTTATTACCCTTTAAAACAATCACACCATGATCTTTTTGCGCATTGATCTGACTTTGAGCATCGGCAAAAGCAGTATTAACTAATTCCTGACGTCGGGTATTAATATCTTCTGTTTCATCAACGATCTCTTTGGCAAAAGATTTATCACCGGTCGTTAATAATTCAACTCCTGATGAAGCATTTTCCAATCTGCCTAAGGCGTTGATTCGTGGTGCCAATTTGAAACCAATATCCTCTTCACTGATTCCATTGACTTTTAACTTACACTTCTTGATCAAAGCAGTTAATCCGACATGATGATTCTGTTTCATCTGTTTCAGACCTTCGGTAACGATTACTCGATTCTCACCTTTCAGGGCTACAGAATCGGCCACAGTACCGATTGCAGCTAAATCAATCAACTCTAAGGCTTCGTCACCCAAAAGCGCGTCAGCTATCTTAAAAGCCACTCCAGCACCAGATAAGTACGGACAAACATATTCTGAGCCCGGGATAGTCGGATGAACGATTGCATCGGCTTCTGGTAATTCCGCTGGCAGATCATGATGATCGGTAACGATCACTTTAACACCACGATCTTTCATATACTTGATTTCATCTTTACCACTGACACCATTATCAACAGTGATCAATAAATCAATTCCCTGATCAGCTAAAAATTTATACCGTGCCAAATTAGGACCATAGCCGTCCTTAAAACGATCTGGAATATAAAAGATCGGTTTGGCCCCTAATTTTTGCAAAGCCAATTTCATGATTGAGGTACTGGTTACACCATCAGCATCATAATCACCATAAATAGCAATCTTAGCTTCTGATTCAATCGCTTGATCGATCAATTCCAAAGCCTTATCCATATCATGTAATTCAAAAGGATCTTGTAATTCATCTACTCCCGCGTGTAAAAAGGTTTCGATATCTGCTGGTTCTGTAATATCTCTTTCCAAAAGTAACTCTGCTACGATTGGATCAATTTTCTTATCTTTAGCAAATTCGTCTATCACTTGTTTGGTGGGATTCTTACGCTTTTCCCAATTTATTTCTGTCAAAAAATCACCTACTGTCAATTAATTATATCAATTTTGGAGCATAAAAAAAAAGCCCTGAAGGATTATTTACAATATAATTTCGTAAACCAATCATTCAAAACTCTTTTAAGGAATCATTAAGAAAAGACTGCTAAAGTACCTTTATTGGCCGGTTGACTGCTTACTAATGAACCCTGTAAAGCCCAGCGGTTAGTACCACCGTCAGCACAAGTGATCAAGGTCAAAATACTTTGATTTTTCACATCGTCCAGTAAATAAACCGCTGTAGGTGGAACAATCTTTTTGAAATAGATCTTATATGTATAAACTCGTTTCATATCGGTAATATATGCTAAATCACCAATTTGAGCATTTTCCAATGGTGAAAATAGTGCCCCTTTATTAGTCATATAATGACCAGCTAAGGCATAATTTGATTTACCCATCTTCTCGTTCTCTTTCATCGTACCACCACCGGTCGACAAAGCATTATCGCTCAAGCCGACTACGATTGGTAGACGCAAGTTAACTGAAGGTACAGCCATTTTACCGACTACTGCCGCATCATTATTGACTGACGCTTTGGCAACCTGCGAGGCTGAAATGGGTTTTACTTTATTAAAGTCAAACTGTCCTGACTTCTTTTTGTTTTCCTTGACCTTCTTAGCCGTCAAGGCAGATAAATTCTGCTGGGAAATACGCTTAACCGCATATTCTTTAATAGGCTGGTTGAAAATCAAAGCCAAAGCAATTAGAAGTAAGAGGACAGTTCCAAAAATTGAAAAGAATTTCTTCATTTTTTTCATTCCGTTCCAATAAATTTGCTATATAACTTAATATTAAAACATATATGGATAAAAGTTAAGTTTTTAATTTATTCAAGTTGTTCTCAAATTTAAAGACAATTAAAATTCAGCAAATAAGTTATAATAGTTTTATAAATGAATCTGGAGGTAATTTTATGAGTATTCTCGTTTTAGGTGGTGCCGGATATATTGGTTCTCACACTGTTGATCATCTGTGTGAACTAGGATACGACGTCATTGTAGCAGACAATTTATCAACGGGTCACGTACAAGCAATTAATTCGCAAGCTAAATTTTATCAAGGTGATGTCCGTGATAAAGAATTTTTAATCAAATTATTCCAAAATGAAGACATTACTGATGTGATCCATTTTGCCGCATTTTCAATCGTTCCAGAATCAATGAAAGATCCCTTAAAATACTTCGATAACAATACTGCGGGAATGATTTCACTCTTACAAGTCATGCACAATTTTGGAGTTAAGCATATCGTCTTCTCCTCAACCGCTGCAACTTATGGCGAACCTAAACAGATTCCCATTAAGGAAACTGATCCCACTGTTCCCACTAATCCCTATGGTGAAAGTAAACTAGCTATGGAAAAAATCATGCACTGGTGTGATGTTGCTTATGGCATCAAATTTATTGCTTTGAGATATTTCAATGTTGGTGGTGCTAAATCTGATGGTTCAATTGGTGAAGATCACAATCCTGAAACTCATTTGATTCCAGTGGTACTCCAAGTTGCTGCCGGTCAACGAGACGAATTGACTATTTTCGGTGACGATTACGATACTGCTGATGGTACCAACGTCCGTGATTATGTTCATGTGGAAGATTTAGCTGAAGCCCATCGTTTAGCAATGGAATATCTTCGCAAAAACGAAACTAGTAACGTCTTTAACTTAGGTTCATCCAATGGTTTCTCCAATAAGCAAATTCTTGAAGCTGCTCGTAAAGCAACTGGCAAAGAAATCCCTGCTAAAATTGGTCCACGTCGTGCTGGCGACCCTAGTACTTTGATTGCTGACTCGACTAAAGCCAGAACTGTTTTGAAATGGCAACCTAAGTATGACGATGTTGAAAAAGTTATCGCTGATGCTTGGAATTTTAAAGCAAAACATTTAAATGGTTATGAAGATTAATAATCTTGATTAAAAAAACTGATTCTGAGATAAATCCCAGGGTCAGTTTTTATTTTTATATCAAATATTCCAAATCACTAGCTGCAGTTGGATAAGCAAAAATTTCTTTCAAAACGTCTGCATGAGTCATATGATTCTTAATTGCTAAGGTCAACAAATTGATCAAACTATCAGCATTCCCAGTTAATAAAGTGGCTCCAATAATCTCTGAACGGTCATTTAGGACAATACGAATCATTGCCCTAGCTTCATTGGTATGACTATAAGTAAACCAACTTGTCACATCTTGATCGACTACTCTAGCACCTTCTTGAGCACCAACTTTAGCCAATTTAGGACTACCGTAAACAACTGTTGGAATCAATGGATAGTCAATTGCCACCGTTGTTTGACCAAGAATAACCTGACTGACATAACTAGCTTCAAACCCGGCTACAGGCGTCAATTTAGGTTCTTTAGTTGAAATGACATCCCCAATTGCATAAATTTTACTACTTGAGGATTGTAAATGATCATTTACGATTACACCGTGACGATCGACTTTGACATTAGCTTTCTCTAAATCAAGAAAATCATCATTAGGAATCCGACCAGTAGCACCAATCACCAAATCGGTCGTCAACTCAAAACCAGCAGCTTTAATAGTATATTGACCATCTTTAGTAACGTCAATTGCTTGAGTATCAACGTTAAAATTGAAATCAACACCCTTATTTTCTAATTGTTTAACTAATTCCAAGGCATATTCTTCATTAAATTCCTTCAATGGATGATTATTATGATGAATAATATGCACTTTAGCTCCGGTGGCATTAGCGATTGTAGCTAATTCAAAAGCAATATATCCAGCCCCAATAATAGTAATATCAGCTGGCATCTTCTTTAACGAAAGAAAATCAGTACTCGATAACAACTGTTCTTTACCGGGAATATTCAAATAGCTGGGACGTTGACCAGTTGCCAAAATAAAATGTTGTGCTTGATAATGATCAGTTCCATTCACGACTACTTCATCTTCAGAAATAAACTTTGGTTGACCATCAATTGCAGTCATTCCAGCACCAACAATACCATCACGACTACCTTTAGATACCGGATCAGTAAACTTTTCTTTAAACTGTTCTAATTCTTTCCAATTTACAAATGGCACATCAGAAAATCCTTTATCTTGCAGTTGCATCATCTTGTCTCGAGCTTCCACACCACTCAAGAAAACTTTTTTCGGATCACAGCCCCGATTAGGGCAAGTACCACCCCAAAGGTTATTTTCAATTACAGCCACTGTTTGACCAGCTGCTTTCAAATCATAAGCTGCGGCTAAACCGGCTGGACCAGCACCAATAATAATTGTATTGAATTTTTCCATTAATAAAGACCTCCAAAATAAAAAAGCGCTTATAACGTAACAACTAGTTACATTATAAACACTTATTGATTATTTACTGCCTTCTTTGCCTCGGTTAAGATCAAGCACTGACATAAAGGCTTCTTGAGGAATCGAAACTTTTCCAACTTCCTTCATGCGCTTCTTACCAGCCTTTTGTTTGTTCAATAACTTATCACGACGAGTTCTATCACCACCATAAAGCTTAGCAGTAACATCCTTCCGATAGGCTTTAACATTAGCCCGAGCCACAATTTTATTGCCAATTGCTGCTTGAATAGGGATTTCAAACATTTGACGAGGAATAACTTCCTTCAAACGAGCTACAATATCACGACCACGTTTTTGGGCAAAATCTTTATGAACAATAAAACTAAGAGCATCAATCGATTCACCATTCAACAAAATATCCATTTTAACTAACTCACTTGGTTCATAATCTTCAACCTCATAATCCAAGGAAGCATAACCCTTAGTGTTAGACTTCAAATCATCAAAGAAATCAAAGATAATTTCTAGCAACGGAATCTTATAGATAACGTTAACTCGATATTTGTCCAAATAGTCCATCGTTACGAACTCACCACGTTTACGTTGGCAAAGTTCCATAACTGGTCCCACAAAATCCTCAGGTACCATAATTTCCGCTCTCACGTATGGTTCACGAATCTCCTTGATCTCAGAAGCATCTGGTAATTCAGATGGATTATCAACTACAATATTTTCGCCGTCAGAAGTAGTTACATGATAATCAACTGATGGTGATGTTGTAATCAAATCAAGATCAAAATCACGTTCCAAACGTTCTTGAACCACATCCATGTGCAAAAGTCCTAAGAATCCACAACGGAATCCAAATCCTAAGGCAGTTGATGTTTCTGGTTCATATTCCAAAGCAGCATCATTTAATTGTAATTTTTCCAAAGCTTCATGTAGATCTTCATATTTGGAATTATCAACTGGATAAAGTCCAGCGTAGACCATTGGTGTACTCTTACGGTAACCAGTCAAGGCTTCATCAGTTGGATTATTAGCCAAAGTAACGGTATCACCAACTTGAGTTTCCTTAACTGACTTGATAGCAGCAGTAATATAACCTACATCCCCAGCCATCAAATAATCACGTTTGACCGCTTTAGGGGACATGACACCGACTTCAGTTACTTCAAAGGTCTTCTTATTACTCATCAATTGAATCGTGTCTCCGACCTTTACAACGCCCTCACGGACACGTACATCCAAAACAACTCCACGGTAACTGTCATAAACCGAATCAAAGATCAAAGCTTTGAGTGGTTTATCAAGATCACCTTCAGGAGCAGGCACGTCAGAAACGATTCGTTCCAAAAGTTCGTCGACCCCAATACCAGTTTTAGCACTCATCAAAATAGCTGATTCGGCGTCAATACCGATAGCTTCTTCGATTTCTTCTTTAACTTTATCAGGTTCAGCTGATGGCAAATCGATTTTATTGATTACTGGCACGATTTCCAGATCATTATCAATTGCTAAATAAGCATTTGCCAACGTTTGGGCTTCAACACCCTGGGCAGCATCAACCACCAACAAAGCGCCCTCACAAGCAGCCAATGATCGTGAGACTTCATAGGAAAAGTCTACGTGTCCTGGTGTATCGATCAGATGGAAAATATATGTTTGTCCATCTTTAGCTTCATATTCAAGTTCTACCGCATTCAACTTAATCGTAATCCCACGTTCACGTTCCAAGTCCATATCATCAAGGATCTGAGCTTTCATTTCACGTTTGGAGATTGTCTTAGTTCTTTCCAAAATCCGATCGGCAATTGTTGATTTACCATGATCGATATGCGCTACGATAGAAAAATTACGAATTCTTTTTTGTCTTTCTTTTAACTTATCGAGATCTAAATTCATAAATTGTTCCCTTCTATCAGAAATTTTATCATTTTGTCTATTTTACACTATTGTACACCGATGTTCTAGACAGCAAACTGTACAGCTTTATAGATTTTAGTTAATCAAAAAATACTATCCTCGTAAAAATAATACTTTGACGACGCTGGCGTTTTACAATTACTCACAAAAATACCATCAATCCAAATAGGAATTGATGGTATTTTTTAATGTTAACCTTATTGGGTCACATTTTATTCGCCTTTAAAGGCATCTTTTACTTTATTGAAAAAGTTACTATCTTTTTCTTTGATCTTGTCGCCACCTGCTTCAGCAAACTTCTTCAAAGCACTACGCTGTTCACCCGAAAGTTTACGAGGAGTCACAATATTAACAGTAACTTTTTGATCACCGATACTCTTACTATTGAGTACTGGTGCACCTTTACCACGTAATCTAAAGGTTGTTCCAGTTTGAGTACCACTTGGGATATTCAATTGAACTGGTCCATGAACAGTATTTACTTTGATATCATCACCCAAAGTAGCTTGTGGGAAACTGATATTTACTGAGGCATAAATTGTTGATCCATCACGTCTGAACTCCTTGCTTGGAGCAACGTGAAAGACGATGTACAAATCACCATAAGGTCCACCGTTAGTTCCGGCTTCACCTTGACCATCTAAGCGCATTTGTTGTCCATCTTCGACACCAGCGGGAACGGTAACTTTAAGTTCGTGTTTTTCATTTACCTTACCTGAGCCATGGCAAATATTACACTTGTCTTTAATTTCTTTACCAGTACCATTGCAGACATCACAAACAACTCTTGTACGCATACGGCCAAGTGGAGTTTGACGGTCAACTTCTACATAACCTGAACCATGACACTTTGAACATGTTTCCGGATGAGTACCAGGTTTAGCACCAGAACCATCACAAGTTGAACATTCTTCTTCACGGTTGTAAGAAATGTTAGTTTTTTTACCGAAAACTCCCTCTTCAAAGGATAAATCCATTCGATATTGAAGATCGGAACCTTGTCTTGGGGCATTAGGATTTTGACGAGCAGCACCGCCACCGCCAAAGAATTGGCTAAAGATATCTTCGAATCCGCCGAACTGGTCAGAACCAGCCCCACCACCGAAGCCACCAAATCCACCTTGGCCACCATTCATACCGGCAGAACCATATTGATCATATTGAGCACGTTTTTGAGGATCTTTTAATACTTCGTAGGCTGCATTAACTTCCTTAAACTTATCTTCAGCATCAGCGGCTTTATTCAAGTCAGGATGATACTTCTTTGAAAGTTTACGAAATGCCTTTCTTATATCATCATCAGAAGCGCTTTTATCAACGCCTAGTACGTCATATGGATTTTTATCTGCCATTAAATCACCCTTACGTAACAGGACAAATTGTCCTATTCCTTTTTAACGCTCAAAAGAGCAGTTATTGTTTTTACTATACCATAACTGGTTTTAGTAATTAAACCACTGCTCTTTTTCACACTTATTATTTCTTATCTTTGTCAGGATCTACTTCTGAAAAGTCGCCATCAACGGTATTATCGTCTTTTGACTTCTTGCCATCAGTTGTTGAACCCTTATCAGCACCAGCGTCACCACCAGCAGCTTGTTGTGATTCCTGAGCTTGTTGATAAAGTTTTACAGATAGATCTTGAACAATCTTGTTCAAATCATCACGTTTCTTCTTCATATCTTCAAGGTCACCTGAGTCTTGAGCTTTCTTCAAAGCATCACGAGCATCTTGGGCTTTCTTGATTTCATCGTCAGAAACTTTACCTTTAACGTCTTTTAGAGTCTTGTCAGTTGCAAACAATGTTTGTTCAACGTCATTCTTAACATCGACTTCTTCCTTACGTTTGTTATCTTCTTCTTCGTGTTCTTTAGCTTCCTTCATCATCTTGTCGACTTCTTCATCGCTCAAGCCTGATGAACTCTTGATAGTAATCTTTTGTTCCTTATTAGTACCCATATCTTTAGCAGAAACATTAACGATACCATTCTTATCAATATCAAATGTAACTTGGATTTGAGGTACGCCACGAGGTGCAGCAGGAATATCTGTTAATTGAAAACGACCCAAAGTTTTGTTATCAGCGGCCATTGAACGTTCACCTTGTAACACGTGAATATCAACAGCACTTTGATTATCAGCAGCAGTTGAGAAGACTTGTGATTTACTTGTTGGGATAGTTGTATTTCTATCGATCAACTTAGTAAATACTCCACCCATTGTTTCGATACCTAATGATAATGGTGTGACATCAAGTAAAACAACGTCTTTAACATCACCAGAGATAACACCACCTTGGATAGCAGCACCTAAAGCAACAGCTTCATCAGGGTTGATTGAGTGGTCTGGAGCTTTGCCAGTCCATTTAGCAACAGATTCTTGAACAGCAGGAATACGAGTTGAACCACCATTTAAGATAACCTTGTCAATATCAGCATTAGTTAAGTTTGCATCTTTCAAAGCGTTGTCAACAGGAGCCTTTGTTCTTTCAACAAGATCAGCTGTCAATTCATCAAACTTAGCACGTGTTAAAGTTTCTTCCAAGTGAAGTGGGCCATTAGCACCAGATGAAATAAATGGAAGACTAATTGATGTTTGGGCAACACCTGACAAATCCTTCTTAGCTTTTTCAGCAGCATCCTTTAATCTTTGAAGAGCCATCTTATCTTGTCCCAAATCAACGCCATTCTTAGCCTTGAATTGTGCTACAAGCCAATCGATGATCTTTTGGTCAAAATCATCACCACCAAGACGTGTATCACCATTTGTTGAAAGTACTTCGAAGACACCATCACCTAATTGAAGGATAGAAACATCAAATGTACCACCACCAAGATCATAAACAAGAACTTTTTCGTCACCCTTGTCATTATCAAGACCATAAGCAAGTGCTGAAGCTGTTGGTTCGTTAACGATACGTTGAACGTTTAAACCAGCAATTTTACCAGCATCCTTAGTAGCTTGTCTTTGTGAATCATCGAAGTATGCAGGAACTGTAATAACAGCATCTGTAACTGGTTCACCAAGGTAGTCTTCTGAGAACTTCTTGATATGTTGCAAAATGAAAGCTGAAATTTCTTGTGGTGTGTAATCCTTACCAGCTACAGAAACTTTGTATCCAGCTTCACCCATATGACGCTTGATTGATGAAACTGTATCAGGGTTAGTAATTGCTTGTCTCTTTGCAACTTCACCAACTTGAATTTCACCATCTTTGAAAGCAACAACTGAAGGAGTTGTTCTTGCGCCTTCTGGATTAGTAATAATTTTTGGAGAGCCACCTTCTAGAACGGCTACAGCAGAGTTTGTAGTACCTAAATCAATACCAATAACTTTTGACATAAACCTAAACCTCTTTTTAATTTTTTTATATTATTAATTAACTATTTTATTGTGCAACAACGACCATTGCAGGACGTAATACACGATCATCTAACTTATAACCTTTTTGAAGCACTTGAACTACGGTATCTTTTTGATGTTTATCATCAGCAGGAACCGTTTGAACAGCCTGACTAAATGTTGGATCAAATGTCTCACCGGCATTGTCAATTACAGTCACATGATTATTTTCCAAAGCTTTAACCATATGTTGTTGTACCATTTCAATACCCTTCTTGAGTTGCTTGCTGGCATCGTCGTCAGCATCAACAGCTAGGGCACGTTCAAGATTATCAATCACTGGAAGGATTTCAGTTGCCAGCTTTTGACCATCATATTTAAGAATTCCAGCAACTTCTTTTTTATGACGTTTATTCATATTTTGAATTTCAGCTTGGTATCTGAGTAGATCATCTTGTAGATCTGAATTTTTGGCTTTAAGATCTTTGATTTCTTGATCTTTGGGATCTTTACCAGCATCGTCTTTCTTAGCTGATTTCTCAGCCTTTTCATCAGTCTTTGGAGCTGCTTGTTTAGCAGTCTTCAAATCTTGATTTTTTTCTTTATCTGCCATTACTTCCTCCTAAATTTCAAGAATCATCGTATCTCGAATAATAATCAATCAATCTTTTGGCTAGTTCGCCACGAAATTCTCCTAACAAACCAATCAACTGTGAATAATGCATTGACGTTGGCCCTAATAAAGCAATAACACCTTTACCATGGTGACCAACATCATAATTAGCAGTAATAATACTATAATTTTTCAATGCATCACTACCTAATTCACTTCCAAGACGAACATGAATTCCGTCATCAGAAATACTTGGATCCAACAGTTTTCTCAAATCAGTACTTTGATTCATGATTGAGAATAACGATTGAACTTGTGAGAGATCTTCGTTATTAGCATAGTTTAAAAGATTTAATTGTCCATCAACATAATACTTCTCTGATCCTGCTTTTTTGAAAAGCTGATCCATCATATCCAACAAACCATCAGTTGAATACATGTATTCTGAAAGAATCGCTGGAACATCATTGTGAAGCATTTGGATAACCTTAGTTAACGGTTGTCCAACTAATTTATCATTCACAATATTTACGATTTTTTCAATTATAGAAGTATCAAAATCATCATCGATTGTATAAATATTATTCTCAACATTATTATCACTAGTGACAATGATTGCCATCAGCTGATGTGGATTCAAGGGAACAATTCTAAATCCTGTCAACAGGATCGAACCACTCTCTGGTCCTAATGTGATTGCTGTGTAACTTGTTAAATGAGATAAAATTTTGGCAGATTGTTCAATAATGTCATCAATTTGATGATATGTCTTACCAAAATCCTCGTCAATTCTTTGTGCAATATCTTGCGGTACACTGGTTGGTTGCACCAGATGATCAAGATAATAGCGATATCCCATTGCTGAAGGAATTCTACCTGATGAAAGATGGGTCTTTTCTAGATAACCAACTTCCTCAAGCATTGCCATTTCATTTCTGATGGTCGCAGAACTTACATGAAAAGGTAATTCATTCATCAATGTCTTCGAACCAACCGGCTGGCCGGTATCTGTAAATATGCGCACGACTTCTCTCAAGATTGCATCTTGACGTTGTGATAGCATTATACCGTCCTCCTTTTTAGCACTATTCATACCTGAGTGCTAACAATGTAAAATATAACAATCTATCCTAATAGTGTCAAGTCTGCACGCTCAATTTTTTAAATTATTTCCAGTATTTTCTTTTAAATCGTAATTGTCCTGAATTATAGCAAAAAAGAACCCAAATTATTATCGGGTTCTCCTAATTATCTATAAAGCTTTAATGGTATTTTTCTTATCGATTTCTAATTGTTTAACTAATCCGGCAGCATCAGCAAACTTTACCTCACCACGAAGATACTTGACCCACTCTATTTCCACATGCTGACCATAGATATCTTCGTCAAAATCAAAGATATTAGCTTCGATCGTCACACCGGTGTTCTCTTTGAAAGTAACATTATAACCAACTGAGGTCATCGCTGAATACCAAGTATCGTTGATCTTGATCCTAGTAGCATAAACACCAATCGCTGGGACTAACTGACAACCATCAACTGAAATATTAGCAGTTGGATAACCTAAAGTTCTACCCCTTTGCAAGCCATGGATCACGGTTCCTTGATTCTGATAAGTATAACCGAGAAACATATTAGCTGTTTCAATGTGACCGTTGGTTAGAAACTCCTTGATTGCACTAGAACCAATTTTTTGACCATTGATCAATTGTTCTGGCACTGTAATTGTCGCAAATTTTCCTTGAGCGTAGTTGGGCAAGGTCTGCATATTGGCGACATCCTTTTTACCATATGTATAGTCAAATCCAGCGATTACATACTTTGCATTCAAGGCAATCATATATTGATCCACAAATGCTTGCGGTTTTAGTTGTGCAAAGATGTCACTGAACTCGACAAAATAAAGGTAATCTACCCCTAATTTTTCAATTAGTTGTGCTTTACGTTCCATGGTCGATAGATACCTATAATCTTTTTCGTGCTGATAGACAGTTCTTGGTGAACGGTCAAAGGTTAATAAAACTGATTTTAAATTATGCTGTTTAGCCAATTCAACTCCAGTCTCAATTACCTTTTGATGTCCCAAATGTACCCCATCAAAGAACCCCATGATCAAAGCTGTATCTTCTAGGGGACGTTGTGTTTTGAGCAACGGATGTTTAACGTTTATAATCTGCATTTTTAATCTCTTTTACTTATTATTCAATAACATTAAATCCGGTATCCACATATCTCTTACATTATCATACTTGTAAATGGCTTTAGTAACACCAGCTCGCATAACCCGTAGTTGTTTAGTTTTGTCGGAATCAATTTCTTCCAAAAAGCCACCATGAGAAACGCGCACTTCCCATTCTTCATCGGTCAATTCATGAGCTGGAACATCGGCTAAGACATCATCAATTGTTCTCAAAAAGCTCAGGTCGTTATTATCCATCATTTCTTCAATTTGACCAAGCGTGAAAGTTTCACCAATTTCAAAACCAGCGCTCTTAACTCTAGTCAATTGAGACATAAAGGCAGGATAACCTAAACTATGACCAAATTCGACTGCTAATGTACGTACATAAGTCCCTTTAGAACATTTAACATGGAAACGAAGTGTCTGATAGCCAGTAGTTTCATCAAAAATTGGTTCATCCATAATATGAAAATCATAAATATGAATCTGACGCTCAGGACGTTCCACTTCTAATCCAGCTCGAGCATATTCATAAAGTTTTTTCCCATTAACCCGAACTGCTGAAAACATTGGTGGAATCTGGGTAATATCTCCGGTCATTTTTGCAAAGATTTCATTAAACTCGTCAATCGTAAAAGGTTTGTCTAGTTTCTTTTCCTCAACCGTACTTCCTTCACGGTCCTCAGTTGTGGTCGAACGACCCAAAGTTATTTCACCCTCATACTCTTTAGCAGAGCCTGTAAGCGTGTTTACCAGTTTTGTTGCCTGACCCACGCAAATTGGTAGAACACCATTTACCAGTGGATCTAGTGTCCCTGTATGACCAATCTTTCTTGTATGCAATACTTTTCTTAATTTATAAACATAATCAGAACTTGTTTGACCAATTTCTTTATTTAATGGAATTACTCCGTCCATAATAAATCCTCATCTCGTCGTAGTATCTTTCAACAATTTTACTAGTTATTTTTAATAATGAAAAGGATTACTTAAACAAAAAAGATAGCCAATACCCGCAATGGATACCGTCTACCTTTAGTTTAGTATTTATACAAATTAACGATTTGCTTCGTCTTGATGCATCTTAGCAATTAATTGATCGATCTTCTCACCATAACGCACTGATTGATCTTGTTTAAATTCAAGTTCAGGCACTTTGTATAAAGTTAATTTTTGACCCAACTCACGTCTGATCAATCCAGTAGCTTTATCCAAACCAGCTTGAGTTTTTTCAACATCACTGGCCTTCTCTGAAAGAATACTGTAATAGATGGTTGCTTGTTGCAAATCACCTGTCATTTCAACGCCTGTAACAGTAACACCTTGTACTCTAGGGTCACGAACACGTTTCAAAAGAATATCATTAACTTCTTTTTGAATCTCTTGTTCAACACGACCAATTCTATGTTTAACCATATTAATCCTCCTACTAAAAAACTTTGCATTGCTAATTAGCAATTTATTTATCTAACAGTTTTTACAACTGCTTTTTTTAATCATCACTGCTTGATTATATCACTACTATTTCGAAAAGATAAAGCAGTTAGGACACAACTATCTTTTTCATTAACTTGGACTTTTGTTTAATTATAAAAATGGCGTTAACTCAAAATCGAGTCAACGCCATTTTTACATTAATACTCGGAGTAAATATGTTCTACTCTTTATTTATTAGTTGAAGATTTTAATTATTTAACAGGAACTTCTTCCATTACATAAGCTTCGATTTCATCGTTGATCTTAATATCGTTGTAGTTTTCGATTGTGACACCACATTCGAATCCTGCACCAACTTCTTTAACATCATCTTTGAATCGTTTAAGTGAAGCAAGCTTACCTTCAGTGACAACAACGCCATCTCTGATAAGTCTGATTCCACTATCACGTTGAATCTTACCAGTATTTACTAAACAACCAGCAATTGTACCGATCTTAGAAACATTGTATGTTTCACGGACAGTTAAATTACCAATAATCTTTTCTTCATAAACTGGTTCAAGCATACCCTTCATGGCTGCTTCAATTTCATCGATAGCCTTGTAAATAACTCTGTGAAGACGGATATCAACATTTTCATCTTTAGCTTGGATCTTAGCTTGAGCAGTTGGACGAACATTAAATCCGATGATGATAGCATTACTTGCAGAAGCAAGGTTAACATCACTTTCAGTAATAGCACCAACGGCTTGATGAATGATATTGACACGTACACCTTCAACATCGATTTTCTTCAAACTTCCGGCAATGGCTTCAGCAGAACCTTGAACATCGGCTTTGATAATAACGTCGACTTGTTTAAGTTCTCCTTCTTTCATTGTTTCGAATAAGTTATCAAGTGTTACAGGGTTAGTGTTTTGACGTTCCTTTTGAAGGGCCCGACTAGCACGTTCTTCACCGGCTGCACGAGCTGTCTTCTCATCATCGAAGACAACAAACTTATCAGCTGATTCTGGAACATCATTTAAACCTGTAACTTCAACTGGTTCAGAAGGTAAGGCTTTTTCAATTTCAACACCCTTGTAGTTAGTCATTGTTCTAACACGACCAAAGGTATTACCGACAACGATTGGGTCACCGACATGAAGTGTACCTTGTTGTACCAATAGTGATGCAACAGGTCCACGACCCTTGTCCAACTTAGCTTCAATAACTGTACCAATAGCTTTTTGTTTAGGATTTGCTTTCAATTCCAAAACATCAGCTTCTAGTAAAATCATTTCCAACAATTCATCGATATTTGTACCGACTTTAGCTGAAATGTTAACAAAGATAGTGTCACCACCATAGCTTTCTGGAACAAGATCATACTTCATAAGTTCTTCAGTTACGTGTTGAGGGTTAGCGCCAGCCTTATCGATCTTATTGATAGCTACGATGATAGGGTCATTTGCGGCCTTAGCATGGTTGATAGCTTCAATAGTCTGTGGCATAACACCATCATCAGCTGCAACAACTAGGATAACGATATCAGTGATATCAGCACCACGAGCACGCATATTAGTAAAGGCAGCATGTCCTGGAGTATCCAAGAAGGTAATCATTCTATCCTTAAGACGAACTTGGTAAGCACCGATATGTTGTGTGATACCACCGGCTTCACCTTCAGTAACGTGAGTATGTCTTAAATGATCAAGTAAGGTTGTCTTACCATGATCAACGTGTCCCATGATAGTAACAACGGGAGGACGTGTAGCAAGATTTTCAGTTGTATTAACTTCAGCATCAAAATACTTGTCAATATCGGCAACATCTTCTTGAACTTTTTCTACTGCTTCAATACCGTAATCAGTAGCCAATAATTCAATAGTATCCTTGTCTAATGACTTGTTTTGGTTGATCATGATACCCAACATAAACAACTTTTTAACAATTTCGGCTGGTTCTCTATGAATCAACTTACCAATATCTTGAGCGTTCATACCAACGGAATAATTCAATGTTTCTGGTAATGGACGATCTTTTCTTTGTGGCATGATCTTCTTAGGTTCATTGTTATTACGTTGACGTTGTTGACGCTTGCGATCTTTCTTCTTCTTACGACTACCAAATGGGTTGGCCAAGTTAGTTCTGTGACCAAAGTCACGAGTGTTATTAGTTGGCTTAGCCTTCTTATACTCTGGCTTTGGAACATTAACATTAGCTGTTGTCTTTGGAGCTTCTTTAGCCTTTGAGGCAGCAGCATTATTATTATTTGGTCTTCTGTTTTGAGTATTGTTAGTAGAATTATTGTTACGGTTATTAGTACTGTGATTGTTGTTGTTATTATTTCTGTTGAAGCGGTTTTCACCACTTGCATTGTTATTTGGACGGTGACTGTTAGTAGTATTTCTATGTGCATTGTCACCACTAGGACGACTTGTATGGTTGTTAGCAGGTCTAGTTGGATGACTAGGAATACGTGAAGCATCTTGAATATTTGTCTTAAATTGTTCTAGATACTTGTTACCAGCACTTTGTCTTGGACGTGGAGCTTGACTTTGTGCGGTTGGACGATCACGTCTGTTATTATTACGGCTGCGGTTATCACGTGATTGTGGACGATTATTGTTGTTATTATTTCTGTTATCGTTTGGACGATTACGGTTATCACGTGACTGTGGATTTGAAGTATTGGTTCTGTTATTAGTACTGTTGTTGTGTGTACTATTGCTATTTGTAGTAGTAGCAGTGCCATTGTTAGGACGGTGACTATTATTATTGCTGTTTGGACGATTACTGTTGGATGTGTGATTATTGTTGTTGCGATGGTCAAAATGACCGTTACCCTTATTAGCATCTCTTCTTACAGCAGTAATCTTAATCTTAGTCTTGTGGTCACCTGAACTTTGATTACTACCTTCGTGTTTGACATCTGCAGACTTAGCTGGTTGTGCAGTGTGACTTGCAGTTGTAGGCTTTGCAGCTGGTTTAACAGCTGGTTTGGCTGGTGTTACTGGCTTAGCAGCAACTGGTTTCTTACCACCCTTTAAATTACCTACGATTTTCTTTTCAGCACTTTCATCTACTGATGACATATGGTTTTTAACATCAATACCCAATTTTTCAGCGGCATCGATTACTACTTGATTCTCAACACTATTTTCTTTTGCAATAGTATAAATTCTCTTTTTGACCATCCTATCACTCTCCTTAATTGTCCATAATTTGTTTTAACCTTTTAGCAAATCCGTTATCAGTTATTCCAATAACTTTTCTATCTCTTCCAATAGCCGCTTTTAACGCCATACTGTCAATTGTATCTACCACAGGTACATTATAATAACTTGCCTTATTGTGCAAATCTTTTTTTGTCCGGTCGCTACAATCACTTGCCATAATGACTAACTTAACCTCACCACTGCGAACACCGTTGAGAGTTATCTCAGTTCCACTAATTGTCTTACGTGCTCTGACTGCGAGTCCTAAAAAGTTTAAGAAGGCATCCATTAGTGTTTTTTACCTAGATCCCCAAAGAGATCCATTCTAGCCTTTTGATGATCAACAAAGTCGAATAGTTCATCATAGAAATCAGCTGGTACTGTATGTGAGAACACTTTTTCAAGTGATTTTTTAGACTTTGCAGCTTTGATGGCTTCTGGATCCAACCCAACGTAAGCACCACGACCAGGTTTTTTACCGGTAGGATCTATTGAAACATTGCCCTCTTTATCTTTGACAATTCTTACCATTTCTCTTTTAGGATACATCTTGTTTGTCAAAATATCTTTTCGCATTGGTAGCTTACGAGTTGTCAAATCCATCACCCCTTTTTAGTTTTCTGAATCAGTTGAATCTGGATCAGTTACATCTGGTGTTTCTGTAGATGCAGATTCAGTATCATCGGAGTCAGCTGCAGCTGGGTTTTTAGCATCATCAGCATTAGCAGCATTTTCTCTTGTTTTTTCAATATCGATCTTGCCACTTTCAATATCCTTGATGTCAACGTCTTGATCATTGTCATCAACAAATTCTACTTGTGATTCAGGTTTAATATCAATCTTGTAACCAGTCAATTTAGCAGCTAAACGAGCATTTTGACCCTTTTTACCGATGGCAAGTGATAAATGATAATCAGGAACAATTACGATACATTGTTTCTTATCTCTTTCATCAAATTGAACTGCGATAACTTCGGCAGGGTTCAAAGCATTAGCAATAAAGTCCACTGGATCATCAACGTAAGGTACAACATCAATATTTTCACCATTTAGTTCGTCGACAACTGCTTGAACACGGGCACCCTTAGGTCCAACACATGTACCAACAGGATCAACATCGGGATTGTCTGATTTAACAGCAATCTTTGTACGATCTCCAGCTTCACGAGCAATCGAAACGATTTCAACAGTTCCATCATATATTTCTGGAACTTGTTGTTCAAATAAACGTTTAACTAAGCCTGGATCAGTTCTAGAAACGAACACTTGAGGACCCTTAGTTGCATTCTCAACTTTTGAAACATAAACACGAATTCTATCTCGAGAATTGTAAACTTCGCCAGGCATTTGATCAGCCTTAGGCATAACAGTTTCAATTTTACCAAAAGTAATATAAACATATCTACTATCACTACGTTCAACAGTACCCTGAATAATTTCATGTTCATACTGACTATACTCATTATAAATGATATCACGTTCAGCTTCACGAACTCGTTGCATAATTACTTGTTTAGCTGTTTGAGCAGCAATTCGACCAAAATCCTTCGGAGTAACTTCATCTTTGATATGATCACCGATTTCATAACCCTTGCTCTTACCTTGAGCATCTTCAAGACTCACTTCTAGACGGTCATCAACAACTTCGTCAACAACTTCTTTGACTGCATAAACATGTATATTACCCTTTTTAGCATCAAATTCAACATCTACGTTTTGGGCTTGGTTGTAATTTCTCTTATAGGCAGCAACTAAGGCGGCTTCTAATGATTCAATGACATATTCTTTTTTAATACCCTTTTCGCTTTCAAGCGCATCGAGGGCCTCAACCATTTCTTTACTCATGATTTTCTCCTTAGAATTCTATTGCAAGTCGAATCTTAGCAATGTTGTCACGACTAATTTCTACTTGTTTCTTTAAATTCTTAACTTTAACGATCAAAGTTATCTTAGTATCCGTTACCTCAGTCATAGTTCCTTCAAAAGCTTTTTGACCATCTTGTTTTTGATAGAGCGAGACGTGAACATAGTCGTCGACATTGTTTGATAAACTTTCATCATTTTTAAGTGGACGTTCTGCACCAGGAGAAGAAACCTCTAAATAATAGGCAGGGTCGATTGGATTCAATTCATCCAATTTTTCTCCATATTCTTCACTAATGACGGCACAATCATCAATATTGATTCCACCTTGTTTGTCTGCATAAACTCTCAAATACCAATCTCCGCGTTCATGTATGAACTCCAAATCAACTAAATAAAAATTATGTTGATCCAAAATCGGTTGTAAAATGGCTTTTAATTCTTCAACTTTTGTATCCAAGGACATTCCTCCAAAGTAATCGGCAATAAAAAGAGTGAGCATCTCTGCTCACTCATTAATCAGTAATTAACTAATAGTTAATTTAACATAGATTTATTATTAAATCAACTTATAACAACCATACCTAAAACAATGATAACTGATTTTCATCTGGCATGCCATCTAATACATGATTTTCTGTCATATACTCGATAACCGTCTTCGAAACTTTTCCTCTAGTACCGAGATCTTGTTTAGATAAGAATGGTTGTTCTTCACGAGCGGCAATGATTTGTTTAGCAACGTTATCACCCAAACCGGGAATTGCGTTGAATGGAGCTAAGAGTGTTTTGTCATCAATGATCTTAAATTCAAAGGCCTCAGATTTTTCAATATCGACCATCTTAATCTTGAAATCACGTTCCAAACATTCGTTAGCTAATTCTAGTACTGTTAATAAATTTTTTTCTTTAGTTGAAGCATCCATCCCTTTATCATTGATAGCTTTCATTGATGCTTTAACAGCATCTTTACCAGAAGCCATCGCTACCAAGTCAAAATCATCAGCCCGAACTGAGAAGTAAGCACTGTAATAATAGAGTGGATGATGCACTTTAAAGTAAGCAATTCTCAACGCCATAATAATATAGGCTGTCGCATGGGCTCTTGGGAACATATACTTGATCTTCAAACAAGAATCAATATACCAATCAGGAACCTCAGCGTCTTTCATTGCTTGCTTCCAATCATCTGGAATACCACGTCCCTTACGAACATGTTCCATGATTTGGAAGGCCATCTGTGAATCCATACCATAGTGAATTAAATCCATCATGATATTATCACGACAACCAATAACATCCTTCAAAGTAACGATACCCTTGTCGATCAACTCTTCCGCATTACCTAACCAAACATCAGTCCCATGTGAAAGTCCTGAAATTTGTAGCAACTCGGCAAAAGTTGTTGGATGGGTTTTCTCTAGCATCCCTCGCACAAAACGGGTTCCGAACTCGGGCACACCCAAAGTTCCAACCTTCGAAAAGATTTGTTCTGGTTTAACGCCTAATGAGTCGGTACTCTTGAACAATTCCATGACACCTGGATCTTTAACTGGAAGTGTCTTTGGATCAATACCTGACAAATCTTGAAGTGTACGGATCATTGTCGGATCATCATGTCCCAAAATATCCAGTTTTAAAATATTATCATGAATTGAATGGAAATCAAAATGAGTTGTCTTCCAAGCGGCTGTTCGATCATTGGCTGGAAATTGAATCGGCGTAAAGTCAAAAATATCCATATAATCTGGCACAACAATGATACCGGCCGGATGTTGTCCAGTCGTCCGTTTAACACCTGTCGAACCCATTGCCAATCGAGCTTCTTCGGCATTACGGAAGTTTTGACCTGTCATTTCTTCATAGTTCTTTACATAACCAAAAGCAGTTCGATCAGCAATCGTCCCAATAGTACCAGCACGGAATACATGGTCTTCCCCGAACAATACCTTGGTATAATTATGAGCTACTGGCTGATAATCACCTGAGAAATTCAAATCAATATCCGGAACTTTATCACCTTTGAAACCAAGGAAGGTCTCAAAAGGAATATCTTGACCATCTTTATCTAAGTCAGCCCCACATTTAGGACATTTTTTGTCGTCCAAGTCATATCCAGAACCAACCTCACCATTAGTGAAAAACTCTGAATATTTACACTCTGGACAACGATAATGTGGTGGTAAAGGATTAACTTCAGTAATTCCGGTCATTGTTGCAACAAAACTGGAACCAACCGAACCACGGGAACCAACCAAATATCCATCTTTATTAGACTTGAAAACCAATCGTTGAGCAATTAAATAAATAACAGAGAATCCGTTACCAATAATACTCTTTAATTCACGATCCATTCGCTTCTGAACTAACTCAGGTAAGGGTTCACCATACAGTTCATGTGCTTTAGTCATCGTCAAATTGCGAATCTCATCTTCAGCACCCTCCATTTTAGGAGTATAAAGCTTATGTTTAACCGGTGAAATATCTTCAATTGAATCCATGATTTCTTTAGGATTATCCACAATCACTGCTTGAGCTGTCGCATCATCCAAGAAATCAAATTCATCAAACATCTCATTAGTTGTTCTAAATTGCACATCAGGTAACTCAGGTCGACGTCCCAAGGCATTACTCTTCACTGCCTTAATAACAATATCTCGATAAACCTTATCAGTCGTATCTAAATAATGGACATCTCCAGTCGCAACGACCGGTTTTTTCAACTCTTGACCTAATTTAACAATATTTCCTAGAATCTCTTCCAGGGCTTTTTCATCTTTAATAATCTTAATATCAATCAGATGTTGATACATCGTCTTAGGCATAACTTCTAAATAATCATAATACTGAGCTAGTTCTCGAGTATCGTCATATCCCTTTTGCATCATGCTGGTAAAGACTTCACCATTTTCACATCCAGAACCAACCAAGATTCCTTCACGATATTTATTCAATAATCGTCTCGGAACACGAGCTGTCCGATAGAAATAATTAGTCATTGAATAAGATACTATCTTAAACAAATTCTTCAGACCCGCTTGAGTTTTAGCAATCAAAATGGCATGACTGGGACGAGCTTGTTTATAAGCTTCTTCCCCACCAATATTATCATTCAATTGTGCAACATCATTAGTCCCAAACTTGTTTTCCAATTCCACAAACAACTTGTACATCAGATATCCAGTTGTTTCCGCATCGGAATCAGCCCGGTGATGATGTTCCAATACAATATTGTAACGTTTAGCTAAGGAATCTAGTTTATGATTTCGGTATTCGGAATGCAGTGTTCGTGACATTTCCAAAGTATCGATCACAGGCATTGCTAAACGAGGTCGACCCATTCGTGTCAAAGCAGCATTCATAAAGCCCATATCAAAAGTAACATTATGACCAACTAAAATATCGTCACCAATAAAATCCATAAACTTCGAAATGATGACTGTTTCATCTGGAGCGCTGTCGACCATTTCATTAGTAATACTAGTCAAATCAGTCGTGATATCGGATAAAGGATGACCGGGATTGATAAATTCATCAAAACGCTCAATTACTTCACCGTTTAACATTTTAGTCGCACCAATTTCGATAATAGAATCATAAACAGCTGACAAACCAGTGGTTTCAGTATCAAAGATAACGTACTCTGCACCTTCGAGCTTTTGATCTCTTAGATTAAAGGCAATTGGATTACCCTCATCTACTAAATCAATTTCCACACCATAACCAATCTTGACACCATACTTTTGCCCTGCCGTATAAGCTTCTGGAAAGGCCTGTAAAGCATGATGATCGGTAATAGCAATCGCAGGTTGTCCCCATTCACTGGCTCGTTTGATTAAATCAGTTGCACTTGGAATGGCATCCATTTGACTCATATTCGTATGAGCATGCATTTCGATTCGTTTATTATCGTCCTCAGCAGTATCTTTACGTGATTCATGCTTAATGATATTGATATCATTTGCCATAATGACTAATTCTCTAGAGAAATTATCCTCTTGAATATTACCACGTACACGAATCCAAGCGCCCTTATCCAATGATTCAAAGAAACTTTCATCATCTTCACCATTAGAGAATTTTTTAATACTAAATGACGAAGTATAATCAGTCACCTGCATGATCAACAGTGAACGACCGGATTTTAACTTTCTAACTTCCATGTCAAAAATATAACCTTCGACAACCTTATTCCGATCTTCTTCAATGATATCGACCATTTGAGTAATTTCTTGGTCATTAGGAATCTTTCGTCCGACTTTGGAAACATTACCAGCCGGTTTGGCAGCTTTTTTCTCACTAACCTCTTTGGCTTTAGCTTGAAATTCTTTAGTCTTCTCAGCATTAGCAGCCTTCATAGCAGCTTCTTTGGCCTGAGATTTATTTTCATCAATATTAGTTCTGATTTTGAAATCAGGAAAACCAAGGCTAGTGTATTCTGACTGCAAACCGTTGATTAACTTACCATCAACAAAATCAGCCATAAAACCATTAGATACATCCAAAAAGACCTGACCATTTTCCATATGTGGTGGTGTTTGACTAATTTTGTCCAAAACCATTGGCGATTGGACATTACAGTCATTCAACACATAATTCCAATAATCTCTGATGATTTTTTCATTCAATTCAGCTTTAGTCGTACTAATCTCAAAGTCCACTTGCGCGATACCTTCAAAACTTGCCTTTAAAGCTTTAACAAAAATCAAAAATTCATCGAATGGCAAAACGTTAGTGAACTCAAAATAAAAGGTCCAGCGTTTACTATTCTTATGAACTTCCAACTTATTTAATTGTCCATTAACAAACGAATCATTAGAATTCAATAGCTTATCTAATTTGATCTGCTTAACTAAAATTTCAAAAAGTTGCTTTGTGTCTGACATATTCTACCCTTCGATAAATAAAAAAAGGCCTAAGCCTCATTACTGATTCTTAAGCAATATTTTTACTGAATTTACTAATTCATCTTTACTTACTTCAATTGTTTCGCCAGTACTTCTAATCTTTAGTTCCACAATATTATCGGCAGCTTTTTTACCAACGGTGATTCGAATTGGAATACCAATTAAATCAGAGTCAGCAAATTTAACACCGGGACGTTCTTTTCTGTCATCAAGTAAAACATCATAACCTTCGTCTTGAAGTAATTCAACGATATCGTCACTTAATTTTCCTTGAACATCATCATTATATTTAATTGGCACAACGTGTACTTGGTAAGGAGCTAAACGTTCTGGCCAGATAATACCATTTTCATCACTGTGTTGTTCAATGATAGCTGATAATAATCTTGAAATACCAATACCATAACAACCCATGATCAATGGATTAGACTTACCATTTTCATCCAAGAAGTTAGCACCAAGTGCCTTAGAGAACTTAGTACCCAATTTAAAGATATGACCAATTTCGATACCACGAGTGAATTTGATATGACCATGACCATCAGGTGATGTTTCACCCTCTCTGATAACACGGAAATCTCTAAACTCTGGCATTTCATCAGTAATATCCTCAAAGTTAGCATTAACAAAATGACGATCAGCCTTATTAGGACCAACAACAAAGTTTGTTAAACCAACTAATGAACTGTCATACAGAATTTTAACCTTATCATCCATACCCTTAGGACCAATGAATCCAGGTACACTGTGGAAAACATCAGTTACTTCTTCAGGTGTAGCTTCACGTAAGAAATCAGCACCCAAATAATTTTTAATTTTAACATCATTAGCATCATAATCACCACGAATCATAACCATTACTGGTTCATCATCGGCCATATAGGCTACGGCTTTCATAATTCTTGATGCATCAACTTTCAAAAGATCAGCCAAAGTATCAATTGTATGAACTTTTGGTGTATCAACTTCTTCAAGTTCTTTTTTATCTTCTTGAGGATTTTCATCCATTTTACTTGCAGCCATTTCTAGGTTGGCTGAATAATCTGAATCATCAGAATAAGCAATCGTATCTTCACCGATGGGAGCAATAGCTGAGAATTCTTTGGAATCAGTTCCACCCATGGCACCCGCATCACCAATAATGGCACGATAGTTTAATCCACAGATATCAAAAATATTCTTATAAGCTTGTTCCATTTGGTTAAAGATAATATCCAATTGTTCTTTATTAGCCGTAAATGAATAAGCATCCTTCATCAAGAATTCACGACCACGAAGTAGACCATAACGAGGACGATCTTCATCACGATACTTCATTTGCATTTGATATAAAACAAGAGGTAATTTCTTGTAACTATTCAAACCTTCTTTAACTACACTAGTAAATGTTTCTTCATGTGTAGGTCCTAAAACAAATTCTCTTTCATGACGATCCTTAAGCTTAAAAAGATTATCGCCATATGTTTCGTAACGGCCACTCTCTTTCCATAAATCAGCGGGTAAAATTGCTGGCATTTGCATTTCAACAGCATCAACTTTATCCATTTCTTTACGAATCGCATCCTCAAGTTTACGAATTACTGACCAAGCTAATGGTAAATATGCGTAAACACCTGCAGAAACTTGTCTAACGTAGCCAGCTCGCAACATCAACTGATGACTAATAGCCTCAGCATCTGAAGGAGTTTGCTTTAATGTTGGAATATATAATTTTGATTGTTTCAAGTTCTTAATCCCCCTATTTTATGAAGAAGCGCTGAATATCATTCCAAGTAACGGCAACCATCAATAAGACCAGAATCCCCACACCAATCAATGTAATCACATTTTCGTATTGTTCTGGAATTGGTTTTCTTCTGATAGCTTCAATAATATTTAATAGAATTTTTCCACCATCAAGTGCTGGAATTGGAATCAAGTTAACGATACCCAAGTTCATTGACAACATCGAAGTGAAGAAAATAATATTGATCAAACCTGTTGAGGCTACTTTGGAAGTCATTGAATAAATTCCCACTGGTCCAGATAACTGATTAATACTAAAACCACCAGATACCATCTTACCCAAAGCGTGGAAAATTGTTAATGAAGTACTCCAGCTATATGTAAAGCCATATTTAATTTTACCCATGGCACTTGAATCCATCTTCGGCATAATACCGATCAGGCCATATTTTTGACCAGACGATTTAACTGTCTTAGGTGTTACTTTGACTTGTTTTACTTCTTTACCAGATTGAACTTTTAAAGTTAACTTCTTACCGGGACTATTTTGAATTGTTTCTGACAAATCAGTCCAAGAAGCAGTCTTTTTATTATTAACACTTAAAATTTTATCATTAGCTTTTAAGCCAGCTTTTTGAGCAATCGAATTCTTTTGAATTTGACCAAGTTGATTAGTTCCGGTTCCAACTGAGCCCATCATAAAGGCTGCTAAAATAGCCGCCACAATTGCTAAGATAAAGTTATTAAATGGTCCTGCAAAGTTAGTGATCATTCGTTTCCAAACTGAAACAGATTGAAGTTGAACGTCACGTGGTGCAATTTGCACTTCCGTACCATCTTCTTCAACAATTGTTGCATCATGATCAACTGAATATTTCTTAGTGACAGTTTCATCACCATTTTCGTATCCTTCAACTACTAGATCATCTACAAGATCAGCCTTAGAAATTTGGACTGGAACCGCGTTTGCATCATAAACTTTACTAGAAGTTATTATTTTTGTTACTTTGTCAGCGTCATTTAAAACTAACGATGCCATCGTTCCTGGTTGGATCTCTGAATCATCTTCTTGAGCACCAGCCATTCGTACATAACCACCTAGCGGCAATAATCGCAACGTGTAGGTCGTATGATTTTTTCTGTATGCTACGATTTTGGGGCCCATACCAACTGAAAATTCACGAACCAAAATCCCTGATTTTTTAGCAGCATAATAGTGTCCAAATTCATGAACGATTACCAATATTCCAAAAACGATTATAAATGTAATTATCGCGGTCATTTTAACCTCCAGATGCTACTTAAACTAAACCAAATATATGTAACAATGGTAGCACGATCAACATACTATCAAATCTATCTAAGATCCCACCATGTCCTGGTAAGATATTTCCTGAATCCTTTACTTTATAGAAACGTTTATAAGCTGATTCAATCAAATCGCCCATTTGTCCCATAACTGAAAGTACGAAAGCAATCATCAACATGGTTGGAATCGAATATTCTTGAGGAACAAAAATCATATAAATACCTGACAGGATCAAGGCCATAATAATTCCGGCAATGGTACCTTCCCAGGTTTTATTGGGACTAATTGCAGGCCACAACTTATGCTTACCGATTTTTCTACCAAATGAGTAGGCAAAAATATCTGTTGACCAAACAACGATCAAAGCATACATCAATAAACCTAAACCAGGATTAGAGTTTCTAACGGCGGCCAAATAATGAAAGCCCATACCAATATAGAGCATTGACACCACTGAAACACCAGCATCTTCAAAATTGAATTTATTCTTAGTTAAAACTGTGATCACTAATAAGATGATCGAGAAAACATAGAATAAGTCTAAACGTGTGAAACTTTTGGGAAACCAGCCACGATAAAAAGTATCTGGTACTACCAAAGCTAGGGTTCCTAGAATAGTAACCAAGAAATCCATTGAAACAATGATTCTTTTGCGCATGATATAAACTTCAAATATAGCAACTAAAGCTAAAGCTGCGGCTGCAATTTCTAGCCAAACGCCACCTGCTAGCAATATGGGAATAAAGATTGCTAAAGCAATAACGGCGGTGATTACACGTTGTCTCATAATTTTCCCCCAAACTAACTAAACGGATCCAAAACGACGATCTCTTCGATCAAATTCTAAAATATCTTCAATCAAATTATCAACTGAATACTCTGGCCAATATGTCTTATCAAAAACCATTTCTGAATAAGCCAATTGCCACAGCATAAAGTTAGAGATTCGTTCCTCGCCACTTGTTCTGATCAAAAGATCTGGATCAGCCAGATCTCCTAATTGATTTGTTAATAATTGATCAGCAAACATTGTATCGTCGATCTTTGTTGGATCAATCGAACCATTTTTAGCTTCGATCGCCAAATTTTTAACTGCATTTACAATTTCAGCCCGACCACCATAGTTAAAAGCAAAATTGAGGATCATCCCAGTATTATCCTTTGTGTCCTCAACTGCTTTTAAAACTACTTTTCTAGTTCTGTCAGGTAATTTATCAGTAAATCCAGTTACTTCTACTTTAATATTTTCTTTAATTAAATCCGGCATAAATGTTCCAAAAAAGTCTACTGGCAAGCGCATCAAGAAATTAACTTCTTTGCTTGGTCGACTCCAGTTTTCTGTTGAAAAAGCGTAGAGACTTAAAACCCTTACTCCCAAATGACTTGCAGCAGTTGCAATTGTTTTGACATTATTCATGCCCTCTTTATGTCCAGCAATTCTTGGCTGACCTTTTCTCTTAGCCCACCTACCATTACCATCCATAATAATCGCAATATGCTTAGGAACAGATATTTCAGGACCTAATTGTCTCTTAATATCCTCTGTCATACAGATTATTACCCTTCAGTAATTTCTTTTTCTTTATCAGCAGCTACTTGATCAAGTTCAGCAATAGCATCATCAGTTACTTTTTGAACATCTTTTTCAAGTTTACGTTGTTCATCTTCAGTAATATCGTTAGCTTTGAGTTGTTTCTTCAAATCGTCCATAGCATCACGACGAACGTTTCTAACGGCGATACGGCCACCCTCGGCTTCTTTACCAACTTGCTTAGCAATTTCTTTTCTGCGCTCACCAGTGAGTTGTGGGATAACCAAACGAATTACATTACCATCATTAGCTGGATTAAGTCCAAGATCTGATGAGTTAATAGCATGTTCAATATCATCAAGAGCTGACTTGTCATAAGGTGTGATCAAAAGCACACGTGCTTCAGGAATATTGATTGAAGCAACTTGGTTCAATGGTACTTCACTACCATAATAAACAACTTTAATGTTGTTCAAAATTGAGGCATTAGCTTTACCTGCACGAATATTACTCAATTCACGTCTTAAAACGTCAATTGATTTTTGCATATTTTCTTTTGCTTTAGAAACGGCTTTATTTGTCATCATTACCACCCTTTATAATTGTTCCAATATTTTCACCTTGGACAACCTTTTTAATGTTTTCAGGTTTGTTCAAGTTGAATACGATCAATGGGATATTGTTATCCATTGACAATGATGAAGCGGTTGTATCCATAACACCCAAGTTCTTATTAATAAGATCAAGTTGTGAAAGTTCTGAATACTTCTTAGCATTAGGATCTTTCTTAGGATCAGCTGAGTATACACCATCAACATTGTTTTTAGCCATCAAAATGACATCAGCTTCAATTTCAGCAGCACGTAATACTGAAGTTGTATCAGTTGAGAAGTAAGGATTACCAGTACCACCAGCAAAAATAACCACACGGCCCTTTTCGAGGTGTCTAACAGCCTTTCTTCTAATATAAGGTTCAGCTACTTGGCGCATTTCAATTGATGTTTGTACGCGTGTAGGAACGCCAATATGTTCTAGCCCATCTTGCAATGCTAGACCATTCATGACTGTAGCCATCATACCCATGTAATCGGCTTGTGCACGGTCCATACCCATTTCGGCACCAGTTTCACCACGCCAAATGTTCCCACCACCACAAACAATGGCAATTTCAACACCTAGGTCATGAACGCTTTTGATTTGTTCAGCTATCTTCTTAATAACTGGGGGATTGATTCCAAAACCTTTTTCTCCAGCCAAGGCTTCACCGGAAACTTTTAAGATAATTCTTTTATACTTGATATCAGGCATAAGTACTCTCCTTTAATTTTGCTATTAAATATTTTAACATATTCGATACAGTAAATTTATCTAAAGACTATTTTTAAATAAAAAATGCTAGGTTACAACCCTTTATACAAAGAAAAGGCCGTTTAATTCAAAATGAATTAAGCGACCTTCCTCAAAAATATGTATTTACTACTTCATTTGATTCTTTACTTCTTCAGCAAAATCTTCTTGTTTCTTTTCGATTCCTTCGCCAACTTCAAAGCGGACGAATGAAACTAATTTACTGTTCTTTGAATCAACAAATTGTTGAACAGTCATATCTGAATCCTTAACAAACTCTTGGTCAGCCAAACTAATTTCTGACAAGTATTTGTTTACACGGCCTTCAACGATTCTTGGGATAATCTTTTCAGGTTTACCTTCGGCTTTTGTTTCTTCAGTGAAGATTTCTTGTTGTTTAGCAAGAACATCAGCAGGAACTTGTTCGCGTGTCATGTATTCAGGGTTGATAGCAGCAACGTGCATAGCAACATCCTTAGCAGCTTCTTCATCAGAACCATCAAGAGTAACAATAGCACCGATCAAACCACCATTGTGGAGGTATGAACCGAATACTTGTGTATCAGTCTTGTCAAGAACCTTGAAACGTCTTAAGCTGATTTTTTCACCGATAACAGCTGTTAAGCCTGTGATAGCTGATTCAATTGTACCGTCGTCAAGTTTCAAAGCCAAAGCTTCGTCCATTGTCTTAGGTTCGTTTTCAACAATAGCTTTAGCAACACCATTTACAAGGTTGATAAATTTGTCATTTGATGAAACGAAATCAGTTTCTGAGTTAACTTCAATGATAGCAGCTTTGTTACCAGAAATTTCAATATGTGCTAAACCTTCAGCAGCAATGTTTCCACTCTTCTTAGCAGCTTTAGCAATACCTTTTTCACGAAGTCCGTCGATAGCTTTTTCCATATCACCGTCAGCAGCGACCAATGCCTTCTTAGCATCCATCATACCAACGCTTGTTCTATCACGTAATTCTTTAACTTGAGCAGCAGTAATTTTAGCCATTCGTAAATCCTCCAGTCGTATAAATAAAGCCATCTTACTCAGATGACTCTATTTTACAGATATTATTTTATTATTTGTTATCTTTATTGTTTGTTGCGTTTGCTAAATCTTCGATAGATTTGTCATCAGCAGCATCTTTGTTTGTATCTTTTTTATCAGCAAAATCAGCATCAGTAACAGCTTCTTCACCTTGTTTACCTTCAACAATAGCATCTGCCATCTTTGAAGTGATCAATCTAACGGCACGAATAGCATCATCGTTTGATGGAATGATAACGTCGATAGGATCTGGATCAGTATTTGTATCAACCATAGCTACGATAGGAATGTTAAGTTTCTTAGCTTCGTTAACAGCAATGTTTTCCTTGTGAGGATCAACAATGAACATAACATCAGGGATTCTTGGCATATCTTCGATACCACCAAGGAATTTCTCTAACTTAGCTTGTTGCTTTGTAAGTAAAGCAACTTCTTTCTTAGGTAGACGATCGAAAGTACCATCAGTTGACATTGCTTTGATAGCCTTTAATCTCTTGATACGTTTTTGGATTGTGTTCCAGTTAGTCAAAGTACCACCTAACCAACGATGGTTAACGTAGTATTGACCGGCACGTGTAGCTTCTTCAGCAACAGCGTCTTGAGCTTGCTTCTTTGTACCAACGAATAGGAAAATTCCGTCATCACCGGCAACAGCCTTCATAAAGTTGTAAGCATCATCAATCATGCGAACAGTTTTTTGTAAATCAATGATGTAGATACCATTTCTTTGTGTAAAGATAAATGGCTTCATCTTAGGATTCCATCTTCTTGTTTGGTGACCGAAATGTACACCGGCTTCTAGCAATTGTTTCATAGAAATAACTGACATATTTAGTTCCTCCTGGTTTTTACCTCCACTTAAGTCATGTCTAGTTGAAACACTTCCGTGCACCAACAACTAAATCGTTAAGTGTGTGTATTCAATACAAGTTAATATTGTAAAGGAAGTTTTCCTTTAAATCAAGTAGTCATGCCAATTTATTCCATGACTTTTTAGTAAAACCTCTTTTTGCTGACGAGTGAGTTTTTTAATGACGATTTCACGTTTCAGGGCCTGCGACTTGTCTGCCAGTTCCTCGGTATACATTAATTGTACTGGCCGTCTGGTTTTCGTATACTTAGCACCCTTACCAGAATTATGTGTAGCCACTCTTTTTTCAACATTATTACTTGTACCAGTATAAAAAGTTCTATCCTTACAAAGCAACATATAAACGTAATATTTTTTAGCACTTGCCATTGATTATTTGTTCCGCCTCTTTACTCAATACCTGATCATGTTGATAAATGACTAAATCAGGTTCTACTTTTAATGAAGCAGATTTAACAGTTTTAATTACATCCAGCAAAACCAGATTAGCATTCTTTTGTTTGGTCGATCTTACAAAACGAATTCGTTTAGGTTGTAGTTTCTGTTGTAACATCTCGCTCATCAACTCACTCAATCGTTCAGGACGATAAACTAAGTAGGCATGAGAATTTTCCTTTAATAGGATCTTAATAGTTTTCAAAATATCGGTTAAATCAGCTTTGATCTCGTGACGAGCAATCGCTAAAACCGAATTTTCTTTGATAGCAGTCTGATCCGATAATTTAAAATAAGGTGGGTTACAAACGATTGTATCGACCGTATCGTGGTCAATGTATTGTTGAACATTTTTCAGATCATCGTTGATCAGATGAACTTGTTCTTCTATATTATTGTCCTCAATACTCCTTTGAGCTAGCTCTGCGAGTTCTTTTTGAATCTCGACCAAATATATCTGTGCTTTGGTTTTGGCCGTTAGAGATAAACCAATGGCTCCATTACCGGCACATAGATCAACGACTTTACCTTTTTTTGCGGGTTTTGCAAAATTATAGAGTAAAATAGTATCTAGATTAAAAGAATAAAGTTTTTTATCTTGATTGATGATAATTCCACTATTAGAAATAATATCTTGCGAATTAGTCGACATGTTACACCTGCTTTATGGTATTTTAAATAAGTCAAAATTATTTTTGGGAGAATGATACTTTTATGTTCTATAAAGTTATTCGTGTCTTAGTACGGGGCTTAGTTTTTTTACTAAATGGTCGTTTTGACATTGTTGGTAAAGAGAACCTCCCCGATAAACCATATATTTTAGTTGCTCCCCACCGAACTTGGTGGGAACCAATCTTTTTTGCCTTAGTAATTGCGCCACGTGATGCCACGTTTATGGCTAAGAAGGAACTTTTTAAAAATCCGATTTTAAGGTATATCTTAGTTCATGCACATGCTTTTCCAGTTGATCGAGTTCATCCCGGACCTTCAGCCATCAAAACACCAGTTAAAGCCTTGAAAAAAGAAGGACGTGTTTTGATCATGTTCCCTTCTGGAACTCGCTATTCTGAAGAACTTAAGGGTGGTGCCTCACTGATTGCTAAACTTTCCAAAGCACCACTGGTTCCCTTCGTTTATCAAGGACCATTGACCTTTGGTGGTTTATTATTGCACAAGCAGATTACCGTAGGAATCGGACCTGAGATCGACTTTGACTTCAAGGCCAAATTAGATGAGAAACAAACTAAACAAGTTAACGATGATATGGAGGAAGCTTGGAAGTCAATCGACAAAGAGATTGATCCAAGTTTCGAATATATTCCACCTAAGAAGAAACATAAATAATTATATACTAAAAATAAAAAACTATACTTCATCGTGTTTAAAGGCTCCACAAATGTCAGGTAAGAAAGTTGACATTTGTGGAGCCTTTTTATATGAATAAATATAATTTGGAATCAAAAACTAAGATTATCGTTAAATACCGAACAATCTTCTTAACTAAGTTCAAAAATAATATAACGGTTTAATATTGCCGAGTAACCTGTCTGCTCAAATATATTAAATTCTTGGTATGGAATCACCTATGTATATGGGGAACACAACTCCCACGTCATTCTGAACCGTAATAAATAAGAATCATCCCCATGTATATGGGGAACACTTTCTTGCAGGCACATTTGTTGGTGGTGCTGTAGAATCATCCCCATGTATATGGGGAACACGTTAAGTATTATTTTGAAGAAGAATTTCCTAGAGAATCATCCCCATGTATATGGGGAACACACTAAAGAAAGATTGATATACCGGTACTTTGAAATTAGAAAAGCACTTATTTTTATCAACTTAAAGAATCACGGACATCAACTTCTTAAAGCATAGCCTCCCTTTTTCCTTCGAGCAACTATTTTTTTAATCTCTTATCCAAGAATCAATTTGATTTAATAACAATAAACCCCAAAAAGAAACTGGAGATTCCATAATGGAATTTCTCAGTTTCTTTTTATTTAAAGTTTAGAATCACATCTCATATTTTTAAATGGAGTTTTTACCGATATCACGACGATAAAAAATGTTTGTTTGATCCATTTGGTCTAACTGCTGATAAATGATTCTTTGTGCATCGGTTAAATTTGAGGCACTTGTCTGTATCAAATAAATTCTACCGCCATTACTATACAATTTATGGTCTTCCTTACGAACGGCGGCATAGTTTACTGGTAACGGACAATTTTTAAATATCTCCTTATCGCCTAAGTTTCCAAAAATTGGTTTTTGTGGATAACCTTTACTGACAGCAAAGACTCCTAAATTCAAACCAGTCGTTTGCCACTCAACCTGAACAATTTTTTTATGATTCAATATCTTGTCAATCATTTCTGACAAATCCGATTCTAATCGTGGTAAAACAACCTCTGTCTCAGGATCACCAAAACGGGCATTAAATTCAATCACTTTAATACCAGTTTTAGTTAAAATCAATCCAGCATAAATTATCCCAGTATACTTAATTCCCTGTTGATAAAGCTCATTCACAAATGGCCTCAGAACGGTTTCAATAGCCGTTTGTTCAATCTCTGACGAAATATTTGCCACTGGACAAACTGCACCCATTCCACCAGTGTTCGGACCCTTATCATCTTCAAAAATTTTCTTATAATCTTGTGCCAATGGCATCGGATAAAAGCGTTTATGATCCACAAAGGCCATTAATGAAAATTCTTCACCCTCTAGAAACTCTTCGATTACAATTTTTCTAGTATTAAATTTATGACCGTCTAAAAGTTCACTGACAATCTCCAACGCATCATCTAGGATGCGAACAATATAGACACCTTTTCCAGCCGCTAGACCATCAGCCTTGATCACGATAGGAAAACTAACTTTAGTCTTCAAATATTCATGCGCTTGTTTTAAATCAGTAAATTCTTGATAGTCAGCCGTTGGAATTTTCGCATCAGCCATCAATTTCTTCGTAAAAGATTTAGATCCTTCAATTTGAGCACCTATTTTGTTTGGACCAAAGATTCGCAGTTTTTTCCGTTTGAAAAAATCAACGATTCCATTTACTAAAGGTTCTTCTGGTCCCACAACTGTATAGTCAACATTATTAGTTTGGACAAATTTAGTTAAATGATCAAAATCGTCTTCATTGATTGCAATCGTTTTGATTCCAGCCATCTTCATACCATCATTGCCTGGGGCACAGAAGACAACGTTGTCTGAGTTTTTCAAAAGTGATTTACAAATGGCATCCTCACGTGCTCCAGAACCTACAACAAGTATTTTCATTAAAAGACCTCTCTAGTGTTTGAAGTGTCTTCTACCTGTGAAGACCATTGCTATTCCGTATTTATTAGCCATATCAATTGAATCTTGGTCCTTGATCGAACCACCCGGTTGAACAATAGCAGTGATCTTATGTTCAGCAGCGTATTGAACACAGTCATCCATTGGGAAGAAGGCATCCGAAGCCATGATCAACGGTGCATGTTCATCAGCCAATTCTTCTTGTTCAATGGCAATCTTAACGGAACCAATACGATTCATTTGACCAGCACCAATTCCCAGAGTCTTATCAGTTGTTGTAATGACAATGGCATTACTCTTAACATGCTTAACAATCTGTTGACCGAATAAGAGAGCTTTCATTTCTTCGGCAGTTGGAGTTTTGTCAGTAACAACTTTAAACTCACTCAATTGATCAACGGTCGTATCACGTTCCTGAACTAATAAACCACCCATGACAGAAACGTATTCGTGTTTGTCAGCATCTTTTGCTTTACTAAAATCAAGTGTCAAAAGACGGATATTTTTCTTAGCTTCCAAAATTTCCAAAGCTTCAGCTGAGAAACTAGGAGCAATAACAATTTCCAAGAAGATCTTGTGCATTTCTTCAGCAATTTCCTTAGTTACTTCACGGTTGACTGCTACAATACCACCAAAAATTGACATCGTATCGGCTGTATAAGCTTTACGCCAAGCTTGGTAAATATCCGTTTCATCAACTCCAACTCCACAGGGATTCATATGTTTCAAAGCAGCGACACATGGTTGACTGAAATCAGAGACGATTCTCAAAGCAGCATCGGCATCTTTAATATTATTGAAGGAAAGTTCTTTACCATGTAATTGTTTAGCTGAGGCGATTGAATATTCAGTTGGCATTGCACTTTGATAAAAGGCAGCCTTTTGATGAGAATTTTCACCATAACGTAATTCTTGATGATAATCGTAACCAAGTACTTCAACGTCTGGGAATTCATCCCCATTTAAATCAGTTAAATAATGAGCAATGATACTGTCGTACTCAGCCGTGTGACGGAAAGCCTTGGCAGCTAAACGACGTCTTAAAATAACATCATCTTCAGCTGATTTGATACTTTCCAAAACTGTTACATAATCATTGGCATCAATCACAACGTAAACACTCTTGAAATTCTTTGAAGCTGAACGGATCATTGATGGACCACCGATATCAATTTGTTCAATTGCTTGAGCTGGTGTGACATCATCTTTTGAAATAGTTTCTTTAAAGGGATATAAATTAACACAGACCAAATCGATAGTTTGAATATTTAGTTTCTTCAAAGTTTCCATATGTTCAGGATTATCACGTTTAGCTAGTAATCCAGCATGAACCATTGGATGAAGTGTTTTAACACGACCATCAAGAATTTCTGGGAACTTAGTTACTTCATCAATTTCAGTAACCTTTACACCATTTTCTTGAAGTTTCTTGTAAGTACCACCAGTTGAAATAATTTCGAAATCATTGGCGATCAAACCTTTCGCAAATTCAACCACACCTGTTTTATCAGAAACACTAATCAATGCTCTTTTCATTATTTATCTCCATTATTTTTATTTAATAGATCAAGGATTACTTGTCGATACATTTGATGCTCGGTTTGATGAATCCGGTGTTCCAAGGTTTCTTCAGTATCATTTTGTAAACGAACGACCTGACACTGTTTGATAATTGGACCAGTATCAACCCCTTCATCAATATAATGGATCGTGACACCTGTTACTTTATCTCCTGAAGCAAAGGCTCGCTCAATTGCTTCCAGTCCTGAGAACTTCGGTAATAGTGACGGATGTATATTGATTATATGATTAGGATATTCTCCCAAAAGAACTGGCGTCACCACCCTCATATAACCGGCTAATAAAATATATTCGATTTGAAGTGGTTTTAATTTTTCAATAATGGCCTGTTCATATAAACCACGGTTGTCATAGTCTGATAATTTAACAACTTCGACTGGAATATGATATTTTTCAGCTCGCTTGATTACATGGGCCTGCGGCTGATCACAAATTAAAACTTCAATTTCCAAACCAGCATTTCTCAATTCGGTTGATTTGGCAATGGCCTCAAAGTTGCTTCCGTTTCCAGAAGCGAAAATAGCTACTTTCACAGCTTAGCTCCCTTCAGAATCAAACTTTCTTGTTCCTTAGGTACTACCTCGCCAATTGTATAAGCGACCGTTTCAAATTCATTCAAAAGCTCTAAAACTTCAATTTCTTTACTAGGGTCAACGGCAATCACCATACCCAAGCCCATATTGAAAATATGATACATATCTAGTAGTTCCAACTTGCCATATTTTTGTAAAAGTCCAAAAATTGGTAATTTTGGCCAAATATCCACATTAATATCGGCAACCAAATTCTCTGGTAACATTCGCGGAATATTTTCGAAGAAACCACCACCAGTAATATGTGAAATTCCTTTGATCAAACGCTCATCAAGTAATGGCACCAAATCTTGTACATAGATCCTAGTTGGAGTTAACAATAGTTCACCCAAAGTTATCTCTGGATATTCAGGCAATACACTGTTGACCGTAAAATTATGATCTTGGAAAAAAATCTTTCTAACTAATGAATAACCGTTCGAATGAATCCCACTCGATTTCAGACCAATCAAAACATCACCGGCTTGAACATTCTCTTTTTTCATTAAATCATCTTTTTCACAAATACCAACTGAAAAACCAGCGATGTCATAATCATGTTCACTGTAAACACCCGGCATCTCAGCGGTCTCACCACCAATTAAATTAGCATTGGCTTGATTACAACCTTCGATGACACCTTTGAGGATTTCTTCAACTTTGGCATCAACTTTTCCAGTAGAAATATAATCCAAGAAGTATTGGGGAATTGCACCCTGCGACAAAATATCGTTGACGCACATGGCCACACAATCAATTCCAATCGTATCCCACTTTTTAGCTTCGATCGTTAATAATAATTTAGTTCCAACACCATCATCACTTGAAACCAGTACCGGATGTTTGTAACCTTCAGGTATTTCATAAATACCACCGAAGTTACCGATATTGCCGTTATTTTTGATATTCTGTTTCACAAATTTAGAAATCTTATAACCAGATTCAACATTTACACCGGCATCTTGATAGGGATTAGACATGCTAGTCCTCCTTATTTTTTAGATTCATAATCATAAAGATACGCTGGGTAATCACCATTAAAATACGACATATCCAATCCAGAGTATGGGGCATCGGCGTTTAAACCAATTGCTTTGATCAAACCGTCTTCACTCAAGAACTTCAATGAATCTGAACCAAACATTTGATTCATTTCAGCAATACTCTTATGTGCGGCAATCAATTCGCTCTTCTCTTGAATGTCGATTCCAAAGAAACAAGGATGTTTAAATCTTGGTGAGGCGATCCGTAAATGAACTTCAGTCGCCCCAGCATCCTTTAACAACTGGACGATGTAGGCACAAGTAGTTCCTCTGACAATTGAATCGTCAACTAAAATTACGCGTTTTCCTTGGACAACACCTTTAACGGCAGCTAATTTTTGACGAACACTCTTTTCGCGAAGCTCTTTAGTTGGTTGAATAAATTCTCGACCCATGTATTGATTCTTGATCAAACCCATTTCGTAAGGTAACCCACTAGCTTCGGCGTAACCACTGGCAGCCGATAAAGATGAATTAGGTACACCAACGACAATATCTCCAGGAGCTGGTGATTCTTTAGCTAAGTTAGCCCCCATTCGTTTTCTAGCTGAGTGAACGTTGATCCCTAAAATATCGGAATCTGGACGAGCAAAGTAGATAAATTCCATTGAACAGATGGCTAGTTGTGTTTTATTTGTCCAGTTATCAATCTCCATCCCCTGATCAGAAATAGTGATCAATTCACCTGGTTGCACGTTACGAACTAAAGTGGCACCAACTGCATCCAGAGCACAAGTTTCACTGGCTACAACGTAACCACCATTTTCCAATTTACCGATTGATAATGGTCTAAACCCATGGGAATCCAATGCTACGATCAAAGAATCCTTGGTTAATAACAAATATGCAAAACCACCTTGGATCTTATTGAGCGATTCGATAATTCGTTCGTGTAAAGAACCTACTTTAGATTGTCTGATCAAATGTACAAGAACCTCTGAATCTGAACTTGATTTAAAGATATGACCAGCATCTTCTAATTCTTTTTTGAGTGTCGTTGCGTTCGTCAAATTACCGTTATGTGCTAAGGCAATTTGCGTATCCGTAAAATCAAACAATAATGGTTGCACGTTCTCAATTTTATTTTCACCAGCGGTCGAATAACGAACATGACCGATTGCCGAATTTCCAACCAAACTATTTAGATATTCTGTTTTAGAGAAAACTTGAGTCAACAATCCCAAATTACGATAAATTCGCAACTTTTTGCCATCATTCGAAACAATTCCGGCACCTTCTTGACCACGATGTTGGAGACTATGAAGTCCCAAATAAGTTAAGTAGTTAGCATTTTCAGCACCCCATACTCCAAAAACACCACACTCTTCGTTTAAACTTTTTACTTCATTAAACATGGAATTGCCTCCTTCCAATTTGTTTCAGCTTGTCTTCCATCAATTGAAACTTTTTCATCAGTTGTTGTAACTACAAATTCTGGTTCAGTAGTAACTTGACCTAATAATTCAAAATCAGTTTGTAATAAGGTTTCAAATTTAACTTGATCTTCTGCCGCAATAGTTACCAAGAAGCGTGATTGAGTTTCTGAGAACATTTGAGCTGACGTTAAAGTGGTTTTAATTTCAAAACCTAATTGGTTGTCAAAGGCAGATTCTGATAAGGCTACCGCCAGACCACCTTCAGATAAATCATGGCAACTCTTAATTAATTTTTGGGCGATAGCTGTTTTAATCAAATCTTGATTAAACTTTTCTGTTTGTAAGTCTAATGGACGTAAATCACCCTTGATGGCACCAGTCTTTTGCATCTGAAGTTCTGAACCATTGAAATCATCCTGAGTTTGACCGATTAGATAAATCAAATCATCAGCTTTTTTAAAACCGATAGTAGTGATCTTGTCAATGTCATCAATCAAACCAACCATCCCAATCATGGGACTAGGATAAATGGCAACTTCGTTATATTCGTTGTAGAGCGAAACATTTCCTGAAATAACAGGTGTCTTGATCAACTCACAGGCCGATGAAATACCTTCAACACTCTTATCAAGTTCATAAAAAGCTTCGGGATCCTCTGGATTACCAAAGTTTAAACAATCAGTCACACCAATCGGTTCACCACCAGTAGCCACAATATTACGGGCTGCTTCCATGACCGCAATTTGACCACCGATAAAGGGATTTAAATAAGTATATTTAGAATTGCTATCGTTAGTCATGGCAAGAGCTTTTTTAGTACCACGGATTCTAACCACACCGGCATCTCCACCAGGACGAACTAGTGTATTAGCTTTAACCTGTGAATCGTAAGTCTGATAAAAATGTTTTTTACTAGCGATATTAGGGCGTTGCAACATTTCTTGCCAAGTTTCTTCAAGTGAAGTAATTTCGGGGATAAAACGATAATCTTTGTCATCAATCATTCGTTGTGGTTCTGTTTCTTGACGGTCATATTCAGGAACATCTTCTGTCAGACTGTCGACCGGGATATCAGTTACTAAGTTATTTTGATGATAAATTTTATATTGACCATCCGTTGTAACTCGACCAATCACGACCGCATCCAATTCATAGTCTCTAAAGAAATTCAAAACTTCCTCTAAGTAATCTGGTTTAATACAAAGCACCATGCGCTCTTGTGATTCTGACAACATCATTTCATAAGCTGACATTTTGGTTTCACGTTGGGGAACTTTATCTAGATTTAGAACCAATCCACTACCAGCCTTTGAGGCCATTTCAGCAGTTGATGATACTAATCCCGCTGCACCCATGTCTTGAATTCCTAAAACCCATTCAGAATGTTTTTCAATAATTTCCACACAAGCATCCATCAACAACTTTTCAATGAAAGGATTCCCTACTTGAACGGCCGAACGTTGTTTGTTTTTCGTATCGGTAAATTCATCAGAAGCAAAAGTTGCACCGTGAATCCCGTCACGACCGGTCTTAGCACCAACATAGATAATTAAGTTATTATCGCCACTGGCTGTTCCGTGTTTAAATTCAGTTTTGTTCAACAAGCCAACGCACATCGCATTAACCAAAGGATTGTGTTCGTAGCAATCTTCAAAGGAAACTTCTCCACCAACGGTTGGTAGACCAATACAATTACCGTATCCACCGATACCAGCAACAACTTCGTTAACCAAATGTTTAGTTTGACCATTTTTCAACGGACCAAACTTCAAACTATCCAACAAAGCGATCGGAGTAGCTCCCATTGAGAAAATATCTCTGATGATTCCACCAACCCCAGTTGCAGCACCTTGATATGGTTCAACAGCTGAAGGATGATTGTGACTTTCAGCTTTGAAAACAACCGCTTGATCGTCACCGATATCTAAAATTCCAGCATCTTCGCCTGGTCCAGCTAAAACACGAGGACTCTTGTTAGGCATTTTACGAAGAACTTTTTTAGAATTCTTGTAAGAACAGTGCTCACTCCACATAACTGAATAAAGACCAGTTTCCGTGTAGTTAGGCAAGCGTTTTAAAATCTTTTGGCTGATCAATTCATATTCGGAGTCCGTCAAACCCCATTGTTGATAAATTTTTTCATCTTTAATTTGTTTAGCCGTAGGTTCAGTCATTAATTATTCACCTTTACTTGATAATTGATTATTGATTGGAATAACTTCAAGCCGTCAGCGGAACCAAGAATATCTTCAACAGCACGTTCTGGATGGGGCATCATCCCAAGGACATTTCCATTTTTGTTTGTTACCCCAGCAATCTGATCAACACTACCATTGACGTTATCTTGATAGCGGAAAACAATTTGTCCATTTGCAATCATTTCTTGCAGCGTAGTCTCATCACAGTGATAACGACCTTCACCGTGAGCAATTGGAATTCTAATATTTTCATTCTTTTGGTAACAGTTGGTAAAAGCTGTCTGATTATTAACTACTGTTAAATCAACAGTGTCACAGATAAAACGGTTTTTCTCATTCTGAACTAGGGCACCAGGCAACAAGTTTAATTCAGTCAAAATTTGGAAACCATTGCAGACACCGAAAACGATTTTACCTTCCTTAGCAAATCGCACGATTTCCTTAATGATTGGAGCATGAACCGCAATCGCCCCGCTGCGTAGATAATCACCATAAGAAAAACCACCAGGAATCAATACCCCGTCAAATCCGACCAAACTATTATTTCGATAATCAACTAATTCAACTTTTTCATTAATACCATCTCTAATGGCATAATATAGATCCATATCACAGTTGGAACCGGGAAAATTAATAACGGCAAATTTCATCTATTCTGCCTCCGCAATTTCGTAGCGGTAAGTTTCAATATTGGGATTGGCTAAAAGTTCATCACAGATGGCATCAACATCTTTTTCCATTGCGTTATAATCATCTGCAAAACTTAATTCAAAATATTTACCCATGTGAACATCCGCAACTTTGTCATAACCCATCGTGTTAATGGCTGATTTAATGGCCTCACCTTGAGCATCTAAAACTGATTTCTTGAGAGTTACATAAACTTTAACTAATTTCATTATTTTCTCCTATTATCTGGTTGTTAATCGTTGCAAGACTTGACGATAAGTTTCAACTAAATCAGCTTCATGTTTTCTGAAGACATCTTTGTCCATTGAATGGTGACTGGTTTTATCCCAAATTCGGCAATTATCAGGTGAAAATTCATCTACAAGGATAATTTCATTATTGATCTTGCCAAATTCAAGTTTGAAATCAACTAGATCAAAATCACTCTGGGCAAAAAATGGTACTAATAGATCATTAACTTTTACGGTCATTTGTTTGATATATTCAAGTTCAGTTTTATCAGCAACTCCCAAAGCATGAATCTGGGATTCGTTGATAAAGGGATCATCTAAAGCATCACTCTTGTAATAAAATTCGATAATTGGTTCAGCTAAATGTTGACCTTCTTCAATTTGGAATTTTCTAACCAAACTTCCTGAAGTAATATTTCTCAAAACAACTTCTAAAGGAAAAACAGTCGTCTTTTTAACTAATTGTTCATGGTCAGAAATATTCTTCACCAAGTGAGTTTTGATACCATTTTTAATCAAGTAGTCAAAAACCAAGGCCGAAATCTGACAATCCAATGTCCCTTTACCTGGTAAATGTTCTTTTTTCTTACCATTTAAAGCAGTCGCCTGATCTTTATAAACAATCAAAACTTCATCATCATTTTCGGCTTGGTAAACATTCTTCGCCTTACCGGTATAAAGCAATTTATCTTCTGTCATAATTTACACGTCCCAAATTGAATTATTTTCGATAGCTTGTTTTGTTGCTGTGAGATCATCACTTAAAATCGTGATATGTCCCATCTTGCGGTTTTCTTTCACGACATCTTTGCCATAATCATGGAAATTCCAGTCTGAATGATTAACTAAATCCTTTTTGGCATTATCTAAATGCTGACCAAGCAAATTAACCATGGCTGCTGGTTTTAAAAGTTTGATCTTGGGCATTGGTAAATTACATACACCACGAATATGAGCATTAAATTGAGAAATATTACAAGCCTCAATTGTCAGGTGCCCCGAATTATGTGGTCTAGGTGCAATTTCGTTCACAAAAACTTCGTCGGATTCGGAAACAAAAAACTCAATACACATGGTTCCAACTAATTCGAGTTCTTTGGCTAGGGTTTCGCCAACTTGATAGATGTGTTGGGCGGATTTTTCAGAAATATTAGCTGGGCAGGTACTTAAATGAAGGATATTGTGCCGATGCACATTTTCAATCACTGGGAAAATCGAAGTTTCACCATTACTATTAGCGGAAACAACTACTGAGACTTCTTTTTTGAGATCGATTTTTTTCTCCAACATACAAGGACCTTGCATCAGAAGCTCTTCAATATCGGCATAACAAACCTTTTCAGGATCATCGATTCTAATTTGACCTTTACCGTCATAACCACCACGGATAGTTTTCAAAATCACGGGAGAACCTAATTCTTCAACACCGCGGTGATACTCGAAGATATTTTCGATCACAACATGAGGAACAACTTTAAAACCATTAGCTTCAATAAAGTTTTTTTCAGAGACTCGGTTCTGTGTTACTCGTAGAGCTTTGGTTCCTTGGGGCACTTGTGTGTACTTCTTTACTTCATTGATGGCTTTAGCATCAACGTTTTCAAATTCATAAGTTAAAACGTCACATCTTTTAGCTAATTCAATCAGTTTATCCAAATCATCATAGGCTGCAACAATCTGATCATCCGATACTTGAGCGGCAGAACAATTCTCTTGTGGATCCAAAATAATAACTTTATAACCCATTTCTTTAGCTGAAAAAGCCATCATTTGACCAAGTTGACCACCACCGATAATTCCAATCGTAGCTCCTGGTAGTAAGATATTATCCAAGATTTTTCCCACTTTCTATTGATTTGTCATGCATTACTTCGACATAATCACTGAGTGATTTTTGATAGGTTTGATTATTTAAGGCACAAATTTTCGTAGCTAGAATGGCCGCATTTTTAGCCCCAGCTTCACCGATGGAAACTGTCGCTACCGGAACACCGGCAGGCATTTGGACAATTGATAATAAGGAATCCATCCCCTTAAGGTACCGTGACGGTACTGGTACCCCAATCACTGGTAGAGTTGTTGAGGAAGCTATCATCCCTGGCAGATGTGCGGCTCCACCAGCTCCTGCAATGATCACTTTAAAATCATTGCTAGCAGACCTGGCAAAATCTAACATTTCTTGTGGCGTCCGATGTGCCGAGATAACTTTGGTTTCAAAACTGACACCAAGTTCATTCAAGACGTCAATAGTATTCTGCATAATCTTCAAATCGGAGATTGAACCCATAACTATTGCTACATCACTCATTAAAATTTCCACCCTTCTTGCTTTGGTATCCAAAGTTTATCAAGTTATGAAAATTCTTTCAATGCTAAATCCGTATTTTATGCAATTATTTTTCATAATCATTCGTATTTAACGTTTACATTTTGTATATTATAATTAATAAAATACAAATAGTTCGTAATTAAATTCAAGGTTAATTTTTTGTATAAAAAAATAGACGTTATACATATAAAAATATGTATAACGTCTAAATATTTCGACTATTTATTATTCTTTTGTGAATTCTTCATAGTACTCATTAATTGATTAAGCTTCTTTTGTGAAGGTTTTTGTCCCATTTGTTCCATCATTTGCTTGATCATATCTGAACTGATTGGTGGATTGTCTTGGAAGTATTTCTTCATATACCATCTGGCTGCGAAGAAACCACCGACTAAACCGATCAATAAAGCTAAAATACCAACTACGATTGTTGTTCCCATTTATGTTTCACCCTTTCCATATACCTATTAATATTACAAAAAAAACGTGCTAATTAAAAGCCTAATCGTCACGTAATCCCTTTTTCCGTTGAATTTCTCTAACTTTTTCAGGTGTTACTTCATTTCCGTCCTTGTCATAAACCTGCATTAACTCAATTTGGGATTTAAAACTTTCTCGAAAATTCTTCAAATATTCTTTTCTCAGTTCTGCTTGTTGATCTTCTTCTTCTTTAGTAATCGTGCCATCTTTAGCTTTATGAGCTAATTCGTTAATTTTTTTAAGTAATTTATCTTGTTCATTCATTATTTAAAACTCTCCCCCATTTCAATCGAACACTTGTTTGAACTTGTATTCATATTTTGATACAATCTATTTAAGATATTAACAATGAGGTGTTCTAATGTCAAAAGCTGAAGGCTCTAAACAGTCACAAATTTTACAATGTATTTATGATTATTTAGATGAACATGGATATCCACCTACTGTCAGAGAAATCTGTGAAGTTGTCGATTTATCTTCGACTTCAACAGTCCATGGTCATTTATCTCGTCTCGAGAAAAAAGGATTCATCCAACGTGACCCTACAAAACCAAGAGCAATCGAGCTTACTGGTGCAGGGCTAAATTCTATTGGAATCAAATCAAAACAAATTCCTATCTTAGGTGCTGTGGCTGCGGGTCAACCAATTACGGCTGAACGTAATCCTGATGGTTACTTCCCTATCCCACCTGATCTTAACCGTGATTCTGGAGAATTGTTTATGTTAGAAATCCATGGCGAAAGTATGATCAATGCTGGAATTTATGATGGCGACCACGTCATTGTCCACGAACAAAATTCTGCTAATAATGGTGAAATCATTATTGCGATGACTGAAGATATTGAAGCCACATGTAAGAGATTCTATCAGGAAAATGGACATTACCGCTTACAACCAGAAAATGATACGATGGATCCAATTATTTTGGATAACGTTGAAGTTCTCGGCAAAGTTGTTGGACTATATCGTTCACAAATTTTTTAAAGATGAAACCACTCGCAAATTGCGGGTGGCTTTTTTATTACTGATGTTTAATAACCCGTACTCGATAAACTTCAACAATTGAGTTCAACGCTGTTATTAAATCACTTTCATTATTTTGATTCAAGCCATCAATATCAATAATGGTATAAGCAACTGACTTTTTAGCTGCATTAGCCATATTTTCAATGTTGATACCATAATGGGCTAGTTGGGTACTGATCTGTCCAACCATGTTAGGTACATTTTGATGAATGACAGTTATTCGATAAGCTGTTTCAAAACTAACTTGCATATTTGGTAAATTGACACAGTGTGTGGTATCTCCATTTTCCAGATAATCCATGACAGTATTAGCACCCTGAATAGCACCATTTGTTTCGGCCTCTAAAGTTGAACCACCAATATGGGGAGTAATAGTAATTTGAGGCTGGTTAGCAATCACTGGTTCTCCAAAGTCTGTACAATAATGACTAATTTTTTCATTGCGAATGGCTTTGACAGCAGCATGATTATCAACGATTCCCACACGTGAATAATTGAATAAAACCACGCCATCTTTCATTTCAGTCATTTCCTTAGTTCCAATCAAACCAATTGTATTTTCATTCTTAGGAACATGAACCGTTACAAAATCAGCAGTTTTAACAGCCTTCTTGATTGAGTCAACTCGTTTAACCTTGTTATTAATTCTCCAAGCCGCGTTAGCTGACAAATAAGGATCATAACCGATAACTTTCATCCCTAAATTAAGAGCCGCATTAGCAACCATTGATCCAACATTTCCCAAACCGATCACGGCTATTTTTTTACCCGCCAATTCCGTCCCATTAAACTTGGTTTTATCCTTTTCAGTCCGTTGTGAAACATCCGCTTCTGTATGCGCATTTGAATAATCATGAGCTGCAAAGAGATTTCTTGCCGTATCGATCATCAAAGCCACAACTAACTCCTTGACCGCATTGGCATTGCTTCCAGGGGTATTAAAGACGGCGATACCTTTTTCAGTGGCACGATCCAAAGGCACATTATTAACGCCTGCTCCTGCCCGAACAATTATTTTTAAACTCTCTGGAAAATCGGCCGCCAATAAATTAACTGACCGAATCAAGTAAGCATCTGGTTCATCGGTTTGATTAATTTCAAAATTATCAGTAAAAGTATCTAAGCCACTTTGGGCAATTGCGTTAAATGTTTTAACTTCATACATTGGTCTTTCCCCCTATTATCGGTTGTTCTTTTCAAATTTGTTTAGAAAATCAACTAATTTTTCGACACCAGCATATGGCATCGCATTGTACAAACTAGCTCGCATTCCACCAACTGAACGATGCCCTTTAATATTCAAAAGTCCTACATCAGCTGCCTGAGCAATCAATTTGGTATCTAACTCTGGTTGTCCGGTAATAAAGGGTACATTAGTCAATGAACGAGCTGCTTTCTCAACTGGGGCAGTAAACAACTGTGAGTTGTCTAAAAAATCATATAGTAGACCAGATTTTTGACGGTTGCGACGTTCCATCTCAGATACCCCACCTTGTTCCTTCAACCATTTCAAAACTAATCCCGCAGTATAAATAGCAAAAACTGGTGGTGTATTGAACATCGAATTTTTCTTGGCAAATAAATCGTAATCGATCATACTTGGCAAATTTTTAACTTTACCAATTAAATCATTTCGAACAATCACTATAGTTAAACCAGCAATGCCCAAGTTTTTTTGCGCACCTGCCATAACTAGACCAAACTTTTTCATATCATATTGTTGTCCCAAGAAATTTGAAGACATATCACCAACTAATTCAGTGGCTCCGGTATCCGGTAATTCTGAATAGGCAGTCCCTTCAATCGTATTATTCGTAGTAATGTGTAAATAATCATAGGTATTCTGAGTTAAACTTTTTAAAACTGGCAACTTAGTATAATGATCTGCTTTAGTTGAAGCTAAAACATCGACCTTTGTTCCTACTCTCTGGGCTTCATCCCGGGCTCGGTCAGCCCAATGACCACTATCTAATAAAGCGATTCTGTGATAATTATTGGCTAAATTGAGTGGTGCTGCAGTAAATTGTAAGGTACAGCCACCTTGAAAAAATAATACTTGATAATTATCGGGAATCCCTAAAAGGTCACGCAGATCTTGTTTAGCATCATCAATAATTCCATCAAAGAGTGCCGAACGATGGGAGATCTCCATCACACTCATGCCAGAATTAGCATATGAGGGCAAATCTTCCTTGATCTGGTTGATAACAGAATCTGGCATCGTTGCGGGACCTGCTGCAAAATTATAAATAGTAGTCATAACGTTCACTCCTTAATTAAAATTAGATAAAAAAATCCTCACAGATAAATTTTCTGTGAGGAAGCCAGTGTTTGAAATATTAGAAACCTCACAGATATAAAATGTCTAGCATCTATACATGAGGTTTAACGATGGTTAATAAGCCTACATGTATCTATATGTAGACTTGGAGGAGACTGCAAGGTTAAATGTTTTATTGATATTTTTCATATTAAAGAACCTCCAATTAACTTAAAATCACTTTAACATTATTTTAATAATTGTCAACTGGAAATTATTTCAATTCATGAATATAATGGTTTTAACAATGAATCACAAAGGAGAAAAGATGACCGAATTCTACTTGATCCGGCATGGACAAACTGCCGCCAACGTCATGAAAATGAAACAAGGTACCATCAATAACGAAATGACTTATCTTAATAAAAATGGTCAAAAGCAGGCTCAAACTTTGGCTAACAACTTCGATATTAGTTTTGCCGACCGGATTATTTGCAGTCCCTTGCATCGAACTGAACAAACAACCGATATTTTAAATCACCAAGCCCACTTGCCAGTCAGCTTTGACAAACGGCTCTTGGAAATCTCTTATGGTCAATGGGATGGTCAAAAAAATGCCGACCTCAGAAAAATTCATCCTGATGCTTATAACGATTATTGGGATGATGTTTTACCTATCTATGTCAAGTATGCCACTGACGGTGAAACCTTTGATGGTGTCATTAATCGAGTTCACGATTTCTTGATCGACACGATGCATCAATATCCCGATGAAAAAATCATCTGCGTAACTCATGGTTTCACTGTCAAAGCTGCCGCTTTGGATGTTTTAAAACCCAAGGATCCAATGAGCTTACCTGAACCTGGCAATACCTCGGTTACCAAGATCATTGGTTTGTCTGATCAAGAATTTTATTTGGAATATTATAATCAAAAATTCAATTAAAAGAGTTTGGGACATAACTGCCTTTTTACTCAAACATGCAGCATAAACGCGGAACAAAACATAGTTTCACTCCGCTTAATCCAAAAGGGACGGCAACTCAAAATCGAGTTGTCGTCCTTTTTACATTAATGCTCGGAAGCTGAACATGTTTTGTCCCGCTCCCCTTTAATTATTCTAATTTCAGATCAGCTGAGGCCAATGCCTGTTGAACCACCCACATTACATCATCACTGTGAGTTAACCTAGTTTTCACAGCTACTAAATCATCTTCACGAATGATCCGTTCAAACTCAACAAATTCCTGATACATCCGATTTGGATAAATATTATGATCAACTTTTTCCAATAAATTCTTGTCTTTATCATAAACATCGAATGATGCCATCTTATTGGTAGGACCATTAACAACAATTGAGCCTTTATTACCCTGGACAATTGATTTTCTGATTGGTGAGACTGAATCCTTAGCTCCAATGGCAACGGCCTTAGAGGTCCCATAATCAAGCGTCAGGATACCTGATGTATCGACACCACGTTCAATATTTGGTAAATATAACACTTTCTTTGGACGCCCCAATAACCCAACGATAAAGTGGATGTTATAGATGTTGAGATCTAACAATGCTCCACCACCCTTTTTAGGATCAAAAGCTGGCAAGATTTCACCGGCTTCAAAGGCATCATAGCGTGATGAATACTGTGAATAGTTACTCTCGATTAATTTCAAATCACCTAATTCAGGCAATTTGCTCTTCAAATCGATGTAATTTTGAAGATATTGATTAGTGATTGCTTCAACCAAAACCAATTTTTTCTCCAAAGCAATCTTTTGCAAATCAAGAAATTCCTCATATTTAACAGTAAATGGTTTTTCTGAGATAACATTTTTGCCATGTTCCAAAGCCTTTTTAGAAAAAGCATAATGTAAAAAGTTAGGTACGGCCACATAGACGGTATCAAAATCCCCTTCGGCTAAGGCCTTATCAAAATCAGTATAAACAGTCCCAATCTGATACTCTGACTGAAGTTGTTTCATAATATCTAAACTTCTCGTTGTACCGATAATAGCTGTAAGTTCAGTATCCTTTAAATCCTTCGTAATAGTTAAAAAGTCATGCACAATGTTACCTGATCCAATAATCGCTAATTTCATTTCAACCACTCCTTATTTTCTTTTCAAGTTAATTTAAACACGCTAGAATAGTAATAAATGCAATATGTACAGAATGGTAATAATATTCCAAAAATATTTATATTTTTTATTTGATGGGTGGAACAAAATGACAATAATCAAACAACTACAAACAAGCGAAAAATTTAACGGTTCCGAAAAAACAATTGCCCAATATATTTTACAAAATAAAGAACAAGTTATTACAATGTCTATCCAAGCTCTAGCTTCAAAAACTTTCACTTCTACTTCCACGATTGTCCGCCTATGTAGAAAACTCGGTTTAAAGGGTTATCAAGATTTCAAAATCAACTTAGCCGCTGAATTGCAGAAACACTATGATAATATTTCTACTGTCGACCCTGACTTCCCCTTTACTGAAGATGATTCCAACAAAGAAATATCACAAAAGATCCTCGAAGTCATGAAAGATTCCATTACTCAAACTAGTGATCTCTTATCAAATGAACTTTTAGAACGAGCTGTCAGAGATATTCTCAAATCCGATAAATTAGGATTATTTTCATATGGTGACACTTATACCGCTGCTTTGAGTTTTCAAAATAAACTAATGAAGATCAATTTTAATGTTACTATGCCAGTTTTATTCGGTGAAAATAATTTTTTGGCCTCGAACTTCACCAAAAATGATTGTGCCATTTTGATCTCATATAGTGGTAGTAGTAAAGATACCTACCAAATTGCTCGAATTTTAAGATTAAACGGCTGTAAGATCATCACGATCACATCTGATAAAGACTCAGAAATCGCTAAGTTAAGCGACCTAGTCCTGCCAATCATTAATACCGAAAGTAAAGCCGTCAAAATTTCGCCCTTTGCTTCACAAGTCGCTATCGAATATATTCTCAACACCTTATATTCATGTTTATTCGTTGCTAATTATGATGACAACCAGCGCCACCGTCTAGCATCAGAAAAACTCTTTTCCAATTCACGATTTTAAAATTCTTTGAACAAAAATAGCCATCAATCATAAGGGGATTGATGGCCATTTTTTTACTTAAAATCATTTAATTCTTGCTGTTGCTTTTCTCTTTTTGCCAAAACTGATACCACTAATTACTGAAACAAATGAAAGTAAGATTGCGCCTAACATTTGCAACTTAGTTTGCTTAGCATCACCAGTTTGTGGCAATGTATTCAAAGCATTATGAATGTCAGAAGCGACTCCATTTACGTTTGATACATTAGTCATAGTAGTCGTTTTATTACTATATGCTGGATTATAACCGTTCAAACTTGGAGTTCCGCCGCCGAAATTATAAACTGCAATATTATCCGTTTGAGCATTTCCATCATAGTTAGTAACTGTCACATTATTATTTTGACCGACATTATTGTTATCAGTATCAGTCACACTATTTCCAGGTTCACTTGGATCTGTGGATTTAGTAGTCGTCCCATTAGAATCACTAGGAGTGTTGGTATTTGTTTCTGGTGTTGTTACATTTGGATCACTAGGAATATTTGTGTTAGTTTCTGGTGTTGCAGTTGGATTGCCAGGTGTAACTGGATTTATTTCTGGATTTCCTGGTGTACTAGTGTTAGTTCCTGTACCGGTATTAGTATTTCTGCCATTGTGAGAATTATTTGTAGTCGAAGTATTGTCCTTTGGTTGTTGAGGTAATGAAGCCTTAGCCAAAGTTATTATTGGTGCTACAACACCAGTGACTGTTCCTAACTCAGAATTGACTTTTGTTCCTCCAGAATAATTTTCTACCTCAGGAGCATCTTTCAATTTCCCTAATTCAGTATCCGTATAAGTTGGTAAGGCTGGTAGTAAATTACTGTTTAATGATAATTCAGAATTTAAATTCACAATATTGTCTAAAGTAGATGTTTGTACTATATCGAAAACAGGAGATGCACCTATCGTCTTACCACCCTTGTCATCAGTAGTTGTAATAGTTGGTTCAGCAAGATAATAGAATTTATAGGTAGGCTGCTCATGAAGATCGTACCCAATTCCTTTAAATAAACTACCAAAAAGCTCGGAGATTGGATCAGCCGTTTTAAACACATAAAAGTTGCTAGTTGAACCAGGCGCCCCTTGAGCTTGATCTATTTTTGTTCCGGGTACAACAATGGCTGCTAGATAATAATTTTTTCCATCTTGAGAATAAGTCGATTTAACTGAACTTCTCAACGCACTCTCCACAGCAGCCTGATCAGTAGCATTTAAAGCATAGTAATGTGTTCCATTATCATCAGTTTCCTTAATTAAATCTTTTTTATAGATGGTAGGAATATCAACATTAATAAGATCATCACTATTAGTAGTCATCTCGGGATCCGCTTTATCCCCTAGTTCCATTCCATAAGTATCACTATCAACATCATTATCATTGTTATTAACAAAACTATCTAGACTGTCACCCATATATATATCGACCGTAAGTGACGTTTTTGACGTTCCGTTTTTTACTACAGATGTATCCGTATTATCAGTAGATAGCTTTGCTGCATTTTGCATACTTATTTTAGCAGCATCATTTAAGGCATCATTCGGTTTTTGATCATTGATTTTAATCAATAATTGTCCATAGTTATCTTTAAAAGTTGTCAAATCGCCATTAAAAGCAGTTAATTCCCCCTGCAAAGCCTCTACAGAAGTAAGCTTCTGTATCCCTAGGGCTGAACCAGTGGCTTTATTGAAATCATCAACCGCATCGGCATAAGCCTTAGCTAAATTACCATAGGAAGAGTTCTTCGGTTCAGTTATGGCATCATTATATAAAGCACCAGTAGCAATATAAGTATCACCAATTTCTTTGATTTGGGTAGCTAAGATTCCCCATTCATTAGTAACATTGGCAGCCTGAGAAGTACTATTCCAAACTTTAGCTGTATTATTGATCAAACCAGCAACTCCATTGATTTCATCAATCTTCTGTTGAAGTAATCTTTGCGTCTTTTTAACACTAACAAGTGAATCAGTTGCATCAATAATCTTATTATTTTTAGTGATTTCGTCACTTAGATTATTTTGTAATGGAGTCAAATCTGTTAATTTAGATTTGGAAATATCTACTGAATCTTGATAATTATTTAGTGCTGCTTGATAAACCTTTTGATTTTCAACCAGTGTTCCCACTGAATTATTTAAAGTATCCTGTGCAGTCTTAACACTGTCACCTAAGGTTTTTAATTTTTTCACTGAATCATCACTTAAAACTGTATTAGTAACTGTATCTACTTGACTCGCTCTCTGAATATCGATTTTATAAGCTGTAACCGCCTGACTCCAATTATCAATATATTTCTGTAGATCACTTGTTTTGACGCTTATATTCTTAGAAGCTGCAGCAAAATCTACCTCTGAAGCACCTTCTGATCCAGACAAATCTGAATATTTCTTCTGGAGTTCCTGCAACTCTTTAGCTGCAGTTATAATGTCTGTCTCTCCTTTTTCAATATCTGAAGAATTGGCTGGTTGAATACCTGAATCATCTATCGCTTGAACAGTGTTCAAAGCTTTTTGATAAGCAGCGACTGCTGTCTTCCAATTATTTAAGTTTTTATTTACGATACTTGTCTGACTGTTAGTTATATCATAAGCTGCTTTAGCATCTGCGTAAGCTTTTGCTGATTTTAAATAACTTACTATTTTATCAACTGAATCGGTTGAGGATTTTTGTCCATCCGCAGTAGTGGTACTGACAACAACTTTTGAAGGACCATCTGAATTAGTCTTATCATAAGTATCCACTGCACTATTATAAGCAGTAACTGCGGCATCATAAGCAATTTTTAATTCATTTATCGTGTTGATATTTTCAACATAATCTGATGAATTTTTTGAAGTAGTAATTGCATCGTTCAAAGTATTTGCAGCGGTGTTTAAATTACTTTGAGCAGTATTAACAGCTTCTGCCTTACCATAATTATCTTTATTATTCTGAACAACCTTCAATTGGTCATTAATTGTATTCTGATAATCCTTAACTATTCCATCATAGTCTTCAAGTGTATTATTACCGACCGTTTTACCATCTTGAGTAACCGATGAAACTGCGCTAGGCTTTGCAGCAACCAAAGCATTAATAGTAGCTTGATATGTTGCAACTGTTGCATCAGTATCAGCCAAAGTATCATTAAATTTACCGGATTTAGCCTGATAATCATCTAAAGCTTCCTGTAGATCACTTTGCCAATTAGGTGTTGTAGTCAAATCTTTTTTATTTAATATACCTTGAAGTGCGCTCAAACTATCATTAGCTGCTTTAGCATCATCGTTGGCAGTATCCGTCTGTGTTTCAGCAGCATCATAACTATCCGATAGCTTCTCAGAATCTGGTTTATTAGCTTCAACTGCAGGATCAACCGCTGGTATACCTGTTTTAATTGTAGATGCAGTCGTTGGCTCTGGTGTTGGTGCTTCTGCTACTGGTTCAGACGCTAGTACTGGTGTTACTGGAGTTTTTTCTACCGATGTAGGATCAGTAGTTACCCCATCAGCTGATTTAGTAACTGTAGTAGTCCCATTTGACACGGTTGGAGAATCAGTAGTTGGTTTAGAAGTTACTGCTGGTTTTGCTGCATCAACATTAGAAGTGCTAACTGGTGCTTTAGGTGCTGCATTTGTACTTGTAGTTACACTATCATCTGCCGCCGCCTGAACAGATTGAGTATTAGTATTCAATACTAAGTCTATGCTCAAAGCCGTTAGTCCAGCAACATATAACCATTTTCTATCCTCTTTAAATACTTTATTCTTTGGGTTATCTACTAAATTCTTCACGACAGCTTACCTCATCCATATATATTCAATCTTTATTATTAACAAATTAATATTTCTATACGCATTGAACAATATAGCATTACAGGAAAATCATGCATGCCACTGTTTGTTAGAATCCTTTTCTTAATTTGAATATTTTATTAATATTTACCCAATTGGCATATAAATATTTTTATTTAAGAAAAATAGTCAAAAAAATAAACCGAACTCTCAAACAATTGAGAATTACGGTTTATTTTTTAAAGTTAAATTGCTGATCTAAATGTGTATTATTAGATGTCGCGACGACGTTCTTTAATACGAGCAGCCTTACCTGTACGAGCACGTAGGTAGTAAAGCTTACTACGACGTACACGACCATGTCTGATAACTTCGATTTCTTCAACACGAGGTGTGTTTAATGGGAATGTTCTTTCAACACCAACACCATTACTCATCTTACGGACAGTATATGTAGCACTGATACCAGCACCATGTCTCTTGATGACAACACCTTCGAATAGTTGAATACGTTCACGTGAACCTTCAACAACCTTAGCGTGGACACGAACTGTATCACCACTACGGAAGTCAGGAACATCAGAACGTAATTGTTCTTTAGTAATATCTTGAATTAAGTTATTCATAAATAATTCTCCCTGTCGACACTCATATATAACCTATTGATATACAGCGGAATATCGTTAATATGTGTTCAAACACTCTTAAAATTATACTTTATTTGAACACGATTGTAAACTAGTTATTTCGACGAATTTCACGTAAAATCTTCTGTTCTTCATCAGTCAACTCAGCCTTCTCTAATAAATCAGGCCGACGCTCCAAAGTTTTCTTCAAAGACTGTGTTAAACGCCATAAGCGGATTTTTTCATGGTCCCCGCTAGTTAAGACCTCTGGCACTTTTTTACCACGGAAATCAGCTGGACGAGAATATTGTGGATATTCCAACAAATTATTAGAGAAAGATTCCTCTTCAGCCGAAACTGAATTACCAAGCACACCAGGTACAAAACGCAAAGTAGCATCAATCATACTCATAGTTGGCAATTCTCCACCAGTCAAAATATAATCACCAATCGAAACTTCATCAGTCACCAAATCTTTGACCCGTTCGTCGAAACCTTCATAATGTCCGCAGATAAAAACCAATTGATCTTCTTTAGCAAAATCACGAGCCATTTGAGTGTTGAAAGTTTTTCCAGCTGGATCCAAAAGAACCACTCTTTTTTTACCAGGTTTCTTTTTTTCAACATAATCCATAGCATCATAAATTGGTTGAGCCTGTAAGAGCATTCCCGCACCACCACCATAAGTTCCATCATCAACATGATTTTGCTTATTAGTGGTAAAGGCTCGAAAATCAACAACCTCAATATTGGCTAAATTCTTTTCTTGAGCTTTTCCAATCAATGATTCATCTAAAGCCTGAAACATTCTAGGAAAAATACTTAAAATTGTAATATCCATTAGTCCATCAATCCATCCGGTATTTCGACATTAACAACTTGGTTATCCAGATCAACTTTTTTGATAACATCCTTGATATAAGGCAAAAGAATTTCCTTATACTTAGTTCCTCGAACCACCCAAACATCATTTGAGCCTAATTCGAGAATTTCAGCAACTTTCCCGACTTCACCCAAATCCTTATCAACAACTTTCAAACCAATAATTTGGCTATAAAGAAATTCATCTTCATTTAGGCTAGAGACTTCAGCGCCATCAGCAAATAATTCTGATTTAACATACTTTTCAACATCATTGATATTGTCGTAACCCTTAAATTTCAAAAGGATAAAGCTCTTGTGTGGACGTGATGATTCAACGGTAAACTCTTGAACTTGATCTTTGTTTTTAAGGTAAACTTTTGCGCCCGCCTTAAAACGATCTTCTGGAAAGTCAGTAATTGAAATAATTCTTAATTCGCCTTTAATACCATGAGTATTAACGATTGTTCCAACGCGATATAATTTTTCGGTCATTTTTCCTCCGTGAATAAAAATGAGACCTCGACAAAATAATGTCTGGCCCCATCAAAAATTACTATTTTGTGAATTTGCTTTCGTGATACTTTTGCATAATTCCGTGTTGTTTCAACAAGTGACGAACAGTATCTGAAGGTTGTGCACCTTTGTTTAACCATTCAACGATCTTGTCGTCTTCTAATTTAATTTCTTCTGGTTGTGAAATTGGGTTGTAGTAACCAACCTGTTCGATAAAACGGCCATCACGTGGTGAACGTGAGTCTGCAATAACGATTCTGTAAAATGGTCTTAACTTACTACCCATACGTTTCATTCTGATCTTAACTGCCATGTGTTTGTTTCCTCCAAGTAAATACTTAACTTTGTTAGTATACACAAAAATTAGAGTGGTGTAAAGTTTTTTTCTTTACAGTGATTTTTTATAGTTCAAGGATGCCGTCCTCCGTAAAAATCGCAATTTGGCCGGAACGTAGTGGGCCGACAAAAATCGGAGGCTAAGGATAACTTCACTACTGAGCCTCCGATTTTTACTCCGGACTAGTTTTTTGTTTTATTTGTAATTTTCATAATAACTCATTTATTGTATATTTCAATCTAACAAATTTAATACAAAAAAATGAATATTTAAACATACAGACGTCAAATCACAAATAAAAAAAGACAACTTAACTGACCTCAAATATTTAAAGTCAGTAAAACTTATCTTTTTAATATATTAATATTCGTAAATTAATTTAAAATTCTATCAAAAACATTAGTATGGAGCAAAAATCGGGAATTGGCTAAGATGTGAAATTCTACTTAGGCGGCGTACTTTGCCGTCTTAGTAGAAGGCCGAGTTTTGAAACAGTTTGAACTTCAACTGGTTCAAAATCGTGCCCACATCGTTCCAGCCAAATTCCTGATTTTTGCGGAAGACGGCAGTGAACAACCATCACCAAAAGAATTATGACTTAAAGCGTTTGATCTTCTTTAAGCGTTTCTTCTTGTTCTTCTTATTCTTACGAACCATTGAATGCATCGCCATCTTACCCAAGCGACCTTGGATACCATTGCCCATCAATTGATCCATACCTTGCATATTACCCTTAGACATCTTATTCATCATGTCACGGGATTGCTTAAACTGTTTGATCATGCGGTTAACGTTTTGAACGCTTTGACCAGAACCACTAGCAATTCGGCGTCTTCTGGAAGGATTCAACAAATCTGGATCTTCACGTTCTTTAGGTGTCATTGAATAAACAATGGCCTTCAAATGGGCAATATCCTTTTCGCTAATATTAATATTAGCTAGTTGCGGATTATTAGCCATTCCTGGAATCATCTTCATAATTTCATCCAATGGTCCCATTTTTTGGACTTGATCCATTTGATCGATAAAGTCATTAAAATCAAAACTGTTTTCACGAATCTTTTCAGCTACTTGTTGAGCTTGCTTTTCATCATAATCAGTTTGAGCCTTTTCAATCAAGGTCAGCATGTCACCCATACCTAAAATACGGTTGGCCATACGATCTGGATGGAAGACATCCAATTGGTCGAGTTTTTCACCTTGCCCAATGAACTTGATTGGCTTACCAGTTACGGAACGAATTGAAAGTGCAGCACCACCACGGGTATCACCATCCAACTTAGTTAGAACAACACCAGTAATATCAAGCTGTTCGTCAAATCCAGCCGCTACTTTGGCAGCCACTTGACCAGTCATTGAATCGGCAACGAACAAAATATCATTTGGATGAGCCAATTCTTTGATACGTTTTAGTTCGTCCATCAATTGTTCATCGATTTCCAAACGACCGGCAGTATCAATAATGACATAATCATTTTTGTTTTCAGCCGCTACCTTTAAACCATTCCGGACAATATCAACTGGATCAGGTTCTGTTCCCTCGTCGTAAACTGGTACATCAAGTTGCTGACCAATCGTCTTCAACTGTTCAACCGCAGCAGGACGATAAACATCGGCAGCAATGAATAATGGACGAGCTTTTTCCTTAGTCTTCAAACGGTTAGCTAACTTACCGGCAGTGGTAGTCTTACCAGCACCTTGGAGACCAACCATCATGATGATTGTGGGAATATGTGGTGCTTTATTCAATGGAACAGCTTCTTGTCCCATCAGCTTAGTTAATTCTTCGTCAACGATTTTGACAACTTGTTGTGAAGGTGTCAAACTTTCCATTACTTCGGCGCCTAAAGCACGTTCTCTAACTGTCTTAACGAAAGTTTTAACAACATCGAAGTTAACATCAGCTTCCAACAAAGCCATTCGAACTTCACGCATTACTTTACGGACGTCTTCTTCAGAAAGCTTACCTTTTCCCCTTAAGGAAGAGAAAACTTTTTGTAAACGATCACTTAATCCTTCAAAAGCCATACTCTACTCCTACATTTCATTTATTTTAGAAATTCTTCTTACTAACTTTAATAACTCTTTATCATCTGAATATTTAGTTTGTACTAGTTGATCCAATTTTTCCGAAATATCATCAATTTCTTGAGTCTTTTCAATCAAATTTAATTCTTTCTCAAACGATTCTAACAAATTAACCGAGCGATGCAGGTTATCCAGAACCGCTTGGCGCGAAACCTTTAACTGTTCTGCAATTTCACTAAGTGAAAAATCTTCCACATAATAAAGGTCTAAATAACGACTCTGTTTTTTAGTTAGCAAGGCATGATAAAAATCATATAACAAATTTATACGCGTTGTTTCATCAATATCCATAACTACTTATTCGATGCTCCAACAATCAATTCCTTGAACAATCCATAAATGAATTTCTCGGGATCAAAGTCACGTAGATCATCCATTTGCTCACCTAAACCGACCAGCTTAACTGGAATATGTAATTCGTTACGGATAGCTAAGACGATACCACCTTGAGAACTTCCGTCAAGTTTTGTGAGTACAATTCCTGAGACCTGAGTCGTTTCGTTAAATTGTTTAGCCTGACTCAAGGCATTCTGACCAGTAGAGCCATCCAAGACTAACAGTACCTCTTGAGGTGCATCGGGTAATTCACGAGTAATGACACGTTTAATTTTTTCAAGTTCACGCATCAGGCCTTCTTTATTTTGCAAACGACCAGCAGTATCAACTAATAAGATATCAAAGTCTTCTGAAATAGCTCGTTGGACAGCATCGTAAACAACTGAAGCAGGATCGGTGTGTGCCTTGCTAGCTTGAACTGGGACACCATCACGTTTACCCCATTCTTGAAGTTGTTCAATGGCACCAGCTCTAAATGTATCAGCGGCAGCCAGTAATACTTTCTTTCCTTGTTGTTGATAACGGTGAGCTAATTTACCAACAGTAGTGGTCTTACCAGCTCCATTAACCCCAACAAACAAGAAAACAGTTGGTGTTTTATCGGCACTGAATTTCAAAGAATTATCTTCTTCTTTACCTTCTTCGCCATACATATCAACTAATTTTTGAACAATAACGTTAGAAACATCCGAACGTTTCTTAGCGTTTTCCAATTTAACTTCTTCACGTAATTCATCTGAAATACGCATAGCCGTTTCATAACCCACATCAGATTCAATCAATAATTCTTCCAAATCATCGAAGAAATCTTCATCAACACTTCTGAAATTTGCTAAGAAACGATTAAATCTGGCACTAAAGGAATTACGACTTTTCTTAAGACCTTCATCGTATTCCTTAATGTCGTCCTTAGGTTCCGCTTCAGTTTCAGTATCAGTTGGTTCGACCGCATCTTCGTTTGGCTCTTCAGTATCTGAAACGTCAACTGGCTGTTCCGGTTCAGCTGATTCAGTATCCTCTTTAGGTGTCTCTGATTCCACTGTTTCTTCTGAATCTTCTGATTCCTTTGGTTCTTCTGGTACAACAGTTTTTGGCGTTTCAACTTCAGCTAGTTTTTCAGGTTGTTCCGGTTCTTCTGGTTCTTCTGGTTCTGACGTAGCTGGTTCTTCTGGTTTTTCAATCGGTTTTGTCTCAGGTTCTGGAGTTGGCTCTGTTACGGCTTTTTCTTCCGTGGATTCAGATTCTTCAGGAGTTTCAACTGCAGCTGGTTCTTCTGGTTCTACTGGAGTTTCCTCGGTATTTTGCTCAACATCAGTTTGTTCAGTCGATTCAACTTTTTGGTCAGATTCTTTTTCAGATTCAACGGTTGATTTTTTTTCTAAATCTTTATCTTCAGAGGAATCTTTACCAGTAAAGGCTTTTTTAATTCGATCAAATAATCCCATATTTAACTCCTATTCTTTGACTTTAACGGATAACATCCGTGATACACCAGACTCTTCCATGGTGACACCATATAAACGGTTCACATTCATCATGGTTCCTTTCCGGTGAGTAATCACGATAAACTCAGTATTGTCATCATATTGATTTAAGTAATTAGCAAAGCGGAAAACATTGGCATCATCTAGTGAAGCTTCAACTTCATCCAAGATACAAAATGGCACGGGTTTAACCTTGATAATAGCAAATAACAACGTAATTGCTGTCAAAGCTTTTTCCCCACCAGATAACAAACTCAAACGTTGGAATTTTTTCCCAGGTGGTTGCGCGATAATTTCAATTCCTGACTCTAACAAGTCTTCTGGATCAGTCAAGACCAACTTGGCCCGACCACCGGCAAACATTTCCGGAAAAATATCCTCAAAAGCCGACGCTACCTTATCAAAGGTCTTCTTAAATCTAGTTGTAACTTCCTTGTCCATTTCAGCCATAGTATCTAATAATTGTGAACGAGCTTGCAGTAAATCATTTTGTTGTTGAGTTAAAAATTCGTAACGATCCTTAACTTTGTCATACTCTTCAATTGCAGACAGGTTGACCGTTCCCAATTCTTCAATACCCATTTTCAACAAACGAGCTTCTTTTTGTAATTCATCGGGATCATAATCTTCTTTTTTAAGTGCCTGTAACGAAGCCTCATAAGTCAACTGATACTCTTGTGACAACGTATCTAGACGACTATCAATTTGATTAGAGAATTTAGTGTTTTGAATGGCTAAAGATTCCTGTTGGTCAGAGGCGCTCTTTTGTAAATCAAAGTTTCGTTGTGCTTTCGAATTCAATTCACTAGCCAAGGCCTGCTTTTGTTCACGTTCAGCCTTCAATTTATTAACCACCGTTTGAAGCTCGGCAATTTCTTGTTGTAGCTTTTCAATTCGGTTTTTGACTTCAGTGTTGCTTAACTCAAGTTGATCTTTCTCCGAATCCAACGTAGTTAATTGTTGTTGAATACCCTCAATTTGACCAACCGTTACAGTAAGGTTTTCTTTCAAATCAACATTTTGCTGTGATTCATTAGTATGATTACTCTTCACAACTGCTAATTTGGTCTGAATAGCTTGTTCTTGTGTTGTAATTGAACTCAATTCAGCATCAAAATCGGTTAATAATTTTTCTTTTTGCTTAATTTCTTCCTGAATATTATCAATATCATGTTCTATCTGTTCAGCAGTTTTTACTTGTTGCGCCAAGTTTGTTTCTAAATCCTTTTGTTCAGTTTGATTCTTCGATAAATTATATTTAATTACATCCAAACGTTCACTAAAGTGACGTGCCTCATTTTGATAAGTTGAAATTTCATTCTCAAAATGATTCTTTTCTTGATTAAAGTTAGCTAATTTCTCATCAACGGTTTTCTTTTCCGCATTCAAAGTCATCAATTGTTCTCGCAAATCTTGAACAGTGGTTTGTTTTTGATCCATTAACACTTCTTGTTGTGACAATTCTTTAGTTAAAGAAATTATCTCATCTTTTCGTGTCAAAATGCTTGAATTTACGCGACGTTGTTGCCCACCAGTTAAAGAACCACCAGCATTGACCACATTACCATCTAACGTAACCACACGATATTTACGATTAACGGCATCTGAAATTTTAGTTGCTACATCAATATTTTGAGCAATCAACAGATTTCCTAAAATATTTTTCACAATATTTTCAACTTTACTATCATACTTTACCAAATCACTAGCGACGCCAACAAAACCAGAGACATTTGCAGCTTTGTTCAAATCATTAGCATAGATATTTCTTGGTTGAATGATATTTAATGGCAAGAAAGTTGCTCGACCACCATGACTTTGCCGTAAGAATGAAATCGCTGCTTTAGCAGAATTTTCATCCTCAGTAACGATTGATTGGAGCTGATTACTGACTACCGTTTCAATAGCTAATTGATACTCTTTAGGTACTGATACCAACTCAGCAACCGCACCAACGATTCCCTTGACCCGAGATTCATTATTCAGAATATTTTTAGCCCCTTCGAAGAACCCAGCATGCTCTTGAGCCATGTTTTCAAGGACCTTTTTATTAGCCTTGATTTCCTGAAGGTTCTCTAAAATTCGTAAATAATTACTATTCTCATTCTTACCATTTTCAGTAATTGTCTGAATCGATTGCGTTATTTCTTGATCACGTTGAATCAATGATTGATTGTCGGCTACCAACTTCTTAACTTGCTCGTTTATCGATTGATTATCTGTTTGATAAGTATTCAAACTGGCTGTTACTTCAGCTAATTGGGCATTTTGTTCCTTTAGTGCAACTGATACCTCAGAAAGTTCTTTTTGTGAATAATTTTGATCATTTTTATTCGAAACTTGAGCCTGCAAGAGATCAACATAGTCATTTCGTAAATCAGTAATATTTTTCTCAATATCAGCCGGCGTTTTTTTCTTTAGCTGCTGTAAATCACGCAATTTCTTTTCAAAATCAGTGATCTTATCAACGGATTCTGCCAATTTTTGGTTTGATTCCGTCAATTTTGTTTCATTGACTACTTTTTGTTGTTGTAGATCAGCTAAACGTGTATTCAGATTCATTTTATTAGACGAATTAAAACCATTTTTTTCATCCGCCACAGCAACTTGACCATTGTAAATTTCCAAAGTTCTAGTCGCCTTAACCAACTTGGTTTGATTATCATCAATTTGATTAGATAAGTTATGAACCGATTGATTATTATCTTCGACCTGTTGGTTAGCTGTCTTTACCTGTTGTGAAATATTTTGTAAGCTCAATTTCACTTCACGGAGATCCTTATCGATCTGATGCTTTTGGGCAGATAAATTCTTAACTTCAATGGTTAAGATTTTTTGATACAGACTATCATACTTACCTTTTTGAGCTTTATAATCCCTAGCAATACTGGCCTGCTTTTTTAATGGTTCAACCTGTTTAGATAATTCTGACACAATATCAGAAACCCGATGCAAGTTATCAGTCGTTTCAGACATTTTACCTTCAGCCTGTTGCTTCTTTTGCTTAAACAAAGAAACTCCAGCTGATTCTTCAATAATACTTCGTCTCTCAACTGGTTTGCTATTGAAGATCTCCTCAACTCGTCCTTGAGAAATAATGGAAAAAGATTGTTTTCCCATCCCTGAATCCATGAATAACTCAGTAATATCACGTAAGCGACATCCCTTATTATTGATCATAAATTCAGTATCACCGTTCCTAAAAAGACGACGACATATAACTATGTCGTCTTGGGCTGATTTTAATTCTTTATTATGATTATCGAACTCTAAAATTACTTCAGCTCGGTTCATTTGTGGACGAGTATCACTACCAGCAAAAATCACATCGACCATTCTGTCTCCACGTAAACTCTTTGCTGATTGTTCTCCCATTACCCAACGAATGGCTTCAGTAATATTTGATTTTCCACTCCCGTTGGGTCCAACAATACCAGTGATACCACTAGTAAAGTCGATCTTTGTTTTATCAGCAAAGGATTTAAACCCATTGATCGTTAATGATTTTAACGGCATAAACTACAAACTCCTATAATTCGTCTAGCGCTCTTTTAGCAGCCATTTGTTCAGCATGCTTCTTACTGTAACCGAGTCCTTTAGACAAAATCTTTCCATTGGCGATTAATTCCACCTTAAATTTCTTGTCATGATCAGGACCTTCTTCATCAATTACCTTGTAATCAATTTCAACTTCGCCTGATTGTTGTAATCTTTCTTGAAGATGTGTCTTGAAATCAGTATCTTCAGAAAATTCACCTGAATCAATGTGTGGATAAACAACTTTTTTCAAGAAATCCTCCACAACTTCATTTCCTTGATCAAGATATAATGCCCCATTAAAGGCTTCAAAAATATCTTCAAGCAATGTATGTCTCTGACGGGCACCTTGTTTTTCCTCACCCTTACCGATCAATAAATATTTATCGATATTGATTTCCTTAGAAAAACGAGCAAAGCTATCAGTTCTAACGATATCTGATCTCAATCTAGTTAATTTGCCTTCTGGCAAATCAGGATATTTCTCGAAGAGGTATCTAGAAATATTAATTTCTAGAACAGCATCCCCCAAAAATTCTAGACGTTCATAATCACCGATACCTAACTCTTTGTGCTCATTATCAAATGATGAGTGAGTCATAGCTCTCTCAACTAATTTTTTATCATTAAACTTGATACTATATTTTTCATCTAAAAAATCTAAGAATTTTGGATCTAACATAACGTGTCCCCTTTCCGATAATATTAATTATACTAAACTTTTATCATAAAAAATTGTTTGGACAAAAAAATAAGACCCTATTGGCCTTATTTTTGATGTGATGAAATGTAATCTGTGGCTTCACCAACGGTAGTAATCTTTTCAGCATCGTCATCAGGGATTTCTGCCCCAAATTCTTCTTCAAGTTCAAGTACAAATTCAACAAGGTCGATTGAATCTGCATCAAGATCCTTAGCAAAAGATGTTTCCTTAGTAATTGTTGATGGTTCAACTTCAAATTTGTCAGCAATCAATGCCACAATTTTATCAAAAACTTCTTGTTCTGTCATGGTGGTTCTCCTTATTTTTCTGTACTCATTTGTTCGAAATATTTATTAGCTTTACTAATTGTATCGTTAGTTAACATATCATAAATTTGTTTAACAGTATAATAGACTGTTCTGCTGTCGGCGGATCCATGAGCCTTAACAACTGGTGACTTCAAGCCCAACAAAACTGCCCCACCAGCTTGAGAAGTATCAAACATCTTACGCATGCCTTTGAGTGATGGAGCAACGATAGCTGCACCCATTTTAGTAAAAATACCATTATTTAGCAAGGCATCTTTTAATTCACTTAATAGAATTGTTGCGGCGCCTTCAGTAGCCTTCAAAGCAGCATTTCCAGTAAAGCCATCAGTAACGATAACATCGGCCACACCTGCTAAGATATTGTTGGATTCGACGTTACCAATAAAATTAATATCTTTAGTGTCTTTCAACAATTGATAGGCTTCTTTGTGCATCGTATCGCCTTTATCATATTCAGTCCCATTATTTAACAAAGCAATTCTAGGTTTGTCGATCTTCTTAACATCATGAGCGTAAATCGAACCCATAACCGCCCATTGTTGTAAGTATGAGGCCTTGGCCTCAGCATTAGCACCAACATCCAACATATTAACACCTAATGGTGAATTAGTGGCTGGTAACGTTGGCATCAAAGCTGGGCGAGCTACTTGTTTGATCCGACCAACGATAAAAATACCAGCAGCCAACAAAGCCCCTGTATTACCTAAAGAAAATAGGGCGTCATTTTCACCATCTTTTACTGACTTAGCAGCTAGGACCATTGATGCATCTTTTTTAGAACGAATGGCCCGTACTGGTTCATCGGTCCCCAAAATTTGTTCATCGGTATGGACAATTGTTATTCGTTCATCGTTTTTTAAATATTCTTTAATCGCCGATTCTTTTCCATATAAAACAAATTCCAAATCTTTCCACTCATCACGTGCTCGTTCAATTCCTTCAACTACTACTTGAGGTGCATTATCTCCACCCATAGCATCAACAGCTATTTTCATTTTATTTCCTCACTAATCAAAATTATTTAATTGTTCATATTCATCACTGATAAACGATTTTAGAGCCTTCGTTTCTGGGTCATTATTCAGAGCCTCATCGTCATAAAGACGTTTGGCTTCCTCTTGAGCAACTTCCAGAATATTAATATCGTTAATGGGATTTCCAACCTTGAATTCAGGTAGACCAGATTGTCGATTCCCTAACATATCACCAGCACCACGCATCTTCAGATCCTCTTCGGCCAAGACAAAACCATCGTTGGTTGAGGTAAGAATCTTCATTCGTTCAATTGCTGCTTCATTTTTCGGATCGGCAATCAGTATACAATACGATTGCTTTTCTCCACGACCGACTCGGCCACGTAACTGATGTAATTGTGATAGTCCGAAACGATTAGCATCATATATTACCATAACTGAAGCATTTGGTACATCAACCCCAACCTCAATTACGGTTGTTGAAACCAACACGTCAATTTTTTTGGCGCTAAAGTCACTCATAACTGATTCTTTTTGATCATTGGGCATCTGACCATGTAATAAACCGATTTTATATTTTTTGCCAAACAATTCAGTAAATTTATCATAAATCAATTCAGCATTCTTCAAGTCCATTTTTTCTGACTCCGAAATCAATGGCGTTACTACATAGACTTGGGCCCCACCGGACAATTCTTTAGTTACGAATTGATACATCTGCTCAACTTTTTGACTGCGGATCCAATAAGTCTCAATTTTTTTCCGACCAGCTGGTAACTGATCAATTCTAGAAACATCCATATCGCCATAGGTCGTAATTGCCAAGGTCCGTGGTATTGGTGTCGCCGTCATTGCTAAAACATCAGGATTATCGCCCTTCTCACGCATAGCTTTACGCTGATTAACTCCAAAACGATGTTGTTCATCAATTACGATCAAACCAAGATTTTTAAAATCAACGCTATCTTGGATCAACGCGTGCGTCCCAATAACTACATTGGTTTTTCCTTCACGAATATCACTAGTAATAAAATTATGTTCTTTTTTAGTCTGTGATCCAGTCAAAAGAGCCGTTCTGATATGTAAAGGGGTTAATAATTTACTAATTTTGTCAAAATGTTGCTGAGCAAGAATCTCAGTTGGTGCCATAATAGCGGTCTGATAACCGGCCGTAACTGAAGCTAACATGGCAATCACTGAAACAATCGTTTTACCTGAACCAACATCCCCTTGCAAAAGCCGATTCATGTGATGATTTGACTTCATATCAGCCAGAATTTCTTTTACAACACGGTCTTGGGCCTCAGTTAACTGAAAAGATAAACTCTTAATAAATTTTTGAATAAATTCTTGGTCATATTTCTCTTCGATTCCAATATTATCTTGATTATCTTCTCGTTTAATACTTTGTAAACCACACTGGAATAGGAAAAATTCTCTGAACTTGGCACTTCTTCGTGCTTCATCACTTTGAGTTTCAGTTTTAGGAAAATGAATTCCTTCAACAATTTCCTCATCGCTTAATAATTTATACTTTTCCCGTAAATGCTCCGGTATGACCGTTTCAATTTGGTCATGATATTTATCAAAAGCTAATTTGATCAAATTTACTAAAGTCTTTTGATGAATACTTTTATTAACTGAATAGACCGAATCAATTGAATCATCACTATTCACATCGATAACTTTCATTCCCGTCAATGATCGACGAGCCTCGTTCCATTTGCCATAAACTGCCGCATCAGTACCTGTTTCAAATTTATCTTTCAACCAAGGTTGATTGAAAAAAGTAACCATAATGGATTCATTATCAGCCAGAATTCGGACATTTAAGCGAGTCTTTTTGTAACCAAAACGTGCTAAAACCGGTTCACTAGCAACTACCCCCTTGATCAGAATTTTTTCTTGATCAACGGCTTCATCTAATGATTTAGCTTCCATATCCTCATAACGAAAAGGAAAGTAAAATAACAAATCATAAACATTTGTAATACCTAATGACATCAAGGATTCAAGCCTTTTCGGACCCACTCCTGGTAATTGTGCTAATGATATTTTTCTAAGATCCATACTTTGCCCTCCTTTTCACTAGAAAATATCAAAAAAGGCCATGACAAAACGAATTGTTTTATCACTGCCTCCTCATTTTTTATTATTCAACTGAAATCAAATATGGATAAACTGGTTGATCACCTTGGTGAATTTCAGTTTCCAAATCTGCATATTTATCGTCTAAGTAATCGGCGACCTTTTGAGCATCATCATCATTACCATCTTGTCCAACAAGAATCGTGATAACTTCACTATCTTCGTCAATCATCTTATCCAACATTTTTTCGGTACCGTCAACGATATCTTCATCATCAACCAAAATCTTGCCGTCAACAATTCCCATGTAATGACCCTTGGTGATCTTCAGCCCATCAATTTCGGTATCACGAATTGCTTGAGTAATTTGACCGCTCTTAACAGTATCCAATGAATCTTCCATGTTTTCCTTGTTATCTTCTAGTTCCGCCTCAGGATTGAATGAAAGCATAGCTGTCATTCCTTGAGAGATAGTCTTTGAAGCCACAATAGCAACTGGAATATCTACTAAATCGATAGCTTGTTTAGCCGCCATAACAATATTTCCGTTATTTGGTAAAACTAGTGCACGTTTAGCATTAGATTTGTTAATAGCATCAACAATATCATTAGTTGATGGATTCATCGTTTGACCACCACTAATTACATGAGTCACGCCTAAACTCTTGAATAGTTCAGTTAGACCTGCACCAGATGAAACAGCAATCACTGCATAATCAACTGGTTCTTGAGGAGCTGGTGTTACAGGTTCATCATCATCAACAATTGTTTCATGTTGTAGACGCATATTATCAATCTTGATCTTCACAAGTGAACCATATTTTCTACCTGCAGCCCAAACTTTATAGGGATAGTTAGTATGAACGTGAACTTTAATTACCTCATCATCAGACACAACGATCAATGAATCACCAATCTTGTCTAAATAATTTCGTAAAGTTTCATTATCAAATTTTTCATCGGTTGTAGCATCTTTACCAATTTCAACCATCATTTCAGTACAATAACCATTCTTGATCTCATCAGTATTGAATTGACCTTGAACTGATTGATGATGATTAGCATTGACCATTTCGGTCATATCTTTTTCATCTGGTGTATAAACTTCGTCGCTGACTTGACCACTCAAGCCTTCTAAAAAGCCCTCATAAATAAAGACTAGACCTTGACCACCAGAATCAACCACACCAACTTCCTTTAAAACAGGAAGCAATGATGGGGTTTTTTCTAATCCAATTTTAGAACCAACCACTACGGCTTTCATAACTTCGGTAATATCGTTGGTAGTCTCTACCTTCTTCATACCGGCCTCAGCACCATATCTAGCAACTGTTAGAATAGTTCCTTCAACTGGTTTCATAACGGCCTTATAGGCTGTTTTAACGCCATCGTCGAATGCTTTAGCAAGATCCATAGCTGTCAAAGTATCTTTTTCTTCAATACTCTTTGAAAAGCCACGGAAAATTTGTGATGTAATAACACCAGAATTTCCACGTGCACCCATTAGAAGTCCCTTAGCAAGTGCTTTACCAAGTATCCCAACGTGATCACTCTCTGATTCATTAACAGCCTTAAAACCGCTTTGTATAGTTAAGCTCATATTGGTTCCGGTGTCGCCATCAGGAACCGGAAAGACGTTAAGTGAGTTTACAAACTTAGCATTTTTTTCAAGTCTGTGCGATGCGATACGCACCATATCTGAAAATTCTTTTTTTGTAATTAGTTCTTTGCTCAAAAGTTTCCCCTCCAACCAGCTTACCTATTCGATATCGTCCAGAACTTTAATTCCTTGAACATATATGTTAACAGTGCCAGCTGGTGTTCCAAGCATTGTCTCTAGGTTATATTTTACTTTTTCTTTTAAATTTTTTGCTACTTCTGATATTTTGATTCCGTATCCGACGATTATGTAGACATCAACGGCCAGTTTACCATCTTCTTGATGGATAACTATACCTCTAGAAAAATCTTCACGGTTCAGAATCGTATTCATACCGTCACGTAATTGGTTTTTGCTTGCCATACCAACGATGCCATAGATATCTGAAGCGGCTCCGCCGACGATCGTAGCAACAGTACTGGTTGAAATTTCAATTTCACCATGTTTTGTTTTTATTGTAACTGCCATATTGTGATCCTCCCATTCTTGGACCTAATCTATCATAAACAATAAAATTCTATCATAGCAACATTTCGAATTAAAGAATTAAACAATAATATTCGATAATTACTCTATTGATTTCATTTCTAAGATATGGTAAATTAGTCAGGTGATATTTTAAGAAAAAAACATGTAGCCAAAGGAGGTCGGTCCCATGGCAAAAGATATTATTACAGGCCGTAAAACAGTGTTCGGTAACAAACGTTCACACGCTCTTAACCAAAGTAAACGTTCTTGGAAGCCAAACTTGCAAAAAGTTCGTATTATGATTGATGGTAAGCCAAAACGTGTATGGGTTTCAGCTAGAGCATTGAAATCAGGAAAAGTTACTCGTGTATAATTATCACCTAACTTTTTAAAAAAGACTAACAATTCGTTGTTGGTCTTTTTTATTTTACTCTATATTATAATATATAAAAAATTAGTTTGGAGGGTCTTTTAATGAAAATTACGATTGGCGAGCAAGATGATAACGATGCCCAACTCTCTTCTGCCATCATCAACGCGCAAGATGGCGACGTGATTGAATTATTGCCGGGAACTTATTTTTCGATCGATGACCCTTTTATTTGTACCGTCAGAAGAAATATATCTCTTATCGGTAAATCAACTAACAAAGATGACGTCAAAGTCTATTGCAGTTTTACTATCGGTGCTGAGAATATTATTATCTTTAAAAACATGGCCATAACTTACACTTCTGACAAGGATAATACCCTGTCAGCATATGATGGTGCTGAAGTCTATGGCGACAATATCTCAATTGACCGTCAGACAAGTGATGACTGGGATACTATTTATGGACAGAATTCTTTCTTTTCATTTAAGGATTCGCAGATTCTAACTGGTGTTAAAACTAAAACTATAGGCTTATCTTTAGAAAATAGTCAATTATTTGCTGATAACACTTTATTTCAATTATTATTTCAAAAAAATTCGCAAACATATTTAAAAAATTCCGTTGTATCTCAAAAATTAGAATTACGACGTTATTCCAAATTGAATTTTAGAAATTTAACAATTGTTTCAAATAATACTCAATTTAAAAATGATTTGGCTGTTAAAAGTAATTCAAAAGTTTCCGGTCAAGATTTAATTTTTGCCAATAACACTCCACAGGTCAGAATTTTAAAAAGTAATTTTGATGTCCATGATTTTCAACCAGAACTTGAACAAATTAATTTTAAATTTGATAATGAATCAAAAATTCAAGTTGATGGAAAAATACTTTCTCATAAAAATAAATAACAAAAAGATGTCACTGGATTAATCAGCGACATCTTTTTGTTAACCGAATTTTATGCTAAGTTGTCCAAACTCTTTGCCAAATCAGTGATCAAATCTTTAGGATCTTCAATTCCGACTGACAAACGAACTAATTGATGTGTAATACCGGCCTTTAATTGTTCCTCAGGTGATAATTCTGCATGAGTCATCTTATATGGCAACTCGATCAAACTTTCAACAGCACCCAAACTAACTGCCAATTGAATCAAACTGGTCCCCTCAACAAACTTTGTAGAGTCCAAACCATCTTTAAGTTCAAATGAAACGATTCCACCAAAACCATCAGTTTCGGCTGTAGCGATTTCATTATCCTTACTACCCTTAATTCCCGGGTAATAAATTTTAGCAATTTCCGATCGACTTTGAAGAAATTCTACTATTTTAGCAGCATTACTCAAATGCCGATCCATTCTAACCGCCAAAGTTTGAATTCCACGACGAACTAAATTGGAATCTTCTGGCGAGAGTGTTGAACCGATACTATTTTGATTGAAATAAATTCGATCAGCAATATCCTGATTCTTGGCAACTGCCATTCCAGCAATCACATCCGAATGACCAGAGAGATATTTAGTAGCAGAATGAATCACAATATCAGCCCCCAAATTTAAAGGTCGTTGTAAATATGGTGATAAGAATGTATTGTCAACAATCGTCAATAAATTATATTTTTTAGCAACCTTAGCTGTTGCTTTGACACTGGTTACATGTAATAAAGGATTAGTAAAACTTTCAAAATAGATAGCTTTCGTATTGGGTTTGATGGCAGCTTCAATTTCTTCAGGGTTTTGTGTATCAACGGCGGTAAATTCAATCTTCCAGCGTTTAAAGAAATCGTTGATGATTCTAAAAGTACCCCCATAGATTTCCTTACCGATGATCAAATGGTCCCCTGGTTTAAAAATAGCTAAAACAGCATGAATGGCAGCTGAGCCTGATGAAAAAGCAAAGCCACGAACCCCATTTTCCAATTGAGCTACTTGATCTTCCAAATAACCACGAGTGGGATTACCTGAACGTTCATAATCATATTTAACCTTCGATTCTACTGATGGATAAATATAAGTAGAAGAATTATAAATGGGAACATTAACAGCTCCAGTATTATTGTCATTTTGTGGTTTTCCATGAACCAATTTAGTATCAAATTCAGTCATAACTTTTACTCCTAGAAATTTATTTATCGAAATAAGACAATGGTTTGTTTACTTCAACTTTAGTCCCGTAATATTTTTTATTAATATATTTTTGGATTTCTTTATTATGATACAGCTTAATTAACTTCTTATAAGTCGGATTATTTTTATTTTTCTCAGCCGTAGCTAAAACATTAACGTTTGATTTAGTATCTTGATCAAGTTTTTCGTGAAAAATGGAGTTTTGCAAAACATGCAAACCACTGTCCAACGCTACACTATTTGAAATCAAAACTATCGGTACGTCATCCATGACTCGCGGCCCAGTTGTTTCGTCAATTTCCTTAAATTTCAGATTCTTCGGATTCTTGGCAACATCATTAACTCCACCTAAGGCGGTAAAACCCTTTTTCAAAGTAATCAAACCAGCTGATTGTAGTAGCAATAAATCACGTGATTCGTCAGCAGGATCGTTGGCAACCGCAACGGTTGTTCCATCAGGAATTTGGCTGATTTTTTTATACTTCTTAGAATAAATTCCTAAGGGTTCCAAGTAAGTTGTTCCTAAAGCCGCTAACTTACCTTTGGGATTTTGTTTGTTATAAGCCTGTAAGTATGACCATGATTGATAGGCATTGACATCAACTTGACCAGAACTAGTAGCTGCATTGATCTGTGAACCATCAGTAATTTCCCTTGTTTTGATATTCAAGCCCATTTTTTTAGCTTGAGGACTCTTAGCAATGTATTCCCAAATGTTTAAATCTGAATGATGCGAGCCAATAATGATGGTGTCACTGTTGCTAGCTTTAGTTTGATTCCCACAACCGGCTAGAAGCACAACTGATAACATTAAAATAACTGAAAAAAATATTTTTTTGATTTTACTCATGTGCTTTTACTCTCCTGTTGTTCTTAAATATGTTTCTATTTAGTCACTAAATCCTTCAGATTATATGATTATCTTGTAGGATCCCATAAGTTACTCTAATAAAAATGGAAATTGATTAGATAATGAAAGGGACCGCGGACGACAATTAGTCGTCCCCATAAGTTACTCTAAGCGACACAGTCGCTAAGAGTAACTAAAAAAAGACCATCCCTACACTGACAGATTTACTCTGCTATGTAGGGACGATCTCCGTGATACCACCCTAATTCATATTTTGCTCACACAAAATACCTCAATGACACTAATGTGTCTTGGATAATATCGCATCCTTGCGTAACTTTGGCTTCCACCTAAGTTAGACTCCAAGTTCATCTTCTGCTAAATTTAGCTCCATCTTTTCACCATCTGATGGTCACTTTTTAAGCTAATATTTAACATACTCTTCTCTTCAATGTCTAATAAAATTAAATATTTTTTAATTAATTAACAATAAATTTACTCTTGATACTATTCCTTGTCAATATTCCTTATATTTTTATAATTATTTCAGAATATTTAGATAATTCTTAGTTTAAGAACAATACGTCAAATTACGTCGTCTCTCTTTGATATTATTTCTTTGTAAATCAATTATTTAAGGGGAATTAAATTATGAAATCTTATTACAAACCATTTGTTTTTGGCTTTGCCGCACTAATGACTCTTACACCGGCCATTAATCTCACTAACGTTGCTGCCGCTACAAATACAAGTTCATCCGCTATCACTCAATCAACTGGTTCTGGATATAACGCACTTTATACACAAATCAAAAGAGCAACTGACGATGAGGATTCTGGTAAATATGGAAATGCTCAACAAATTACCTTACAAAGTGTTATTGATAAATATTATGGAAGACTAGGGAAAATTTCTGATAGCCAAGATATGCAAGATGCTACTGAACTAAAAGATTATTTAGACAAGGGTATTGTTGCATACACAATTGAACCCTTCACATCCGTCTGGATAACTAATATCGAAGATGCTTCTGATTTTTACGGATCTGACTATTCTGCTCCAGCATATGTCTTTAAAGAAGTTAACAAACCTGAATTAAAGAAATTAGATATTGGTGATCATACAGTCGTTGATAAAAACAATCATACAGTAGCTAATAATGAAGTACCTATGTGGATCGATAATGAGGGTTATTTAAATATTGATTCTAATTATTCAATCTATGGTACTCATCCTCAGATCAACGTTATTTATACACGTGATATTGATAAATACAGTAACAATCCTTCAAGTAATTCTACAGACAATCCATGGACTAGTAGTGAAGGTGTTATAACAACAAAACATATGTCATTTTTATATACACTTGATGGTAATAAAGTTGATGATCGTGCCTTATCAGGAAATTCTGCTTGGTATACTGACAGATATGCTACTATCAACGGCGAAAAAATGTACCGTGTATCCACTGATGAGTGGGTTAAATCTTCAGACATAGAATAATTCAATTCTTTAATTTGGTTCAATCATTTAATTATGATTGAACTTTTTTGTTCTATAAAGAATAAAAGTCTTTGACCTGATCGGACCAGCCAAAGATTTTTATATTTTAATTCATGGTCATTCCACCAGTAACGTTAATTCCTTGTCCAGTCATATAATCAGCCAATGGACTAGCTAAAAACAAAACTACATTAGCAACATCTTGTGGCGTACCAGTCCGTCCTAATGGAACTTGGCTATTATCTTCCTGTTCAATTGCATCAGGCGTTAAGCCCCGGATCTTGGCACCGTCTTTTCTTTCCCGATGTTTCATGGACGTTTCGATAATTCCTGGACACACAGCGTTGACATTGATTTGATCATGGGCTACTTCAATTGCCAAAGTCTTGGTCAACCCTAGTACCGCATGTTTAGATGCCACGTAGGCTGACATGGCTCGATAACCATTCTTACCGGCTTGAGAAGCAATCAAAACTACTTTGCCCGGTCGTTTGGCTATGACCATCAATTGCACGATATACTTAGTAACTAAATAAGTTCCGCGTGTATTAACAGCCAAAGTTTTATCAAAATCAGCTGTCTTACTTTCAATCAGATAATCCATGGTCGAAATTCCGGCCACATTGATCAAAATATTCGGTGTTAAATTTTCAATTTTTAATTGTTGAGCCAGGTTTTGAACACTAGCTTCATCACTGACATCCAAATGAATCTGATACTCTTGATCATTTTCCTGTTTAAGTTCGCTATTTTGATAAGCCAGATCAGCTGCAATCACAATAGCTTTCTCACTTTGAAAGGTTGAAACTACCTGTCGACCGATTCCTTGAAAACCACCAGTGACTAAGACAACTTCTTTTTCTAATGATGTGAATAGACTCATAAATTATCCCTCTTTACTAATTAAATTACGTGACGTTCGTAAGGATCGTTAGAAATTCCTTCTTCAAGAATCTTCTTTGACCATTCTTTAGCTGAGAACAATGAGTGATCACGATAGTTACCACAACTGTATTTGTCAGTTCCTTGAACATCTTTCCATTCAACTTTGTTAGCAATGTCATCTAAGGCACCCTTCAAGGCTTTTGCAACTTCAGTAGTTGAATGTTCGCCCCATGTGATCAAATGGAAACCTGTGCGACAACCGAATGGTGAACAATCAATCACACCATCAAGACGGTCTCTCAAAAGTCCGGCCAATAGATGTTCAATTGTGTGTAATCCCGCAGTAGGAATCGCATTTTCATTAGGTTGAACTAGACGTAGATCAAAGTTTGAAATAGCGTCACCTTTTGCTCCGTGTTCCTCTGTGATCAATCTAACGTATGGTGCCTTTACCTTTGTGTGATCCAATGTAAAACTTTCAACTTTAGCCATAATTAATTATCTCCTTAAGATTTTTTATAAAATTTATTTTTCAAAATATGTTAATGGTTTATTTACTTCAATTTTAGTTCCGTAATACTTTTTGTTAATGTACTTTTGAATCGTCTTGTTGTGGTATAACTTGACCAATTTCTTGTAACTAGCATTATTTTTATTTTTAGCTGCGGTAGCAAGGATATTAACGTTGTCTTTGGTGCTTAGATCAATTTTTTCGTGGTAAATTGAATCAGTCAAAACATGTAGACCACTTTCCAAAGCTACGGTATTAGAAATGAGAACAACTGGCACATCGTTTAAAACTCGTGGTCCGGTAGTATCATCGATCTCTTTAAATTTCAAATTCTTCGGATTAGCTGTGATATCTTTGGTATCGCCTAAAGCATTGAAGTTTTTCTTTAAAGTGATCAAACCGGCCTTTTGGAGTAGTAGTAGATCACGTGATGTGTTGGCGGGATTATTAGCAATGGCAACCGTTGTACCATCCGGAATCTCATTAATATTCTTATACTTCTTGGAATAAATTCCCAAAGGCTCCAAGTAGGTGGTTCCTAAGGCACTTAATTTTCCATTAGGATTTTGTTTATTATAGGCTTCGTAGTATGACCATGATTGAAAGGCATTAACATCAACTTGACCTTGGCTTGTGGCATTATTCAATTGTGCTCCGTCAGTGATTTCCTTTGTTTTGATCGTTAAGCCTAATTCCTTAGCTTGTGGACTCTTGGCAATATGTTCCCAAATGTTTAAGTCCGATCCTTGTGAACCAATTGTTATGGTATTACTCTTGGCTGCACTAGCTTGTTTGCCACATCCCACTAATAAGATGACCGACAAAGCTAAAATAACTGTAAAAAATAGCTGCTTCCCTTTTCTCATTTCCATTCTCCTCCTCGTTTTTTCTAATACTTTTCTAATTCTTAAGTTGGCGCTAACCAAAAATTAAACATCTAATACCTCCTCGTAAAACTTATCTAATCCAATTAAAGTATGTGGTAAGGATTCCCAGAAGTCGATTTTAGGATGAAAAGAAATACGGTCGACAGTTAGTCATCCCCATAAGTTTCTCTAAGCGATAAAATCGCTAAAGGCATGGAATACGGTCGACAGTTAGTCGTCCCCATAAGTTTCTCTAAGCGATAAAATCGCTAAAGGCATGGAATACGGTCGACAGTTAGTCGTCCCCATAAGTTTCTCTA
>NZ_JQCF01000010.1 GCF_001438805.1 Companilactobacillus kimchiensis
AAATGAGTGGTTACTTTTTCAGCAGCCTCCACAAATCGCTGACTAAGGAAAACTTCGCTATTGAACCATTTTTTCTTCCTTGCTCCGAGCTAGGTTATTGTTTTCTATACTATGTATATAATTGAAAACCTTTTTATATTACTGACTTTAAATGGATATTAAGTATTAAAATCTATCTTTCTAAGAATAAGCAAAAGCCTGTATTGACTGAAAAATATCAGTTAATACAGGCTTTTTGAGTTAAAAATATGTTTTTTCATTAACAGAAACAAATATGCAAAGTGTTAATTAGTCTGGAATAAAAATCGAAAATAAGCTCAGCTGTGAAATTCTACTTGGTCAGCGTACTTTGCTGGCCTAGTAGAAGGCTCGATTTCAAAACAACTCCGAACTTGAGTTGCTTCGAAACGATACCCACGGCGTTCCAGCTTATTTCCGATTTTTATGGAAGACGGGAAGTTAAGTATACTTACGCTCTAACCAAGATTGGTTTTTATTATTTAGTTAATCTGTGTGACAGTTCTACTATTTGATTTTTGATTTTTTCACCAGTATCAGTTTCACTAACAGTAATTCGGTGCACGGATTGTTCAATAACTCTCTTGGTTGATACAACATCAGTCATATCTGCTATGGCCCGCGCCCTAGTTGTAAATGGTTCATGTGTCACTAATTGCAAACCATAAGAATTTGACAGCAATGTATAACCACCGATTCCAGTCGTTTTGTGATAGGGTTTTGACATCCCTCCATCGATAACAAAAATTTTACCATTGGCCATAATTGGTGACATTCCTGCTTTAACCGGTGTATGACCATTGATTATGTGACCGTCGTCATTTAAACCAAATTCTTGAAAAAGCTTATCAGCAAACCACTCCTTTTTTCGTAACGAATAATAAGGATTTAATTTCTCTTGATGTAATTTATCATCGTCAATAAAATATCTTTCAAAAGTCGTCATTTTTTCTTTTCCAAATAATGGTGACATTTTTCCGGTCCACAGATACCAAATAATATCTAAATTTGAATTACCATTTGTTGAAGAATTATTTAAGCAATCACGAATATTTTTATCAAAATAATCAAAAATCTCTTTTCCAGCATAGGTTTTACCATTAACTGTCCAACTCAATAAATTACCCGTTGTATCAACTGGAATACAACCATGAAGTAGTAAGTTGCCATTATATTTCAGATACATTGAACCATTATCTACTAAATATTGAATATGTTTTCTCAATTTAGGAGCGCTACCGAATTGCGAAAGTAAGTCTTGAACAATTAAATTCTCAGCTGGTGTTAACTCAAAAGGGTGCTTGGAATCCACTAATTGAAAACACCCATCTTTAATGTCATAAGTAACTCCTGAAATTTCAATAGTATTTTTATTAACATCCAGATCAGCCAATAACATCCGGTCGTTCATTTCAAAATCCGGATGAGATTCAATCGTTTGACCCTCTAATTTGAATTGCATAATGGCAACTGCTTGTTGAACACAATTATCAATGTCACTTGATTCACTCGAAATTTCTACACCCGTATCTGATTTCGGCTTAAATGATTTCAACGGCACATAATTTTTTCTAGCGAAATCAATCAGTGAAGAAATATCAATATTATAAGAATTCTGAATGATAGATAAATTATCATATCGAGCACAGATTCGTAACAGGTTCAACATACATAACTTTGAACCAGCAACACTACCCATCCACAAAATATCGTGATTACCCCATTGAAAATCAAAATTTTGCCAATGTTTTGCTAAATGCTCGATGATGTAATCTGGATGTGGCCCACGATCATAGATATCACCAATGATATGTACGTGATCAACTACTAATTTTTGAATTGAATGACAAGTGGCAATTATAAATGAATCGGCCATTTTTAAATCGATAATATTATCCATGATTTTTTGATAGGACAATTGTTTTGTATCAACGTTAAAATCTGCATATAACAATTCTTCAGTAATATATACATAATCCGGATCAATAGCTTTTCTGACTTTTGAACGGGTATATTTATTTCCAGTATAACGAAGAATATCGATCAGATGATTAAAAGTATCGATATACCATTGTTTGAGCGCTTCTTCATCGTTGAATTGCAACTTGGTTTTTCTCAAAATTTCTGAGGGATAATAAATTAAAAATGCTAGTTTTTTTTGACTATCTGGCGTCAACTTGCCCGTAAATAACTCAGCTATTTTTTGCTTAGTATTACCAGAACCATTACGCATAATATGTGCAAATTCATCATATTCACCATGAACATCACTAATAAAAGCCTCTGTTCCTTTCGGAAGGCTTAGAATTGCCGACAAATTAATGATTTCAGATTTAATTTCATTTCTATTCGAAAATTCATTTTCCATTTCAAATTGTATATACCTTTCATCAAATTTAGTTCTTAATCTCTTGTCACAAGTACATGATTCAAACCATACCATTTTATGACATCGGTTTCAATTGATGAAAGATGATTTTTTAGTTAAGGCATTCAATGTGCTAACAAAATACCCCCAATTCAAAATTCAAATTGGAGGTATTTCATATTAATATTCGAATGTTAGTTTTGTTAGACTTCCTTTGATTTAATTAATAAATTTTATCTTGTAGCTTATCACCTGATTGATCGATTTTTTTGGCTGCAAAGACAGTTCCACCAACCAAAAATCCACCTACAATTAAAGTACTTACCATCATGAACTTAAAAACATTCTTGATAATTTCCATATTCCTTTACCTCGCAGACATTTTTCTAACAACAAATGAAACTATGGCAACCAATACAATTGCACCAATTAGAGAAGGAAAAATAGCCATACCTGCTAGCTGTGGTCCCCAAGAACCCAGGATTCCTTCGCCGATACTTGAACCAATGATACCTGCTAGAATATTACTGATCCATCCCATGGATTTACCATTATTAGTCACCGCTCCAGCGATAGCACCAATAATCGCTCCGATAATTAAAACCCACAACCAATGCATAATATTAATTCCTCCTTTATTTATTATTTATAATTTAATGTTAATAAATTCCGGAAAAATTTGCACGAAATATGCTAGACAAATCAAGCGAACGGATTCCCATATTTATCACAGTATTGATAAAAGCCTAGTTTATGAAGATCTGTAATCTTATCAACCTCTGAATTAGAGGTAAATTGAATCTTCTTCAAAACTAAATTAGTAAATTCAAGTGCTGCCGTTCCATTCGATGTAACTAGATTTTTATCACTAACCACCTGCTCCATCTGAAAGTCAGTTGGATTTTTATATTCAGCGTAATCCTTCCAAAGATATTGAGCATTTCCAGTATGCTTATAACCTGTCAACAAACCATTCTTCGCTAAATAATCAACTGCTCCGCATATGGCAGCAACTGGTTCATTATTTGCCAATCGCTCTGCAATTAATTTTTTTAATTCAGCATTTTCTAACGACCAAGAGTTGCCACCAATTAAAACTAATAAATCCACTTCCTGATTCAAAATATCATTCAATTGATAATCAACTAATGTTTTGAAGCCACCAATTGATGTAACTTCTTTCTGAGTGGATGCGGTCTTAACAGTCCATTCTTGATTCTGATTCAATTGACTAGAAAGATAAGCTCCTTCCCAATCAGCATAATCATTTAACATAAAAAAGATTACTTTTTTCATTAAAAATCCCCCATATCTTCTTTGGTAGTTAAAACCTATTCTAAGTTATTAGATGTTTCAAACTAAAAAAGCTTCAATAACTTAGATTATTCTATCTAATGTTATCAAAGTTTTTATTTTACAAAACAGCGTTTAAGATGGATCGATTTCATTAATAACTGCTCGAGCCTGATCAGTGGTTTTAGTCATCATTAATTCATTTCGAATTGCTGATGCACCTTTCATTCCCCGCACATAAATCTTAAAGAACCGTTGTAAGGGTGCAAAGTGACCAGGAATACCTTTGGCCACAAACTCATCATATAGATCCAATTGATAACGTAAAAGGCCCAACAATTCATGGCTTGAATGCACTTGCGGTACTTTTTCGAAAGCATAAGGATTCATAAAAATACCACGACCAATCATAATCCCATCAACTCCAGGATGCTCTTTAGCTAATTGAATACCAGCTTGATAATCGGCAATATCCCCATTAATTTGCAACAAAGTATCTGGAGCAATGGCATCACGCATCTGGACCAATTGGTCGATTAATTCATAATGTGCCGGGACCTTACTCATTTCTTCGCGAGTCCTGACATGGACCGTTAGTACAGGTACTTGTTGTTTTAATAAAAATGGAATCCAAGTTTCGAATTCTTCTATTTTACTATAGCCTAAACGAGTCTTGACAGTCACCGGTAAATCACTTTGGCGGGCACCATCAATAACTTCCTGAGCGGTATCAAAATGGCGGATCAAATCACTACCACTGTGATTTTTGATCACGGCAATATCAGGACATCCCATATTTAAATCAATCGCTTCATAGCCATCTTTTTCCACTTCTTTGACTGCTTTAGAAAAGTCTACACCTGAATTCCCCCATAGTTGCACAATAGGCTTGGGATTTTCTTCAGGATCAATATATAAACGACCCTTGGTCGCCTCTTTAGCCAAAGGATGTGTAATGCTCAAGGCATTAGTAAATTCCGTATAAAAATTATCTGGTGCAGCAGCTCGCATGATAACCCGCCGAAAGACTGTTCCAGTCACAGCCTCCATTGGCGCCAAACTAAAGAACGGACGATTTTCCCCTTTAGCTTTTTCTGCGATGCGATTCCAGTATGCTGACTGGGTCACAATCTCACTTCCAATCAAATTTAATTACAATACTTACAACTATAACGGCTTTTAAGACTGATAAGCAAGTATTAAGTCCAAAGTTTACTTATTCAAATGATAAGAGTCCCCATACATTTTCCATGTTAATGGCCGTCGTAAGCGAAAATTTCTTTCTTTAATGAATTCTCGCTGTGCATTGATTCGAGATAAATCGTGATGAGCTGACTCTTGACGCATCACTTTTGACCGAACATTTAAAAAGGTTCGTAAATAGACGGCTTGATTGATTCCTTGTATTGGACTCTTTGAAAGTTTTTTAGCCTTTTTTCTGATGCCACCAAAACTGGAAACATCATTTCCTGGACCATGCACCACAATGGCATCGTAATAAATATATTGACCCAAAGGCCCCAAATCATCTTCTTTAGCCGCCTTTAAAGCTGGCTTCATATACTGCTGATCCAGAATATCATCTTGAGCTTGAATAAACTTTTTGTCATGAGCCGCCTTTTTCCAATCTGTAACAAATTGTTTTCCCAGTCCTTTATGGCTAGAAGTCCCTTGGACTTTCTGCAATGCTGGTAAATAAGCTACTAACTTATTTTTCGGTGATAACCGTTGATAGCGTAAAACTACTTGACGTAAATCCCCAGTCGCTGTTGTAAAGCCAATAATCCCTGCAGTATAACCACGACCATCACCAATATCTTCAATATAACTATATTGTTTTTGATAATCCATCGTTGAATTCTCAGCACTACTGACCAATGAAAAAGTTGTCTTACGTAATTCTCCTGTTCGAATAGTATGTTGTGATTGATAACCACTGGCCTGCTTTTGTACTAAATAATAGCTTCCTAGAATCAAAACCAACAAAGCTAATAATATTCTCACTAAAACTCTACGTTTAGCCACAAGTATTCCTCATCATTTAATAATTTCTTTATTTTTATCTCGCAGATTAACAAAGAAAATAATTATAAATAAAATTAGAGTCGCTATAAAGACCAAGTGCATCCCATTCAGGATTATTTTCTTCATATCATTAATATATACCATATTAGTGGAAGAATTTTGATTTGCACTGATAAACTTATTAATCTGTTGTGAATTGATTCGACTATCTTGTCCTAAAGATCGATTGATAGCCACATTAAAAATCAATCCAAAAATGCCGGTCATAATTGTCTGCCCCAGGCTCCTACCCAGCGTTAATATTGAAGTTGCCATTCCAATATCTTTTTCAGTTACCACCTCTTGCGCGACTAAAATATTAATGGTAATAACTATTCCCAAACCAGCACCTGTAACACCAGAAATGATATAAAAAATGAACATTGGAAAATTAATCCCAGCAAAAATCAAAGGTACATAAAATAGCATTTGTATAATAACGATTGGAATCGTAATTTGTTTAGGTGAAAATCTTTTAACCAATGCACCAACAAAAAACGATGCCACTAACCACATTACCGGACTTGGTGTAACTGCCAATCCAGCGACGGTCGCTGGCACTTTATAAATTGACTGTAGCCAGATAGGAAAATAAACTTGGAAACCAACTTGCATTCCGCTTAACAAGCTTGCTGTAATAATTTCAATCGTAAATAATTGATTTTTAAACAGTGTTAAGGGAATAATCGGATCAATCGCTTGCTTCTCGGACTTATAAAAACAAATAATGAATGCTATAAATATCAGTCCAATAATTAAAATAGGAATTATTGTTAAATGCTGATTACCTAACATTTGAAATAATAATAAAAGCGATACCAATAATCCTGATAAACTTAAAACGCCTTTAACATCAATGGGTTCTTTTGATACCGTATGTTTATTTTCTTTCAAACCAATCCATACTAAAAACAAAACAATCACACCTAACGGTACATTGATGAAAAAAATCCAATGCCAATTTAGCTTATCTACAATAAAGCCACCGATAATTGGTCCCATTAAAGCTGAGATACCCCAAGCAGTATTATTCATGGCTAACATATTAGACCGCTTTTCATAACTAAATAAATCAGCAATAATCGTATACGTCACGGGTACGATTGCACCGGCACCAAAACCTTGTATAGCTCTGAAAAGAATCAAAGAATAAATATTACTAGAAATTCCACAAAGAAACGAACCAACACAAAAGACAATTAAACCAATCATAAATATCGGTTTCCGTCCAATTTGATCGGATAATTTTCCATAAATTGGTGTACTGATGGCCATCGTTAACAAATACATGGCAAAAACCCAGCTTTGCATGGATAGCCCATCTAGTTTACTAATAATGGTCGGTAAAGCTGTAGTCACGATTGTCGTTTCCACTGACGTCATAAAGGTTGCAATAAAAATGGCAATCATAATCAATAATAAACTGGAATGCTTGTTTTCATTCATAACATTGACCTCTTTTTGTTGTTCGATAGTTATCGAACTATAATGGTAAAAAAAAATTAAAGTGTCGCTAAAAACCTGGTAAATATTCTTGAAACGTCGCCATATTTAACGATAAATATTTAATTTGTGCTTCCTTTCTAGTATTAGTTAAACCAACTGTTCTCAATAGCTTAAAATGATACGAAACTGTCGATTTACTTAAGTTCAACTTTTCTCCCACCTCACCACAGGTCAACTCACGTTTGGCTTGATAAAGGATTCTAATCATTTTTAATCTATTATGATCAGACAATACTTTAAATATTTCTGTTCTTTTTAAATCTGCTTCTTCTGTTTTCATAAATTTATCCTATAACAAGTGATAATTTCTAGCCACTTCAAAACATCGAAAAATACGAAATGGAAAATTTCATTGCAAAAATATAATTTTTTCTATAACATGATAAACATACTTTAACAGAAATTAGGTGAGAACCATGGATCTACAAAACATCATGGCTTGTATGCCCGTAAATGATGCAGGACGTTTTTCAGCAGAATAAAATTTAGGAGTTTAAAAATGAAAAACGTCCGTAACACCGTACCATCACTATTATTAATCATTGTTCTGGTAGGATTTCCCCAGATCAGTGAATCGATCTTTACCCCTGTTTTGCCCAATATCAGCCAAGGATTTAACGTTTCAGCGGCAACTTCACAATTAACAATGAGTATTTATTTCATTGCTTTTGCGATTGGAGTCCTATTCTGGGGGCAATTATCTGATAAAATTGGCCGCCGCTTAGCAATGAACTTGGGAATTGTCGTTTATTTGCTAGGGAATATCGGTCTATTTATTAGTCCAACTTTCCATATCTTATTAACAGCACGTTTTATTCAAGCCTTTGGGGCCAGTGTCGGTTCCGTTGTCACACAAACTATCATGCGCGAAAGTTTCAATGGTATAACTGGTGCCAAAGTCTTTTCCAAAGTTGGCGCAGCTATGGCACTGTCTCCCGCTTTTGGACCACTGATCGGTGGTTTGATCCAGACATATCTTGGCTATCGAAATGTTTTCAGTGCTTTAATTATTATGGCAACTTTAGTCTTGTTATATAGCTACTCATATTTGCCAGAAACGCGTAACGTCAAAAATATCCAACAAGTATCTTTATTAAGAGTGACTTGGAAATTAATAAAAGATCCCATCGTTTGGGCTTATGGAATTTTGATTGGTGGCATCAACGGGATCCTCTTTGGTTACTATTCCGAAGCACCATTTATCTTTATAGAACATTTCGGTTACTCAGCTGTTAAATATGGCAGTTTGGGTCTGACCTTAGCTTTGGCTAGTTTACTTGGAGCTATTTTGGTAAATGTTTTGGTGAAATATCTCAGATCTGAAATGATTGCTCTGATTGGCTTAATTTTCAGTAGTCTTTCGGGACTATTATTGATACTTAGTTTACAACTCAATCAAGCCTATCTTTTGATCATCGGTTTCTTTTTGATATTCTTAGGACTAAACACCACTCTGCCAATTGCTTTAAATCTGGCTTTAAAAGGTTATGAAAACATCATTGGCAGTGCCAGTGGCATTTTCAGTTTTGGTTATTATTTAATTGTCAGTCTGATCCACAACGGAACCATCTGGTCCTTGCCGATATTCATTTTAGCAATCAGTTTGATAATGTTACTTGTTTACCTACTAATTGCTTTTCGAAAAGTTGAGAAATAAATATAAGAACCAAATATCAATTGCTATTTGGTTCTTACTTCAGTTTGATTAGAACGCAAGTTAACAGAGTTATTATTATGCTGCCGTCTTCCGCTCGGCAATATCGGGGGCTGGAACGCAGTGGACATCGTTTTGAACCAATTTGAAGTACAAAATTGTTTCAAAATCGAGTCTTTCACTAACCTAGCCAAGTACGCTAGGTAAGAGAAATCTCACTGCTGAGCCCCCGAATTGCTCTCGCTCCAGACTAGATTAGTTGTTTCTATCTTTTAGTAATTTAAATTATTTTAAGATATATCAATTTATTCAGATTTGTTTTAAAAGCAAAATGACCATATTGACTGAATGTTATATCAGCTAATATGGTCATTTTTTCATTTAAAAATATTATTTGTACATAATGGTTTTAGACTAAATCACTTTTAATTAACAAAACTATCAAAGTAATATTTAGTCTGGAGTAAAAATTGGGAATAGGCTCAGCCGAGAAATTGTTCTTAGTGGGGAACCCACTTAGAACAAGACCGATCTTGAAGACAACCGGTCTGTGGTTGGTTCCAAGCCGTGTCCTCAGCGTTCCAGCCTATTCCCAATTTTTGCGGAAGACGGGAAGTTAAATATACTCTCGTTCTAATCAAACTTAAGCAATGGACCAATATTTTTCAGTCAATATTAGTGTTTATTTACAGAATATATTGGTAAAGCTTTTATTTATTAATCGGATTCTCCTGAACATGATCACTTATTAGTTTCGTTGTTTCAGCGGCATTAAACTCCATTAACCAGTGACCGGCATCTAATTTTTTCAATTGATAATCAGCTTTAACAAATTGAGCATTTTTTTCAATTCCAGCCGGAGCAATTGCCAAATCCTTGGTTCCCCAGATTAACATTGTTGGGACAGTTACTGGTGTATATTCAATTTGTGGTGTTTGGAAAAGAGCTCGATACCAGTTGACAACTGCGGTAATAGCACCTGGATCGGAAAAAATATCCAAGTAGGTTGTAACTGTTTCTGAATCAAAACCAGCCCACAATTTTCTCAAAACAGCATAATCATCTTTTTGTAACATCGCTTCAGCTGCACCAGGTTGTTGGAAAACTTGGACATATGAACCTTTTTGTTGTTGTGCGGGATCATTTTTTAGAGCCCATTCATAAGCTGGCAGGTCAGGTACAGAAATGGCATTCCATGAGCCAATCAAATCAGGATAGAGCGTTGTAACAGTCCAACCAACAAGTGAACCCATATCATGACCAACTAAATGAAATTTTTTATAAAAGCCAACCTTGTTGGCTAAAGTGACAACATCATTTGCCAAACTGGTCATCGAATAGGCCGCAATTTCTTGTGGTCGTGCTCCTTTGGAGTAACCTCTTTGATCAAAGGCCACACAGCGGTAACCAAGATCTGACATTTCTTTCATAGCTGGTTCCCACATCAATGAACTCTCAGGGAATCCATGTAAGAAAATAATTAATTCTCCAACATTATCTAATCCGGCAGTGCGAACATTAAAATCTAAATCATTAAAATTCATAGTTGTTTTTTGTATCTTTGACATTGTAAATCCTTCTTCATTGTAATTTTCGAGTACAATAAAAGGATAACAATTTTTTACCAAAATTTGTGGGACAATTGGAGGGGCAATGTCTATGAGTAGTCGCCAAGAAGAACAACAGATTATTATTGAGTCACTGAAAGTGGCCTTATTTAAATTAATGAAAGAGAAATCCTTTAACTCAATAACTGTCAGCGAACTGGTAAAAACTGCCGGTATTGCCAGGTCAACCTTTTATCGACACTTTAACGACAAACTCAGTTTTGTCCGTTCACTAATTCAGACTGAAATGGATCAATTTGACGCCGTCTATCAGCCACAGACAATTGAGGAACGCTTTGAGGATAAATATATCAAAGAAGTTTGGCATTCACTCCTAGGCAATAAAGCCCAGATCAAGGGACTAGTCGAAGCTGGTTTATCACATATTTACTTGGAAGAATTCAACCATCATTTACTAAAGTTATTCCCTTATTCTATGACGATTGACGAAAAAATTCATCTTTACGGTTTAGCCGGAGCACAATATAATATCATCTTTAATCTGTATGAGCATATTTGAGATAAAATATTAGTCGCCAACAATAAAAACTAGTAATATGGAATGATATGATTAACAACACTTATAACTAATAAAGAGGTAATTTCGTTTGACAGAATCAACATTTTGGTCACAAATTGCAACACAAGCTAAATCAGAAAATCGGCCATTTTTCACTATGGCACCAATGGAAGCCGTCAGTAATACCGTCTTTCGCCAGGTGATCACGCATGCCAGTGCTCCTGATACATTTTTCAGTGAATTCGTTTATGCCAAAGCTATCACTGATTATAAAACTAAATTTCCCATTCATGGTCGGTTATACGTTGATGAGCGTGAAAAAAAACGACCAGTCGTTCAACTTTGGGGAAATGTGGCTGAAGATTTTGAAACAGCAGCAGCTTCCCTAAAGGATCAAGGATTCCAAGCGATTGATATCAACATGGGTTGCCCCGACAGTACCGTCATCAAAAATCATGGTGGCAGTGATCTAATCAGAAACCACCAATGGGCACAAGATGTTATTGCGGCCGCGAAAACTTCTGGCTTGGCAGTCAGTGCCAAAACACGTCTTGGTTACAGCAAAGTCGACGAATTCAAAGACTGGATTCCTTTCCTACTTAACCAACACGTTGATGTTTTGACGATTCACCTCCGGACTAAAATGGAAATGAGTAAAGTCGAAGCTCATTTAGAGGTTATCGACGATATTCTTAAAATGCGTGACGAAATTGCTCCCGAAACTCTAATTCAAATCAATGGTGATATTCTTGATTATCAAGCAGGTTTAAAACTAGCTCAAGAGCATCCTGGACTAGATGGCATCATGATTGGTCGCGGAGTCTTCGCTAATCCATTTGCCTTTGAAAAAGAGCCACAGACTCATTCATTAACTGAATTATTGGATCTTTTAAAGATGCAATTAGACTTATTCGATGACTTTTCACAAAAGTACGATCTGCCACGTTTCCCCTCACTAAAACGTTTCTTTAAAATTTATGCTCGCCCAGAACTTGGTGCAACTGACTTAAGAAATAAAATGATGGATGCTAAGAATACTGATGATGTTCGTCAAATCCTAACCGACTATCAAAATAATATCTAATCAATTCAAAAGGCCGAAATCCCAAAAAGATTTCAGCCTTTTTTTTGCTATAAATGATTAGGAATCAATAATCGATACAACTCTAGAGCTTCACTTCTATCAATTGGTTCCTGAGCCAACGCAATCTGTTGGGCAAAATCTAAAATGGCATTGGCTAAAAATTCACTCACAAACTCTTGTTTGATTTTATTGTACTCGCGCAGCATTAAAATTTGTCTAGTCATGCCACTAAATAGCGGTTGAATTTTTGGCTGAAGATTACTCCATTGCAATATTTTAATTAATTCGAGGTTATCATAAATAGTATTTATAACAATCTCGCTAGCATTATCGAAATCAATTTTTTCAGTCGCATCAATTTGTTTCTTAAATTCAGCAATTACAATTAAAAATTGAACTACGACTACATCGGTCAAATCTTGATGATGCCGATAAAAGGTAGCCCGTGACACCCCAGCATCTTGACAAAATTGTTTGATTTCGAGTTTATCAAAATCCATCCCTTTCTTATATTCAAAACTTAAAGCATTCAATAATTTACCTTCACTACGATGTTTTCTTTGATCAATTTTTATTTGTTCATCTAAAAATATTTTGGTCATTGTCTTAATGATACATATTGGACCAATATGTATCTTAACTTCCTTTTTTTTAATATTGTGACTATATATAATACTGATTGTTGATTTAAATTATATACATTATTAATCAACCAAGGAGCATAACTATGAAAATAATTACTGTTGAAGAACATTACGAATCAGCTAAAATCACTCAAGCAATTAATCAGCAAACCGGTATAAATTCAAAACCTAGCATAAGTAATGATATGCAAAAATATATGAAAAATTCATTACCATCACCGGGAATCATGCAAGATGTGACTAAACAACGCCTTGATTTCATGGATCAATATGGAATTGATAAACAAATTTTATCCTATGGAAATTCATCCCCACAAAATTTAGATCCCAAAATTTCAATTCCCCTCTGTCAGAAAGCCAATGACGAATTAGCTCTAACAATTGCCAATAATCCAACTCGATTTGGTGCCCTAGCTGTTTTACCAGTTGGAGATCCAATCGCAGCTGCTAATGAATTAAAGCGTTCCATCACTAAACTCAATTTTAACGGTGTTTTACTCAAAGGAAATTACCAAGGTAAATTTTTTGATGATCCATTTTTCTTCCCGATTTTTGAAATGGCTAGTAAATTGGATATTCCAGTATACTTTCACCCATCATTTATTCCAACCGATATATCAGACCATTATTTTAAAAGTGACCAATGGTCAGACATTGTCACTGGAATATTCTCTAGTGCTGGTTACGGATGGCATATGGATGTTGGAATTCAAGTAATTCGAATGATTCTCTCTGGAATTTTTGATAAATTACCAAATTTAAAACTAATCTCCGGTCACTGGGGCGAAATGGTTCCAATGTTTCTAGAACGACTAGACGATGAATTAAACAACTATTCTGGTCTACAAAAATCATTCTCAGACTACTATCGACAGAATATTTTTGTAACTCCCAGTGGAATCTTAAATAATCCTCAATTAAATTTCATCTTAGTGGAAATGGGACCCGAACATATTATCTATTCAATCGATTATCCATATAAACAACCAGATAATACACAAACATTTTTGGAGAAAACCGATTTAACACCCACTGAACTTGAAGCCTTCAGTCATGGAAATGCCGAAAGAATCTTTAACTTAAAATAAATATCATTTGGAGGAACTATTATGACTTTAAATCCACAACAAATCACCAATACTATTAACGAGTTACAAGAAAATTTCGAACTTAGTGGTTTAACTAAACAACAAGTCGCTACTGACCTAAATATCAGTCTTAATAAACTAGATACTATTATGAATCTAAATCAAGAATCCTTAAATGATCCTTGGATCGTACGTAATTATCTAATTGATAAAGTAAGAGCTAAGAATCAAGAACCAGTTCCTTTTACCGCCTTGGCTGGTGACTGGCATCACTACTGGTTCTTAAACAGTCGTATCATTGATAAAAGAAAAATCACGGCTGGTGACAATTAATTTATTAGCATGGAAAAAAATAGAGGATCGTAAGAAATTAATCTTACGGTCCCTTATTTTGTGAAACATCGTTTCAATTGACATGATGTATTGTCTGATTTACCGTATATACAAAGCATTTTTCATTAATTAATTACACAATTAATGACTTTCAAATGTTTGAGGATAAAGAGAGTGGAAAGGAAGTAATTTTTTGCAAAAAGTTGATTCAACGAAAGTAGAACGAATTGGAACGATAGCAAGTGTCATGTCTGTCTTGATGTATGTTTCGTACATCCCCCAGATCATATCCAACCTATCCGGTACCAAAGGCAATCCAATTCAACCATTAGTTGCCTTCATCAACTGTACAATTTGGACGGCTTATGGATTACTCAAGAAGGAAAAGGACTGGCCAATTATTTGGGCTAATATTCCAGGGATTTTCCTTGGAGCCGCAACCTTTATCACTGCAATTTTTAGTTTTAATTAATTACTCCCGACAAGTTCAGAAATGGATTTGTTTTTTATCTCCATTTTATTGGTGCATACCAAGCTCCAGAATTGTTCACCAGCTTGCTGACATCAAAATTCAAATTACTAAAAGAAATAACAGCTATTAGCATACCGGCAATTAATAAAATTATTCCAATCCAAACAATATTCCGATTAAATTTCAACAAATTCATTATCAAACACCTCTCTTATTAAACGTCTTAAACAAATATTTACTTGATCTGAATAGTCCATTACTAGAACCCAATAGTCCTTGTTCACAAATTATTCCTAATCCCAACAGGATCAATGACATTCCAAATTGTAATAAAGCATAAGTCCAACCAATTTTAAATATCACGACAAAGCTACCTAGGAATATCCATAATCCTGAAACAATAAAAGCAATAGTACAGATAAAGAAAGCAAATATTGCAGCTAATAGAATGATATATCCTGCCATCAAGATTGGTCCCCAAATTGGCAACGCAATCGTTAAAAATAAAGTGCTTTTGATTCTATTTTTTGTTTCCGGTATCTCAACATCCTCATCTGACAGAATATGCAAAACAACTTTTTCAACCCCACCGATATTACTAATTGCTTCACCGGCATTCATACCATTTTCAATCAAATCATCTAAATATTCTGAATAATAATCAATGTAATCATTGGCATTTCTGACTCCGTATTTTTTCAAACGTTTTTGTAAATCTACTAAAAAATCTGTTTTATCCATCAATACCTGCCCCTTTTATAAACTCAAAAATTTTCTCGACCTGTCCCCAATCATCGACAAAACCAGCAATTTCTTCTTTGCCAATTTCAGTTATCTGATAATACTTGCGAACACGATTGTTATGAATCCTACTTTTAGAAACAATAGCCTTCTTAGTTAAAAGACGTTTCAAAATTGGATACAAGGTTGATTCTGAGATTTCAATTAAAGGTTTCAAATCTTGAATGATGGCATACCCGTAAGATTCTTTACGTTCTAACTCGGACAATACGCAAATATCCAGCAAACCTTTTTTTAATTGTGTGTCCATTCTTATACCTCTTTATACATAGTATTATGTAATAGGATGTATTAAATGTCAAAATGAATTTGATTTATAATATAAATCATTTCATTTGATGACTACAATGTTGATGCTTTACCCTCTGCTCCCCCAATCGATATACCTGTCCTATTTTCATTGACCATGAAGATTTTGTCAGTAATGACGCTGACCTAATAATTGATGGTCAGATTCCACTAGAAAAGCAGGTAAAGTTTATTATTAATTTAATTGTTAAATAAAAAAGATCGGAAAACTACGGTTTCATAACCATAATTTTTCCGATCTTTTGCTATTCATTATTAGAATTCAGCGTTACCAGGTGTTCTAGGGTAAGGAATAACATCTCTGATATTTTCCATACCAGTGATATACATAACTAATCTTTCAAATCCGATACCGAAACCTGAGTGAACTGTACCACCGTACTTACGTAATTCTAAGTACCACTTGTAGTCTTCTTCGTTCATATCAAGTTCAGCCATTCTCTTTTCAAGTACATCCAAACGTTCCTCACGTTGTGAACCACCAATCAATTCACCAATTTCAGGAACTAACAAGTCAGCTGCAGCAACGGTCTTACCGTCATCATTAGCACGCATGTAGAAAGCCTTGAAATCCTTTGGATAATCAGTGATGAAAACAGGTTTCTTGTAAACTTGTTCTGATAGATAACGTTCATGTTCAGAATCAAGGTCAAGTCCCCAGTAAGGTTTAACTTCAAATTCAACATCAGTAGCTTTTTCCAAGATGTCGATAGCATCAGTATAAGTCACGTGGGCAAAACTTTCGCCAGCAGTAGCCTTCAAACGGTCGATCAATGTCTTATCAACATTTTCATTCAAGAAATCAAGTTCTTCTTTAGCATTGTCCATTACGTAGTTGATAACGTATTTCAATAGTTCTTCAGAACAATCCATTTCATCTTGCATATCAGCGAAGGCCATTTCTGGTTCGATCATCCAGAATTCTGAAGCATGACGACCAGTATGTGAGTTTTCAGCTCTGAATGTAGGGCCAAATGTATAAACGTTTCTGAAGGCCAAAGCAAATGGTTCAACTTCAAGTTGACCTGAAACTGTTAGGTTAGTTTCTTTTCTAAAGAAGTCTTCGCCGTAATCAACTTTACCTTCATCAGTCTTAGGAACATTATTCATATCCAAAGTTGTAACTTGGAACATTTCTCCGGCACCTTCAGCATCAGAACTAGTAATGATTGGTGTGTGAACGTAAACAAAACCATTGTGTTGTAAGTATTCGTGAATGGCAAAAGCAGCAAGGGAACGAATACGGAAAACAGAATAGAAAGTATTTGTTCTAGGACGAAGATGAGCAATTGTTCTCATATATTCATATGAATGAGCCTTCTTTTGAAGTGGGAAGTCCGCATCAGAAGCTCCTTCTTCAACAACTTCAGTTGCATGGATCTCAAATGGTTGTTGTGCTTTAGGTGTTAATGATACTTCACCAACAACCTTGATAGTTGTACTGATTGGGAATTTAACTACATCAGCATAGTTTTCCATATCGGCAGTCATAACAACTTGAACATTCTTAAAGAATGAACCATCGTTTAATTCGATAAAACCTACTCGCTTTGAACCTCTGATTGTACGGATCCAACCAGAAAGGGTGATTTGATCACCGTCAGCAAATTCTTTTTTGTACAAATCTTTAACTAAAACGTTTTGCATAATCGATCTCCTTTTGATTTTGGAATACTATAAACGAAAAAAAGACCTTTCATCCCCTATAAAAGGGACGAAAGATCTTTCCGCGGTACCACCCAAGTTTTTTTGTAAAAAACACCTCAAAGTACATAAATATACTCTCCAATTGTAACGCATTGGGTCACGTCTAGGCCTACTCTGATAATTCATTTCAGCTAGAAGAAAACAAAGATGTTTTTCCTATATACCGACACGTCAGGTTCTCACTACTCCTGACTCCCTGTGGATGAAGTATATAGTACTCCTTCTTTTAATATCTACATATTAATTTTCTTAAATGTAGCATATTTTCATACAACTTGTAAAGTACAATATTAATTAGAAAGCGAGTGTTTATTCTATGAAAAAATTATCCAAATGGCTTATTGGAATCATAATTACTTTAATTATTCTTTTAGGAGCCATGTTCTTGATCATTAAAAACAAAGAATATCAGCCATCAATTCAAGCTAATGACGCTGCCAAATCTAGTATTACTGTTGATAATACTTTTAAATTCCAAGGGGATGACAGCAAACCGATGGTCATCTTCTACCCTGGTGCGCTAGTTGAACCCAAGAGTTATAGCATCTGGGCTAAAAAAGTCGCTCAAGCAGGATATTCGGTCTATATCGTCAGGTTCCCTCTCGATCTAGCTGTCTTAAATAGCAATGCTGCTAATAAGATTCAAAAAAATAAGCCTTATATTATCGGTGGTCATTCTTTGGGTGGAACTATGGCCTGTCGTTACGCTAAAAAACATCCCAAAACACTCAAAGGAGTATTCCTTTTAGCAAGTTATCCTGAAAAAAAGGGTGATTTACATGAAATTAAAGTACCAATTATCTCACTAACTGCATCCAATGACGGTGTTTTAAACCGTACCAATTACCAAAAGGCCAAAAAATTCCTACCAAACAATACAATTTATGAACAGATTTCTGGTGGTAATCACGCGGGCTTTGGCAACTACGGCAAGCAACAGGGCGATAATGCTGCTACAATCAGTAATGCAAAACAGCAAAATATTATAAGCCAACTTTTAATAAATTGGCTTAATCAAAGTATTAGTGAATAAATTAAAGCGTTTTCATTGATTTCCACAAAAACGCATACATTTTTGTTATACTTGGACTAATCGTTACAATTTTCGGGGGAATTATGACTATTTTAATTAAGAAAAAGCTATTTTTAACTGAGGATTCAGTTCCATTTATTCAAAATTATATTAATTACATTCATGAAGTTAATCCTAATGATATTTATGAAGGCTTAAATGATAAACAAATTTTAAAAAATAAATTTATCTTTCAAATCTATCAATTAGAGAACTTAGATTCTATCAACATTGATTTGCATATAACTACCGACAAAGTTTATGTTTTAGCAAGGTTTTGGAATTCTAAGATAATCAAGATAGGTTCGATACCGCTAACAAATGGCCTTAAAATTGCCTTAGCACAAGATTCATACCCTACACTAACTATTACTGGTGGTAACTTTAAAAAGGTTATAACAAATAAATATGGTGAAGATGAGGTTATTGATGAATTTGAACCATATCAAATATCTTTAGCTGTTCATAAAGCTGATCCAATTGATTACAAATCTGCTCAAATTGATACACTCTACCACCGTGCCTTTAAGAGTGAAAACAGTTTGATTACCCTTTCCAAGAATCTAATGCGTTTCTTTGCCGTGTTTGGACTATTACTTGGATTGGGATTCATGTTTTTAGGTTTCTTCTTGACCGGTTTGATGGTAATTATTGCCTTCTTCGGCGTTAATTCCTATACGTTATTGTTAGCTGATACTCATATGCAGACGCAACGACAACAACCAACAAATTGACGATAAAAAATGTTCAGCCACTTAATTGTGACTGAACATTTTTTATTTTAATAATTAGACATTAAAGCTGAAACAAATGATGCAACGAAGAAAATATAAAGAACTACACAGACAATTGCAATGATAAATTGTATTAATCCTGCCCGGTTCCAAGTTGCTTGAACGGCTTTAAAGGTTTCAACATCTTTATAATCACCTTTTTGCCAGGCCCATGTATTACCTTTGAATCCAACTACAAAGATCCAAACAATATTAAATAATGGAATTAAACAAAGTAATGGTAAATACGTTTTATTTCCGATTCCCCAAAAAATATTGTACATAAAGGCGCCCCAGTTCCAGCCTTTAATTTCAGCAGGCACTTGTTTCCCATTCTCATTCATGAATATATCCCCCGATATAACAAAACAGCTTTTACTGACTTCAGAATTTGGTCAATTTAAGATTAATCAAGTATAGCGTAAGATTGCTCAATTGCCTATTCCTACTAAAAAACTGTTATTGGATTTTTCCCAATAACAGTTTTTAGTATCTATTTTTGATAATCATCAATTGATTTTTTCAAACGATTCAAGCCATCCATGATCATACTTTCAGGACTAGCAATATTCATTCGAATAAAGTGTTGTCCATCGCCACCATAAACCGAGCCTGAATTAACGATCAAACCACTGTCTTGACGAATGAAACTAGCTAAATCATCGGCATCATTAGTTATTCGATCGACATCAAACCAGAGTAAATAAGTAGCATCACCTGATACCCATTTGATTTCTGGTAAATTCTTTTTGATAAAGTCTAATACCAATTGACGATTGGAAATTAATTGTTGTTTCAAAGCTAATAACCAATCATGCCCCTTCGTATAGGCTGCAACTGTTCCCGGAATCGCGACAAAATTAGGCTCAGCCAATTCTTCACTATTCAAGCCACGACTAATTTGAGACCGCAAATTTGAATCTGGCACGATCAATGTGGCAGCATGCATCGCTGCCACATTGAAGGTTTTGCTTGGTGAAACTGCTACAACAAGATTCTTAAGATATTGTTTATTTAATCCAAAAGTGGGATTGTAGCCAGTTTTATTTAAGGTAATATCACCATGGATCTCATCACTAAACAGTTTGACATCATATTTCTGACACAATTCCGCAATTTTTGTCAATTCAGCAACTGTCCAAATTTTACCAACAGGATTATGAGGATTGCAGAGAATCATCATATTAGTTAACGGATCACTGAGCTTTTCTGCCAAATCAGTAAAATCAATTGAGTATTGGAAAGTTTTAGGATCATAAACTAAATCATTCGAAACCACATGGCGACCAGAATTGACAATTGAATTGTAGAAAATATTATAAACCGGTGCTTGGACTAGAACATTATCTCCCAATGAAGTTAACCGTCTAACTGCTGAAGATATTGCTGGCACAACTCCGGTGGCAAAGATCATCCAATCCTCTTGAGGTCGAACATTGTGTTCACTCTGATACCAGTCAGCCACAGCTTTAAAATATTCCGCTGGAATCTCCTCATAACCAAATAATCCCATGGCTATCTTATTCTGCAAAGCTTCAATAATTTCTGGAGCAGTTTTAAAGTCCATATCAGCGATAGTCATTGGTAATTCGTTAGTTCCAACATCCCATTTGGCGGAATTTCCAGCTCGTTTTTTATTCAAAGTTTCAAAGTCGTATGACATTAAGCACCTTCTTGAGTAATTTTTTCAGCTATTTGAATATTAGTCTTTTTGGGATCAATCTCAGGATCATCAAAGATGATTTTATCAACTGAATGAACTTTGATCGAACCACTGATAGGATTCTTGATACTCATCACGTTGGTTGTGATATCAGCCTCAATATTTGAACAATATTCAAAGGCCAAATCAGTCCTCAGAACCTTACAGTTGACCATCTTCAAACCATCGATATAACAAAGTCCTTGGTCACTTTCAATCGTACAGTTGATCAAAGTTAGATTCTTAGTATTCCAAGCTAAATATTCACCACTGATTTTCGAATCATAGATCGTCACATTCTCACAATTCCAGAAGGCATCTTTTGAAACAAAAGTTGAATTGTGAACCTCAATATTCTTCACACCATCAAAAACATAGTTACCAACAACGTTAAGATTTTCTGCATAGATATTTTCACTATCTTTACCAAAATAATTGCCATTAACTTGGACATCTTTTAACTTAATATCTTTACAAGTCCAAAGTGTTTCCTCTGCATCTGCAAAATGAACGTTATTCAAACGAATATCTGATGCTCGACGGAACAACTTAGGTGCTTGAAGAGCCGAATTATTGATTTCAATATCGTGAGTGTACCAAATTCCTGAACGTGACATAGTTTCAAAAATACTATTGTCGACTGTAACATGCTTGGCATACCACAATGGGTACTTCCATTTGAAGACAACATCTTCCAAATTTAAATCATGTGCTTCTTTCAGCGGTGATTCACCATTACCAAAAGTTGCATCGTTTAAGGCTAGGTCATGTCCCTTAAATAGAGAACGTTCACCTTCGTAATAACCTTCATTAATTTGTTTTTTCATAAATAATTCTTCCAATTCTTTTTTATAATTAATTTTCTGATGATTGTAATTCATATAATTCTGCATAATGACCACCAGCAGCCAAGAGTTCTTCATGGGTTCCCCGCTCAATAATACGACCCTGACTCAAAACCAGAATTTGATCTGCATCCTGAATGGTCGATAAACGGTGAGCAATCGCAATGGTCGTTCGATCATCACGCATTTTTGCCAAACCTTTAGTAATACTCTGTTCCGTTTGAGGATCAATATTTGCCGTCGCCTCATCCAAAATCAAAACTTTTGGATTTCTCACAATCGTTCGGGCAAATGAGATTAATTGACGTTGACCTGTTGAAAAACTGGCCCCACGTTCAATGACTTTAGCATGATATTTTCCCGGTAATTTTTGAATAAAACTATCAGCATCAACAAACTGACCAGCCTGTTCAACCTGTGCATCAGTAATCTGCTCATCAAACATACGAATATTCTTAGCAATATCACCATAAAATAGATATGGCTCTTGAATTACCAAGCCTAATTTCTGACGCAATTCTTTCGTTGAATAATCACGAATATCATGGTTATCCAACAGAATCTGACCCTCGCCAAACTCATAAAATCTCAATAACAAACTGATAATTGAACTCTTGCCACTCCCGGTATGACCAACAAAGGCGACCGTCTGTCCAGGTTCAACTGTAAAGTTAATATCTTTTAGAACTGGCTTCCCTGGCACATAACTGAACGTCACATGGCGGAATTCAATCTTTCCTTCAACAATTTCAGCTGAGCTTTCCTCATTTTGAACTGGAGCATTGGTATCATTATCAAACAACTTCATGATCCGATATCCGGCCACTAGTCCATCCTGGAAGAAAGACATGTAATTCATGACATCTGATAACGGATTGAAGAAATTCTGTTGATAAGACAAGAAGGCATATATGACACCTGCTTCAACTAAAGTATTCATGCTCTGCCAACCAAAACCACTCAATGAAATAACCTCTGCCAGTGTAAACATCAAACTGATAGTCGGATAAAGCAAGAACGCATTAACATTGATCATCTTATTTCGCATTTGGAAATAAGCTCCATTACGGTCTTCAAATTCGGACGTCATTCGTTTTTGCTGTCCAAATTGTTGAATTATATTAATTCCCATTAACGATTCATTCAGTTTCGTATTAATTTGGCTCAAATATTCTCGTAAATGTTGATAAATTTTAAAACTCAAACGTTGATATAACCAAACTAAAAAATACAAGACTATTACAAACATTACTGTCGCCACAGCCAACACGACATTAACCGACAGCATTGCGATAAAAGCTGAAACCATGGCAAAGAATGCTACGAAAATCATCAAAAATAAAGTCCAAAAATTATAGAGTGTCTTCGTATCATTAGTCACCCGTGACACAATTGATCCAGCCGGAGTTGTGTCAAAATAATTTAAACCCAAAGTATGTAATTTATGAAATAATTGGCTTCTAATTTTTTCTAACGTTCGTTCAGCTCCCATAGCAAAAGCAAATTCTTCAATAAATTGAATAATCGCCTTGATGATAGTTCCCAAAGCATATAGCAATGCAAAACTAATAATGATCTGCATACCGGTACTTTGGTGAGTCAAGTAATGATCCATATAGAATTGCAACATTCTTGGTAGCATCACATTAATGACACTCAAGAGAACGGCAAAAACAATGGCGATAAAAAATTGGCGTTTGAATAACCAAGCAAATTTAAATAAACGTTTTAAAACTCGGTGTTGATCCTTTTTAGACAAGGAATGAATTTCATCCAAGGTCTTCTCGTTCTCATTTTTCATTACTCAACCTCCCCTCAAGTTCAGCATTCTTAGCTTGTAAGTTAAAGGTATCAGCATACCAACCAGCTTGATTTAGTAGCTCTTGATGTGTTCCCTTTTCAACAATCGTGCCATCAGCCACTACAATAATTTCGTCAGCATTTTCAACTGAACTCAAGCGACTGGCTGCGATAATGGTTGTTCCATGACGACGATTATCGGCAATTCTAGTTTCAATATTTCGTTCAGTTTTCGAATCAACCGCTGACAAAGAATCATCCAGAATCAATAACTTTGGATCACTCAAAACTGCTCGAGCAATGGCTAAACGTTGTTTCTGACCACCAGATAAAGACACTCCTAATTCACCGACCTGGGTATCATAGCCATCAGACATCTGGCTAATATCGCCATCTAAGTCAGCAATGTGAGTAGCCGATTCAACCTGCTCCTCAGTTGCCTTAATATTGGCAAATCGCACATTGTTTCGAACATCAGTTGAAAACAAAAAATTAGTTTGTGGTACATAGCCAATCGTATCCAAATAGCTATTCAAATCATATTTACGAATATCAATTTTACCGACATTAATGGCACCATCGTAATGATCAAAGTCACGCATCAATAGCCCAATAATGGTTGATTTACCACCACCAGTTGGACCAACGATACCCAACGTTTGACCAGCATTCAATTTGAAATGAACATTTCTTAAAGCTGTCGCCTGATCATCTGGATAATGGAATTTATCAATTGCAAAGTTGATCGAACCATTAGGAACTGTCGTAAATGCATTCTCAGTTTTAACTAAGGATGATTTTTCGGCTAATAATTCATCAATTCGGTCATAACTAGCTGAACCACGTTCCAAAAGGTTAAACAAACTCCCGACAGCATACATTGGCCACATTAATTCAGCCATATAAGTGATGAAAGAAACTAATTGACCAATCGTAATCCGTTGATTTAATACCGCTAGACCACCAAAAATAATCGTTAAAGTATAAGAGATCCCCATAATCAACGTCGTTAGTGGATCAAACATTGCATCCAGACGATATGAGCGTTTATTAGCTTTGATATTTTCATCAACGTACTTGTCAAAATCAGCTTCGTCTTCTTTTTCTTGTCCTAAAGCTTTTAAAACTTTAATACCAACGATACTTTCCTGAGTTTTATTATTGATATTAGAAAAAGCTGCTTGTGAATCTTTAAAAGCTGTATGAATCTTGCCACCTAAGACATTTGCCATTAGCGCCAGTAATAACAATGGCAATACTGCCATTAAAGTTAACCGCCAATTAATAAACAAACCCATAGCTAAGATCATTGAGGTTCCCGTGATCAAGGAATCAGCCAAGGTTAAAATACCTGGACCTGCCACATCACGAACCGCATCAATATCATTAGTCGCATGAGCCATCAAATCACCTGTTCGCCATTTTTGATAAAAGGTGCTATCCATTTTCATAAAATGCCGGAACAAACGACTCCGCAGTTCACGTTCCAGAACATAAGAACTACCATAGATCATTTTTTGCCATAAAAACCGTAATAAATATTGTAAAATGGCAACGACAAATAATATCGTCATATTTATAGCAAGATATCTAGTTGTCATATTTTTTTTACTGACCGTATCCACGATATTTCCAATAATCCGTGGTGGTATCACATTACAAATTGCTACTAAAATCAGTGCGGTCACACCAATTAAATATTGTTTCCATTGGCGTTTAAAAAACCAACTTAATCGAGAAAAAATCCCCATAATTATCTCACCACCTAAAATCCCTATCATAACTTTGATAACAACTTTACACCCTAGAGTAGACTTTAACTCAAGCAAAAGGTCTCAGTTTTTTTAATGAAAACGGCTACATAGTGAATGATTTTTTTAAACAAAAAAGGTTCCCTCTTATCTTACGGATTTTTCCTGTTTGTAAGATAGCAGAGAATCTTTTATCAATCAGTTAGCTTAAATATTTTGGTAGGAATACGTAATTTTATCAATAGTTGCAGATAAAAAGCCTTAAATTTCTTCACCAACTGCAGCATTATCATCATCAAGTAGTGTCACATCCCTGAATCTAATCTATCTAGGAATGATCTCAATTGTAGAGCTTTGTGGTCCTGCTTGAACCATTGGTGATAAATAAGAACTCCCCTTATACTTTTCTTCGTAACCTTGATCAACTAAAGCATTAACTCTATCATCATTAAGTTTTTCAAAAGTTACTTCATGATTTGATCCATCTAAAAAAATTCTACCGGCTTTTTGCTTGATTGCTGAATTATACCAGCGAGAATTTTGACCATTCCAAGCCCTGATAAATAATCTACCATCTGTTACTACTGACCAGATCCATGTTGGTGTTCCATAAGTTTTTCCATCATCATAAAATGGTGAAACTTGAAAATCATCGGCCTTTGAAAAATTTTGAAGCTGTTCTGCCGTCCATGTTTTTTTGTTCATAATATTTCTCCCAATTATTAAGGTCTATTTGTTTTCGACTTATATGCTATAGAATAAAGTTCAATTACTTTAATAGCTAATACTTATAATGCATTTAAAACTATACAAAAATGTAATAATAGCGACTAACCTTGATTACCAAGGTTGATTTGTTGGTCCAACGGTAAACTCACTAACATTTGTGTCATCAGGTTGATCAATTGCAAAGGCTACAACATTTGCAACTCTAGAAGGACTAATTTGGTATTTATCATAATTAGCTTGCATTGCTTTTGCTGCATCGGGGTCAGTGATCGTATCCAATAATTCGGTATGAATTGCTGCAGGGTAAATTGTAGCTGTTCGAATATTACTGTTTGCTTGAGCCGATTCCATTCTCAAAACTTCCATTAAATCACGAACCGCATGTTTGGTTGCACCATAGACACCAACCCCAGGATATGGCTTTAAACCTGCAACTGATGAAGTAGTAATAATGTGACCACCGTTTTGTTCTTTGAAAGTTGGCATAACTGCTGCAATGCCATTTAAAACACCCTTGATGTTGACATCCACAGTCTTGTTCCATTCGTCAGTCTTCAACTTATCAATTTCAGAACTTGGCATTAAACCGGCATTCAAGAAAATAACATCAACTTTGCCAAATTCCTTTTTAGCAGCTTCGACTAAGGCTTTACTGTCATCAGGATTGACAACATCAGTAATTTTGTAAATTGCTTCTCCACCGTTTTCCTTGATTTTATTCACAATTTGCTGAAGCTTGTCTTCACGACGTGCTCCCAAAACTAATTTGGCACCCTTACTAGCTAATAACATAGCTGTTGCTGCTCCAATACCACTTGATGCTCCTGTAATAACTACTACTTTATTTTTAATCATATTTATGATCTCCTATTTAATTTGACTTTCTATTTCATTTAATTCACTGTGAACCATTTTATTTCTTACTAAAATTACTGCAAAAGTTACTAATAACATGACAATTCCACCAATTGGCAACATTATCAATCCGCTTGAACTCAGCAGGATACCTCCGACACTAGTACCGATGGTCGTTCCGACATTTCCTAATGAGATGAATAATCCATTTGCAAGGTCCAAACTCTCTGGAATTGCCGCAGAAATCAAGTATTGTTGGATATTGTTACCAATTCCGTAAATCATTCCCCAAAGGAGAATAACTGGGAACATTAATAATGTTGATTGTGCTAAGGCGATAATTAATAAATAAACAACGATCATTAAAAATGGATAGATGATTACTAATTTACGCGGTGCACGTGATAGCACATTTCCAGCTATTAAGTTTCCGACGATACTCATTAAACCAAAAATGAATAATGCCAAACTCAATTGAGTCGCTGAAAAGTTACTTAATTGAGATAATAAATCTGAAACATATCCGTAGACAACGAACAAAACACTACCAATTAAAATTGTGCCTGCGCCAGATACCCAAAGTGATTGTTTAACTAGAACCTGTTGCACACTAGCTTTTTCTTTATCCTCAGTAGACGTAGTTTCTTTTGTATCTTGCTTTGGAAGAAGAAAGTAATTCAAAACCAAAGCGGCTAAACTGACCAAGGCGAAAAAATACATTGCTGCTGAATATGAAACGTTATTGGCAATCAACGTTGTAATCGGAGTACCTAAAACTGTACCAGCACTAACACCGATCATTACTCTTGAAACTGCTTTAGAAGCCTCACCCATATCTGAAACTTCAGCGGCAATCGTAAATGCCAATGAACAATAAACTGGATGCAATACTGCTGGTAGTAATCTGAAGAATAATGCCAATCCAAAGTTCGTAACTAAGCCACCCAAGATATTTGAAACGACGAATAATAACAACGTGGCCAGCATTATTTTTCTGCGATTAATTTTTCTGACAATAATTGGCATAATTGAACCGAAGATTGCAACTATCAAGGCAAACATACTGACGAACAATCCTGATGTAGCAGTTGACACTCCAAATCGTTGACTAATAATAGGTAAAATTCCTAAAATACCTACTTCAGTGTTCAAAATACTAAAAGTACCTATTGCTAATGTAAGAATCAATAATTTTTTATTTCTCATATAAGACCTCTTTTTTCTATGTGATTTATGTAAACTCATAAAATATCTATTTTGACTGTTTGACAACGTCATGTCTTAATCAATGACATTAGTATAAAACCTAATTTTGCACTTGAAAATTTACTATTTTGAATGCTAGTATAAATACAATTAATACTGGAGGCTTGATGATGATTGACTTTTATTTATTAGAAGCATTAGTGACATTCGATGAATATGGAACCCTTGCTAAAGCAGCCGAACACTTGGGTGTTACTCAACCGGCATTGACTCACGCCCTGAAAAACCTCGAGGAAAAATTGAGTGTACAACTATTCGATCGTAAGCCTAACCGACTTTACTTAACTGACACCGGTAAATATGCTGTTCAACAGGCCAAAAGAGTGATTGCTGCCAATTACAAATTCACCGATAAAGTCAAACTCTTTGAGCAGAATCAATCAACTATCACTATCGGAGCAAATGCTCCAGGTCCACTGATAGTTATCCGCTCATTACATCTGGAGAATCTTGTCGTTCAAGATGAACACGTTCAGCAGGATTTTGAAAAAGTACTTACTGAAGAACAATTAACTTGTCTATTAACAAATGAACCTTTAAACACTACCGAGATAAACTCAATTTTTCTTGGTAGTGAAAGAATGGCTGTCAACTTAACATCTGATAACAACCTAGCTAAAATTGAATCACTAAAATTTGCTGATTTAGCTGGTAATACTTTTCTATGCCCACAAGAAATAGGTTTTTGGAAGGATATCTATGAATCACAAATCCCTAATGGCAAATTTATCTATCAGGACCAATCAGCTGAATATAAGGAACTACTAAACTTTTCAAGTCTGCCATTTTTCACAACAAATCTAACTAAACTGGATCCTAACTGGGGTGATAATCTGCCTAATAATCGTGTATTTAAACCCTTAACGGATGTATCGGCGAATCAAACCTTTTACATTAGCTTCTTGAAACGTAATCAAAATAGATTAAAATCATTAATTCAAAAGGCTCAGGATCAATGGTCAACAGTTGATTTTTAACTCTAAAAACTTCTAATATTTAGACAAAAAAAGAGTATTACCTGCATTTAACACACAGGTAATACTCTTTTTTAAACATATTTTATTAAATATAATAATTTCAAAACATAAAACTAACACCTTAACTATCGAATATTAATAGTACAAATCAGTATTTTTAACATCATTGATAGTCTTAGTACCAGCGAGTTGCATAGTAATTGATAGTTCCATATTTAGATGTTCGATCACATCAGTAACACCTTGAGCACCACCGAGGTTCAAACCATAAATAATTGGACGACCAACAGCAACCAAATCAGCACCACTAGCTAAAGCCTTGAAGACATGTTCTCCACGTCTAACACCACTATCAAAGATAACGGGAACACGTTTATCAACACGATCAGCGATATCAGGTAGGATATCAAATGATGCTGGAGCACCATCTAATTGTCTACCACCATGGTTTGAAACCCAGATACCATCAGCACCGAATTCAATTGCTAAATCAGCATCATCAGGTGATTGGATACCCTTAACAATAACAGGAAGCCCTGACATATCTTTGATCTTTTGAATATCTGAAGGTACGATTCCTTGTTTGGCAGCAGCGTAAATTTCACCGATACCCTTACCTTCACCATCGCCTTCAGAATAAGCAGCTAAATTAGGCATTGGAAGTGGGAATTGGAACTTGTTGATAACGTCCTCTTCACGATAACCACCTAAAGTTGAATCAACAGTCAAGACAATAGCCTTAACACCGGCTTTAACAGCCTTATTAATCAAAAATTCATTAAATTTATCATCTTTACTCATATACAATTGGAAAAATTGTGGTGCATCAGGAGCAGCAGCGGCACCATCTTCTAAAGAAGTGCTTCCATAAGTACTCATTGAGAAAATTGAGCCGGCAGCAGCAACACCCTTAGCAGTATCCTTTTCCCCATTAGCATGGGCTAATCCTTGGGCAGCTGATGGTGATTCAATAATAGGAGTCTTCAAAGCAATATCCCACAAATTAGTGCTTAAATCAGCGTGGTCAATTCCTTGTAAAACACGGGGCATGATTTTAGCTTTATTGAAGGCAGCAGTATTTTCTTTCATGGTATATTCATCTTCAGCACCACCACGGATATAACCAAAAGCCCCCTTCTCATTACTCATATGATCTTTAACACGAGCCTCAAGACCAGCAATATTTACAATTTCAACATGGTTCTCAGCTGTACTTGCTTCATACTTTTTCTTCATTACAAATCCCGTCCTTTTAAGGTTATTTATTCAACAAAGATTAGTCTAACCTACCTTGCCAAAATATGCTGAGATTTGTTCCGGAATTATCAATTTGTTTTTCAATATTCATGAAATAATTTATTTTATATTAATGACCTAAAATGTTAAAAAAAATAACTGGTAATTTAAATTTTTTAACTACCTAAGATATTACTCAAACGAAGATAAGCGATAAAGTGAAATCCGATACCTGCTAGTAAAAAGATTGCCCCTAATGGGATCGAAAAAATTGAGGCAAGTATCGCCAAAACATAAAGTGACATACTGACTAACGGATCAAAACGGTTTTTATCAGATTCAGATTTGAGCATAGCATCAGATTGCAGTTCCGGATGTCGAGCAATATAACGATATAGAATATGAAACATGGCCGAAATAACCAAAGCCACTAAATCATAAGCGATAAAGGCTACTCTAATATCATTCGTGTTCCCCATGCTTAATGTATCAGCGACTAAAGCCATTGGATAATTAATTAAGGTGATACTAAATAACATCAACAAATTGATCAAATTCAAATTACGATCAATTGCCTTCAAAGCATTAAAATAATCATGATGAAATAACCATAACGTGCCAACATAAAAATAAGAAACTACATATGCTACCAAAATGGGCCATTGATGGATCATTGCTGTTAATAAATGACCAGTTTTAAATGCTGGAACAGTGAATTCCAATACCAAAATAGTAATCAGAATGGCAAATACTCCATCACTAAAAGCCAGCAATCGATCTTTCGTCATCTTAATCCCCCCTATTCCTCAGTTTTCAAAATTTTATTAAATAGAATCGGACAAACTAAACAAGTAATAATGGCTGCTAACGTGATTGCCCCTGATTGAGCCATGCTGATCAATTTAAGATTCCGACCAACTTGTAAAATTGGCAAAACCAAAGTAATCGTTGTGGCTGTCACAATTGAAGCCCCTGCAGCGTATCTTCTACCAAATCGTTTGCGAAAAACAAAATAAACAATTGCTTTAGATAATATAAAGGCCATTAGAAATATTGGAATCAATAATACAGCATCCCAATTCGTAAATAAGGTCCGCAAGTTTAAATTAACTCCTGTTGTAATAAAGAAAACTGGAATAAAGAAGCCATATCCAATCGAGCTTAATTTATCCTCTGTATCTGGTTTGGGTTTGAGCAATTTCATCACTGCCCCTGCCAAAAAAGCCCCCAAAATACTTTCAGCACCAATTTGTTCAGCGAAAGTCACTAACGTAAATATCAAAAAGAATGCTAATCTAATATCCAATTGTGTCGTCGCTTTGTCGATTTTATCAAAGAAGACGTAAATCCGATTAAACCGATGCAACAAAATAATAGCAATAATAAAAATCACTGGTAATCCTAAGACTGAAATGTAATGACGTTGTTGAACCGCTGAGTATATCGTCAAGGCTACTAACGGAATGAACTCTCCAAAAGCCGACGTTAATAAAATCGTTTGCCCATAATTAGTCTGTAACAGACCGACTTCTTTTAATAAAGATATAATTACACCTAATGCAATGGTACTGAAAAGAATTACTGCTAAAACAAAATCAGTAAAGATGCCTGTTAAATAAAGAACTCCACTCAACAATATCGACATAAATAAAATTGTCATAAACCCAGTGAACGAAGTTCCTAACGGTGAATAAATTGTTTTATCTTTTTTAGGCTCCAATAATGAAAAGTCAATCTCCATTCCACCTAAGAAAATTAAAATTATCACACCTAAATTAGCTATATACTGCACGCTGGTATCAGGACGAGCAATGTTTAAACCAGTTTTGCCAATAACGATTCCCATTAATATTTCCGATATGGCAGTTGGCATCCGTTGAATGTGAAATCTAGCCGTGATCAGTGGCGTTATCAATGCCGCAAATAATATAATGATCAATGAAAATTTTTCCATAATTATCCCCTTAATAATTTGATAATATAACAATTTAGTAAATATTAGTAATCAAAGCCCTTTAACTATTGATTGCAAACAAAAAGCCGGTAAAATCACCGACTTTTTTAATTGATCACAACTACTTTCCCGAAACTGTGATTGCTCTCTAAATATTTATGTGCCTCTCTGATCTCAGTTAATTTATAAACCTTAGTTGGTTTTACATTAACATTATATTTCTTGATATAATCCAACATTTCATTCAATTTAGCACTAGTAACTTCACCAGATGACAACGAGGTCAAATAGGCTCCATTATGAATATCCCCGATGGGGTCAAATCCATCCATATACCATTGGCCACCAAGTTCGCCGGTATTGCAGACGATACCACTTGGAGCAACGTGATTAAACGTATCCTTCAATGTGGCTGGACCAACCAATTCTAAGACCTTATTAAACATTTTCTTAGTCTTTAATTTGCCGTCTTTATCTTTAACTACAGCATCATAACCAGCATCGAGCAACATAGTTTCCTTTTGCATACTCCTAGCTGAAGCTGTGACTTTAACATTGGGATATTTAGCCTTGATCAATCTCAAGGTCGCAATCCCGACACCACTAGCACCTGAACGGATCAAAACTTTATCATCAGCTTGAAGATTCATTGTTTTTAAAGAACCATAAGCAGTATAAAACGTTTCAGGTACAGCCGCTAAATCCGTCCAATCAAGCTTTGTTTCAACTGGATAAATTTGTTCATTAGGCAATAAAACAAATTCCGCATATGAACCATCGAATGCTCGACCCATTTCGCCCATGATTGAAATAATTTTTTGACCTTTTTCCAATTTATCACTGGTACTCTTTTCGACTACACCAACACATTCAATTCCCAAGATACGTGGAAACTTCACACTAGGAGATTTGCCTTCACGAGTAAAAATTTCTGAATGATTGATTCCAAAACCTTTGACCTTGATCAATGACCAACCTGGTTTAACTTTTGGAGTTGGTACCTCTTTATATTTTAAAGCTTTGGGGCCACCAGCCTTTTTAATAACAACTGCTTTCATATTCTTCACTCCAAACTAAATAAACTCATATTAATTATATGATAAATCCTAAAAAAGTACCCATAATTGGTTTTAAAATTTGATTAATTTTAAATTAATATCTGGTTCGCTTTCATTTGTTTTGGAGACTATGATCATAGCCAATCCATTAAATAGTTTCACACTAGTCTTTCCACTCAAACTGTGATCAATTGGATTACCATTGCCTACTCCAATGATCCTGCCATTTTCAACTTGAATCTTTATTTCGTTGTTGGCAGAACTAAGTAAGTGGTCATTATCATCAAAGGCTGATATTTTATAAAGATTTGTTGTTGTACCTTCAAACAATTTATCACAGGTAATATTTTTTAATTCCATATTACTATACTGTGAATCAGATGCCACTTCTTGATTGTTTTGATAAGCTTTTACCACCAAAGAACCAGATTGATATTGAACATGCCAATTAACTTGTCCATCTTTAACTAATTGTTTACCAAAACTTTGGTGATTGATAAACAATTCCAATTCAGCAGCATTACTAAATGCCCGAACATTAGTCATCCCTTTATCATCAATCTCAATTTGTTTCTTATTCCAACTAGGCATGACATGAACCATCGGTTTATTTGTCCAATTAGCTTGATAGTAGTAATAATAATCTTTCGGAAAACCACAAAGATCGGCTATACCAAACTGTGAACTAATGGCAGGCCAACCAAATGGTGCCGGTTCCCCATAATAATCAAATGCCGTCCACAAAAATACTCCACCCATATAAGGATTCTCTTTCATATACTGTAAAGTTCTTTCTGGATGTGCCGTACCGCCTAACCCAGGATCACCTTTTTTTCTGATACCCGGTAAAACCATTGAGAAATATGATCCTAAATTATTACATTGACTTTTTTCTAGATTATCTTGATAAACTCCCCTAGTTGAAAAGTAAGACGCATTTTCGGTACTCATCATCGGCAAATCAGGATACCGCTGCTTTATTCGTTTGGCACTGGGACCCATTACTTCAGCTTCCGGATAATTCACACCTAAGACATCTAAATTTTCTAAATAATCTGCATTAAGTTCCCCACTTGGAGTTAACAATTCGGCCGATATAATTAAATGTTCAAAATCATATTTTTTTATTGTCCGAACTAATTTCGCAGCAATTCGGCTCCCTACTGCAGTGTTACCACTAAGTTCTTCGTTAGCAATTGACCAAAAAGCCAGTGATGGGTGCATGCGACTAGCTTTGACAGCCCTCTCTAAATCATTAATTCTCCAGGGAGTTGATTCCAATAATCTATTTTCATTAATTAAAATAACCCCGTATTTATCACATGCCTGTAGTAATTCTGGTGATGCAAAATGATGCGTGCTACGCCAGGCATTAACACCCATTTTTTTCATGAGTTTAACTTTATAATCAACAATATCTTGATTCAATGCTATTCCAACACCAGCAAAGTCTTGATGTTCACATACTCCGCGAAGTTGATACTTTGTTCCATTTAAGAAAAATCCTTCCGTTGTATATTCAAAGGTTCTAATACCAAACTTTTTATCAATCTCATCATTTGGAATAATAAAAGCGGCTTGATACATTTGGGGATTTTCAGGCGACCATAACTTTGGTGAAGTGACCTTAATCGATTTTTTAAAAGTATATGAGGATAGACTATTGATTGACTGTGGTTCAAATTGAATCATTGTCTGACCATCTAAAATAATTTTAGGGGCAATAATTTGGGTGTTCTCTGAATTATTTTCAACCATACATTCCAAACCTAATTCAGCATACGATGTCGTCAATTTCTTGGTATAAATATAAGCACTTGCTCTATTTAAACTAATTGATGCCTCTTGCTCTAACCAAACCGTCCGATAAAGACCAGCTCCCTCATACCACCAGCCTTCTGAACCAGATGTTTTATCAACCTTCAATAGAATTACATTTGTTCCTTCTGATCCATAATGAGCCATCTCTGAGATATCATAAGAAAATGCTGAGTATCCACTATTGTGACGTCCCAAATAGGCACCATTAAACCAAAGATCAGTAATTCCCATGACTCCTTCAAAATTGATCACAGTTTTGAAAATGTCAGAATCATCTTTAGGTAGTTGAAAAGTCTTTCGATAGTAACCAATTGAATCTGGCTTTGAACCGGTCATCGCTTTGTTCACGTCCTCAACATATGGTTCATCACGCTGCCAATCATGTGGAATATCAATCTTTTTCCAAGAATCATCCAATTTTGAAGTTAAATCAGTATCAGTTAAGGCCTTCAAGCCATTTGTTTCATTACCACCAGCAATTAATTTCAAAAAATTTCTTCCACCTTCACTAATGGGAAGTCTTGAACCTAATTCATTGGGCAATGGTGCTGTGTATCCGCCAAGCGCTAATGCTTTCTTGGAGATTTTTCTTGGTTGCTGTTGTAATTCTCCATAATGAAACAACCAGTCGTCATTCATATTTATTCTTTTATGCATATCATTTCATCCCTTCAGCTTAACTTCAGATTACCCAAATTTTGAATATGATATAATGTTTTTATTCAATAATTCGCAAACGCTTACTGTCATTTTCCAACTTGGTGGTGATAAATTTATGAAAAATCAGAATTTCAGTAAACTAAATAACACAGTTAATTCCAAAGGTTTAACAATCAATACAACCGAACCGATTTCTATTTTTTATAAAAAAAAGTCTGCTGATAAAATTCTTTACACTATGGTTAAAAATGGACAGATCAATTCATTCGAAGCCCAGGATTATCAAGCAATGCATCAAGACAAAGATTTTGAATTAATGTTTGTTTTACAAGGTAGCTTAACTAATTATTTAGAGAATCAACAAGTCTCCTTTAAAGCTGGTGAGGGCTGCTTTCTAAATCCTCAAATCAAACATACTGAATCTTTGGACAATAATTGCATGGTTATGTTTATTAATCTATCTGTTTCATTGTTAAGTCAATTATTACCGGAATTAAAAACCGATACTCAAATCTACTCATTTTTAAAATATAACTTAAAACAAGATAATAACTGGCAAAGAAATTATTTAAAATTCAGTCGTATCATGCCCTCTACTAATAAATCATTGGATATATTATTGGACGTGTTGCAACAGGAAATTGCTTCTCAAAAAATCGGCTCACATTATCTCCAATTAGGACTCATTTTAAGGCTTCTTTCGGAATTAAATGAAAAAAATCATTTCACCTTGAATAGTGTTTCATTTGAACTTTCTAAGGATGATTATTTAGTTGATCAGATAATTCATATCATTAAAAAGGGATATGGCTGTGTTACTCGACAGGAACTGGAGGAAAAGCTACACTACAATCCTGAATATATGAATCGTTTGTTAAAGGAAAGAACCAATCTAACTATCACTGGTTTTTCTCAAAAAATTAAAATTAATGCCGCTGAAGAATTTTTAACTACTACTGATCTAACAATTAAAGTTATTGCTGAGCGCCTGGAATTTTCTAGTGAAATCTATTTTTATCATTACTTCAAAAAACATGTTTTATTATCTCCCAATGCTTTCCGACAAAAATTTAAAATCAAAAAAGCAGCTAAACTCCCTTTCGAGAAATATTAGCTGCTTTTTTGTTGAGACATATAATAATATTTAAATTGCTAAACGCACTAATGCTAGAGAAATAATTCCCACAATCACAATCAACAATAATTTTTTCGTTAAAATCGCCGTCAAAACGGTCGGAATTGAAGCAATCAAGTTGGCATAGTCGATCTGTGGTAACTGACCTAAATGTTGCTTAAAAAGATTCTCAAACCACAATGCAGCCATAATGGTGATAGGAACAAAGCTTAGAAATTCCACAACCTTTGCAGATAAATTAAATTTTTTCAATAAGATAAACGGTAGAATCCTTGATAACAAGGTAACAATTCCACAAGCTATCAGCGTCCAAAACACAAATTTAGTCGATGGCATGTTTCAAAATCACTCCTAACCCACAGCCAATTAATGTGACCACTAAAATCAATAAGTCACTAGAAATAAAAATTAGTCCAAAGTATACTAATGGCAACATAACTGCCACAACCATCAATTGCACTTTCAATGAAATGGTTTTATCACTGATCAACTGTAAATAAAGCAAACCAATAAACATTGCCACCAAGGCAAAATCCAATCCTAATTTTTCGGGATCACTGATAATCTTGCCTAACATCGCTCCTACTGTCGTCGAAACTACCCAAACCAGATAAGCCATTAAATTGACAGTATTAAACCATTTAAAAGTTAATTTACCATCTGTGAAGTTTAATTTATTCATACTCAAGGCAAAACTTTCATCGGTAATTAAACTACCGATCAAAATATTTTCCACAAGTGAATTTTTCTTAAAAAAGTTTGCTGTGGTCATACTCATCAAAATCATTCGTGAATTAACCAAAAAAACTGATAAGACAATTGATACGATTGGCGTCCCGATTGCCAATAAACTAATCAAAATGAACTGTGCCGATCCTGCATACACGATCAAAGACATCAATGTTGCCATTAAAACGCTCATTCCCGCCGATGCCGCGACAATCCCAAATGAAAGCCCTATTCCAATGTAACCAAATACAGTTGGCAGGGTATCTTTTATGGCACTCTCGACACTCAAGCTGTCATCCATATACTCTCCCCCTAATTTCATATAGATTATTATAATAATTTTAATTTAGTTATATGTCAATTAGACAATAAAATCATTATATGTTATTAACATACTTTTTCACCCACTGGATCTTGGTTGATAACTGCTGATGAAATTACTGATTTCAATAAATTGAATCTTACCACTACGATCAACTGGGACAATTAACTTCAAATAAAAAATTACTACCGAATGAATAAGCGGTAGCAATTTTTTGATTATTTTAGCTGAAATACGGTCACATTTTAAAAGGCCATACGCGATTTTACTTTCAAATAACTATCTGACAATACTTCTCGTGGATTCTTAAGATAGATCACATTATCCGTATCGTAAATATTATCTAACTTATGCGTCGTGATAATCACTGTTTTTCCTTGTTCTGTCAGTTCCCGAAACCAATCAAATATCTCCTGAGCATGTTTCAAATCAACACCACTTTCTGGTTCATCAAAAATATAAAGATCTTTATCAATGATTGTATTGATGAATACTAAGAGAATTCTTCGTTCTCCTCCAGAAAGGTTCCCAAATTTAACGTGTAATATTTTTTTAATTACCACTGGAACCTTGAAACTAATAATTCCATGTAACTGTTTCATAAACTGTAAAATATCTTGTACCGTCAACTCAAAATTAAAATTATTACCTTGGGAAAGATAGGCTATCTCATTAGGCTTAGGAAAACCAATGAAATTATTACCTCGTTTACCATCCACATCAGCAATACAATCCAATAATGTTGATTTACCAACTCCATTTTCGCCAAGAATAAAGTTTAACTGACAATCTTCAAAATATAAATCAACTTGATCAAAAATCGTTCTAGTTCCATAAGTATAACTAAAATTTTCAATTTTCATCTGCTAGACCCGGCTTAATTGACTTTTAATCGATATTTTATCAAAAATAAAAAATCCCATAACCAAATACACAAACGTACAAGTCCCTTCAAATATCCCAAAAGCGACTGTTGTATAAGGTACATTGTAAAGTCCATAGATCAACTGAAAGGGATTAAAAACAGTTAAGAAATAATTCCAAGTCCTCTGTGGTCGGATGCCTAATAGGAAAATACCAATTAGCAGAAACAAATTAATTATCACAGTAAAGGTATTCTGTTTGACTTTTAAAATCAATAAACCTGACAGCATAGCGGCACATAAGAAAACTGCTAGAAACGACACTAGAAAACTATACAAAAAAGTCCATGGTGAAACTGGCGTAATAAATATCGTGACGACTAAATTAAATAGTAGAATTTCTACTTGAATAATCAATAACTGAACTAAAAAAGACGACATAACGACTGAAAATCGTGAACCGGCTAAATATGACAGTGTTTTTAGGAAGCCATTCTCACGTAATTGAATAACATTCATTAAAAAACCATTCAAAATCGTAGTAACTACAATGTAGGCCCAATAGAGATATAACACTTCATTGTCTCGAAAACTGGGTCCCTTATTAATAAAGACCATAATAATTGGAATAATCAGTGTGTAAAAGAAAACCATTTTTTCTTTTAAAGCAATTTTCAATTGTAATTTGAACATTGCCATATCATTTTCAAGCATAAAAACTCATCCCCTATAACGATTAAATATTTACTAATAAAATTAATATAGTTTAATGTTGTTGTCAATCGCCAGACTGATATATTTCAAAATGTCTAGTTTGAATAATTAAACACAAAAAAACAGATACATTTTTCGTATCTGTTTTATTTTTAAATATTTATTTGCCACCGCCAAAAATATGGTCTAAGGTATTGTTAAATTTCTGACGATCATTTACGGTATGTGGCTCACTACTCAATTGTAGTCCATCATGGAATGATCCCATCAGAAAGTCCCAGAATGTACCCATTAGGCCTAACTCTTCACGATCAGCTGGCGAAATGGTATAACGAATCTCTTTCTCATCACCGGCCATAACTTTTTGAACCCAATGTGGTTCTCGTAAGCTTTCACGCCCGATAGCAGCAAAATCGATTCCCTCATCAAGAACCTTTTCAGCATCTTTAGGTGTTTGAATATCCCCTACAACGATCAATGGCAAATCGCCAAGATGTTGTTTGATAGTTACATTTAATGGCGTTTCGACAGTCTTATCATTGAGTGACTTTCTCCAGACGCTCCCCATGGAAACATGTAGATAATCAATTGACTTAGTCTTTAAAACATCGATCAATTTCAAAGTATCATCAAAGCGGATACCTGGAGTTTCAATTTCCTCAGGTGAGCTCCGATATCCCATCAAGAAAGGTCGATCCGCATACTTATCGATGGCATCCTGCACTTCATCAATAACTGCCAATGGGAAAGCCATTCTCTTTTCAACTGAACCACCCCACTTATCGGTTCGACAATTAGAATGTGGTGAGAAAAATTGTTGAATCAAGTAGGTATTAGCTCCATGGATCTCAACTCCATCAAATCCTGCTTCAATTGCTCGTCTAGTGGCTTGACCAAAATCTTTGATTGTCTGTTCGATTTCAGCCTCACTTAATTCACGTGGAGTTTCCGAATTATTACGAGTTGCTTTTACCGCACTAGCACTAACTGGTTGTTGTCCTCGCAAAATAGCCGTTGAAGACATCCGACCAGCACTAAAGATTTGTAAAATAGCCTTTGTACCATTTTGATGCATAGCTGAGGCCAACTTGGTTAACCCAGGAATAAATTTGTCGCTAGCAACACTTAACTCACCCTCAAATCCCTTACCTAAATCATTAACATTAGAAGTTGCGGTAATAAACAAACCAGCACCACCACTGTGAATTTGATAATAACGCAATTCGTCAGCTGTAACTTCACCATTTGAAAAACTCATTTCCTCTGTCATTGGTGGAATCACAACCCGATTTTTCACGGTAATACCTTTTTTCTCAAAAGTATAAGGTTCCAAAAATTTATAATCTGTCATCACAAAATCCTCGCTTTCTAATTCAGATTATCACAACGACTACATTTGTAAATTATTATCACTTATAGTTATATTATCCAATAATTTTTTCCATATTATACCAAATTTCATTGCCATGAATTGAATCCGAGATACCTATATTTTGATAGCCATTTTTTTCGTAGAATGGTACCCGATCTAATAAACAAGTTAAAGCAATACTCGTTCGTTTTAACTGTCGCGCTTGCTTTTCAAATTGTTGTAAAAGTTTACTCCCGATACCTTGACCACGAAATCTGGGACTGATAGCAATCGTTAGAATCATTTGATGACCACCAGATTCTCGATTGCTTGAGATATTTTCATACATTTCATCACTAACAAATCGGTCGTTTACTGCCGGTCCACAGACAAAACCCAAAATATTTCCAGCATCATCTTTAGCGACAATAAAATTACTCCCTAAATTTAAAATTCTATCTTGATAACTAGCACGACTACCCGCCTCAGCAGCATTAAACCCAGCTTGTTCAATTGCCATAATGGCGTCTAAATCATTTAATGTAACTCTTTCAAATTCCATAAAATATACCTCTCTATTTCTAATATCATACCAAGCTATATTTTTAACGTTAAATAAATTTCCTCAATAAAACTACTTAACGAAACAAATTTAACTATCATTCAGATTGAAAAATCCCTGGTAATAATGAGTTTTAACAATATTTATAATTTATTCGAAAAAAATCCAAAAAATAATTAGTGCATTTTCAATAAAAATCGGCTATGATATTGAAAGCAAAAATTTTAGAGCCGGGGATAAGCCTATGAATTACTTATTACTTTTAGTATCAATCGGTTTTGAAGTCTTAGGAACTTCACTCTTAAAGAAAACAGACGGTTTCACCAACTTGTGGCCTACTATTGGCACATTAGCTTCATATTTTATTTGTCTGTTTGTTCTTTCACACGTTTTGAAAAGACTACCTTTAAGTTTAACTTACGCTACTTGGGGTAGCATTGGATTGATACTCGTAACTATTGCAGGAATAGTTTTTTACCACGAATCAGTTTCATTAGCATCAATTGCGGGACTCGTTCTAGTAGTCTCAGGCACTGTTTTGATCAATGTCTTTTAATTCAAATTATTAAAAAATGAAGTGTGATTATAAAATCACACTTCATTTTTTTATCTCTTATTCTTTCTGTAGATCAAAATTACACTGCCAGCAATCACAATCAAAATTGCAATACTACCAAGAATGATCCAGATATCCTTGGAGCGATTTGGAACCGTCTTATTGAGTTTAGCATTTTGTTCGCTAGTAACTGTAAAGTTCCGTTTCAAATTCCAAGAATTTTTATTATTGTTAGCTTTCACACTAAGATCCATCGTATAAGTTCCGGGTTTTAAACGTTTGTTCTTATTAGCACCAGTGACAGAATTAACATCCACAGGATAATCGAAATCACTATTTGGAGCCATAGACATTTTTGCCTTATCAGCCTTCAAAATAATCTTAGGACTATCCTTGGGGGTAACTTTTGCATCAACCGTAACATTTTTTTCAATTGTTGGTACATCGTTATCCATTTCAGCATCAACATAAACTTGACCACTCTTAACTGCTTGAAAAGCTTTGACCAATTTAAGATCAGGCTTAATCGTAGCTGTATTTTGTTGTAATTGTAAGCCTAATACATAATTATATTTATTTTTTAAGGAAACGCCCTTTGGTAACTTACTATCATTAGCAACCTGATCATTTTCTTCAACAAATATACCGCCTAATAATTCGCCAGTAAATTCACTCTTAGGGGCTGTCAGATCAATGGCAACTTCCTTCGAGGATCTAGCATCAACGGCAACTGTCTGCGGATAAGTTGCTAATTTTTCAATATTATCTTGTAAATCACTATCTGGTGCAATGTTATGTAAATTATAATCAATCACCCCATTAACATCGGTTGTCGCACGATTGACTAAAACCTTATACGTATGATTATTAATATCATCATTATTAATTTTAAATTTAATTGTCTCCTTTTGACCAGGAGTTACTTTCAAATCATAATAACTAATATTTTTATCGATCTGATTACTAGCTGGTTCAGGTGTAATACTGTAATTCACTGGTGTTGCTGCTGCAGCGTTGACGGTATTTTCAGTAACCATAAAAGTTAGTAAAAAGCTTGTACAGAACATTAGAAAAATCAGTAGATTCTTTTTCAAAACATTACCTCCCCGAAAAAAAAGAAGTGGCATATTTAATTAATATACCCCTCCTCAATTAATTTTAAGCTGGTGCGTTAGCTAAAGTCCAAGTCAATGTTGAACTATAAGAGCCTCCAATATTACCAGCTGGTACTGCAAGTGAAGCGTCGGTTGGTTCATATGAAGCGGTGAAAGAACCAACACCTGCACCAGCAGCTGCGTTCAAAACAGTTACAGGAGCACTAGAAATTGGTGTTGTACCAGTAAATGTAGGTAATGTTGAAACGTTATCCGCATCATCGGCTTTAACTGGAGTTGTTGAACTGTCTGCTACTGACAATTGAGCATTCTTCAAAGTAGCACCACCCGTTCCAGCAGTAAATGGTGAATCAGCTACTGAAACCGACCAACCAGTTGGTTCACCAGGGTTAGCAACTTGCAAACCACCTGTAATGGCAGTTGATTTGTAAGTAATATCGTCGGCACTTGAATCTACGGTACCAAATGCAATCCCAGGTTCACTCTTAAGCATTACTGGTTGTGGCGTAATAGTCGCCGTGGCACTTGTAGTTGGCGGTGTCGTCGTAGCAGCCTTAGCCTCAAGTCCACCAGCCCCAATCGAGCCAATTCCTAAAATTGCTGCACCTATTAACAAACTATTCTTTAACATTTTTTTCATTATATTTCCCCTCCATATCCGATAAATTATCGATATGAATTAGGACCAATCTACAAGATAGCCTTTTGGTCTAGGATCCAAGGGAATGACACTCTCATACCATCTTTATTAATGGAGATTTCTTTATCTCCACATTCAGTTATATAATCATTCTAGATACCAAGCAATCATAAGCACCGCATATTTCTGATTTTATACAGAAAGTAAATTATAATAAATATAACAATAATCGAAGAGGACTAAATCAATGGATGAACCGAATTTAACCAATAATTTAATGATCAATATTGCTAATATCATTTGGAGTTTTGATGCTACTAATAAAAAGGTTTTAATTCTATTGGTTAAAAATTCTCTAGGCGTTGATGCTGACAAATGGGGTTTACCCACAACATTATTAAGAACCAATGAAAATGCTGAAGAGGCATCTCTTCGTTTAATTCGTGAAAAAATCGGTATTAAGTTACCTGATTTTTATACTGAACAGTTAGCTACTTTCAGTAATGTTAATCGAATTATCGATCATCGGGAAATCGCCTTAACATATATGACCTATTTGCCGCATCCATCAAAATTAACTGCAGGTTATGGGGCCAAAGATGCTGAATGGTTCAAAGTTGACTATTTACCTGACCAATACCTGTTAAGTCATCATGACTTAGCTTTCAAAACTTTAAGCACTAAAATATCGGAAAAAGAATTTTATAAAAATATTCAAGAATATCATGATACCAACCAATTGGCCGCTGATCACTCCTTAATATTACGTTTAGCTTTTCAAAGAATTACGAATCGGTTAGATTATTTACCAACTATTTTACTAATTTTGGGTACCAGTTTTACTCTCAAAACAGCTCGAGAAGTCTATGCTACCTTTTGGAAAGAATCGGCTAAAAGCATTGATAACTCAAACTTTCGCAAAACTCATGCCCATCTTTTTACTGAAGTTGGTTTGGAACACGGTAAGAGTGGCCGTCCAGCCAGACTATATAAACTAGCCTGATTACTTGACCCAAAATAAGACTAATGCTAGTCTTGTTTTACACTATTTAAGGTATTTCTTACCTTTAATAAAAATAGTTATGTTTTTATATAATTCTGGGAGGTATTTATTGTTTTGAATACAGAAGTAAAGGATAAAAGTGGTCTGAAACTATTAATGGTCATCGGAACCGCTTGGTTATTTGATGCGGCTGATGTAGCACTATTATCATTCATCATGCCACTACTTAAGAAAGAATGGACTCTAACCGATGGTCAGATTGGATTGGTTAGCTCGATCACTACTGTCGGAATGATGATTGGGGCCGTTCTTTTCGGATATTTAGCTGATCGTTTTGGCAAAAAGAATATTATTATCATTACATTATTATTATTTTCTATTAGTAACCTAGCTTTAGCTTTGACAACTAACCTTTCTCAATTTTTATTAGTCCGATTCATCACTGGAATTGGTTTGGGCGGTGAATTACCCGTAGCCACAACCATTATTGCTGATTCATTTTCTGGACACAAACGCTCTAGAATGTTAATTCTTGTTGATAGTTTTTGGGCCATCGGTTGGATCATTGCATCCCTACTAGCCTTCCTCTTTATGCCCGTCTATGGCTGGCGTCCAACCGTTATCATTACTTCAATTATGGCCTTATACACTTTGGTTATTCGTCGTCATTTACCAGAACAAACTAATATTAAGAATGAAAAATTAAACTTAAAATCGACCCTCAAGCAAATTTGGTCATCTGATTTTCGTCGGGCAACCTTTTGTTTAAGTATTCTCTGGTTTGTCATCATGTTTTCTTATTATGGAATGTTTCTTTGGCTCCCAAGTGTCTTGATCAAACGTGGCTTCTCAGTCGTACATAGCTTTGGTTACACGCTACTGATGAGTGTGGCACAATTACCAGGCTATTTCTTAGCTGCCTATCTGATGGGGAAAATTAGTCGTAAGAAGGTACTAGGAATCTATCTTATTGGCACAATTATCGGAGCCTTCCTATTTGGAACCGCCCAAACTGTTTGGTTAGTCGTTCTTAGCAGTTGTATATTATCATTCTTCACCTTAGGGGCCTGGGGTATTATGATTGCTTTAACTCCAACTCAATATCCTATTGAAATTCGTGGTGTAGGAATTGGATTCACTCAATCAATTGGTCGCATCGGTGCTACTATTGGACCTTACTTGATTGGTTTTTCTTTGGGAAAAGGTATCAACGTCGCAACTATCTTTTCTTATTTTGTCATAGCTCTCATTATTGGTATCCTTGTTTTAACCTTTGGAATGGTCGATCGTGACCAACAATGATTTTTTCGTTTGAATAATAAAATGGCCTCAATTCAAATTACGAATTGAGGCCATTTATTTTATTTTAATTTTTATAAACTAGCTGTTTCTGAATGATCCTTTGTCAAAAGTTCAATTCGTCCATCAACCTTAAAATATTTTTCAATTAAATCTTTCAACTCAACAATCGCCTCACTGGCACGTTTGGCCTGCTTTTCATTGATTGCTTCAATAACTAAAACTGAATCAGTAGTATCCTCTGTCAACATAGTTCTTTGAGCCTCACGCCAATTAAGACAACGGCAAATGGCACCAGCTTGGTCATAGTAAATGATTTCTCCTGGTAAAGCCGGAGCGTCTTCTGTAGCCCCTAATGGTTTAAAACCTTCGCCACCTTGAGCTTCTCCCAAATGGAGATCACCATCAAAAGCATTAATATTTTCACCACCACAGGGAACACCATATTTCAAAGAAATACTATTATAAATATCCACTAAAGGATTGATTGGTGAAAATTCACGTCCTTGGCTAACTCGTTTCAATAAGGCTTCAATGGAACAACGAACACCCTTTTTGGTTTTAAATTGTCTAAAGGCCTCACGCCATTCATCAACAACTTCATTATCTTTAAATGATTCATTAGAAATAAATTTTTCTGACTCTTTAGCTGAATCGCTTAACAACTTAGCAAAGTAAGGATCATCTTTTTCATCAACATGATTGTCAATACCATGAATTACTAATGTACTGATTTGTGCTTCAGGGAACAATTCCCAGAACTTATTATCTACTATTACTTTTGTCAAAATTACTACCTCAAATCCTTCTTTAAAATATAATCCGTTTGAACTGAATCACCCATTACAAATTTATGTTCACTATATCGTTCAAATCCCATTTGACGATAAAATTTTTGAGCTGGGAAATTTTTTTCCCAAACTCCTAGCCAAACTCGTTTTTTTTGTAATGCTTGAGCTCGATCCAAACCTAACTCCAATAACTTTTTACCTAATCCCAAACGTTTAAAAGGTTTTCTAATATAAATTCTTTGAATTTCCAAAAAATCGTCTGCCATTAATTCACTCTGAGCATCCAGAATATTAACCTTCAAATAGCCTGCTAGTTGCTCGTCCAAATACATAAAATAAAATTCTGAATTAACATTAAGCATTTCAGTTTTAAGAACTGTCAGATCATAGGCCGAGTCGATATATGCTTTTGTATTTGCTGGCGTATTAAACTCTCCAAAAGTATCAGTGTATGTTTCAATACTGATTGCTTGTAAAGTTGCTAAATCCTGCAATGTACATCTTCTTATTTGAAATGCCATTAATATATCCGCTTATTACCTTTCTTAACATATTCCCAGTTCTCAGAAATATTACCTTCAACCGTCTCCAACAATTTAAAAATTTGTTTTCGTTCGGCCGACGATAATCCCTTAAGGGCAATTTCATTTGAAAAATGTTCTTCTCGGTCAAGAATCGGATAAACTTTTTTACCTTTTTCAGTTACAAATAATTTCTTTTCTTTTTTATTATCCTGTGACTGTTTCCTGACAATAAACTCATTATTCTCTAACTTTTTGATGGCCCGAGCTGCCGTGGTACGATCAACTTTGATCATTTCAGCGACTTTCTCTTGAATAATTCCAGGATGCTCGTAAATTCTAGCCAAATAAATATACTGTCCCTTAGTTAAATCGTATTGCTTAAATTCAATATTACTGATTGAATCCAATGAACGTGCGATTACTCCAATTGATCTCAAAATATCTGCCACAAACATGCCTCTCTTTCGAACAAAAATTATTGTACAACCATTTTGTTGTAATTGCAACAAAATGTATAATAAAAAAAGTGACAATCAATAAATTGCCACTCTAAATTAATATTCAATTTTTAATTAATGGCATAGCCAACATTGTGAGCAAATTGATCAATCGATTCTTTATATTCTGTACCGTTAGTTAACTTTGTAAGAACATCTTGAACCTTACGATCATCACGCAATCTACCAAATAGATATTGGAATGAATAATTCTTATTTAGTAAATTATATGTCTTTAAAACAAAATCTTTAGCATAATCCTCTTTATCTAAATCTTTTGCCTTATTAATATCGGTATATAGCTCCGATAGAATTCTCTTTGCTTCAGTATTGTCATTTAGTTTCATCAATACACACCACCTAATTAAGTATTAAGACTCCACGTAATAATAAGCGCCTATGAAAGCGTTTACTATATTCCGTGTTTCTATTATATAACTAATAGGAGAAAATTTCACTTAAATGCCAAATATCTATAAATTAATTATTTGTTGTTTTAAAATTATGTTTTAATCCTGGCCAAACCCATTTATCGGCACTAGCTATCAAAATTCCATTAAAGATAAATGAGAACAAAGTTCCAATGTTAACCGAATACACCCCTTTGATAGCAACTCCAGCCACAATGATAATGATAATTGGAGGGACGAAGTCAATGATCTGAGCAGCGGTCGAATTACCCTTCAAATATAAAAATCTTAGAATATTAGTCGTGTCGTCATTAGGATGCATCACAATATTAGCCCGCTGATACAAAGAAATAGCTATACAAAAGAAGACTACTCCTAAGCACGATAAAATAGCTCTTAAAAATATTGAAAGATTGGGTACACCCACTCGATTTAATAAACTCGTAAAGATATTTACGAAATAACTGAAAAAAAGAACGTATAGAATTTCACCAATCAATCGTTTTCCATCAAATCGTTTAATCAAAAACTGATTAGTGATGGCATTAATTACTCCCATAGTAAACAGTAGTAAACCAGTATTCCAAGCAAACCAATGATTCATATTCACTGCAGCGGCCGTCCATAGGCCACTACCCATATCAGCTGAAATACATAATCCATTACCGAATGCGTTTAGAATCAATCCTGAAACTAACCCAATGATTCTCGTTTGTATCGAATTTTTGATACTATCACTCCTCACAATATGTTGATTATGGTACAACACATTGACCTTTGGACACAAAAAAAGTTGAGAAATAATCTCAACTTTTTACTTTAATAAATTATGACTGACTAGATATTCATGAGCTACTTTTGAAGCCTTCTCATGTTTTACAGTTACTAAATAATTCATTTTTTGCATATCAGTAGCACTGATTTTTCCAGATAGTTTATTCAAAGTCTTCTTAATTTCAGGATACTTTGTAGCAAATTTTTCTGTCATCAAAGGTGCCCCCTGATATGGTGGAAAATAATTCTTATCGTCTTTTAAAACTACCAAATTGTATTCTTTGATTTCTGGGTCCGTCGTATAACCGTCGACTAAGTTAACTTTATCATTAGCAATTGCCTTATAACGAATCGATGGTTCCATTGTTTTAACGCTGGCAATATCTAAGTTATAGGATTTTTTAACTCCAGGAAAACCAGCTGGTTGCTGATAAAAATCAGGATCGAAACCAGCATGTAATTGGCCCTCAATTTTAACTAAATCACTGATGGTCTTTAAATTATATTTCTTAGCAAAACTCTTTTTAACTGCTAAATCATAACCATTTTGATATTCCATTGGTTGCAAATAAGTCATCTGAGCTTGTTCTTTTAATAATTTTTGAGCCAAAAGATAAGTTTTTTCAGGATCATGCCCTATCTGTTGCTTATTTTTCACTAAAGTTTGTAAGACCGTTCCCGTAAATTCTGGATAAATATCCACTGAACCCGTCTGCAAGGCTTTATAAAGAAATGAAGTACCACCAAAATTTGGTTTTAAAGAAACCTTCATATTAGGATGATCCTGTTCAATTAAATCCTTATACATATTGATTAAAATTTCTGGTTCGCCACCCATTTTACCGGCAATGGTAATATTAACATCAGGTCTAGCAATACTACGATACCCAGCATATCCACCAAATAAAACAATCATTGTGGTAACCAAAATACCTATTTTCTTCAAGGAAAGTCTGGAAATGATTTTGATCAAAAAACTAAAGATCAAAGTCAAAATAGCTGAAAGTACTGCACCAATGAGCAAAAGAGCATTGTTATTGGTTTCAATTCCCAAAAGAATATAGGTACCTAGACCACCAGCACCAATTAATGCTGCTAAAGTAGCAGTCCCAATGATCATGACCATAGCAATTCTAATGCCGGAAATAATCATCGGCATTGCTAATGGTATTTGAAATTTAAGTAATTTCTTAGTTCTAGACAATCCAAAAGCCTCAGCAGCTTCCTCCAAATTAGGATCAATAGTTGTTAGTCCTGAATAAGTATTTTGAAAAATTGGCATCACCGCATAAATAACTAATGCGATAACTGAAGGAATTGTCCCAATTCCTACGAAAGGAATTAGGATACCCAATAAAGCCAAACTAGGAATTGTTTGTAAAATACTGGTTATTTGTAAAATAACTTCGGCAGTTTTTTTATGTGTCATTAGAATAATTGCTAAAGGAATTGCAATTAGTGCCGCAATAAATAATGAAATCAATGATATTGAAATATGTTGACCCAACGCCTCCATGATACCGCCACTCTGAGTTTGTAAAATATGAATTACTGCATTCACTATTTCTCACCTTCCTTAGCTAAAAAGTCTAATAGATCGGCAGTAGTAATTTTACAACTCGTATTATCATTATCAAAAATGACGATCCCACTATTATCTTTTAATTCTGTTGCCAAACGATTAATTGAATCCTGTTTTAATAATGTTGAATTTATTTCAGATTGGGTTCCCTGACCCAAACCAGAATCCAACAATTCACCGACTGTTGCTTGGCCAGTCTTTTCCAATTGAAAGAATCCCTTAACGAAATCATTTTTAGGATGGTTCAAAATATCATCCCGATTACCAATTTGTTCCAAATGTCCTTTGCTTAAAACGGCAATCGTATTACCTAAACGAACTGCCTCATGCATGTCATGTGTGACAAAGATAAAAGTGATCTTTAATTCACGATGCAACTTTAAAACCAAATCCTGTAATTGAGTTCGTGAAATTGGATCCAGAGCACTGAAGGGTTCATCCATCAATACCATTTTAGGACTCGTTGCTAATGCCCGAATGATACCAACTCGCTGCTGCTCCCCTCCAGATAATTCATTAGGAAAACGTTTCGCATACTCTTCTGGTTTTAAACCAACCTTATTCAATAAATCCCAAGCAACACGCTTTCTTTTTTCTCTAGGCCAATGTAATGATTCTGGTTGAATGGTAATATTTTCTTCAATCGTCAAATTAGGAAATAAAGCAATATTTTGTAAAACATAGCCCATATTGAGACGCATTTCTTGAAGATCATATGTGGCAATATCCTTATTATCAATTAATATTTGTCCAGAAGTTGGTTTGATCAGACGATTGATCATCTTTAAGGTCGTCGTTTTTCCACTACCACTTGTTCCAACCATCACAAAAAAATCTCCATCTTGAATTTCTAAATTCAAATCCTCTATGGCTGGATTATCCTCATATTGTTTATATACGTGTTCAAACTTTATCATAACAAATCTCTTTCGTGTAACTTTTTAAGTAACAAGAATACTCAAAGAATAATATATGATAATTCGAAATAACTGTCAAACGAAACGCACATTATCAATTGATTGACTAATTTGACAAATCATTCTATGATAATACTTGTAAAATCAAAAGTTACATATGAGGTAAAATATACATGAGAGTATCAACACGTTTTAGTGATTCCATTCATATCTTAGCTTTCATAGATATCTATGATCAAAAAAAACTTTCGAGTGAAATAATTGCTAGTAGTATTGAAACATCCCCGGTTGTTGTTCGACGACTAATGGGAGTTTTACGAGAAAATAATTTAATTGCCACTAAAAAAGGCACTGCTGAACCCAGATTATCCAAAAGTCCGAAAGATATCACGTTGTTAGACGTATATTTGGCCGTTGAAGGTGATAAACAGTTGTTTACTCTGGACACCAGTACCAATCCAGATTGCATCGTCGGTGGTAATATACAAAAAGTTTTAGGCGCATATTATGAGGATGCTAAAATGGCCGCCTTACGAAAATTTAATAATATTTCGTTACAAGATGTTATTGAAACTATCTTAGTTGAGCAAAAAGCAAAAGAACATCGTATTAATAATTAAATTTGACGATTGTGACAAACCATCAAAAAAACTGTATTAACCGGAAAATTCCAGTTAATACAGTTTTTTATTTTTTATAATTTTTTATTAAAAACTCTTTTAGCCCTGTGGCAGGACGTCCCATTATCTTTTGATAATCATCACTGACAACATTCAAAAGTCCACGTCCACCAGCATCATACATTGAGGACAACATATGACCTTCGTTACCATCATTGTAGATCTCACCGAATTCATTCAAACTGACTGGTTGATATCCAATTGGTGATCCAGCAACTTCACTTAAAACTTCAGCCAATTGAGGCATTGTATAATTTCTTGATTGCGTTAATGTATAAATTCGCCCATTTTCTAATAGCTCTGGTGTCGCTGCAACCTTCGCAAAGGCTTCTGAACTATCATTCAAACTAATAAATGATAAAGCCTGATCATTCATCGGATAAATCACATTTTTTCTTTCAATTAATTCTGGCAAATATGGCACTAATGGATCAGCGTACAAACCATTTCTAACAATAGTATAAGGTATACCTGATGAAGCCAATCTTCTAGGTAAATAACCATAAAATGCTGACAAGTCAAACGGATTATTGGCTTGATCGGCAATAAATCCCATTGCAAGAATATGACCTAAGTTAGCCTTTTGAGCAGCCTGAACGACATTCTCCAATTCAGTGACCCGACTAAAACTGTCATGACTCTTGCTAGGAACATAAATCAGAACATCCTTATCCTGAAAAGCCTTGATCAAACTATCTTCTTGAAGAAAGTCGATTGGCACAACGCCAGCTCCAGTATCTGAAATGTGTTTTGCCTTAGCAACCGTATGAACTCCAGCAGTTACATCCGTACTAGGAACCAATTTCAATAATTCTTTAAATATTTGGCTACCTAAATGACCTGTAGCACCCGTAATAATATACTTCATTATTTGACTACCTCCTGATTACGTTATACATGTTACTGTGATAGTTACAAGTAGTCAAATGATTTATCTTTTGAATTTAATATTTTTTAACAAATATATGGTAATAAATAATATAATAAATTTAAATAGCTTATTGGAGGGATTCTAATGCAAAAAATTATCATTGATCAAGATTTTTGGGATATTTTTCCAGACGTGGAAATTGCTGTAATGACCGCACACAACATCAATAATAAAGATGATTCTGATGTACCAACTGATCTTATCCAAAATGCCAATGAGATTGCTAAAAAATGGGTTCCTGACGACCCGATCAGTGCCAATCCTGTTGTGAAAGCCTGGCGAGATGCCTATCGAAAGTTTAAAACTAAGAAAGGTGCCCGTAATGCTGTTGAGAATCTTCTCAAACGTGCTAAAAACAACAAGGGCGTTGGCAACATTAATCCCATCGTTGATGTCTACAACTCCGTTTCACTAGAATACGCCTTTCCCATTGCGGCTGAAGATCTGGATAAAATTGTTGGTGACGTTCATTTGACGGTCGCAAAGGGTGGGGAAAACTTCACTCCTATCGGTGAGGATGAAGCTGAAGAAGCTTTACCAGGCGAAGTAGTCTACCGTGATAATCAGGATATTATCTCACGTTGTTGGGCTTGGCGAGACAGTGCTCGAGTTGCTGACACTGATGACACCAAAAATCTACTCTTCTATATGGAAAATATTCAACCAGATCGAAAATCTGATCATTTAAAGGCCGCAGATGCTCTAAAAAATCGCTTCCATGACTACTTAAAAATCGATATCAATGACGTTACTATTTTGAATAAAGCTCACCCTGAATTCATCTTTGCTCAATAAAAGAGTTTCAATTTACACTTTTAAATTCTAGGCTTTAGCAAGATTTAAAAATATTAAAATAGCCCAAGAATAATTTCATTCAATTATTCTTGGGCTATTATTTTTTTATAACCATAAACAAACGAGTCGTGCCCATTTTTTATGAACTTAAACTTTTTTTTTTACCATTGTTCATGATTCCAAAGACGACCATCAACTTCGCCCTTTAATTGTTCAGTTCTTTTATTTTGTTCTTCTACAACCTTTTGCATCGCTACTAAGAAGGCTCGGTTTTCATAAGCTGTTTGTTGTTCCGATAATTTTTTAACCTGGTTACTTAACCAGATACCTGTTTCATCAACATTATCCATAAGTTTATTCTTCCTCCCCTTGTTTAATCAAACTGATGGTACTTTTCAACTGATCAACATCTTCTCGACGTTGAATAAAGGTATTCAAAACAGTTTCACATTCAGTACAGCTAGTGCCACTGAAATATTTCAAACGATCAGTGAACTCACGTTCAAACCAGGCCTGACGATTAGCCAACGTATCCGGATAAACCTGAGTCAAGTAGCGTTGATAGTCTATCAATGTTTGCATTTGTTTTTGATCATCCAAATATTGGAATTGCGAAATCACAAAAGTAGGTAAAATCTGCATTTTAGCCCGATCAGCGATTGCATGATACGGAGCCATAATTTCATCGATAGTGATATTCTCACTGCCACCGCGTTGAAAATCTTTTGCTGGCATCCCTGTATTAACAACAATTCCAAACTCTTTATCACCGAGATTATCATCCCCATCTCCGTAAATAAAATTACGAGTCAAAACTTTATCTTCCCAATTTTTCAAACCAGCCGGTGCCGCATACCAATATAATGGAAATTGAAAAATTATTCGATCAGCATCCATCAACAAAGCCTGTTCTTTATCAACATCAATTTCTTTCAAGTCTTCGACGTGATGCCATGTAACATCTTGTAATTTTGCACCCTGCATTAAAAATTGCTGCGTCTGTGAGGCATTTATTTCTGGATGTGAAACTACTATTAAAGTCTTCAAAATCAACATCTCCAATCACTAATAGAATAGCAAAAATTCCCAAAGGATGACAGTTTCAACAATTTTTTGAAACAAACAAAACTACACAATGATATAATTTAAAAGATATATTAGAAACGTTTAAGGAGATAAATAATGGAAAGATATTATATTGTTGATAGTTCTATTCTTCCTGAATCCTTTGATAAAGTTATAAAAGCGCGTAACTTACTTGAAACTAGAAAAGTTCATAATGTCAGTGAAGCCGTCAAGGAAGTTGGTATCAGTCGTGGTACCTATTATAAATATAAGGACTTAGTTTTTTTGCCTGACGAAGAAATGACTGACCGAAAAGCCGTTATTTCAATGATGCTTCATCACCAACAAGGCATTCTTTCCAAAGTTCTCGTTGATATTTCTGAATCAAATGCCAGCATTTTAACGATCAACCAAAATATTCCAATTCACGGTATCGCTACAGTTGTTATCTCTTTGGATATTAGTCATCTTAATGGAACTATTGACGAACTCTTGGACAAATTAAAATTATCCGATTCTGTCGATAATGTTCGCCTTATTTCCATCGAATAATACTCTAAAAAACCTCCGAAATCATCTGATATGATTCGGAGATTTTTTTATATTCTATAATCTTATTTAGGCCAAGCGATATACATTGCCAAAAGGACATTCACCATTCCTACAAAGTACAAACACTTAGCACCGATATTATTTTTAATATGACTTCCGGATATTAAAAGGAATAGTCCTAAAATAAAAACTATTGCTATGATCAAAAAATTCATTCTGTCACCTATTTTTCCGATTAAATATTTTACTTAAAGACACTTTAAAGAAAAAATGTGACGAATCAATGAATTTGTTATGTAATTTATATAACGTTTTTAAGGGCGATTCCACAAGAAATTTTCTATATCGTGTAATACCTTAGGGTTTCTTCTAGTCAAAGCACTATGTTCAGCACGTGGTCCAGTGAACAAACGAGCTTGATAAGTTTGATGTGATCCTTTAAAAACTCTTTGTAACGATTGGGCTGATGCAACTGGAACTGCTTTATCAAAATGATCTTCAGTGGTCAGTTGTCCCATAATATTTAACTCCCTAATATGCAATTTTCTAATTGTTGAATCCGGTTCGATATATGTTCTGAAATCCCGATTTAATTGCTTGGAATAACGCCAATCATTTCTCCGATAAATATCTCGATTCAACACTTGCATTGGTGCAGCAATATTTACTAAAGAATCAATTTGTGGTTGATTCTTTTTTTGACTATAAGTTTCCAAATAATACAACACTGCATTGTTTCCCCAAGAGTGGGCCACGGCATTAAATCGAGTTACACCATAATTCTGATGTAGCTTTTTTAATGTGGCATCGATCCACTTGGCAGTATGATGATAATCTGACTCATGATTGTTCAAAAAAAGAATTTGAATCTCAGGATTATGTGCTGATTTAGGCCAATTTCCAAATAATCTAACTTTACCTTGTGGGTTAACCGTGATCGTTAAAGTTCTTGTCGCATAACCATCTATTTGTGACTGATCAATCAAATAATCCATTGAATGTACTGTCCCACCAAAGCCATGGAAAAATAGTGTTGGTATTTGACGTTTATTAGATTTCGTTGTTTCGGTAGTACTGGCTGAAACTCGTTGTTCTAAAATTAGGCCACTGACTGCTGTGGTTAATATTATTAGCATAACTTTTATTATTAAATTAATTTTCTTCATAATTATCACCAAATATTTATTATTACCAAATTCTAAGACAATTTGAAACTTAGTCAACCAAAAAAGACCTGAATCAAATTCAGATCTTTTTCATAAGTTCTATTCTAAAGATTTTGACCTTTTTCCCAAGTGGTCTTAGAAAGCATCAAGCCTTGTTTAACAATACTATCAAACAATTGATGAGTCCGATGAGAAATTTCGCCAGCGGTTTCTAAATTACTCTTAGTCAAGTAATCCGCTACATCACCAGTAACTCCCTCATCAGCAGCTTCAACCCGTTGACGGGCATATGACTGACAAGAATCCAGATAAGCATTGACAGTTTCAGCATATTCGTGGAAATGTGGCTCGATCATAACTGACAAAGTCTTTTCTAACCAGTAAATATTATCGACTGAAACATCATTGGTAGTATTCTTATAATCTTCTGGAGTATCAGTAATATTAGTAAAGAATGGTACATAAGGACTATAAGCAAAGAATCCTAAAGCAATCCATTGAATGGCCGCGTGATCATCATCAACATCATTTCTAATTTGGAGAATTGATGAAGCTTGGTTACGATCCATAGCGATTGAACGGAATTGTTTTTGTTCATCTTTGGTTCCTGAAGCAAAAGTTCCAAAGGGATCAAATTTAGTTCCGTTATAGTGTGATGACAAGAAAAATTCAACATCTTCAATGGCAATCTTCTTGCTAGGTTTTCTAACCATAGCCATATCTTGGGCTGTTGGTTCCTGCTCAATTTCCGGATTAAATAATTTTTGACCATACCATGTCCGTGGTGTGTTGTAATAAGCATCAGCTTCACTTTGTGTTCCAAAGATTTCACGGAAGTTAAAATGACCTGGTTGAGGATTCAAATGATGTTTCTCAACAAATTCCACTAAATCAGTTGCAACTAAAAAGTTATCGGTATCGTTTGGATAAACTTCCTCCATAACAGTCTGATTAGGTACGATAGCATACGTGTCTTCTGGCAAACGCATTGCAGCCCAGTGATGACCACCAGCCGTTTCCAAAAGCCAGATTTCATCTTTATCATTAAAAGCAATACTATTGCATTCACCAGTACCATATTTTTCTAACAAAGCACCCAAACGTGCAGCGCCCTCTTTAGCAGTTTTAATATATGGCAAAACCAATGTCAACATAGCTTCTTCATCAACACCATCGTGGACTAACGGATCATATCCTAAAACACGTGCATTAGTAGCAGTTGTTTCTGTTGAGCTCATACCAACATTAAACTCATTGATACCAGCCTCTTCATATTGACCATCACTTTGATCTGCCTGTGGTGTAGCGGTGTAACGATAAGCGTGATCAGGTAGCGGTACTTTAACACCTGTGGTTATTGATGTATAAACTACATTTTGCTGATTTTTAGCAGCGTGAACAACAAATTTAATGGGATTGATTGGACCATAACCGTCTTCATTGCGGGCGACAATAGTGGAACCATCCATACTAGCAGCTTTCCCTACTAGGATTTCAGTACAATCGGAACTTGGATTAATCATTTTCGTTCCCCCTTTATTTATTATCAAGTATAAGATTAAAGTTTCTTTTAAGCTAGTAAGATTATTATATGGTTTATCAAATTATTTATTTGTTTTTTAGCCGAATTAATTGGACCAAGTATAAGTCGCTGCAATAGCAATAATTCCATCCGTAAAAGCCTCAAGTCTTCCTTTATCCATTCTTTTCATTTCTCTCTGTAATATATGGAAATTATACAACAGACAAAAAAAGAGACTTGAAATTAATCAAGTCTCTCCCCAATCGACAAATATTTATATTTAATGGAACTGAAACGAGCTACGGAGAATAGATTCTTGTGCTTTTCTACACTCGAAAATACTCAAAATCTCCTCTGTTCTCTTAAAGTATTAAAGTACTTCTACAGATGCAGTTGTAACACCGTATGAAGGAATTTGGTTATTTGGCATAGCAACGTCTAATTGGTTAGGGTTACTATAAGCAAATGTACCTGTATCATTAACGGTTCTGATCAAGACTGTACCATCTGAAAGTGTAATCTTTAGAGTTGTTCCCTTAGGGAATACTGAAAGGTTAGCAGCAACACCGCTATAACCCATATTTGAACCTAATACAGCTGGATCATAGAAAGAAATCTTAAATGTTCCTTGTGATGTACCAGTTGCACTTGTTTGTGTTTGAGCAGCACTTTGAGTTGTTGCTTGTGCATCAGTTTGTGCTGTTTGTGTTTGTGCTTGTGTGTCAGCTTGATAACTTGTATCTTCAGTAGTTGCTTGTTGTTGTGTGGCAGTTGTATCTGTTGTTGCTTGAGCAACAGATGTATCTGTATTTGTAGTAGTAGCACCAGGTAATGTAATTGTTTCTCCTGGGAAGATCAAGTCAAATCCGCCAACTTCACGGCCGTTTGCTTGTTCTAGTTCAGCGATTGTTACACCACTGTTAGCAGCAATACTCTTGTAAGTGTCTCCTGCTTCAACTTGAACATGGTTACTGTCGATTGTTACTGCAGCTTGAGCAGTCTTGGCTGTTGCTGAGATTGCTGTTAAAACTGTAGCACTTACTAAAGCGATAGATAAAACTTTTTTCATGAATTAATTACATCCTTATGTTTAAATTGTTTAGCCCTCATTTGCTATGTTGCATATACTAACAGGTATTTATTACACAACAACGACTGTATAGTTACAAAAAACGACCTTTCTGTAATCTTAGTAATATAACTGAAACAAACAAGTGTTCTATCGTTGGTGCATCACGATTCCTATTTTTATAAAAATGAGAATAAAAACTCACTTATTCTGAAAATTATTGGTTATTTTATTAGTGATTAAGTTATAAAAAGATTAAAAAAAGTGCTGTAAACACCATTATCTAGGTGTTTACAGCACTTTTTTAATATAAATCATAATTAGAAAGAACTTTTTAAAACGATAACTTAATTGCTATGTTTTTTCTGAAACTCAGCAATTTCTTTATATTCTGGTTCCAATCTTTCCGAAACTCGAATCCAAATTGGCAATAATTCACGATAAACTTCAAAATTATCCGTATTAGGATGATGAATATCGGTTACACCGATCATATCTTTCACAACTGATAGATCATCCACATACCCCAAAGCATACATCCCCAAAACGGCTGCCCCTAAACAAGAACTCTCAAAACTTTCGGGAATCGTTACATCTTGTTCAAAAATATCCGCCAACATTTGACGCCACAAGGACGATCTAGCAAAACCACCAGTTGCTTGAATACTCTTGGGTTTACCAGTTAGTTTTTCAATCGTCAACATTACCACATAAAGATTATAAACAATTCCTTCCAAAGCAGCACGGACCATATGAGCTCTGGTATGTTTGCGCGTTAAACCAAAGAATGATCCTCTGGCATAAGCATTCCAGATCGGTGCACGTTCCCCACCTAAATATGGATGAAATAACAAACCATCTGACCCGGCAGGAATTTTTTCGGCAATTTGAGTCAAAATATCATAGGTCGAAACTTGCATCTGTTCAGCAGTAATTCTTTCCGGAGCAAACAATTGATCTTTGACCCATCGGAAAACAATTCCACCATTATTGACTGGACCACCGACAACCCATTTATCCTTTGTCAAAGCATAACAGAATAATTTACCATCAGGATCCACTACTGGTTTATCAACAACTACTCGCACCGCCCCACTGGTTCCGATTGTAACTGCTACAACGCCAGGATCGATTGCATTGACTCCCAAATTTGATAAAGTTCCGTCACTAGCGCCGAAAACAAAAGGTGTTTCTGGTGAAATATTTAATAAATCTCCATATTTTAAATTAATGCCTTTAATCGTATCAGTCGGTTCAACTAAGTCAGGTAATTGGTCTTCTGAAATATGTAATAATTCTAAAGCCTGTTGGTCCCATTTTAATTCAAAAATATTAAACATTCCCGTTGCCGAAGCAATCGAGTATTCCATTTTATAAACTCCAAACAGACGGAAAAAAACATAAGTTTTTATATCAATAAATTTTTTAGTTTGCTTAAATAGTTCCGGTTTTTCATTTCGCAACCAAATAATTTTTGATAAAGGTGCCATTGGATGAATTGGGGTACCCGTTTTGGCATAAATTTGCGCACCAATTCCGTTATTTTTGAGTTCATCACTATATTTTGCGGCACGATTATCAGCCCAAGTAATTGCTCGCGTCAATGGTTGGTCATTTTGATCCATCAGAATCAAACTATGCATTGCTGAGGAAAATGAAATTCCCTTGATTTCAGAAGATTGAACTTTCCCTTTACGAATCACTTGTCCTAATACCTCAATAACGGCATCAAAGATATCTTCAGGGTCTTCTTCAGCCATATCTGGTATATCTTGATACAATTGATAACCGGTATTTGCATATGCTATAACTTTACCCTTCATATCATAAAGAACACTTTTGGTACTTGTTGTGCCAATGTCGACACCAATCATATACCCCATAACTGTGAACTCCTTTTATATAGTAGAAACTTGTTTAATTGTAAGCAGTGAATATCATAATGTCTACTTTTGAACTATAAAAAAATAATTCGTTTAAATTACCTCAGGTCTTTCTAAGAATAAGCAAAAATCCTGTATTGACTGAAAAATATCAGTTAATACAGGATTTTTGTGGAAGACGGGAAGTTAAGTATACTCACGCTCTAACTGAATTTCAGAAAGTCCTACTACTCTACGAATCATTTCTTTTTTTGTTAATCTTTTGACTGCAATTCATCACGTAAAATTCCATATTGCATTGAATCATAATACTTTCCTTCATAATAGCGGACTTGTCGAATACAAGCTTCCTCTTTCATACCTACTTTTTGAGCCACATGCATCATCCGGGGATTCCCAGACCATGTTGTTAAACCAACATGTGGAAAATCATAAGTTTTAAAAAGATACTCTATAAATAATTTCAAAGCCTGACTACCGATATGCTTATCCCACATATCTTTTGGATAAATTGTAATTCCCATATCAATCCAGCGCTTTAGGTCACCATCTTTAAAATGGGCTCCCACCGATCCAACAATTTTATCATCATAAGTGATAACCAAATGTTCTTGATTGTTTATCCAATTTTTATAAGCAAGAACATTGATAAATTCTTCCTTACTGGGTAAATCATCATGAAAATATGGACCATTTAATTTTGTCCAATCAGCATTGGGATCACTGAAAGCAGTCTGCCAGAATTCCTCAACTTCCTCTGGCTGTAATTGTCTAATTTTAACTTCTGCCATTTCTAGACCTCCAAAAAATAAAAAAGATTTGTCATATTATTATATGACAAATCCCTCTATTAAAAATAAATATATTAATATCTTAACTAATTTGTAGTAGCTGCTGGTTCTCTACTACCTAATCTTACCTTTTCAACTGCATGACTTGCTTCAAGATCTTCTTCTTTAAATCCGAATAAGTAAGTACATGTAAAGGAAACAATGATTGTAACAACTGTTGCAATTAAGTAACCTGTAAAGCTACTATCGATACCTTTAGGATTAATAAATGAAGCAAATCCAATTAGTGATCCAGCAAAGCCCCACATATCGACATGTAGCATTCCTGTAATTAAACCACCGACAGCACTACCGATATTAGCTGTCCAGAAAATACGACCATATTTCAAATTAATACCATACATAGCGGGTTCTGTAACACCGGAAAAGGCTGAAAGTGTTGCGGCACCGGCAATTTGTTTCATGTCGATATTCTTCTTTGTCTTAAAGAAGACTGCCATAGCAGCGGCACCTTGAGCTACCATTGTAGCTGAAACGATGGCATTCAAAGCACTGTGTCCAGTTGTAGCAATTTGACTAGCAACGACTGGAATAACGGCCCAATGTAAACCAAAGATAACCAAGCATTGATAGAATCCACCAATCAACAATCCTGAAATTGCGGGACTAAATTTCAATAGAGCTACGATACCATTTGCTAAATATGAACTCAATAAAGTAATAACTGGTCCAACAATTACGATAATAACGGCACTAACAATAAATACCTCTAGTAAGGGACTTAAAATCATCCGTAAAGAAATAATAATATGTTTCTTAAGCCAAGGTTCAATCTTAGCAGCCAACCAAGCAGCAGCAATCATTGGGAAAATTGAATATGTGTAGTTAGCCACGTGGATTGGAATACCGAAGAAATCACCATTAATATTCATAGCTGTACTGCTAGTCTTTGTAGCAACGGCAACCAAAGTTGGATATGCCAAGACACCACCGACAACACCCATGATAATCTGGTTTGCTCCCAAACGTTTAGCAGCTGTAAAACCAACTAAAATAGGTAGGAAATAAAAGACCGAATCACCCATAGCGTTGATGATCATATATGTGGAACTTGTTGGTGAAAGCCATTTAGCTGAAACGATTAATGCTAAAAGTCCCTTTAAAATACCTGAAGCAGCTAACAACCCAATAACGGGCATCATGCTGGCAGTAATAACACCAATTAGAGCACTAAAATAAAATTTGGTCTTAGGCCAAACACCCTTAGGTGCCGGAACCTTCTCAGCTTTAACAGTAGAATCGTCACCGAAACCAGGTCCTAAAGCTTTAACGACTGCATCGTAGACATCATCAACTGCAGGTCCAATAACAACTTGATATTGGCCTCCGGCTTTGGCAACATCCAAAACGCCCTTCATATTTTTGATAACATCATCATTGGCTTTGTTATCATCTTTCAAATAGAAACGAACCCGGGTAATACAATGAATAACATTCTCAACATTTGCTGCACCACCAACATTTTTAACAATGTCCTTACCTAATTCCTCATAATTAACATTCTTAGTTGGTTTAACTGTTGCTTCACCTGGAGCCATTGGTTCTACTTCAGCAACCTCAGCGCCTGCTTTAACTGCTCCCTTGTTAACATGAATCTCTTTAACAGTTTTGGCAGTATTAGTTATAGCAACGATCACATCTGTTACCTTACCAGCTTTCTTGACTGCGTCAATATCCATTGTTGCAATCTTGTCACCAGCTTTAACAGTATCTCCCTCTTTAACAAAAAGATTAAAGGGAGCCCCATTTAGTTCAACTGTATCGACACCCATGTGAACTAAAACTTCAAGCCCATCATCTGTACTGAATCCTATAGCATGCTTAGTCGATGCGACTAACATTACTTTCCCAGTAACTGGGGCCACAATATCCTGACTGTTAGGTATTATCCCATAGCCCTCACCCATATCCTTTTCAGAAAACATGGGGTCATGAACTTCAGCCATATCAATTGCTTGTCCAGAAACAGGAGCAAGCATTTTAACTGTACCTTTCATAAGAAAGCACCTCCTTAAATATTCGTAACCGGTTACATCTTTCTTTATTACTATAATACATCTTGTCCTGTATAAACATCAAGTTAGAATAAAAAATATTATAAAAAACATACTAAATCAATATTTCGATGGTGTATAATACATTTTGTATGAATATGTTTAAACATATATCAACTACTATGCTTTGCTATTTTATGGAGGAACTAATTATGAAACCATTATACGTGAGAGTTACTAATGATCAGATTATGTACTCAGATAGTGAAAATACTATAGATGAAAACCGTTTTGAATTAGATAATAATTCCGAATTAAAGGTCAATTTACAATCATTCAAGGATAGTTTAAATGATTCAATTGATGTAATCGTCATTACTAATTCAACGGAATATCTTTTAAAGGAGAATATTCTTTCTTATAATAACCAACCGACCGACTTTGGAAGTGAACTAGAAAACATTTTCCATATTCCGGTTATTAATATAGAAGCAATCGAAAATTCTAATCTTTTATCAGCCACTGAAAAAGAATTATCTTATTCAACTTGGCATTTAGATTACTTTGGCGTCGATCATGGTAAACGCCAATATGGTCAAGAATCAATGCAAACAATTGGCAATGGTTTCTTCGGTTTACGTGGAACTTATTTAGAAGCTCATGCCAATAACGACAATTATCCAGCTACTTATGTTGCGGGTGTTTTTAATCAACTTGCTACCCCTATCAACGGTCGTAACGTTATCAATGAGGATTTAGTCAATTTACCTAACGCCCAATTTATTACTTTCAAAATCGACGATGGTGATTATTTCAAAATTGATGAAAAATACATAATGGAATCACTACGTTCCCTCAACTTAAAAACTGGTGTTCTAACTATTACCATGTTGATTAAATTAGCCGATGGCAAAGAGTTAAAAATTGTTGAGAAAAAAGTGGCTGGCCTTAAAAACTTCCACAATTACTACTTACAATATTCAATTCAACCTTTAAATTTCGACGGAAAAATCACAATTCTGACACAAATTGATGCCACTGTTATTAATTCTAATGTTGAAAGATATCGTAATTTAGCTAATAAGCATTTATCAACTGATAAAATAGAAAATAAAGCAACTACCTCTATTCTTCTGGCGCATACGACCCAATCTGATATTAAATTAGCTATCCGTGCTGACCTAAGTTACCCTGAAATAAACAACGCTAACTATGTTATCGACAATCAGCCTGAAATTGCAGGCCAAATTGTTACTTTTAATGCCAAGACTAACAGTATTTATACATTTGAAAAAAATGTTGCCATTTTTACTTCATTGGAAACAAAGAGCACAATTGAAAATGTAGTCACCGACCATGAGTTCTTACCAAACTTTCAATCCGCAGTTGATCATTCAACTAAGAATTGGCAAAAAATTTGGAACAAAGAAGACGTCGTTATAACGGGTGATTTAACTGCTCAAAAGTTACTCCGCTTGAATAGTTATAGCATGACCAGCGCTGCACAAGTTAATGCCAACAAAGAACTCGATGCCTCAGTTGGATCACGTGGTTTGACTGGCGAAGGTTATCGTGGACATATTTTTTGGGATGAACTATTCGATATGAATTTCTATGTATTACATTCACCCGAATTAGTTAAATATTTACTTATGTATCGTTATAATCGTTTAGGTGCAGCGATGGATTATGCATCAGATGATGATTATAACGGCGCCATGTATCCTTGGCAAAGTGGCATGTACGGTGATGAGCAGTCACAAGAGGTTCATTTGAACCCCATTACTAATAAATGGGATCCTGATAATTCTAGAAAACAGCGTCATGTTTCCCTAGCTGTCGCCTATAACGTCTGGAATTACTACAATCTAAGTAACGATGAAGATTTCATGCGTGATTATGGTCTCGAAATGTTATTGAACATAGCTGAATTTTGGATCGATAAAGCAAAAATCGATAAGGTTACTGGCAAATACACCATTTCTAACGTTATGGGACCTGACGAATTCCACGAGAGTTATCCCGGTCATGAAAATGAAGGCCTCAAAAACAATGCCTATACTAATATCATGGTTAGTTGGCTCTTCCAAAAAATCAGTGACTTATTGAATTCAGAATCAAGCGATGTCATTGATGATAATTTACAACGAACTAATTTTTCCGATGAAGATCTTCAAAAACTAGATGATGTTAGACATAATTTGAAACTCGAATTTGAAGGTAATATTCTAGGTCAGTTTGAAGGCTACTTTGCTCTAAAAGAATTGGACTTTGATAAATATCGTCAACAATATGGCAATATTTCTAGAATGGATCGAATTCTAAAGGCACACAACGACTCACCCGATAATTATCAAGTCGCCAAACAGGCTGACACTTTGATGGCCCTCTTTAATATTCGAGAAAGTTCATTCTTAGATATTATGAAAGAACTTGGTTACCCTATTAGCAATCCCGAAAAGTTCATCAGCGATAACATCAAATATTACATTGCAAGAACCACTCACGGATCAACTCTTTCTAGAGTCGTTTATTCAATGCTGATGCTAAAAATCGGTGAAACTAAACTTGCTTGGAAATTATTCTATGAAGCCTTAACTAGTGATTACTATGATATTCAGGGTGGAACTACCGCTGAAGGAATTCACTTAGGAGTCATGGGTGCAACACTTAATGTTGTCACTTCATTCTTTGCCGGTGTTGATTATCGTGGTCAAGAATTGGAAATCAGCCCAATGGTGCCTGAGCAATGGGAAGAAATTGATTTTAATATGTCCTTTAAAGGAATCAACTTTAATTTCCAAATCACTAGTAACAATGTCAGCCTCAAGGCTGATCAAGATACAGAAGTAGTTTTTAAAGGTAAAAAATTGCCACTAACCGCTGATCAACAGATTGAATTATCATATTAATATTTAAAACCTCGAACAAATATGTTCGAGGCTTTTTTTTATTTATAAAAAATAACTTAACTTTTATACACATTCACCAGTACGAATAATTTTAAACATGCTAAAATAGTCATAATCTTTGAGAAAGGGATTTTAGACATATGATAGATCTGACACATGGAAGACCTATGAAAGTCATATTTCTGTATACAATTCCTTTATTATTAGGTAACTTTTTCCAACAGTTTTATAGTTTTATCGATACATTAATCGTTGGGAAAACAATCAGTGTTGATGCTTTGGCAAGTGTCGGTGCAACGGGGGGACTAACTGGGTTAGTAATTGGATTTGCCCAAGGTATGACCAGTGGTTTAACTATTTTGACTGCTAGGAAATATGGGGCTAACGACGAGAAAGGCGTTCGACAAAGTTTTGTATCGGGAATTATAATTTCTATTTGTATCGCTGTTGTCTTCACTATTCTTGCGCTTCTAATTGCCTATCCTTTACTTGTAGCAATGCAAACGCCGAAAGTTTTAATTCATGATTCATTTATCTTTTTGGAAATAATCTTTGCAGGAATATTTTCTTTTGTCGGTTTCGACTTTTTAGGAAATACGATGCGGGCTTTGGGGGATTCACGTGTTCCACTATTCTTCTTGATCGTAAGTACAGTTCTCAACATCCTTTTGGAACTTGTCTTTATCCTTTACTTACACATGGGAGTAGCTGGTGCCGGATTAGCCACGGTTGTCGCACAAACTATTACTTTTATTATTTTATATTTTTACATTCGAAAACACATTCCGTACTTAATTTTGACTCGGAGTGACTTTAAGATTGATAAAAAAGAAATTAAGGAACTCTTGAGTATCAGTTTACCCATGGGGTTCCAATCTTCAATCATTGCTATCGGCTCAATAATTCTTCAAGTTATGTTAAATACACTTGGAGCTAACGCTGTTGCTGCTTATACAGTTGCTGGAAGAGTTGAACAGATTGCTACTTTACCTGCCTTTAGCTTTGGACTAGCTTTGGTTAACTATACTGCCCAAAACTTAGGCGCTAAGAAATTCGAAAGAATATTACAAGGTGTCAAAGACGGTGTTATTATTTCCGTTTCTGCCAGTTTAGTAATCGGTGCTTTCTTGATCATGTTTGGTCGTAGTATTTCGCACTTATTTATGAATGGTGCTCAAGATACTGTGTTAAATCTGGTCCAAATTTATTACTACTTCAATGGTTCATCCTATTTTATTCTCTCAATTTTATTTATTGTCAGATACACTTTGCAAGGCCTGGGCAATCAAAAAGCTCCCACTATTGCTGGTGTGGCAGAATTATTAATGCGGATCTTTGCCGGAATTGTTTTGATTCACTTCTTCGGTTTCTACGGAGCTGCCATGGCCAACCCACTTGCTTGGATCGGTTCAGTCCTAGTTCTTGTAAGTACTTGGAATATGGAAATTAAAAGACTTAGAGAAAAAAAGAGTTTGCTAGAAACCAAGGAGAGTGAGATATAATATTCTTAATTTTCAAATATAAAAATAAACAAGCTGTAGTAATCCGAAAAACGATTACTACAGCTTGTTTATTTTGGAACTATGCTATTCTTAGCATTAATTTAATGCATCAGCACATTCAGTTAAAGCATCTTCAACAGCCGGGATTCGACCAACATAATTAAGGAATGCATGTCCCAATCCACCATAGCGAATATATTTAGCTGTACATCCCGCCATACCAACCTTTTGAATAAAGGCTTCATCTTGTAGTCTAAAGGGATCAAACTCCCCCGTCATAACAACGACATTTTTAAAAATCAATGGATCTGCGTAAAGTGGTGATAAAATTGGTGCACTCAGATCAACGTTCTTATGATTCGTATAAAAATCAGTCATTATCGTATCAAGTTGTTTAAATTGCGTATAGTTATTATGCAAAGCACGTCTTTGTTTGTCATTAATGGGAATCAAACGATCATTCCAAAGTGATCCGTTATGATTCGAACCATGTACTACGGTTGGATAGAATAAAATATTTTTATAAATATCACAAATCCCTGTCAAATGGCATAACTCACTGACCCCCAAGGCTATTGAGGCACCAGCAGAATCGCCGGATAGGGAAACCGTTTGATAATGATTGCTTGCTTCCATCGTGACTGCTAAACTATCTTCTATTCCTGATGGATATGGTTTTTCTGGTGCAATTCCGTAATCAACGCTATAAATCACTCCATTAAACTTTGTAGCTAAAAGATTTAGAAATGGTAAGGTGTCCTCTGGTGTCCCACCATAATAGGCTCCACCGTGTAGATAAACTAAAGCTTTATTGGAAGTTATTTGATCTTTACGATAAATCTTAAGATAACGAACGTGACGATCCAATTCATCCGTATATTCATTATCAATTTGGATATTGGGGTACTTGGTCTCAGGAATATCATCGTGGTTGTTCCCGTCACGTAATTGGGTTAAATCATTGGGTAAACTGGGTTCGTCAGACAAGTTTTTTAAATGATCATAAATAATCGGTTCATATGAATGTGTATCTACTCGATCTTTGACAATCATTTGAACGTTTTTTAAATGTGGTATATCTACTGAATCAATTTGGCCTAAACGACTTAGTTCAACATTATAATCATTTCTAATCATAACTATCACCATCCTTTTTTATATTCAACCGCCAATAGCTCTCATTTCTATCACAATAATTATACATCCTGTTTAAACAAATATAGAATTAAATTATAATAATTCTTTTTATCTATCTTGACATCAAAAATCACAACATTTAATGATTGACCAGACAATTTGTATCAATATAATTAACCTAACGAGGTGGTTCACTTTGAAATTAGACAATAAATATTCTGCACGTCAACAAAATTTAAAATCCATTCTTTACTTATTGGACGAATATGATGAACTATCTGCTAAACAATTAGCTGCTTTGACTGGGTTAAGTATCGTTAGTATCAATAAATTACTTGATGTTATCAGTTCAAATAGTGAAATTATTGCTACTGATTTTTTAAACACTCGCGGCCGCCGTGCCAAAATCTATAAGCTTAATTATGACGTCTTACAATTAGGAATCATTCAGTTAGTCGAAACTGACAATAAAATCAAAGCTACTTACTTTTTGACCAACCTTGCTGGGAAAATCATCTATAAAGAATTCAATGATCAAGAAATTACTTCGGTCACACAATTAATTGATTTTATAAAGCAAGCCATTGCCGAACATGGCAGTCCACAGAAAATCATTATCGGTGTTCCTGGGGCTGAATTGGATGGTTATTTGCAAATCAGTGATATCAAATCACTACAAGGCATCAATTTATCATTGGCCATCAAAAAGGCTGTCAATATTGAAACCATCATTGTTAATGATGCTAATGCTGGCACTTTTGGAGCTGCAATCGAATTAAACGAAAGTGAAAATATTGCAGTAGGAATTTACTTTCCCAATAATTTTGGCCCCGGTGTCGGTATTGTGATCAATAACCGTTTGATTAATGGTGCTGACGGTTTAGCTGGTGAGATCGAATACAGTACAGTCGACACTAACGACAATGTTTGCCAGCAAATCATGCAACACATTCAAAATATCATTAGTTTCTTAGATCCCAATTTGCTTATCGTTTACGCGGCGAAACTTTCACTAACTGACTTACAAATAGAGCAAATCAAACAACACGTTCAAAATAATTTGCCATTACATAACAAATATCAATTGGATTTCAATCGTGATTTTGAAAAAGACTATCTAATTGGTCTAACTACTATTGGTCGTAAAAATATTTTGGAGCACTTAATCGCCAATTGAAAACGTTTTACCAATTTGGTACAATATCCGTATCTTAATTAACCACGTTTAAAAAGGAGCATTCTATGATCAAATTAATTGCAATCGATATCGACGACACCCTCTTAAATTCCCATGGCAAAATTACTGCTGCCACGAAAAAGGCCCTTCAAAAGGCCTTACAGCAAGGTATAAAAATCGTTCTTTGCTCTGGTCGACCTTTGGCCGGCGTCAGTCCTTACCTCAAGGAACTTGGTATTGAGGGTGATGAACAATATGTTATTACCTATAACGGTGGTTTAGTCGAAACTGTTTCCGGTCAAGTTTTGTCCCGTCAAACACTTAATAATGCCGCTTATCGTCAAATCGTTAAATACGTTACTGATCATCAAATGCAATATTATGTCCTTGATGATCAAAGTAATGTTTACACTTCTAACCACGATATTAATCGAATTGCTGTCGTTCAAGCTTGGGAAAACAGTGCCGGTATTTTGGTCAGGAACCCTGATGAATTAGCAACTGATTTTGAAATTACCAAGGCCGCTATCGTTGGTGAAAAGGCTGACCTTGATCAGTATGAACAACCCGTTAAAAATGAATTCTCTGACAAATTTTATGTCGTCCGTGCGGCTGATAATTTCTTAGAAATCATGCACCAGGGTGTTAATAAAGGGATTGGCTTGGAAAAGCTAACTGAAATCTTATCCATTAACTCAGATGAAGTCATGGCAATTGGGGATGAACAAAATGATATTCCTATGTTTAAGTTTGCTGGTACCGCTGTTGCTATGGGTAATGGTTCTAAACTAGCTAAAGAACACGTTGATCATATTACCGATACTAACGATAATGATGGAATTGCTAAAATCCTTGATAAATTAGTCTTCTAACGGTTATTCAGCAATTAATAATTAAGCTCAAAAACAATTGCTTGAAAATAAGTTTGTAGGATAAAATTAGGCTCTAAGTAGTGCAGGATCAATTTGAAATTGGAGAGGGATTTACAATGACAATTAAATTAGTTGCAACTGACATGGATGGTACTTTTTTAACCGATGATAAACATTTTGATAAGGAACGTTTTGGTCGAGTTTATGACTATATGATCCAAAATAAAATTCAATTCGTATCTGCCAGTGGCAATCAGTACCGACAATTACGAAACTTCTTTAAGGATTTCCCTCAAACACTTTTTGTTGCTGAAAACGGTGCTTTAGTCGGTAGTCATGATAAAATTTTTCGGACAGATGTTTTTGATGATGAATTAACTCAAAAAACAATCAAAATTCTTAACAGTCTACCTGATATTCAAACTGTTTTCAGCGGTCAAAAATCAGCTTACGTACTCGATACTGCTACACCTGAGTTTTTTAAAATGAGTAATTTTTATTTCCCAGAAATCAAAAGCGTCACTGATTTAGCAACTATCAATGACAAAGTTTTGAAATTCTCACTTAGTTGTCCACCAACTGAAACTGAAGCCTATATGGATAAATTGGCTAATTTAATTGGGCCAGAGGTTTCTATTGTCACTTCTGGCCATGGTGATATCGACGTTATTCGTGCCGATGTTAATAAGGCTACCGGTTTAAAGTACCTATCCGAATTACTCAACATCAAACCTGAAGAAATGTGTGCTTTTGGTGATGGTGGTAATGATCTTGAAATGCTCCGTTACGTTGGTCATGGTGTGGCTATGAAAAATGCTTCCGAAATTGTACATCAGACTGCTAAATACGAAACAGTCGACAATAATCAACAAGGTGTAATTCAACATTTAGAGGAAATGTTTGAGCTTTAAAATTCATTTTTTGACGATAAAAGGCGTACGGTCATTGACCATACGCCTTTTTTTATGTCTAATTTTCAAAATATTTTTGTTTTTCTAATTCCCAATATTTTTTGTCACTATCATTTATCTTTCGAAGAACCCGACAAGGATTTCCTACAGCAATCACATTATCAGGAATATCTTTAACCACGATGGATCCGGAACCGATTATCACGTTGCTACCGATAGTTACACCTGGATTTATAACAACATTGCCGCCAACCCAAACATCATTACCAATCGTAATTGGTTTACCATATTCAAAGGCCTCATTTCTAATAACTGCATCAATCGGATGTCCGGCCGTATAAAGTCCAACTCGTGGTCCAAAGAAAACATTGTTGCCAATTTTTACTTCCGCAATATCAAGAATAATCGTTTCATAGTTAGCATAGAAATTATCACCAACTACGGTATGAATACCATAGTCAGTATAAAATGGTGGTTCCAGATAAACGCCTGTTCCACTCTGCTTAAAAAGTTTTTGAATAATACTTTTTCGCTCATCAGTTTGATCTTCTGTAGTGTGATTGTATTCTCGAACTAACTTCTTAGCTCGATGGAAATCTACTCGTAATTCAGGATCATGGGCAATATATAAATCGCCAGCCAACATTTTTTCTTTTTCTGAACGCATACTAATACCTCATATTTTCTAAAATTAACTAGTTACAGGATAACAATTTTTCAATGTAAATGGATACAATTTTAAAATTTAAAAGTTCTAAATTATGTCACAAAATTTCTAGTAATTAAAATGTCGAACAAATAATGATTCTATGACCAAAATACTTGGTTTTCTTGCCTACTCCTATGTATAATAGTTAAAAAGCTGTAAGCGCACTCATTTAACATAAGGAGATTTAATATATGCAAGATAGTTTAATATTGCAACTGCTCGGTGAATTCATCGGGACATTAGTTTTAGTTCTATTAGGGGACGGCGTCGTTGCTGCCGTTAGTTTAAAAAAATCTAAAGCTGAGGGTACTGGCTGGGTTGCCATTGCTCTTGGTTGGGGACTAGCTGTTACTTTAGGAATTTACTGTTCAGCATTCTTGAGTCCCGCTCATTTGAACCCTGCTGTAACCGTAGGTATGGCTATTGCCGGAGTTTTCCCCTGGTCATCAGTTATCCCTTACATCATTGCTCAAATATTAGGAGCAATCGTTGGGGCAGTAATTGTCTGGATCAACTATTATCCACATTGGCAAGAAACTAAAGATTCCCAAGCTATTTTGGGAGTTTTCGCCACTGGACCAGCAATCAGAAATTATTTCTTTAACTTTATCAGTGAATTTATCGGCACTTTCGTCTTAGTTTTCGCCTTATTAGCCTTTACTCGAGGCAAATTTACTGAAGGTTTAAATCCAATGGTTGTTGGATTATTGATCACTGCGATTGGCTTCTCACTTGGTGGAACAACTGGTTATGCCATTAACCCTGCCAGAGATTTAGGACCTAGAATTGCTCATCAAATTTTACCAATTGCCAACAAAGGTGATTCTGATTGGTCATACAGTTGGGTTCCTATTTTAGGACCTTTGGCTGGTGGCGCAGTTGGTGCCTTGTTATACTTATTAATTCCATAATTAAAAATATCCCTCAGGCTGAAATTAAGCTTGGGAGATATTTTTTTACTTAATGGTTAAAGCCTTTAGATTATTTTCGATTGTCTCTAACGGCGAATCAACTTGGGCTAAAGTAGCCGCCGTATAGGCACCTTCTACCAAAGCTACATCATATTTATGAATCTTACGGTCGGTCATTTCCATTAGCATTTCCAAGTTCATCTTTGAACTGCCGAGATCATAAAAGGCCAAAATTTCATCACCAGTGTTGTCATCAACAGCCTTCTGAATTTTCTCCAAAGAAGAACCAATTCCATTGTCCTCCGTTCCTCCAGCAGTCGTGATCGATAAATCTGGTGCTGCCTGCGAAATTAGTTGCTTAACTCCTTGGGCAATATCATATGAATGAGAAACGATTACAATTCCATATTTCATAATTTAATCTCCTATAACTTCGAGCAAAGATTCAAATAAATAAGCACTTGATTGAGAACCGGGATCAATGTGACCCTTAGACTTTTCCTCCAAGTAACTGGCACGTCCTTTAGTAGCCACCAATTCTTTAGATTTTACTAAAGCATCAGTGATTACTTGCTGGTTAAATTTATCCTCTGACAAAGCCTCACTAACTGGTTGCCAAACATCGATCATTGTCTTCATGCCATAATCTGATTCACCGCGACGTTTAAGACCATCAGTCCCAACTTTGATTAAGTCGCCTAACTCTAGATTGTCTGTTTTAACAGCTTTAGACATATCTAAAAAGGCCGTTCCATACAAAGGACCTGAAGCACCACCAACTTTTTGAATCATGGCAAAGGCAGTCGTCTTATATAAATCAGCTAAGTTTTCAGGTTCCTTTTTAGCAAAGGCTGCACTGATAGCTTCAGCCCCACGATTCATATTCGTACCGTGATCCCCATCGCCAATCGCAGTATCCAATTCATTTAATACCACTTTATTAGTTTCCAATTTTTCAACAAATAAATCGATCCATTTTTTTGCATTTATTAATTCTATCTTCATCAAATTTTCCTCTCTACCAAGCGATTGTTGTCACTGGTTCCTTCAAATATTTGATCCATTCAGCATCAGCCTTCATGATTGTCAAAGAAATTCCTTGCATATCAAGGGAAGTAACCATATTGCCAACCTTACTAAAACCAACTGTAATATTTTTATCAACTAATTCTTTTAGAACATCATTGGCAAAAATATATTGTTCCATCAAGGGAGTTCCCCCCATACCATTAACTAAAATGGCAAAGGAACCTGTTTGATCTGGGAATTCACTGAGAATCTTTTCAATCAACTCGTGAGCCAATTCCTTTGATGGCTTGATTTTCTCGACGGCATAGCCACGTTCATTGTGAATCCCAATTCCATATTCAATCTCATCATTGGCCAATTCAAAACCAGGATGACCAACAGCAGGTACTGTCGCAGCATGTAAGGCAATTCCGATTGTCTTAGTATTATCGATCACCCTTTGTCCCAAGGCAGCAACATCAACTAAATTCATACCTGAACGAGCAGCAGCTCCAACAATTTTTTCAACTAAAGCAGTTCCGGCAACTCCACGTTTGCCCTGCGTAAACTCACTATTTTTCACTGAAATATCATCATCAACAACAATTGTCTTAATTTCGATATCATCGGCTTCAGCCATTTCCTTAGCCATATCAAAATTCATAACATCTCCTGAATAGTTTTTCACAACCAATAAAACGCCTTGACCCTGATCAACTGCTTCGATAGCTTCATAAATTTGATCTGGAGTTGGTGAAGTAAAGACCTCACCCGCAACGGCAGCACTCAACATTCCGTCACCAACATAACCAGCATGCAATGGTTCATGACCACTACCACCACCGGAGACAATTCCAACCTGTTTTTGTTCTTTAAACTTAGCGTCATTTCTGACCACAGCAGTTGTCCCATCAATCTGCTTGACCAAATCAGCATTAGTTTTCACTAAACCAGAAATCATTTCTGGCACAATATCCTCGACATTATTAATAATTTTCTTCATGCTTGCCCTCCTTGTATACGTTTACAATTATCATTATACTTTATCCATGAATTTATTGCAGACGTTCATTAGCATAAAAACAAGACATCATAATATTAATAAGTTATTACAGACATAAAAAAAGAGAATACCTTCGAGGCAAATTCTCTTTTTTTAATAAGGATCTATCTACAATTCTTGTCCATTAGACTCAATAACTTTTTGATACCAATTAAATGAAGCTTTTTTGTATCTATTAAGTGTTCCTTGACCATTGTCATCTAAATCAACATAAATGAAACCATAACGTTTACTCATTTGACCAGTTGAAGCACTAACTAAATCAATGCAGCCCCAAGGTGTATAGCCCATAACTTGAACACCATCATCGACCGCACCAGCAATCGCTTCGATGTGCTTACGAAGATAATCAATTCGATAATCATCTTGAACAAAATTATTTTTATCAGGCTTATCGATTGCACCCAAACCATTTTCAACAACAAAGACTGGTTTTTGATAACGATTATACAATTCATTCAAAGCGATTCTCAATCCAGTCGGATCAATTTGCCAGCCCCAGTCAGAAGCTTCTAGGAACGGATTCTTAACACCACCGACTAGATTACCATTAGCAGTTGCTAATTTCTTGTCAGTAACATTGATAGCTGTTGACATGTAGTAAGAAAAGCCAATATAATCAACTGGATTTTCTTTAAGAACAGCTAGATCATCAGCAGTCACATCAAGATCTTTGAAACTGAAACCATAACGATTCATCACTGATTCTGTATAGGCAGGATATGTTCCACGAACTTGAACATCACCACAGAAATGATTGAAGGCTTGATTCTCTTTCAAAGCAGCTAATTGATTAACCGGATTAGCATCGTAAGAATAAGTTGTCGCATACAACAACATACAGCCAATCAGAATATCTGGTCTAATTGCATGGGCAATTTTAACAGCCTTTGCACCTGCAACAAATTGATTATGCCAAGCTTGATAAATATTTTGCATCTTATCGCCACCGTTTGACTTAACCAAGCCTTGACCCATGACGGGAAAATGTAAAGCAGAATTGATTTCGTTGAAAGTCATCCAATACTTAACTTTATCAGCATAACGATTCAAAACTACTGACGCATATCTTTCATAAAATCCAATCAATTTACGGTTTTTCCAGCCGCCATACTCGGTAACCAAGTGTAGTGGCATTTCGTAATGACTAATAGTAATAACCGGCTCAATGTCATATTTCAAACATTCTGCAATCAAACGATCGTAAAATTCTAACCCAGCTTCGTTAGGTTCAGTTTCATCACCATTAGGGAAAACTCGACTCCAAGCAATTGAAAAACGGTAACATTTGAAACCCATCTCGGCAAATAATTTAATATCCTCTTGATAACGATGATAATGATCAATTCCGTTGTGATTAGGATAAGTATATTTCTTATCGTCCATGGTCCAATTGAAATCGGGTTGGTTAACTAGATTAAACCGTTCAGGACCACCAGGTAACACATCGGCAATTGACAAACCTTTGCCATCTTCGTTGTAGGCACCCTCTAATTGATTGGCGGCAGTCGCACCACCCCATAAAAATCCTTTTGGAAATTCAGTCATAATAATTCTCCTTTTTAAACGGCATAGAATGAAACAGTATCATTATCAACCGTAGTCTTATCACTTTGTACAATCTCAACAAATTCCTTAGTATTAGTCACGATAACTGGTGTCACGATGTCATAACCAGCCTTCTTGATAGCCTCTAAGTCAGCGATGACTAATAAGTCACCCTTCTTAACACGTTGGTTAGCTTTAACCTTAACATCGTATGGGGCACCTTTGAGTTCAACGGTATCCAAACCAATATGGATCAATAACTCAATACCATTGTCACCCTTCAAACCGATGGCGTGTTTGGTTGGAAAGACTGTTTCAACGACACCATCGAATGGCGCATAGAACTTACCCTCTTCAGGGATAACAGCAATCCCATCACCCAATAATTTTTGAGCAAAAGTTGGATCATTGACACTATCAAGCATAATTTGTTCACCCTTAACTGGGCTAAATACTTTCTTAGTTTCTTTAGTACCTGAAGCAATTTTTGAATCGTTGGTAGCATTATCGTTATCAGAAACAGTTGCAGTTACAGGAACAGTTCCTTCATCAAAACCAAAGACTAAGGTCAAAACAAATGTCAAAACAAAGGCAATTGCGATGACGATCAAAGCATAAATAAAGTTACTTGGAATAGCTTTGTTAACAAATTGTGGAATTGATAGGATTGAAGGAACCGCGAAGGCAAATGACTTCAAGTTGACGATTCCCATGAATAACCCGGCAATAGCACCAGAAATCATTGAGGCATAAAGTGGCTTCTTATATTTCAAAGTAACACCATACAAAGCCGGTTCGGTAACACCAGCTAATAACGCTGAAATAGCAGCGGCAGAAGCAATTTGACGAGTATTTTTATTCTTAGTCTTAAAGGCCACAGCTAAACTAGCGGCACCTTGACCGATATTAGCAGCCAACATTGCTGGAAGAATCAAACTATCTGGTGTAGCAAATGATGCAGCCAAGAAAATTGGAGCGAAAGCCCAGTGCATCCCGGTCATAACAATCAATGGCATAAAGGCAGCCATCAAAGGCATTGCTAACCAAGCAGCGTGTTTTTGAATCAAGAGTACGATACCTGATAATAATTCTCCGGCCCATGTACCTATAGGTCCAATAACAACAAGTGAAACGACACCGACAATAAAAATTTCAAGCAATGGTTTGAGAATACTCTTGAAATTAGCAGGAACTACTTTCTCTAAGAAAGCCTCCAAATATTTCATAGCCCAAACAATCAATAGAATTGGAATAACGGAACTAGAATAACTAGCCGCAGTAACTGGCAAACCCATCAAATGGATAGCTTTTCCAGAATTGACTAGTGAAATGAAATTAGGATGAATCAAAATGGCACCAGCAATTACGGCCATCATTTGATTAACCTTGTGATATTTTGAAGCAGTAATAGCTAATTCGATTGGTAAAAAGTAGAATGGCGCATCACCGAAAACACTGATAATCGTATATGATTGACTCTTCGTACTCATCCAACCGACAGTCGTTAGGAGAATCAAGATAACCTTGATCATCCCACCGCCGATCAACGCTGGAATTAATGGTGACATACATGATGAAATGAAACTGGTAAATTGATCAAATAAATTACCCTTGGATTCTTTATCATCAGTCTCAGTAGCATCAGCACTTTCGTCAGTTGGAAAATTACCTAATTTAACAACTTCATTATAAAAATCTGAGACAGCATTACCGATAATTACTTGGTATTGGCCATTTTGATGATTTATTCCCATAACGCCAGGAATCTGTTTAACTTTTTCGTCGTCAACTTTACTTTCATCTTTTAACCTGAATCGTAAACGTGTTACACAGTGGGTTAAATAATTAATGTTATCTTCCCCACCAACAGCGTCATAAATCTGTTTAGCAGAATCTTTTGCACTCATGACTGTATCTCCAAATTGTTTTATTTTTTCTTAATGTTGCCGCCTTCCACAAAAATTAAAATTCAGCTGGAACGTAGTGGGCACAACTTGGAGCCTCTTTTTAAGAGTCTTCAAGCTTGGCCTTATTCTAAGCCAGCAAAGTCCGCTGACTTAGAATAATCTCACTACTTAGCTGATTTCAATTTTTGCTCCAGGCCAGTGTATTTACTGTTTTGATTCTATTAATAAATGGAACATTATATGTTAATCAACAAATACATAACTAATCACAATGAAATTCATTTTTAAAATTAAGGCGTAAAAAAAGACCTAATCGTTTCTTTGAAAGAAACTAACTAGGTCATGCTCGCTTCTGCGATAACACCCTTTAAAACTATAAATCTTTAACTAAACGGCTAATATGAACCGTCAAATATAATAATTCTGAACTAGTAATCGTGAAATCATATTTATCTGAGATATACTCTTGAATTTTCTGTGAGCAACTAAATGGCTTGGCGTATCGATGTTCCAAGGTTGTTAGTAAATCATCATCATCTTCATCGTCGTAATGTTTTCCCTGCAAAACTCGTTGGGCAAAGAATTTCAAATGAGTGATGAAACGATAATAATTCAATGATTGTTCATCAAATTCAGTATTGAAGAAATTTTTAACAATATCCTCACACTCTTTGATGATCTTGGTAACTTCATAGGCTTGGTTTTGTTGAGAACTGTCTTCACTCTCAGCATTAATAAAGTGAATCGCAATAAAGGCCGCCTCATCATCAGCTAGATTGACTTGCTGTGACTGATTGATCACTTCGACAGCCTTAGTTCCGACCGCAAATTCATCTGGATAAAACCGAGCTACATCCCACTTCAAAGGATTACTCAACAACACCCCATCACGAGCACGTTTGACCGCCATATGAATGTGATCGGTCAGATTAACATAGATAATCTCATCAAGCTTTTTGCCAATCTTCATCTTGGCAAAGTTGATAATTCGCTCTGCTACTTCAATCTGATCCATTGGCACATCAATTACTAAATCGGTAAATTTGTTCATCGTTTCTTTATCATTCAAGAACAAAGTCTTTTCAACCTTAGTAATATCAACTGTTTCGCCAGCCTTCTTACCAAAAGTTATCCCAGGTCCCATGACAAGAACAACAACGTCGTTATGATTCGTTGCAATTGCAGCATTATTATTCAGAGCTCGTTTGATCTTCAAATGGTCACCCCTATTCAAAAAATAACTTAATAATCGCAGATATTTTAAAAATAAGTCATGCTCAATCACAAAATCGATAACACCTTATCAATAATACCTCTTAATTGTTAATCTATTTATCCGTTGTTAATGCTTATCTTATCGATATAACACGCAACATTAATGATTATTGTAGTTATTAATGTATGCGTTGTCAATAATTAGTATGCCAACTGTTATGATTTTTCAAAAATAAGATAAATATATACAAAAAAACAACTCCATAACGGAATTGTTTTATCTTTATGCCAAACTAGCTTTTGGCAAAATATTAATAATATAAAGTAAGATAACGAAAACCACGAACAATCCGTACATAATAGGATTGATTTCTTTTCTCTTACCAGCAGCGAGCATTGTAATTGGATAGATCAAGAATCCAAAAGCAATCCCGTAGGAAATGTTATAAGTTAGTGGCATACCAACGATGGTTAAGAAAGCTGGTAGCGCAATTTCAAATCTATCCCATTGAATTCCCTTCATTGATTGAGCCATCAAAGTACCAACGATGATCAGTACTGGTGCCGTTACGTTTCCTGTAACAACACTCAACAATGGAGAGAAGAACATTGATAGAGCAAACAAGACACCAACGGTAATTGAAGTTAAACCGGTTCTACCACCGACAGCAATACCAGCTGATGATTCCACATAAGCTGTTGGGGGAGTAGTACCAAAGACTGAACCGGCAACCATTGAAATTGAATCAGCCATCAAAGCGTGACCAATTCTTGGCATTTTACCATTTTCGTCTTGCATAACATCGACTTGTTCAGCCAAACCAATCAAAGTACCTGCTGTATCAAAGAAAGCAACCAATAAGAAGATGATCACAACTGCCCAAAGCTGTGGTTCTCTGATGTCACCGATATGAGCTACACCGACACCAAAAGTTGGTTTCAAACTAGGAATACCTGACACAATATGTGCTGGTGCTGGAATCAATTTAGTAGCTAAACCAAGTACGGTCGTAAAGACCATCCCAATAAAAATTGAACCAGGAACTTTACGAGCCATCAAGATAGCTGTAATTAATAATCCAGCAATCGTTAACCAAGTCGTTGGCACTGCGAATGAACCGATAGCGACAAGTGATGATTTACTTGCGGTAATCAGTCCCCCACCTTGTAAACCAACAAAGGCAATAAAGATACCCAGTCCTGAGGCGACCGCCAATTTTAAATCTTTTGGAATCGCATTAATAACGACTTCACGAATCTTCATAAATGATAGAACTAAGAAAATCAAACTGGCTACAAACACACCAGCCATAGCTGTTTGCCAAGGAATACCCATGGCAATAACAACAGAATAACTGAAAAAGGCGTTATCCCCTAAACCTGGTGCAATCGCAATCGGATAATTTGCTAAAACACCCATTAATACTGAACCAACAACCGCAGTCAAAGCAGTTGCTGTGAACAATGATCCTTTGTTCATCCCTGAGTCTCCCAAAACTTGAGGATTAACAAATAAAATATATGCCATTGAAACGAAAGTTGTTAAACCAGCTAAAATCTCACGTCTAACACTCGTCTTGGCTTCTTCTAGATGGAATAAACGCTCTAATAAGCTTAAATTCCCTCTATTATCTAATGAATTCATTATAAACGCCCCTTAGAAAATATAATCTCTTTTTCGAACTTATATAGTATTGCAGATTATTCGGGTTTTGACAAGAGAAATAGAAACATTTATATATTTTTACTCTAAATAGTTCGTATTTTGATATAAATATAATGTTATAGTTTGTTTTTTAATGAAATTCAAGATAGATAGGTCGATATAGTTCGTGTTTTGCTATATTATAATTGATTTTCAAAATATTTTGCAGCTATTGTTCCTAATCGCTTGGGAGCCTCTCTTTGAATGAAGTGACCTGTACCTGACCAAATTTCTTGTTTAAATCCCTTATCAAAATATTGAGACATATTTTGATTCATTCTGTAATCAGTACAAGTATCATCCTTACCCAAAATATTTAATGTCGGAACTGAGATTTTTTTCACCTTATCTAATCTTTCCTTCATATCAGCATACTTGCCGTCAAAGGGTGCATAGCCCCAACGTTCTCGATAAGTATTCAGTGTCACATCTGACCAATCGCTATTTTGAAAAAATTGCAGCAATTCATTTTGGGCTTGTGGATCCATTTCATATTTAGGACTCCATTCTTGCCACATATGTAAAGTAAATTCAGCTTTATTTTGACGAACATAGTGTTCGCCTTGAACCGTAATCATGTACCACTGATACCAATAATTTTGAATTTGGGTGATAGTTAAATTATCATAGCTTTTCCAACCTTCAGATAAAACAATCTCTGCTTTGACATACTGCTCTCCAAAAAGACTACTTAATACCAAAGCCGTTTGGGCACCCCAATCCTGACCAATAATCCTAACTGGACCCAAGTTTAATGCTTCAATAAATTGTCGTAAATCGTCGGCGAAAGCTAAGAATCCACCAGTTCGTCTAGTTTGGGTATTCAAAAATTCTGTTTTTCCAAAACCTCTCAATGAAGGCACAAAAGTCTGGTATCCTGCTTGATGTAAAATTGGTAAAATACCATCCCAAGTTCTAGCACAATCTGGCCATCCATGAACTAAAACAACTGGTTTCCCATCGGTTGGTCCACCAACCTCATATGCAATTTTTAACTCATTAGTCGTTATAAATTTTTCTATCATTATTAAATACCTCATTTTTTGTCGATGAAATAAGTATAATGGTCTTATGTGGTTCATAAAAATTGAACATTTTAATATAAACTATCAATAATTTTAATAGGTGAATTTAATGGATATTCAAAATCTCAATACCTTTCGCACTATTTTACAAACTGGAAGCTACTCTAGTGCAGCCCAGCAGCTTAATTACACACAATCTACCGTTACCGCGCAAATGAAAAAGTTAACTACTCTTATCGGTGAACCACCTTTTATTTTTCATGGCAAACAAATGCAGTTGACCGATGGTGGTAAAAAATTAATTCCTTTGGTCAATCAAGTATTAGCTGATTACGATAAAATTCTAGCTTTAAAATCACACCACCAAATCACCGGTGATCTTCGAATCTCAGTTCCCGAATCATTAATGCTGTATGGTTCAGGACCAATCTTTTCTCAATATGTTCGTGACTATCCTGAAGTAAATCTGATTATTAATAACGCCACTTGTCTCAAAAATCATGAACGTTTGTTAGCCGATCAAGCTGATATTGCTCTGATGCTTTGGACTCCACTCAGGGAAAATAAACAATTGCAGATCGATGACTTTGGTAAACAAGAGTTTTCATTAATTACTTCTATCGATGGTCCAGATACTTGGGGAGAATTAATGGAACTGGATCAAAAACACTTTGTCATTAACGAAAAAGAATGCGGTTATCGCTTAGCTTTTGAAAAATTTATTCAGTCAAAATCTATCGCCGATATTCAAACCATGGAAGTTTGGAGTTTAGCAGCAATCAAACAAACCGTGATTGATGGTTTGGGATTTTCCTTTTTACCTGATTTTGTAATTCAAGATGAATTACAGAATAAGTTATTAAAAAGAATTCCTGTTGATATTCCTACAAATTTACATATTCAATTATTATCTAGAAATAACTGGCAGAATCCAGCAATTAAACAGATGTTAGAGAATTTATCTAATATATTTTAAAGATCACATCTCCTTTAAATTAACTAAAATTAGCTATAAAAGCCACAAAATCTATTGTAGTTTTTATAGCTAATTTATTATTTCAAATTCAATTCATTTAAGTTAAAACCACCCCATATTATTCTTCAGGTTTGTAATCTTGATCAATAACTAAGATAGGCTTGATAGTATCACCACTAACAGAAT
>NZ_JQCF01000011.1 GCF_001438805.1 Companilactobacillus kimchiensis
ATCTTAGAAAAGTTCGCTTGGTTAGTTCGATAAAGATAGCCACAATCAGGATTATCAATTGCTTCAAGAACTTTATCTTTTTGGACCTCCATACCGCCTTTAAAATCAGATAATTTGATATAAACGCCATCACTATTATTCGATTCAATATTTTTAATAACAAATGTATTAATTGGCACAGTTGCTTCTTCAAATGCTGAGTATTCCATTTGAATCAAACTAGATATTTTTTTGTTTTGAACTATATAGGATCTCAGTTTTTCATATGTTTTAATAAACATCCAAACGAATGGTGTCATATATGCAGAATAACCATTAGGTTTTAACCAGGTTATATTGTTGTAAATAAAGACTGAGAATAAATCACCAGAATAATTAGAATAATTTTTCTTAACGTATTTCTTTAAGTTACTATCCATTTTGTTTAAATATGGCGGATTAGTGGTTACAGCAGTGTATTTGATACTCATAGTTTCTGCTAAATCCAATATTTCAAGCATAAGTTCTTTGGTTTTTTGAATACCGTATAAATCAATACCTGTGACGGTAACATTATTAACTGCATCCCTTAAATCATCAAAATTATATTGTTTTTCAATTTTGATGATTGATCCTAACTCCTTAGCGTTTTTAAACAGATCAGTAAGTTCTTTTAAATCATCTTGTATAGGTTCTGGAATATGCTCAATAAATTCAGGAGTGATTTCTGTACTCTCTACAAAGACATACAAATTAGGCTTAACATCATCTTTCTGCAATATCCGACGATTGTACTGTCTAGCTTTCATCATCAATGAGAAGTATGCCAGTTGATATGCACGTTGGTCGATTTCTAAACCGTAAAGATTCTTCGTAATAATATTTATTGCGGCATCTCTAGCAGAATAGCCTTCTTCTTGATAGATCTTCATAAGAATATCAAACGCATAAATCAAAATATGTCCTGATCCCATAGCGTTATCCATTAATTTAATATCTTGAATGTCTTCGTTATTTGGCACAGTATTCAATTTTTCAGGTAATAGAAATTTTAAATCATCTTTTAGTTTACTGTCAGGATGCCTTTCCATCCAATATTTTCCTAATGAGTTGTCGACCATGTATCTAACAACCCAGTCAGTAGTAAATAACTGAGTGGCTGCGGGAATATCACTTTTCTTAACTGCACCACCAGTTATATTAACTACTTGATCATGCAATTCTGTATTGTAATATTGATAGATCCATCCTAGAATTTCAACCTGACCACCTTGAGAAATATCAAAATCATTCTCATCAATGTCAGTAACAATTTCTCTAATCACACCACGATTATAGTTTGGAGTGAACAATAATTCTGCATAATCATTAGTCTTCTCAAATAGATATGGAAGGTTCTTGTTCAAAGCATTAACTTGCTTAATAAACAGCATCTTGTATAAATCATCCATTTTAGTTGGATCTTCTGTATCCCAAGCATCACTAATTAAGCGTCTTTCGTCATCTGAGAAAGCCCCTAATTCGGCTTCTAAGTCCAATGGATTCATCATAATATCAGGTTCATTACGATTCTGCGTACTAGATAATACCCTAGTTCTACTTGGTAAATAATCATTAACTTCCATAAATCGAATAGCAACGATTCGGTTGAACCAAGTGTAAGCAATCTCTTCCATCAAATCTGTAAAGGCAGTTTGATAATCACTCTTTTTGGCACGAGCCTTTAATTCATTAACTAATTTCTTTCTCTTTTGAATGTCCTTACCAGTCAATGGCAAACTATCATCTATGTAATATTCTATTTCACTAGTTGAGATTTCGAGCTTATCAATAATGCCATCTTCGGTAATACCAATTGAACCAGCTTTTTGTTTTACCATTTGTAATAATTCATTTCTTGCATTAATGGCAAACTTTTTTATCGCATTCTTATCCATTAAATTCCTCTTCTAATTACAGATCCAAATTGATACTGTCATTGTTTTTCAATTGTTCTACCAAGACTCTTCTCAATTGGTTTAATTCTTTATCAATATCGTTTTCATCATCAATCCGCCATGATTTAGATATTTGTAATGATTTAATACTGATGTGCTTAGGAATGGTTACAGGTTTGGGGGTTACAGGTCTTGGAGGAGTTAGTCTACTTGGTCCAATCGGAATATCTGATAGTGTAGGTTCAACAATTTTTTTAGATTCAGCAATACTATCAATTTGATCCTTAAACCTAGTACCCAATACTGTGACCTTATTTGATGTGACCATCAACTTGTCCAAATCAACGGAATTTTCAGCATTCCTATCTAATAATTCAAATTCACTTTCAATTCTTTGTTGCATTTCATCTAATACTTCTTTATCACGAGCATAATCAAGGACACTATCCTCTTCAGCCTTAATATCACCCTTGATACTTTCTAAACTCTTATCAAATGACTTGCTATATTCAACATTAAAATCAGTATTATAATCTTTTAGTTTGTTAACCTGCCCCTGAGGTTTATTAGAAATCATAATTTTCTTAATATCAGTAATGATTCTAGGTAATTCTTCTCCCTCAATAAAGGATTCCGAATTACTATAAATTTCTAATTTGCGTTGTGAGTTTTCCCAGATTTCTTTTTGACTGTCACTATTATAGAATTCAGAGATTCCTCCATCATCCATATCATCATGCCAATCAAGTAGGTCATTTTTATCTTTCCCTAATTGATCATAGAACATATCAGTATCATTAATATTAAGCAATCTTTGTAACATGTCGACACCAGTTTCAATCAAATTCAAACCTGGATAATATGAAGGTGACGCTTGATTTCTTTTCAAATTTCTCAGATTCATTGAAATCTTATCTTTAAGCTCATTCATGACAGTATCGTCTTCATCATTAGAAAAGCTTCGCTTATTAAAGACTTCATCGGCCACTTCTAATAAGTCTTTTTTCTTTGCCATGGATATTTCATGTCTAGGTTCAAATTGAACCTTATCAACATATGATTTTTTAGTAAAATACTGAGAAATTATTAATGGATCAGATTCATTATTAAAACTAACTGAAGTGTTATTAACATAAAGTTTCAATTTAGCATCAGCGAATAATTTAGCCGCTAGCCATCTAATATCCATATCCTTATAGCCATATGGGATCTTACTGAACTTATCCAAAATAGATTTATAAGAAATTTTATTTCGACCATCAAATGATCTATTAATATTATCTAATAAGGCTTGTATTGCTTGTTGATTTTCATTAGTTTTGACATTTAAACCATCATTTTTAAACAAAGCGGTTATATCTTTATCACTATTGGTTACTTCAATATATGCCAAATTACGGTATACTTCATCGATTAATTGAATCTCGGCATCTGCTAAACGCTTGAAGAAATCTTTACCATTATTTTCTAATTTACTACCAGAAATATAAATATCAGCATCCTGCAAAGCGGCCATTAACTCCTTAGAAGCATTCGCTTCTAAAGTTCCACGCTCTACCTTTTTTATTTCAATAATTTGTCTTGAACGTTCATCAGTTGGTTGATTATTAACATCATAAGCAAATTTTCTAATTTTGAGTGATTGTCTAAAATCATCAATATAAGAATCTTCTTCAGGCATATCAATAATAATTGGTGGTTGTTCTGGATTAATTGAGATTCTTGATAATTCAGCTTCATCCCGATGGTAGTCACTCTCAGGAGTATTAACTTTAATATTCATTTCATTATTAATCGAGGCAATTGGAGAATCATCGACGTATGCATTAAACATGAACGTATATTGATTATTCAACTTAGGATAAGTAAATTTTCTCGAGATATTAGTAGTGGCAAACAATTGATCACCAATACTTTTAGAAATTTCACTTTCATCAACATTTTGCTTATTAATTTGTTTACTAATGTCTTGTTCAGCATCAGTTAAGAATTCATAACCATGAGTTGTCTTTTCAATTAATTCTTGGTTAATCAAAATAGCCAAAGCATCTTTAATTTTGTTTTCCAATTCAATTCGATCAGTATCAATCGAATCAATCATCAGTGTTGTCACATTATTTAATGTAGCATCGAAATTTTTCACATATTTAACCATGAATAATGTTTCGAGAACTTCCACGGCAAATGGTTTTACCTCTTTATTGGGATTGATTTTTTCATTGTCAATTGCATGCTGGATAACAATTGCATGGGTATGATCAAGAAATTGTTCCAAGCCTCTAAAGAAAACACTATATGGAATTAATGATCTGGTATCTTTTTGTTCAAGATATTGTGCTGATTCTTGGAAAACGGCCAACATCGAACGTTCACCTTCAGCTAAATGTTTCCCATCGGATCCATTCTCACGAATAGCGGTTAACGTCTCTTGTAACAATACAAACTGATATGGAACGAATGGATATACTTCTGAGAAGGCTTGAGCATCGTCATATTTCTTTCGTTCAACATCCCCATCAAAATCAATCAGATTATTAATCGAATGTTGCTCGTTATTGTAAGTATCTTCCAATAATTTTTTAGCATTATCAGTTTTAGTTAACAGACGTTTTTTAATAACCTCATCAACGTTAGCCGACGACATCGAAATTCGTGTATGGAATCGACCTTGAATTTTAGAAAAATCTTGACCATTAATATTATCTGTTACTTGATCGATTGCCTGTTGACTTGTAACAATTACCCAAGCTTTACCATTAGTATATGTTCCCAAATCTTCAACAATACTTTGCAAGTTGAGCATTCTTTGTTGTGAATCACCAATATATTGACCGATCTCATCAATCAGAAAGACCATATGATAGTCATTCGATTGTTTTTTAATATAATCATTTACTAGATGCGCAAAATCTTGAACATTGAAACCATAACCAGCTGAAAGATTATCAACAAATCCTTGAGCATCATCTTCCGACATAAAGCCAATATTTACCAAAGTATCCCTAATAGTTCCCGTCATAAAGGCATATTCATTTCTAAATTCAATCCAATCACGATGCTTTGAATCAACTTTAGTAAATTCATTTTTGAAATCTTCATAGCGATTCTCTTTGATCAATCTTCTTTCAAGATCGGCCAACCAAAAGTTTTCACCTGATAGACCCAATTGTTCATTAAAGACCTGTAAAAAAACATTTAGAATAGCATCCTTTTGTGATTTATTACCATCCCTAGCCTTCGAATCAATATTGAAAAGCATTACTTCATTTTTAATCTGTGTAGACTTTTTCATATCTGCAATTGTTTCAGAATCAGTTATTTTATTGTCGTCTGTAAAATAATCTAAAGCTGGTTTACCTTGAACTTCTCTATTTTCCAATAAATATGCCAAGATTTTTAGAAAGTGAGATTTACCAGAACCAAAGAAACCGGAAATCCAAACTCCCATATTAGTAGTGTTATGACCAATACTATCCACATATGCCTTGAAGAAATCATTAAAATGTCGTTTCAATTCTCTGGTAACAACATATTCTTCCAGTTCTTGTTTAACGTTCTGATCTCTTTCATCACCAATCGTGATAACACCCTTAATGTTTCGATCAATTGGCTTAGCAAAAACATCTTTAATAATCATGATTAATATCCCCTAATTTATTTGAAATGCTCGATAGTAATTATCCTCTTTTAGTTCTCCAAACATACTTAGACTAAGACTGTCGTATTTGCCTGGATAAAATAATACCACTGGCACGTTCGAAATAATTTGATGCATGGTATTTAATATTTTATGTGCTCTTATTAACGGATAAATTTGTCCTATACCAGTTAAAAAGACTATTGTGTCAGGATTTATTCGTTCTTCTATATACTGCACTAACTCATTGTCAGAATTTGTCATTCGTAAAACATTATTGATTTGTTCCGACAAATAATCAATTCCATCCCTTTTTTCCATCTCAATAACCGCATCTTTAATGCCACGTTCTTCCAAAAGCCGCCACATTATTTGATAAACATTAAATTCCTTTATCTCATAACCAATTGTGTCTTTGGTATAAACGTGTTCAATATTATTTAATTCTTTTCTAACTATTAAGTAATCCTTAGGATTATAGGCCAAAATATAATAGGAAACTTCATTTGATAGCCCTTGATTATTCTGAAACTCACTGTTTTGAATTTTTTCTTTTAAATGATCTAACTTAGTTTCTGTTGAACTCATTATTTATCTCCCTAAAAAAATGGCTAATATTTTGTTATCTTTATTAGCATTCATTAAATCTTCTAACTGATATCCCATAAAAGGTCGAATAATTTCATCATATTCACCTTTATCCTTCATCAAACCAGCTTCTCTGATAAATGTTTTAAATGTCAGCGTTAAGCGCCTGATAGTCTGATCAGTCCAACCTGCAACTTGCTTACTTTCCTGCTGCTTTCGATTAAAAAATCCTTCAACCTCATAATCATAAAGTTTGGCATCTCCAACTATTAATTCATCTCGATATGTCTCATACATAAAATCTGAAAACAAATCATCTATTTTAGTGATGGACATTAGATTAACAATTTTTTTGTCACTTAATGGTAATTTTGGATAAGTCTCCACATAACTTTTATCTAAAGATGCTATTCTTCTTCTAAGAGTACGAGATAAATTCTCGGATCTTCTTTTACTAATTTGTTGAAAATAATTATCTTCGATACTTTTTTGCTTAATTTCTTCAGCATTTAATCCCTTGTTTACTAAATCAATATACTGAGAAAATTCATCTTGCCAGAAGGCATGCGATACCATCCCTGCACTGTATTTTTTCATCATTTACCGCTTTCCCAAACAAATTCTGCAGCCATATATTTCTAGTATATTATAAATTACGTAACATTAATCTAAGCAGATCAAAAAAGACCAGACAAATGTCTGATCTTTTTTACTATCCCTAAAACAACTGCATAATAGCAATCACAATAATAGGTACAGCCAATGAAGGCAATAAATTCAATACTTTGATTTTCTTAATATTCAACAATCCCAAGCCAGAGGCAAAAATCAAAATTCCCCCAACAATGGTTAATTCGGTAATCATATTATTATTGATCGAATTCTGCAATAACATGGCAATCAAGTAAATACTACCCTGCCAAACCAAAACAGCTACGGCTGCTAAAGCCATTCCAATCCCAAAGGTTGATGCCAAAACGGTCGAAGTAATTCCATCAAGCATTCCATTGGTAAATAAGAAGGTGTAGTCCTTGTTCAAAGCAGCCTGAATTGGTCCCAGAATCGATAATGAACCAATACAGTACAATAACACGGCGGTTGCTAATCCTTCGGCTAAATTGCTACCACCGTCTGGATTAGGTTTGGAAAATTTACCAACCACATTATCAAAATGTTTTTCTAAGTTGATCCATTGTCCAAACAAGCCACCAATGGACAAACTGACAATGAACAAAACTGGATAATGGCTCTTGGGCATGTTTTGCACCACGGCATTGATACCAATCAACATGGCAGCCAAGCCCAAGGCCTGTGTCAGGATCTCATTATACGCAGGTTTAATTCCTTTTTTGAAATAACTGCCGACAAAACTTCCGACTAAAATCATGCAGACGTTAAAAAATGTCCCTATCATAAGATCCCCCCTAGTTAAGATGTTAGTTATTAATTATAAACTCTCTAGTTACTAGAGGGTCAATATTTTTTTAATCTTCACTAATTGGAATTCTTATTTCAGTGACATATTTGGATAGATCATCAGTAATACCATAATCGATCAAGGCCGTTTCAACTGCATCCCCAGTGATTTGATAATTATGCTTCTGACAATAATCAATCATCTTTTGATATTGGGTAGTTGCCGTATCATGTGTCCCATGGAATCTTAATCGCAAATACTTACCAGCAGGTAATACTCCTGTAGCATCTTTGTCATCCCCTGGTTCTAGAATCAGCAATAAACCACTATAATCATCAAAACACCTTTGTTGCAATTTATCCGAGGTAAGAATTAATGCAATTTTACCCAAAAAAATGTTTTTATCAACACCATACTTTTGACGCAAAGTTGTAATTGGCATTTCAATATCCTGGTTTGGACGATAATCTTCATTTAAATAAATAATTGGAATATTTTTCAAAGATATTAATTCAATTTGATTCAAATTGCTGTGTATCGCATCTCCAACTTGAGAAATTCGAGCATCAATTCGCTGTTCAATATTTTTTAAAGAACTAATTTGTCGTTGAATTTGTTGCTTTTGTTCTTGTAACATTTCCTCAAGTTTAGAAATATCTCTAGCCTCAAAAAATTCTTTGATTGAATCAATCGACAAATCCAAAGCTCGTAAATATCCAATTACATTTAACCGTTCAAATTGTTCCGTTGAATAAAAACGGTAATGAGTTTCTGGATTTATTCTAGCTGGTTTTAATAAACCAACCTCATCATAATAGCGTAAGGTCGATATTTTAACTTTAAATAATTTTGATAATTGTCCAATCGTGAATAGACTTTCCAAATTTTTACCTACCTATAATTGTGAAATTTAATTCAATCTAGAATAATACTATCTTCAGTAATTGAACAATTTATATATTTATTAAAATGTACAATATTATTAATGAAATGATTGTCAAATTATTATTGTATTTTGGGGGGAATATCGATGAATAATGCATATAAATGTATTAAATATTTCTTGAGCATTTTTCTTATTGCTCTTTTTTGTTTTGTACTTTTTAATAACGATACGTTAAACGTCAAAGCCGTATCTGAACAAGATGTCATAGATCAAACTAATAGACATATTGATGATGGCGTCAAGGACTGGTCACAAAAAACATCCAATCTTGGCTACATCGGATCCATTCCTATTAGTAATGGCGTTTCGTTAGATTATACCTTTGGATCAGCTCGTAATCGTACCGGGAAAGTTGTTGGTGGTGACAGTACTATTACAAATCCTACTGTATCAACTACAGCTGGAACTAACTATTTTTCTAAAATAAATGTTTTTATAAATAATCACGGTAAATATAATAGTATCGTCCATCAAGGAAAAAATTCTTATAATGACAATGGCGATCCTGGAAAAACTTCGGATACTTCTGCTGACTTCGATCTTGCCCAAGGTCTATTAAACCAATACTATGGTTCTTATTCTGTCATGGGAAAAATGAGTTCAAAAGTTTTCCTCATCGGACATGATGATAAACAACGTTTAGTATTAAAAATTGCGGGTCACTTAGACAGTGGCCCAGGTACTGGTACTTATGCTGAAGTAGTTTTACGACCATCAGCTACTGGTGCTCCTATAGTTCAACGAGAACTCTATGTTTATAATCCTTCAACTAGTACTAAACAATATCAGACCTATTTTGGTGAAGATACTTCATTAAATGATGACAGTACTATCTATGATTCCACAACAAGTTCGAATCCAGAAGATAACGGTGATGATGTTCCTCTTTATGCCATTGGTGGAGGACAAGGACTTTATATTACTAGTGATAAAAATGCCACAAGTAGTAAAGCCAAATTATTTGTTACCAACAATGTTCCTGGTGGCTTCAATGATTTCATGGGTATTGCTTATTCTAGTCCATACAATATAACTATTAAGGGTAAAAGCAATACCCCTGGTTCAGGGGATATAAGAAATCCTAGTTTAACTCAAGGCAAAAATGATACTGGTGATACCAAACGTAACGCTGGTTCTTCCCTTCTGTATGGTTCAAACGATAATGGAACTGTTTTCCCAGTTGTGGACAGAAACGGCCATAGTAATTCAGCTTATACTTTAAGATGGAGTTCTCTTGGTCAAGATGCAAATTCCGTTGCACACTATGCTTCCACAATTGGTGCAACCATATCTCCATATGCTGTCCCTACAGTAAGTAAAACCTATACCAATAGTAATAAAAGTACTGATGGTTTAAATCATGTTGGTGACACACTTCACTTCACTTTGAAGGTTTCAAATCAAGGTTTAAACTCAAACTGGTCCTTTAATAACTTAGTAGATAAACTACCTGCCGGATTGCAAATTGATCAAAATTCAGCTAAGTACGTTTGGACCTATATGACCTCCCCAAGCAGCAATACCTCAACATCTGAAGATACTGAACACATCGGTGGCCGTGGTGATGTTCCTCTGACCGCTACTACAAATAACCAATTGAACTTTACCCCTAATACAATTTTAAAGGATAAATCTACTTATACTGTTACCTTCGATGCAACCGTTACTTTTAATTCTCTCAATAATTTAAATAATGGTGTATTAAATAATACTGCTACCTTCACCGGTAACAATCGCAACAGTAATGGATCTAATCTTGATAACAACAAAGATTATACGGATAATGTCGACATTCCAATTGAAACGCCAAAATTCAGACCCACTTTCACTAAACAAATACGCAATGTTTCTAAGGGCGGTGTTTTTGCAGATAACGCTACCGGTGAAAAGGGTGATATCATCGAATATCAAGCTCAACTCAAAAACATTGGTACTGACACCCTCAAAAGTGGTACTTTCAGTGATGATTTACCTGCTGGTATTGAATTGGTACCCGGTACAGTTAAACTAAACAACGTCATTCAAAACGGATTATCATTTAATGTAGGTGCTTATCCTAATAATAATATCCCACTTACCGTTGATTTCCAGGCAAAAGTTACTAGTCCTAAAGCAATGACGGCTACTAACATCGCTGAATTGAACAATGTTAAAACCGCCGCTAATACTCCCTATAAAAATATTGAGTCAAGTAGTGCCATTCTCGCTATTACTGAAACAGCACCAACAATCTCATTTGATGAGGTACCATCGTTAATAGACTTTGGTAGTATCAATACTGATGGTTCTGAAAAATTATTACCAAGTGTTAGAACTGATGGCAAATTACTAATCACTCATACTGATAACACACCATTTCAAGTTACTGTTAGCTATAATAATGAAGATAGTCCCATTTCCACGAAAAATGCTAATGGTACTATTGCCAATAAACTAATGCAAAATAACGATGATGTCATCTACTTCAATCAAAATACCAACAATGATTTAGCAAATTGGCAACCAATTTCAGCTAGTGGCATTCCTATTAAAATTGATGGGTTCTCCGGTTCATACACTAGTGGTGATTTTTCTAAATATATCGGTTTAGATAAATGGAAGCTATTGATTCCATCCAATACTAAAGCCGGTAAATATAATGGGCTGGTTACTTGGGGAATCTCTGATACTCCTCAATAAATACGAATAAGAAACTATGACAAAATGGTCTACAAACAAAAAGTGCGATATAGATTTTGCAAAAAATCTTATATCGCACTTTTTTTATTTGAATATTAAATAAATAACTTTCCTCATACCATGTAAAAAGATTCTTATCCATTAAAGTACAATAGCAATAATTTGAAGTATAATTATCCTTATATAAAGCATATTAACTCACTCCATATCGATAGGAACCAAAGAGTTATATCAAAGCATTTTTTGTGGAGGAATAAATTTATGAAATACAATGAATATATCTCAAGAACGTTATTCATATTCTTTATGTCCTTATTATTAATCTTTACCTTTGGAAATCATCCGACAACAGTTAAAGCAGTTTCTCAAAACGATTTACAAAATGCCGCAACTACCATGGGAAAATACGATGGTATCAATAATTGGACTTTACAACCCAATAGACCAGGCAATGCTGTTGGAAATATTCGAATTGGTGGCAACATTTCACTCGGATACGCTTTTGGAACTGCTCGTGACTCTAATAACAATGTCATAACAGGTGGTGACACTACCATTACTGATCCAAGTACAAAGGCTACTGTCAATGGTAGTCCTACGATCAATAATTCCAAAATCAATATTTTCTTAAACAATAATAAAAAATATTATGGTATCTTACATCAAGGTAAAAATTCATATCTCAATGGTGACCCCGGAACGACATCTGACACTTCAATCGATTTTGCCCTTCTCACTGGTAGTTCTGAGGCCAATTTCAGTAGTGCAATGAATGTCCTTACTAATTTAAACACAATCGCAGGCTCCAAGGCTGATAAATTATTTTATACCGGGACAGACGATAATGGTCACCCTGCTTATAAACTGGTGGGTTCATATACTAAATTGGGGGGCATTTATGTTGAGATAGTCCTACGAGCAGCACCCAATGGTGCGCCAATTGTTCAGCGTGAACTATTTGTCTATAATTCAAGTGCAGCAAAAAGGCAATTTCAAACTTTCTATGGTGAAGATACTGCTTTAAGTCCAGATATGGACACCAATGTTGATAACGTCCCTATGTATGCCATAGGTGGTGGTCAAGGATTATATCTCTTAAGTGGCGCAACATATAATCCTGCTTCAAAATTGTATGTTACTAATAATACCGCTTATGGTTTCAACGATTTTATGGGACGTATTTTTTCTAACCCTTCTAGTTGGTCTATCAAAGGTAAAGTAAACCAGGCTAACGGTTCCAATATGACTTCACCAACACTTCCTTGGAGTGCAAATCCTACGAGCTCACAAGATGGTGATACCAATGCCGCAGCTGACTCTAATTTATTAGTTGGTACTCTTCCTTCTGGAACATCATATAAAGTCGTTGATGGTAACGGTCTTCAAGATACAGCATACACTCTCAGATGGAATCAAACATCTCTTCCATCACAAGGAGTCCAAGGATTTGCGTCAAATATCGGTGCAACAATTGCTAATTACGCACTTCCTAATATCAAGAAAACTTATACTAACTTAACAACCACGAATGGCACAAATAATGTTGGAGATACCCTCCAATTTACTCTATCTGCTCAGGATGATGGATATAAATCTCACTGGGATATATCGAGAATTCTAGATGAATTACCCACTGGATTAACACTTGACCCTAATTCGATTACCAGCGCCTCTGTTAAGGGAAATAATATTGATTTTGATCCTGGTGATTATATTTCTTCTCAAACTAGTCCTACTGTTCATGGTAGGAAATATTCCACTTCATTCAAGGCTACTATCAACAATCAAGCCCCTTACAATCTGGCTAATGGAAATCTAACCAATACAGTCAAGTTTACTGGTCACAACAAAGATCAAACCGAAGATCAAACTTATTCTGATAGCGTTAAAATTCCTGTTGTAACACCTAAGTTTAATACCCACTTCAAAAAGCAAGTTCTGAATTATACTGATAATCCTACTGGTGTTTTCAAGAATGAAGTAACTGCCAAAAAAGGCGACACGATTAAATATCAAGTTACGTTCATCAGTGATGGTTCGGCCCATCTAAATAGTGCTGATTTTTCTGATACTTTACCAATTGGCCTTGAATTAGTTCCGGGTAGTGTAACCTTGAATGGTGTAGCAAAGCCAAGTTTAAACTTCTCAACTGGAGCACTTAACAACAACACTACTAATACAGTTGATTTCACGGCTACCGTTACCGGTGTAACAAAAACAACTGCCTCAAATACAGCCTATTTAAAGAATGTCAAATCAAGTGATGGTAAAACAACAGCTAGTATCCCATCTGAGGAACCTGCTGATGTTGATATTCAAGAAACCTTACCTACAACCGATTTTAAAGAAGTTCCTACTTCAATTGACTTTGGTAGTGTCAATACAGCCGGCATTGAAAAAATAATTCCTAATGTCAAAACAAATGGTGAACTAAGTATCGACCATTCCAACAATACGCCATTTCAAGTAAGGGTCAGTTACGATAATAATGATAGTGACAAAGCCATTTCTAATGGCGATACCAAGCTTATTCAAGATAACGATTCTGCCATGTTCTTAAGTCAAAATAATGGGGACAGTACAGATACTTGGAAGGTACTTTCAACCGAGCCGACACCAATCAAAAGTGATGGTTTCAGTGGTGTTTACAATGACTATAGTCTGACAAAATATATTGGTCCTAAAAAATGGAGGCTGCGGATTCCTGCTGGTGCCAAGAGTGGCCAATATCACGGAGTAGTTACCTGGGCAATTGAAGATACTCCTCAAAGTTAAAGTTTAACTATACCGAAAAGCGTTAGTCGCATATTGTTATGAATTCTAAATCAAAAATCACACCATATTATTATAAATTCCGAATAAGGGATTCATAATAACATGGTGTGATTTTGTAAGATATGAAGTCCTCTAATAACCGAACTTAAGGAAGAACCAAATTTAATTCACTAGAGGTTTTTTTACTAAGCCTGTTGTTTAATAATTCCCACTTCAATATTAGCCTTATCACAAATTAGCGCAATAACGTAGGCGATGGTTTCCGTATCATCCCAATCAGCTGAGAGATCCAAGTTGACTTCACGACCATCGTTTAATTTCAAATCCAAATAATACGGTGTTGGCAAATGGAACATTATTTTCTTCGGAGCTTTGAATGAACCACCCAAGACGTTAGCCGGTGCGTTCATTTCTTTCCCAACAACAACTTCTAAGGATTTAATGTCTGTAAACTTGAACTCATCTTTATCATCACTGAATGGAAAAAGTACGGACTGAAATCTCACACTCATATTTTGGTAATTGTGAGATTTGATGCCCTGATCATCAATTGACCAATAACCGTAAAAATCTGTCATACTTCTGGCAAAAAGTAATCCACAAATAACCAATGCTGCGATTCCTAAAATAATCGCCAACATGAATTGATGCGTAACTATTTGTATTATTGCACCAACTATTATCCCTACAACCAAACTCACTATCATTGGTGTGTAATTGATTCTTTGACCAAATTCAATATTGTTCATTCTGATTCTCTCTTCTGCTTTTTACTTTTTAGATGCGTTATGTATTTACACAATATTCTTTATTCTATACTTTTAAAGTTGAGATATGAAATTTAAATTAATTTGAGACTATTGGAAAAGTAAAAAAAACTTTTTCCATCTAACAAATAAATTTCCACCGACAATATCGTCCTTCATATAATTACGAATGTCTTTATTCAATTGATTTTTATGAATAAAATCAACTGTGCGTAGGAAACTTCTCTCAGTTTTTTGTGTTTCCAAAGTTTAAAACCACCCTCAATTTTTAAGGTACTAAAAAAAGCGCTAGTAAATTTTGCTTTCTACTAACGCTTTTGAAATTTATAATTTAAACATGCAGCGAGGTTTTTAACACTCTAATTGAAACAAGTAAACCTAGGTTTATTCGCTCTCTACATCATACCGCCCATACCACCGGCAGCTGGATTAGCAGCTGGAGCAGCAGGTGCATTCTTATCTGGTTTGTCAGCTACAACAGCTTCAGTTGTCAACAATAGAGCGGCAACACTGGCTGCATTTTGTAGAGCTGAACGGGTAACTTTAGTTGGGTCGATGATTCCGGCGTCAACCATGTTTTCCCACTTATCAGTTGCAGCATTGTATCCAACTTCGTTCTTTTCGTTCTTGATGTGGGCAACGATAACTGAACCTTCCATACCAGCATTTTCAGCAATTTGACGTAATGGTTCTTCAAGTGCACGTGCAACGATGTTGATACCTGTTTGAACGTCGCCTGTTTCTTTAAGAGCTGTTACTTTGCCTAATACGTTCATCAAAGCTGTACCACCACCAGCAACGTAACCTTCTTCAACAGCGGCACGTGTGGCATTTAGAGCATCTTCAATTCTGTATTTCTTTTCTTTCAATTCTGTTTCAGTAGCAGCACCGACTTTAACGACGGCAACACCACCAGCTAATTTAGCTAAACGTTCTTGTAACTTCTCTTTGTCAAAGTCTGAAGTTGTTTCAGCCAATTGTTTCTTGATAAGTTCAACACGTTCAGCAATCTTATCTTTGTCACCAGAACCTTCAACAATAGTTGTATTGTCCTTTGTAACGGTAATCTTACCAGCTTGACCTAATTGATCCATAGTTGTGTCTTTTAGCTCTAAGCCAAGATCTGAAGTAATTACAGTACCACCAGTTAATGTAGCGATATCTTCTAGTTGAGCCTTACGACGGTCACCAAAGCCAGGAGCCTTAACAGCTACAACGTTGAATGTTCCACGAATCTTGTTCAAAACAAGTGTTGGTAATGCTTCACCATCAATATCATCAGCGATGATCAACAATGACTTACCTTGTTGAACGATCTTTTGTAATAGTGGTAAAACATCTTGGATGTTTGAGATCTTCTTGTCAGTGATCAAGATGTAAGGATTATCAAGATCAGCTTCCATCTTGTCATTATCAGTAACCATGTATTGTGAAATGTATCCACGGTCAAATTGCATACCTTCCACAACGTCTAAAGTTGTATCGATACCCTTTGATTCTTCAATTGTGATAACACCATCGTTACCAACTTTTTCCATGGCATCAGCAATCAAATCACCGACTTCTTCATTAGCTGAAGAAACTGAAGCTACTTGAGCGATATCTTTCTTACCAGATACTTTGTGTGAAATCTTGTGAAGTTCATCAACAGCAACCTTAGTAGCTTCTTCGATACCAGTTCTGATACCAACAGGGTTAGCACCAGCAGTAACGTTCTTCATACCTTCTTTAACGATTGCTTGAGCAAGGACAGTAGCTGTAGTAGTACCATCACCGGCAATATCGTTAGTCTTTGAAGCAACTTCAGAAACAAGTTTAGCACCCATGTTTTCGAAGTGGTCTTCTAGTTCAATACTCTTAGCAATAGTAACACCATCATTTGTGATCTCAGGTGCGCCATAACTCTTTTCAAGAACAACGTTTCTACCCTTAGGTCCGATAGTTGTCTTAACTGTATCAGCTAGTTTGTTAACACCATCCAACATCTTTGAACGTGCATCTTCTGAAAATTTAATTTCTTTAGCCATTTAATTTTCACACTCCATAGTTAATTTATAATTTTTAATTAGTTAATTTTTAAATTAGTCAACGATTGCCATGACATCTTTTTCATGAAGGATCAAATATTCGTTATCTTCATACTTAACTGTTGAGCCCGCATATTTGTCGAAAAGAATCTTGTCACCCTTTTTGATACTCATAGGTAATTTCTTTCCATCATCAGCAACTAAACCATCACCAACGGCAATAACTTCAGCTGTTTGTGGTTTTTCTTTAGCGTTGTTTGCTAAAACAATGCCACCGACTGTCTTTTCTTCTTCTTTATCGACTGTTACAATGACTCTATCTCCAAGTGGTTTTAACAATTTGAATTCCTCCGATTGATTATTTTTTAGTTTTATTTTTATCATTTAGCACTCAATCTTCTCTTGTGCTAATCACAAGTTTTATATTAACATTTAATCGTGAACATGCAAGCATTTACCTTTAAAAATTATGGAGGAAACTATGTCTTACCAAAGAAATCAATTTTTCACCTTACTGACCTACATCCTATTGTTGTGTCTAGGAACAGTCTTATCAATGCTCAACGTAACCGGATCACCATATTTTGTTGTTTTGACAATCGGAGCTTTAGTAGCCGCTGGTATCATGATTTACTTAGTTAAATTAAGTGGACCCAATGAATTTGAAGAAAAAACCACTTTAAACCATGATCTACAATGGATCATTTTGGGAACCGTCGGCGCTATTATCGTCCAATTTGGAATCGGTTTTGCTGATAAATTATTGTTCCATGCAAGTACTGATTCACAAAACACCATGCAATTATTATTAATGGTCAAAGCCTATCCTTACTATTTCCTCTATGTGATGATTGCTGCACCAATCATGGAAGAAATTATTTTCAGACGAGTCTTCTTTGCAAACTTAGTCAAACCAACTAATATTTACATTGCTGCGATTATTTCGGCTTGTCTGTTTGCCTTCATGCATCAAGATACTCGTTTCTTAGTTTATGTAGCCATGGGATTGTGGTTCTCATTTGTTTACTACAAGTCAAAAAACATCTATGTCAGCGCTGGTAGTCATATTTTAATGAACGCCATCGTTTTGACCATGGGAATAATGTAAAAAAAATAGCCTGCCGAATAATATCGGTAGGCTATTTCTGTGTGTGTTTAAATTGTTTGTTTTTGTACTACATGGAGTGCTTTCATCAGTCCCCACGTGTGTAGGATGCAACGTACTTCTTTCGTTTGTCCTCATCGAATTCATTTTCACTCTTTGCGATAATAACTGTTGCTAGTGAATTACCAACAACATTAACAGCAGTACGTCCCATATCCACAAGACGGTCGATCCCAGCAATGAAGGTTAAACCTTGCATTGGTACACCAATTGTTGATACCGTGGCTAGGAGTACAACAAATGACGCTCCTGGTACACCAGCCATCCCTTTAGATGTTAACATCAATACCACCACAAGGGTAATTTGTTGCCCTAAAGATAAATGAATATTATATGCTTGGGCCAAAAATAGAGCTGCTAGTGATTGATAGATAGCAGAACCATCAAGGTTAAAGGTATAGCCAGTTGGGATAACAAACGAAACGATACCTTTTGAGGCTCCATAATTTTGCATTTTATCCATCATTTTAGGTAAAGCAGCTTCAGAACTAGCAGTTGTAAAAGCTAAAACAACTTCATTTTCAATGATTCTAAATAATTCAAAAAATTTAACATGGAAAATATGTCCAACAATTGCCATAACCACAAAGACAAAGAATGCCATTGTCGCATAAGCAATGATAATGAATAACGCCAGAGGTTTTAGAGAGTTAAAACCCATCTCTCCAACTGTAACACCGATCAAGGCACAGACACCGATTGGGGCTAAACGCATAACCCAATTAGTTACTTTGAACATAACATTGGCAACCGCATTTAGAACGTCAACAATAACTTGTCCTTGTTTACCAATTGAAGCTGTTCCTAATCCAAATAGAACTGAGAAGAAAATAATTGGTAACATATCACCTTTACCAAGGGCCGCAAAAATATTGGTTGGAATAATACTCATTAGAATTGACCAAATACCCGAATGTTTGGCCGTTTTAGCAGTTGCTGCGTATTGACTAATATCCGAACCTTTTAGGCTATGAATATCAATATAGGTACCGGGATGTGTAACATTAGCGACAACAATACCAATAATAATCGCTAATGTAGTCATAATTTCAAAATAAATTAAAGTTTTTAATCCAATTCGACCTAATTTTTTAATATCACCCATATTGGCGATACCAACTGTCAAACAAGAGATAACAATTGGTAAAACGATCATTTGAATCATGGAGATAAACATAGTACCGATGTTCTGCATTACCTGAATAGCAACCTTATTCTGGTAAAATAACTGTCCGAGTAGAATCCCCAGAACTAAACCAATAATAATTTGCCATCCAAGACTGAGTCGAAAATAACGTTGTCTTTGCAATTTAAAGTCCCCTTTGAAATTAACTTATCTTTAATTATAGAAGATTTTTCATCAAATTGGAAAATGATAGCGATTCCAAATTAAAATATTTTTCATTTTCTTAGTTACTACGAACAATAATTACATGTAACGTCATTATTGTTCTATATTTACTGATTTCAGCCACAAAAAAAGGCGGAACATACGGATTTATTTTTCCAATATTCTGTCTTTTTGACGTTTTGTACTATTTTTAATGATTATTTGTCTATTGTTTTTGATACATTTTGAAATTTCAGTTCAAAAGATAATTTCATCAACAGAAAATTCTTACCTGCTGTTGTATCTTTTTCTAAACGAGCTACACAGGAGCAACTCCTTCCGGTTAGCAGGATATCCCAAATCGCCCACGAAGTACGTGCGCAATTCGTGATATCCTGCTAACCCTCGGGAGCTGACCGCCCGTGCTCCGCTCTCCATTTTAAAACGAACTACAAACGACAGATTCCTGTGCTTTGCTACGCTCCAAGAATTACACGCAAAACCGGCGTGTAATTCTTGGAGTTAGGCAAATGCTCAGAATCTAAACGTCGTTTTCCGCTCTCTACTCTTCTCCAGATTCTGAAGCGATGATATCCAGATCTCCAGCAAGTGTCCATTCGTTGACTGTAGCAGGAACAATCAAATGTGTTCCTTTCTTCAAATCATAGTCTTTGCCATCAACGGTAATCTTACCTTCTCCATCAAGAACTGAGATCAAGGTATATTTACCAATTTGGTGTTGTAGTTGAACTGGTTCTTGAATTTCCCAATGATATACTGAGAAAAATGGTGAAACTGGTGGTTGAACGAAGGTAGTAAATTTATTCTTACCAACTTGTTTTGATTCAATATCTAACTTTGGATCTTGGTGAGGAACGGTAATTGTGTCTTCTGATTGTTTGATATGAAGTTCACGTTTTTTACCAGTTGACTTCTCGACACGATCATAATCATACAAACGATAAGTTGTATCACTACTTTGTTGTGTTTCCAAAGCCATGATTCCTTTATTCAAGGCATGAACGGTTCCACTTGGTACATAGTAAAATTCACCCTTCTTAACTGGTACTTTTCTCAAAAGATGTTCCCAGTCGCCGGATTCGATCATTTGATCTAGTTCAGCTTTATTCTTGGCATTGTGACCATAGATAAGATATGAACCTGGTTCAGCGTCAATGATGTACCAGCATTCAGTCTTACCTAATTCGTGTTCATGTTCAGCGGCATAAGCATTGTCGGGGTGAACTTGAACAGAAAGGCTGGCATTGGCATCCAAAATTTTAGTTAACATTGGAAAGACTTTACCTTTAGGATTACCAAATAGTTCACTATGGTTCTTCCATAGATCATCAACATATTGACCAGCAAATTCACCATTCTCAACTTCTGATCTGCCATGTGGATGTCCTGAAATAGCCCAACATTCACCAATAGTACCATCTGGAATATTATAACCGAACTTAGTTTCTAATTTTCTGCCACCCCAAATTTTTTCATGGAATACTGGCTTCAAAAATAATGGCTCACTCATAGAAATTTCCCCCAAAATTTAGTTTGTTTCTTCTGTTGTCGACTTATCACGGTCTAAGAAGAAGATCAGTGTCTGCAATTCATTTGCTAAATCAACATAATGAACTCGGATACTATTTGGAACGTTGATAATAACTGGTGTAAAGTTCAAAATTCCACGAACTCCAGCCTCAGCCAATAAGTCAGCTGTCGTCTGAGCGGCATTTGAAGAAACCGTCAAAATACAAACATCAATTTGTTGTAAATTAAGTTGTTCTTTTAATTCACTAATGTTGTAAACGGGTACGCCACTCTTAACTGTCCCAACAATTTCTTTATTTATATCAAAAGCTGCGGCAATTCGAACATTATTTGTCCGAGAAAAGTTATAATTTAGTAAGGCGTTACCTAAATTACCGACACCAACTAAGGCTACATTGGTCCGTTTATCCTGATTTAGTAGTTTTTTAAAGAAAGACACTAAATCGCTTACATCGTAGCCATATCCACGTTTTCCAAGTGCTCCTAGATATGAAAAGTCACGTCTAATTGTAGCACTATCTATTTTGACCCCTTCTGATAGTTCGCCAGAGGAGATTTTTTTTGTTCCTTCATCCTTTAGGAATTGGAAGTATCGATAATAAATCGGTAAACGTTTTATCGTTGCGTTTGGAACTGTTGTTTTTGTCATAATTTACCACCATATGTGTTTCATTTCACTAACATTTATAGTAAATAAAAATCACTGAAAACGCAATACGTTAATGCTATAAAGACATAAATTATTAATTAATGATAAAATTGTGAATATGATAAAGGAGTATTAACTTGATTTTATTACAAGCACAAAGCATTACTAAAAATTTCGGTACCAAAAAACTTTTCTCAAACGTCAGTTTTGAGATTCAAGACAACAGCCGCATTGGTTTAGTCGGTCGAAATGGAGTTGGTAAATCAACCCTTTTGAAGATTATTTCTGACCAAGAAAATTATAACGATGGTAATATTGCCCTCAAAAAGGACACTAATATCGGTTATTTGGCTCAGGATTCTGGACTAAATAGTGATAATGAAATTTTTTCTGAAATGGAAAAGGTTTTCGACTACCTAAAGGCTCAAGAGAAAAAGATGCATGCTCTTGAAGAAAAATTAGCTGATCCAACGGTCGATGATTACGATGAGATCTTGAAACAATATGATCAACTTCAAAATACCTTCCGCCAAGAAAACGGTTATGGTTATCAATCAGAGATTCGAAGTGTCCTCAAAGGATTTGGTTTTGACGAGGACGTTTGGCATGCCAAGATCTCGACTCTCTCCGGTGGTGAAAGATCTCGTTTAGCGATGTCAAAGATGCTCTTGGAACATCACGACATTCTCTTGCTGGATGAACCAACTAACCATTTGGATATCACTACTGTTGAATGGTTAGAAAACTATCTCAAGGGTTACCGAGGAGCCTTAGTCATCGTTTCTCATGATCAATATTTCCTTGATAAAGTCGTCACAGAAATTGTTGAGATCAACCAGCACTCTTCAACTCACTATTCTGGTAACTACACTTTCTATCTTGAAGAAAAGAAGAAAAATCAGGATGTTGCCTGGAAACATTACGAAGAACAACAAGCTGAGATCAAAAAAACTGAGGAATATATTCAAAAGAATATTGTACGAGCTTCAACTACCAAAATGGCTCAAAGTCGTCGTAAGAAGTTGGAAAGCATGGATATTTTGGATCGCCCTGGTAGCGACCAAGGTTCAGTGCACTTCTCCTTTGATATTGATAAAGCCAGCGGCAATGACGTTTTGCTAGTTAAGGACGCTGCCATCGGTTATGACGATCATATCATGTCGGAGCCAATCAATCTTGATATCAAAAAAGGTGAACGAGTGGGTATTATTGGACCTAACGGTATCGGTAAATCAACTTTCCTCAAATCAATTTTAGGTATGATTCCAATGATCAAAGGAACTTCCCAATTTGGTGCCAATGTTGAAGTTGGTTATTATGATCAGAATTTGAAGAATCTTGATCCGAAAAAAGACGTTCTTCATGAAATTTGGGATCGTTATCCCCGACTCGATGAACAAGTTATCCGTAACAAATTAGGTGCTTTCCTGTTCAGTGGTGATGATGTTCTAAAACCAGTTGCCGGTCTATCAGGTGGTGAAAAAGCTCGTCTGACTTTGACTAAACTATCAATGGAAAATGATAACTTCTTAGTCATGGACGAACCAACTAACCATTTGGATATCGACAGTAAGGAAGTTTTAGAAGATGCCTTAAAGAGTTTTGAGGGAACTGTTTTGTTTGTTTCCCATGACCGTTATCTTCTAAACACCTTAGCTGACCGAATCGTTGATATTGGTGACCACGGTAGTACCATTTATCTTGGCGATTACGATTACTACGTTGAAAAGACTACAGTGGCACCTACTGAAGAAGAACACAAAACTTCTAATGTCAGTGAAAAGAAGATTCAATATCAACAATCCAAGGAACAACAAAAACAAGAACGTAAATTACGTCGCCAAGTTGAGGACCTTGAAAATAAATTGGCCGAATTAGAAACTAAGAACAATGCCATTCAAAAAGAAATGACTAAAGATGAAAATCTAACTTCTTACAGTAAATTAGGTGACCTTCAAAAAGAACTTGAGGAAAATAAAACTCAACAAGATAAGATTGAAGAAGAATGGACTGAAAAATCAATTGAACTAGAGGATTTTAATAACAACTAAGACTAAGTAGACTACAGGTCTACTTTTTTCTTGCCATGGATTAACTAATTTGATAACTTGAATAAAATGACTTTTGTAAAAGAGGTCCAATGAAAACAAAAAAAGATAGTATTTTAAGCAGATTCATTAAAGGAATCATCATCGCATTAGGCTTTATTCTGCCAGGGGTTTCTGGTGGAGTATTAGCTGCCATCTTGGGTATCTATGAACGGCTGCTGAGTTTTATGGCTCACATCAGAACCAATTTCAAAGCCAACTTGCTCTATTTTTTACCAGTTGGTATTGGTGGGATTGTCGGCATCGGATTATTATCACAGCCACTTGATTTTCTCTTGGAACATTATCAAGTCATCGTTCTTTGGGGATTTGCGGGAACTATTCTGGGCACTTTACCGACCCTAATTCGTGAATCAACTTCTAGAACTAAACGAGATAAAATCGATTTATTCTGGTTCTTTGGTATGTTGATTGGCGGCGGTTTGTTCCTCTTCTTCATGAATCAAATCTTCGGTACCATTCCTGCTAATTTCTTAGGTTTCGTGATTGCTGGCATCTTGATTGCCCTAGGAGTTCTTGTTCCTGGACTCAGTCCTTCCAACCTTTTGATAATTTTAGGTCTGTACTCACCGATGCTTCAAGGATTTAAAGATTTTGATCTCATGGTTTTTCTACCAATTGCTCTTGGTGGAATTATTTCGATTTTAACTTTTTCCAAAGCTATGGAGAGTTTAATCAAATATCATCACTCGCGGGTTTATCACTTTATCCTGGGAATTGTTTTAGCTAGTACTATCTTGATATTAGTACCTAATCCCCACCTTGCAGACAGTATCTCCTATCGCGGTATCACGCCAATAGATATGTTACTGAGTATTATCTTTTTCATTCTTGGCTGTATTCTGGCCCTTTGGATGAGTAAATTAGAGGACCAATATAAATAGCGTTGAGATTAAATTCTCAACGCTATTTTTGTAGATATTCACTTTTTATTTGATATGAAGTGGTCATATGATCATCTTCAATAGTTCTGATCGAATTAGAATATTGATTTTCAAAAGTAGCATTATTCCCAGCCTTTAAAACATCAATTCCCAATAAATCTTGATAATGCAATACCTGCTTCATCGTAAATTGATTGCCTGACATTAAACCCAAGATTGGAAAATCGTTGATCTGTTCAGTTACAAAACGCATAACATTTGAAAAAGTAACTTCATTATTATTTTTTGGATTGGCACGATATTGAGAGATTGCTGTATTCCTAAATTTAAAATCAACTGGATCATTTAGTCCACTACCCCAAGGTAAATCCCAAGTTAGCGTCTGACGATTATATTTAACTCGATGCCAAGCTTCATAATTCATTGATGAGAACGTGTTTTGGTTTGATTCAAAAATAACTGCAACATAATCATACACGACTGTTCCCTTTTCAAAAGTTACATTTACAAAGGGAATAAAGATATGATTTTCATCAATATAAGTATTAAAGTCAATCACCTTTTCCAATATATAAGTCCGCACATCATCAAAATCTGCATCCCTTTTTTGAACATATTGAAATGAGGGTACCTCATAAACATGGTTTTCATTGTTTAAAGTCTTTGTAAAAATATTATCAGTTTGATCATCGTACTTCAAAATGACATATGAAATTTTAGTTTTGGTTTTCATAAAAACACCCCTCACTATTTTTACCACAACTCGAATGGTTATTTAACAGTTTTCGTTAAATAATTCTATTTAACTCATTATAATTCTTTAGATTATTAAAAGTGAAAAAAATAATTTTTATTATGGCAATAAAAAAGCCATCGAATTTTATCGATAGCAAGTTTAATTATTCCATATCAAAATCCAAACTAGGATCAGCATTCAAATCCAAGTCAGCAAAATCCTTTTTATCATATTGGATCTGAGCCATGGCCCCAATCATTGCTGCATTATCACCACATAATCTCAATGGAGGGAAAACTAATTCCATATCCATATTACGTTTCTTCATTTCAGCAGCTAATCGTTGACGTAAGCCCTGGTTAGCTGAAACTCCACCAGCCACGATCAATTGTTTAACTGGATGTTGTTTTAAAGCCTTAAATGTTTTGTTAACTAAAATATCCAAAACTGCTCCCTGGAAACTGGCAGCCAAATCATCCTTATTAAGTTCCTCATCGATTTGATCAGCATGATGGACTCGATTAATAAAAGCACTCTTTAAGCCACTGAAACTAAAGTCCAAATTATCTTCCTTAACCATAGCTCTTGGAAAATCAAAGGTATCATTCCCAATAGCAGCCATCTGATCGACTTTCTTACCGGCTGGATAGTTGATACCTAGTACCCGTCCAATCTTGTCATAGGCCTCACCAACGGCATCATCGCGGGTATCTCCTAGAGTATGGAACTCTCCCGGTGCAGTTACTAAAACAAGTTCGGTATGTCCACCAGAAACTAATAAGGCCATAAATGGATATTGTAGTTCAGTTACAAAATTAGCCGAATAGATATGTCCTGCTAAGTGATTAACTTTGATCAAAGGTAAATTGTGGGCGAAAGCCACTGTTTTAGCAGCCATGATTCCAATTAAAAGCGAGCCAACTAATCCAGGACCGTAAGTTACCGCCACAGCGTCAAGATCTTCATAACCAACTTTAGCCTCATCCAAAGCTAAATTGATACATTTAGTAACTTCTTCAACGTGATGTCGACTGGCAACTTCCGGTACGACTCCCCCAAAACGTTGATGACTCTTTATTTGTGTTGCAATAATATTAGATAAGATTTCCTTACCATTCTTGATAATTGCAACAGATGTTTCGTCACAGCTACTTTCGAATGACATTATTAATGTATCTTTTTCCACAATATTCTCCTTACAGATCAACAATCATTTCTAACGCATCGTGATGATTTCTAAAATAATACTTTTTATGCACAGTTTTTACTTTAAACCCAAACGCATCATAGAGCGTCAAGGCCGACTTATTTGTCACATCAACTTCCAATGACATCTTAGCGTATTTTCTATCACGACAATATTTAAAAGCCTCGTTCAATAAAAGATGGCCAATTCCCATACTTTGATAATCAATATGGACTGCCAAATTAGTAATATGTGATTCAGCCTGACTTCCCAAAGAAATTCCAATAAAAGCAATCACCTTTTCATCATCGACCAATGACAAATAAAGAGCGTTTTTATTATCGATTTCCATTCTGACAATATCAATAGGCCAAGGTACTGGAATCGGATAAATAGTTTCTTGAATCTGCATAAATTCAATTGCATCACTGGGTAAAGCTTTTCTTAAAGTAAAATCTTGATCCTCAATCGTTACCAATTTTTCTTCAAAATCAAATTTCGTCGTCTTATTTAAAAATAAACTCTTAAACTTCTTCAACATAGGAAACATTGCCGTCGTCCTTATGTCCTTTTGCATACCAATCATGTTCAGCTTGTGTCAAACGTAAATATGTTGGTATAAAATCATCGACATCCTCAACTGGTTTGATAGTTTCAGCTAATTTGGCCAATTTAGCAGCATCAGGCAATGAATTTTCAGTTGTAATAACTTTCGCATTTGGAAATTGATTTTGAATTAATTCTTGTAGTCTTGGTGTAGCGTTGATAAACTCCAAACTATTCTCATCATAATTTTTTAATAATTCAAATAATTTTTCCATTGAAGTATGTTGATCTTCAATAACATTTTCCAATTTATTGCCAACTGCCTTGTATACTCCGGCAAAAGCATTGTCATTTCTAGCATCCATTAATGGAATTAAAATATGCTCTTGATCCCCATCAGCAGCCAAAAGTTGCAAACTAGAAACTCCCACCAAATTCTTAGAAAGGGTATCAGCCAAAGTCTTGGCAACAGTAACGGCAATTCTAACCCCAGTGTATGAGCCGGGGCCCTTAGCAACAGCAATTAAATCAATGTCAGCAATTGTTAAGTCAGATTTTTTTAAAGCTTCTTTAATATCTGGCAAAATTGAAATACTGTGAGTTTTCTTTTCAGTCGACTCGGTATGTGCTAAAACCTTGCCGTCAACTACAACAGCAACAGATAGCGGTTTATTAGATGTATCAAACGCTAATATTTTCATAGTTATCCCTCATTCTTAATAAAACCTATTTTAACACAGAATTTTGTACAAAAAAAAACCGACCTATCGGCCGATTTTACTAAACTTCGAATTATCGATCCAATGTAGGACGATATATAAAAGACCTGTTTGATAAACTAAACTAAATGCCTCTTTTGCAAGTCTTGGAATCAACAAAGCTGGATAAGGAACGTTGGTCATCATATGAATCCACAAGGTGTTCAACCCGGTGTTAACAACAACTGTGATCAAAAGAACCGTTAGGAAACTTCTCCAGATCGTAACTTTGTGATTATATAACATGAAACCATAGATTACTCCAGCTATTAAAGCAGAGAAGGTAAATCCAATGAAGAATCCACCAGCTGATGGCATAACGACATTGCTGATCACATCAGCAATGACATTTGCAATTGCAGCCTTAAATGGTCCAAAATAATAACCCAATAATCCTATAGCGATGAAGCTGAATCCTACTTGTAAGGTATTACTACCAAATGATAATTTTGATAAAACCATTTGCATTGCAATCAGCAATGCCATCCAAGTAACTTCTTGTACGCTAATTACTTTACTTCTACTACTGTTCATAATCGACATCTCCCAAAGGAGCTGCCACCGAATATAGGCAAAAGAGACGTATATAAAGTGGCGAATGCGAATACAAGACCGCGAGAAAAGCTCTTTGTCCGACGTCCACATTCCGTTCCGTCAGCACTTAACGCCTTGTATCCTACCCCAAAATTTAAGTACTCGTCTATAATATCACTATTTTTTCACTGAGCAAGTAGTTTGTTTGTAAATTATTTATCTTTCCAGCTGAATTGAGCAATAACGTTCATGACGTCACCGTTCTTTATCCAATGAATAGATTTATTATTCGTATTATCAAGTTTAGCAAACGCTAATGGTTGACTATCAGTATTTAATTCTTTGTCATATTTGATATCCATACTGGAAATTTGATGATTGGCAATAAAGTCCATATCTAAGGTATCAACCATCCAATCAAAATAATATGAATTATTAACATGTTTATTAACATCAATATTGTAGTAACCGATATGTTGAGCTTGTTGGAAATCAAAATCAGCGGGTACCTTAACTCGTGGGAAACGAACCAATTTGCTAGTTTCCTCGGCCCCAAATTTATCATCCAATCGATCAGCCGCCCCAACGATCTTACGTTCCTTAATATCGATTAAGACAAAGGCACTGGTAGCATCCACCATTCGGTTACCATCTTCATCGTCGACCCAGAAATCACGGTAGAAGAAATACTTGTTATAGCTGGTTGCTTGAGTAGTGATTGTCAGCTTTTGACCAAGCTTAGGCATTTGTTTGATATCCATGTGATATTGAACTACGACCCAGCCTAAACCATTATTCTTAACCATTTCACTACTATCGGCAGCAGCTTCATGTAGTTGTTTCTCAGAAGTTAATAACATCATATCAACAAGCGCGGACAAACGAATATCGCCTGTAAAATTCACAAAATAATATGGTACTTCCATTTCAATAGAAAAAGTTCTTTTTTCTGACACTATTCTTCTTCTCCAATTCCGTGATAAAGGTTGTAAACATCCTGTTTCTTTAATCCATTTTGAGTGGCGATCTCTTTGATTGCTTTGTTAGGTTTTTGACCAGCTTTGATCAAGTTATCCACCGCTGTTACTAAATCAGCATCTGATTCAACTTGGGTAACCTCTTCTTCTGGCTTCCCTGCAATGATCAAGACATACTCACCTTTGGGATCATTTTCTTCATAGAATTGAGCGACTTGTTCCAAACTACCACGTAAAAAAGCTTCATGGATCTTAGTTAATTCTCTGGCCAAGGTGATTTGACGATCTTCACCAAAGTTGTCGATCAAATCTTGGATCGTCTTTTTGACCCGATATGGGGATTCGTACACGATCGTTGTCTCAGCTCTTTGAGACAAATTATGCAAAGCCTCAGTTCTTTCTTTACCCTTACGTGGTAAAAAACCGAAGAAATAAAATGGCTGTGGAGCAATTCCTGAAGCAATCAAAGCCGTCACTGAAGCCGTAGCCCCAGGAAGCGGTACAACTGGAATATCCGCTTTAATAGCTGCTTTAACCAACTCTTTACCAGGATCACTGATCGAAGGCGCACCCGCATCACTGACTTGCGCAATTTTTAGACCTGCATTCATTTTTTCTATTAATTCTGGAATACGTTGTTCAGTATTATGTTCATGAAAGCTTATTAAATTAGTTGGTATTTCAAAATGATTTAATAAGTTTTTAGTATTACGAGTATCCTCAGCCGCAACTAAATCTGCTTCCTTTAAAGTGTTAACAGCTCGAAAAGTCATGTCTTCTAAATTACCAATTGGTGTTGGTACTAAAAAAAGGCAGCCCTTCGAATTGTCAACAAAACTCCTTTGTTCCTTCATTCAAATAGCTCCCCTTATCTAATTAACTTGATTATTCTTACCCTTGCCGTTGCTTCCATATAAAACATTCATACAGAAGATACATTCTTCTTGATTCTTGCGGTGTGTACCATAGAATTGTTGGCAAACATGAAATCCTTTAAGATATAAATTCTCAAGATTTAAACGTGAGTCAGATAATGTATTCCCCTTAAAATCCTTATCTTCGTAGCCTTCTTTTTCCAAATGCTTACGAAGATTATGGTTTTCCATCTTCAACTCTTCTTTTTCTTCCAAAGTTTTTGATAATTCCTCTTGAAGCAAAGAAACCTTCTTACTTATATCATTTAACTGATTTGTGATTGTCTCAAATTCATCATATAAATCTTTCTCTGCCATGATTTCACCTACTAATCCACAAATTTTAATGACAAATCTTCTAAAATAGCTTGGAAAGATACATTACTTTTCCACATTTGTTCAGCTGTGAATAAGTCATCTGACATTCCGACAACCTTTTTGATACTCTTATTTTCTAAGATATCCACAGATGTTAATGTTGATTTTGATAAATTGTACCTAATTGATAATATATCACTAAAAATTTGATTCAACATGTCGAATAACAAATGCTGTTGATCTTTATTCTCAATCAATGGCATGATATCGGTCTGTACGTCGATAAAACAATTTATTTTTTGTTTATTAACTTCTTTCAACCAATTAGTAATAGCGGTTATCAACATCTGGTATTTATCACCTGAAATAGCCTCTAAATATTTAATATCAGTTACTCTCAAAGCACGCTCAGCTTGTTCCTTCTTAAAACCTAATTCAACCAGGCTATTAATTTCATCTGCATTGCTTCTATTAGAAAGGTGAAATATCTGAACACGCGATTGAATTGTCGGTAAAAGTTGTTTCGCTGAATCTGCCAGCAAAATAATCATCAGATTACCCTCTGGCTCTTCGATTGTTTTTAAAAGATTATTACTGGCTGCATTAGTCATCTTCTCAGCTGCATCAATAATCAAAATTCTTCTTTTTCCTTGAGTGGCGGCCATATTAGCTTCTTTTTTAAAGAACTTAATATCATCAACACCAATACTCTGTTTTTCAGTTTTAACTTCCAAAACATCCGGATTATCTCCCAAGAAAATTGTCTGACATTTCTGACAAGTCTGATCGGGGGCACCATCTTTTAAATTGTCACAAAATTGACTTTGAGCAAGCCAAATAGCCATCTGCTGTCTAATTTTTGATGAGGCACTGTCGATTAGATATGCATGTGACAACATATTTGAGGTAATAATTTTTTGAAACTCATGAACGACTTGCGGTTGCTCTTCTAGTAAACTTTCCATTCCTAAAATCTCACAAATTTATCCACAGGTAGAATGAAACAAGTTGCTCCGCCAACTTGAACTTCAACTGGATCAGTCATACTTGAAGCAGCTTCTGGCATCAAAAATGTTGGTGTAACGTATTGTGATCTCGTGTGACAAGTCTTTTTGATCAATGTTAGGGCATCATCAATTTTTTCTTCTTCAACCCCAATTAAAAAGGTACAGTTACCAGCCTTTAAAAAACCACCAGTTGATGGTAATTTAGTAGCTCTGAATCCATCTTTAACAAGGTGTGTTTGCAATTGTTGACTATCTTTATCTTGAACTATGGCTACAATGAGTTTCATAATTATTCTCCTTTATTAAATATATTAGGAAATCGACTAATGATAACTGCTAAAGCATCGCTAACAACTTGATCCGGTGCTTGTTCAGCATTGATAGTTTTGATTCGTTGAGGATTATTTTTAACCAATTCAGAATATGAATCGTAAACACGATTATGAAAACTAATAGCTTCCTTTTCCAGTCGATCCATAGCACCTTCATGATCTTGGCGAATTCTTGCTAGTCCCACTTCTGGTGAAACATCAAAGTAAATCGTCAAATCAGGTAAATGACCATCAATAGCAAAGTCATTTATCTCGGCCACAGATTTAGTTCCAATTTCACGTCCACCACCTTGATAGGCAATTGAACTGTCAACGAAACGATCACTCAACATAATTTTATCAGCTTGCAAAGTTGGCAAAATCACATCAATCAAATGTTGGCGTCTGGAGGCTGCATATAACAAAGCTTCTGTTCTTGGATCCATTTCTTCATCATCAATATCCAAAATGATTTTTCTGATTTTTTCAGAAATGGGACTACCACCTGGTTCTCGAGAAAGAACAATTTCCTTGTCCGTTCTTTTTTGTAACAGTGGCATTAATTTGTTGAGAGCAGTTGTTTTCCCTGCTCCATCTGGTCCTTCAAATGATATAAATATTCCTGACATATAATAATCTCTCCTAGATGATTACTACTATTTTACTTGAAATTGGAAAGAAATGAAACTTATGCTCTTAAAAATGATGTTAACTGTGGATAAGTCACTATTTTGGTTATTATATATATTCCGCCTTGCTTGTTTGACTTAATAAAAAAATCTCTGTATTCATCGTTGTTTTACCAATGAATACAGAGATTTTACTATTTTGTTATTTAAAAGTTCAGCGGGCAATTCGTGAAGCCCTACAAATGCTCAGGAGCTAAGCGCTGTTCTCCGCTCTCTTGCTCTCTACCAGTGTTTCTCAGCTCTGCTTGGTTGTTTCAAAAAGGTATCTTCGTCACCAAAGATAATATTTGTTGTTGCTTTAGCAGTGGCTTTTCTTCTTCTGGCTTCTAAATATAAAAATTGATATTTCAACTGATTTAATTTCAGGTTAGTTCTAGTTGTATCGTCAACGTCCACGGAATTATTGATCATTCTTTGGGTATTACCAATTCTTTGTTGAAGTTGGTGAATATTATCCAATAACCGATCATCTTCCATTTGCTGAACGTTTGCTTTTTTTCTACCAAACATGTTAAATCTCCCTGCGTCCTAGAACGGCACTCTTTAGTGTCATTTCATCTGCATATTCAATATCAGATCCGACGGCTAAACCATGTGCTAATCTAGTTACTTTTATTCCTGCTGGCTTAACTAATTTGGCTAAATATTGAGCAGTTGCTTCCCCTTCTGGAGTAGCGTTTGTGGCTAGGATCAATTCTTTAACGTTTTGATTCTCTTTCAAACGATTCAACAACAACTTAATATTTAAATCTTCTGGTCCGACTCCATCAACTGGTGATAGAACTCCGCCTAATACATGATACAAGCCATTATAACCGTTCATATCATCAAGTGACATAATATCTTTGGCTTGTTCAACTACTAGAATGATTGACTGATCACGATTTTTATCACTACAAATTGGACAGATGTCCTCCGTTGTAATGTTCCCACAAATTTTACATGACTTAAGATCAGTCTTTGCAGAAATTAAATTGTCGGCAAATTCTTGCACTTGGTCTTTATCCATTCCCAGTGTGTAAAAGGCCATTCTGGTAGCAGTCTTGCGACCGATACCTGGTAACATCATATAACTATCAATTAATTTGGAAATTGGTTCTGGATATTTCATTACATCAACCCGTTTGTGTATTTACCTAGTCTAGTTTGTTTGTCTTTATCAACAGCTTCGAAAGCATTGTTCAATGCATCGATCAACATATCTTGTAATGTATCAGGATCATCTGGATCAATGATCTTTTCGCTAATTGTAAGATCAGCAATCTTCTTTTCACCAGTAACCTTAACTGTTACAAAGTCATCAACTGAACTACCAGTATATTCTGTCTTGTTTAATTCTTCTGTTGCTGATTGTACTTCTTTTTGCATCTTTTGAGCTTGGCGCATCATGTTAGCCATGTTACCGCCCATTCCGCCCATATTTGGCATACCTTTACTCATAAATAATTCCTCCTAGTCGTCTTTTACATCAACTATATCGTCACCAAATAATTTTAACGCTTCATCAACGGTGGGATTAGTTTTTTTAGTTTCTTTCTTAGATTCTACATTGTCTTTGTTGCTTAAATCAATATTATTATTAATATATTCTTTTCGTATCTTAGGCCAATCAGCTTTCGGTACTAAAACAATCTGACAATCTTTCTTCATTAATCTACTAGTATTATCACTGAGTTCTTTTAAGAAATCAGTATCATCTTGAACTTGTTCAAACCACATCGCATAATCAAATGCGACAACTATTCCATCTATCGAAGCAGCTACAGGTTCAGCGACCTTCATCATAGCACGTTGTGTGATTGAAAGCATACTCATTAAATCGGGCCAAATATCCCGGGCAGCTGCCAAGTCATCTTTGGTAGCATTACTAAGCACCTTATAGATTGCTGTTTTATTCAAACGAGCATTAGTGTTAGCAGCCCGACGATGGCTCTTAGGTTTAGCCGTTGGAGTGGCAATTCTGACTCCGGTGGATAAATCTTTTACTTCATTTTGTAGATGTGAAATCTCATCACGAAGTTTATCAAACTCTACATTATCAACACCCTTATCATTGTCTGATTCAGTTGGGGCCACAATTGTTTGTTGTGCGACTTTTGGCTCACTAATTTTAACGGTTAATATTTCCATATAAATATCAGTTTGGTTCGAATTCTTGAGGTTCTTTTGAGTTGCACTGACCTGATCAACAATGTAAAACAAGCGTGCATTATCAAAGTTATCAGCAATATCAAGCAATTCTTTGGTCATAACAGAGTTATCCATTTGTTTTGATAAATCCGAATTAGAATTATATAAAATTAAATTACGGCAAACTCGAATGATCATTTCTGTAAAACGTAATGCCGAACGACCACTTGCTAAAATTTGATATAAACTCGTCAAAGCCTCAGCGGGTTTGTTGTCGGAAATCGCCGTCATATATGAAACAATTTGTTCATTGCTCAAGGCACCTGTAACTTCTTGGGCATTCTTGAGATTTAATTCATCATCACCATATGACAATGCTTGATCCAAGATACTCAAAGCATCACGCATTCCACCTTCAGCCGAGGCAGCAATGATTTCTAAGGCTTCATTATCATATTTAATTTTTTTATCATCCAAGATAAATTGCATTCTTTTTAAAATATCTTGACGAGAAATTCTTCTAAAATTAAAGCTCTGGGTTCTCGAAATAATTGTAGCTGGAATCTTCTGGGGTTCAGTCGTGGCCAAAATAAACATAACATTTGCAGGTGGTTCCTCCAGCGTCTTCAATAGAGCATTAAAAGCACCTTGAGAAAGCATATGAACTTCATCAATGATATATACTTTGAACTTAGCTTCGGTGGGCGCATATTTTACTTTATCACGAATATCACGGATTTCTTCAACACCATTGTTGGAAGCTGCATCAATTTCAATCACATCATTCAAACGATTTTCATTCGCTGCCACACAGATTTCACATTCATTACAAGGTTCACCATCATGTGGATTCAGGCAGTTAACCGCTTTGGCTAAAATTTTGGCACAAGATGTTTTCCCAGTACCACGTGGTCCGCTGAACAAATACGCGTGACTAGTCATATTACTAGCAACTGCATTTCGCAAGGTCTGCGTGATAACTTCTTGGCCGATTACATCAGAAAAAGTTTGGGGACGCCAAACTCGATAAAGTGCTTGATATGCCATTTTCTCTCCTTCAAAAAAAATCTAATATGTAAATTTTACCACAAAAAAACTCCTAATCTTAACAGATTAGGAGGCTAATATACATAACAAAAGGCACATGATGCACCTCACTTAGTGCTGCTTTCTTCCGAATCTGACACGATTCACAAGAGCACCATTGCCCTAAGGCCTTGCGGCAATAACTATATTACTATAAATCGACAGATTTTGCTACTTTTTACGCCGAATTTCTCGAAAGAAATTTCGAAGTAGTGCCGCTGACTCATCTGCTTTCACATTGCTCAAGACGGTAGGTTGGTGATTATAGCGGGTTTCAGCCAACAAATTATTGATCGAACCAACTGAGCCAGCTTTAGGATCACTAGCACCAAAAATAACTTCTTCAATTCGACTGTTAATAATAGCTCCAGCACACATTGGACATGGTTCTAAAGTCACAAATAAACTGGTGTGTTCCAGACGCCAACTACCAACCTTGGCACAAGCTGCCTCAATTGCAATAATTTCAGCGTGCTTGATGGCATTCTGAGTTTCTTCACGTTCGTTTGAACCTTCGGCAATTACTTCACCAGTGATATTATCAACGATGATGCAACCAATAGGAACTTCTCTTCTTGTTTCAGCTTTTTTAGCTTCATCCAAGGCCAGTTCCATATATTCATTTATTTTATCTTCTGTAAATATCATTTTAACTAATTAAATTGGTTACTTTCTTCTCTAAGTATTTTGGAAAAATCGGTGCCTTTAATTTTAGTTCATTCTGTTCTTTTTGTAATGACCCGAGGACATCAATCAATTCTTTAACTTGGGCATCGGACAAAGTACCGACAAACTCCATTAATTTGTCATTACCGTGAAGATATTTTTCAACATAAGATTCTAGTTTTTCACGATCCTTTTTAACCGCACTCTTCTTCATCAATTTGATTACTGAATATACCGCTAAAAATAGTCCTGCTGAAATAACGGATAAGATTATACTGATAAATAATTTTTTCTTCATAGAAAACGCCTCCAATATGAATATAACATATTGGTAACAAATTTAAATTAATTTACTTTTTAAAATATAATATCCCTTATCACGAGTCACAATTTCAACATTGCCAAAAGTTTTATCCATTAGCTTTTTAGCTGATGGGGCACCTTGTTTCTTTTGCAATACGATCCAAAGCTCACCATTTTCTGTCAAATGATCCTTTGATTCCGCCAAAATTGCAGTAACAACGTCCTTACCTGCACGAACTGGTGGATTTGAAACAATCAAGGCATACTTGTCTTCAACGCTCTTATAAACGTCTGATTCAAAAATATCGACGTTAGTCACGTTGTTATCCTCTGCATTTTGTTTTGCTAAATCCAATGCCCGTAAATTAACATCGACCATTGTAACTTGACGATCAGTTTGTTCTTTAGCCAAAGCCAAACCAATTGGTCCATAGCCACAACCAACATCCAAGATGTTTCCAGCTGGAATATTAGCAAAATCGATTGCTTCAATCAAAACTCTTGATCCAAAATCAATTGTCTGTCTGGAGAATACCCCACTATCAGAAATAAAATTCAAATTGTGATTTCTCAAAGTGAAATCAAACTTTTTTAATTCATGTTCTAAATCGGGAGTATTTTCAAAATATTGATTAGCCATAAATTTCCCCTTTCTCTATTTGAGGGCAAAAAAAAATCCTCTTACGAGGATTAATTTTAACATAAAAGTAAGAAATTACTTCAATGTAACTGTTGCACCAACAGCTTCTAACTTAGTCTTCATTTCGTCAGCGTCAGCTTTAGCAACGCCTTCCTTGATAACCTTAGGAGCGCCATCAACTAGGTCTTTTGAGTCTTTCAAGCCAAGTCCAGTGATACCACGAACTTCCTTGATAACCTTAACCTTTTCTTGTCCAGCTTCTGTAAGTTCAACATCAAATGCATCCTTTTCAGCAGCAGCATCAGCACCAGCAGCGGCACCGGCAGCAACTGGAGCAGCAGCCTTAACGTCAAATTCTTCTTCGATAGCCTTAACAAGGTCGTTAAGTTCTAGGATTGAAGCATCTTTTAAATCATCAATAATCTTTTGTGTATCTAAAGCCATGATAGTTTCCTCCAAATGAGTGTTTAATTTTAATTTAATTAAGCGGCAGGTTCGTCGTCTTTAGATTCTGCAACGGCCTTAACAACCATAGCAAAGTCGCGAACTGGAGCTTGTAATACAGATGCCAACATAGATAGCAAGCCATCTCTGTCTGGTAGTGTTGCAAGTTCTTGAATTTCTTCAAGAGTTGCTGCTTTACCTTCGATGATTCCACCCTTGATTTCAACGGCTTCAACATCTTTGGCAAACTTAGCAGCTACTTTAGCAGGTCCAACTGGATCTGTTTCTGAGTAAGCAACAGCTGTAGGTCCTACGAAGAATTCTTCGAGTCCTTCAACACCAGCTTTTTCAGCAGCACGTCTCAAGATTGTGTTCTTGATAACTTGCATTGTAGCGCCTTGTTCACGTAATTCGGCACGCATTTCAGTTGCTTGTTCAACAGTAAGACCAAGGTAATCAACAACGATTACTGACTTAGCACCTACAAGTTGTTTAGCAATAGCGTCAACTTGTGCTTGTTTTTCAGCTAATACATCTTGCTTCATTAGTAATTTCACCTCCACAATTTTTTAGTTAATTATCTACAAATACGGCGGAAAAATAAAATCTCTGTGTCCTAAGGACACAGAGATTAAGTGAAATAATCTTCTGGCCTCGGCAGGATATTAAGACTTTCATCACCTGAGTCTACGGTAGAAATCAACTATATTAATCTATCATTATTTTGGTTAATAGTCAACACATTAAGCGTTAATTCTTAGACCAGGTCCAAATGTAGATGTCATGTTAACACTTGTTACATAGTTACCCTTAAGTGATGCAGGGCGTGCTTTCAAGATAGCACCGAAGAATGTATCAAAGTTTTCTGTGATCTTGTTTGTATCAAATGAAATCTTACCGATTGGTGCGTGGATAAGACCATTTGAGTCAACACGGTATGTAACTTGTCCGGCTTTAATATCATTAACAGCCTTAGTAACATCCATTGTAACAGTACCTGTCTTAGGGTTAGGCATCAAACCTTTAGGTCCAAGAACACGACCTAAACGACCTACTTTAGCCATCATAACTGGTGTTGCAACAGCAACATCAAAGTCTAACCAGCCATCTTGAATTTTTTCAACAAGGTCGTCTGAACCAACAACATCAGCGCCAGCTGCTTCTGCATCTTTAGCTTGTTGTCCTTCAGCAAACACAATAACCTTTTGTGTTTTACCAGTACCATTAGGTAGTACGATAGCACCACGAATTTGTTGATCAGCTTGCTTAGGATCGACGTCCAAGTTAACAGCAACTTCAACAGTTGCGTCAAATTTAGCGAAGTCAACCTTCTTCAATAGTTCAACAGCTTCTTCTGCAGTGTAACGTTTGTCTTTATCTACTTGTTTTAGTGCTTCTGTATATTTTTTTCCATGCTTAGCCATGCTAAGTTCCTCCTTGCTTTGTGGTCTTTCGGGGAATTAATTTTTCCCCTCCCACTTGTTAAGAATGCTTTCACATCCCTGTAACTGCTCAATCTAGTCTTTTACTTTACTTCAAAGCCCATACTTCTTGCAGTACCAGCAACCATACGCATTGCAGCTTCAACACTAGCAGCGTTTAGGTCTTTCATCTTGGTTTCAGCAATTTCGCGAACTTGGTCTTCAGTAACAGTGGCAACCTTATTAGTGTTAGGTTCGCCAGAGCCCTTTTCAACGCCAGCAGCTTTCTTCAATAGAACAGCAGCTGGTGGTGTCTTAGTAACGAAATCGAATGAACGATCTTCATATACTGAGATAACAACCGGGATAATCATACCCTTTTGATCTTGAGTACGTGCATTGAAGTCCTTTGTAAAGGCAACAATGTTAATACCAGCTTGTCCTAAAGCAGGACCAACTGGGGGAGCTGGAGTAGCCTGTCCAGCAGGGATTTGTAATTTTACTACGTTAGCAACTTGTTTAGCCACGGTGCATACCTCCTTGTTCCGTGATGTGGTCATGATGAGAATTTAAATTTTCTCTCCCACATGTATGTCTCGAAAACATACCGTTATATAGTAGCACGGCCTACTAATATTATCAATAAGTATTATTATTGTTTTTCAACTGCTTCAAAATCAACTTCAGCTGAAGTCATACGACCGAACATATCAACATCAACCTTAAGTTTTCTGTGTTCTTCATCGATTTCAGTGATCTTACCAGTTGTATCTGCAAAGGCACCATCAGTGATCTTAACAGTTTCACCAATCTCGTAATCTGTACCCTTTTGTTTCAAGTTAATACCAAGATCATTAAGAATGTGATCAATTTCTTCAGGTAATAGAGGTGCTGGCTTACTACCAGAACCATGACTGCCGACAAATCCGGTAACACCAGGTGTATTACGAACGATGAACCATGATTCATCAGACATAACCATTTCTACCAATACATAACCAGGGAAAGTTTTTTTCATCTCGGTTTTTTGTTTACCGTTTTTTACTTCTGTTTCTTCTTCTTCAGGAACAACTGCACGGAAAATATAATCCTCCATACCCATTGATTGGGCACGTGATTCTAGATTTTCCTTAACTTTGTTTTCATATCCTGAATAGGTATGTAGAACATACCATTGTTTTGCGCCAGCTTCAGCCATAATTTCCTCCAAAATTCAAAATAAAAAAACTCCGAACCAAGGTCGAAGTTTTTCTCGTTAATTTCATAATAGCAAATTTTCTTTGCTCTTACAATCTATTTACTCATTACAAATGTCTGTAATAAAGTAACCAATCCCCAGTCAACAAGTGAGAAGAAGATTGCGTACATCAATGATGTAGCGATAACGATCCATGTATCACGTCTGTTTTCTTTAAATGTAGGCCAAACAACTAATTTCATTTCTTTATTGACACTACCAAAAAATTTAAATAGTTTCATTTGTTCCTCCAGCTTATCTTGTTTCTTTATGTAATGTATGTTTACCACAATGTTTACAGAACTTCTTAACTTCTAGACGTTCTGTTCGGTTAGGGTTTTCTGTGATGGTATAGTTTCTTGAACCACACACTTCACAAGCTAATGCTACTTTTCTTAATCCCATTATATTCTCCAAAATCCAATTTATATCTATCTTAATCTTATCAATTGTATACGTTAGAGTTTTATTTGTCCATTGCATTATCATGACAAATCAAAAAGCGCCCTTCTACTTTTAAGTTTTGTTTTTGCTCGATTAATTGCTAATTCAATTCTTTGCAAGTCACATTTGGCTTTTTTACAGGCATCTTTTTTAGATATCTTCCCCAATAAAAATTGAAATGAGACTAGTTCAATATCGCTAAAGTCGGACACTATTTCTTGAATTTGATATTGAATCACCAATCGGCCACAATTCTCAACTGCTCCAATATCTCGCTGTTCTTCAATGGGCATTAAATCTAACGATTGTGCACCAATATTAGCTTTTCTTTTTTGAGCATTTTCATGCCTGATATTATCTATAATATAATTTTTAAATTTAAGTTTAAAAAAACTTCCGAATTTGGATCCACTATTTCCATCAAACACATTACAAGTTTGATAGCAGACTAAGAGAGCATCTTGATACCAATCATTAATGTCATAACCATTAATATAATATTGCGAACGCATATTATTGATCATCGGCTGATATCTTCTAACTAAATTAACTAAAGCTATTGAATCTTTATTTTCTTTAACACAGTTGATCCATAGTTTCTCCATATCAATAGTCATCTAGATCTTTTACGGACAATAATTTTATATCTATAAGATAACATCTGTCCAGACCAATTATAAGGGAACATTTGTTTACAAAAAAAGCGAATGAAATATAATCATTTAGATTATATACATTCACTTATTTAGGCATTACGTGAAGCAAAAGCTTGATATAACAAAACACCAGTTGCAACAGAAGCGTTTAAACTTTGGACATGTCCAATCATTGGAATATTCAAGGTTTGATCAGCTTGCTTCAAAACAAGTGGTGAAATACCTTTACCTTCGTTACCAATGATAAGAGCAATTGCACCTTTAGCATTCCAAGTCCGGTAGTTGTCACCTTCCATAGCAGTTCCAAAGACCCAAACATTACGTTTCTTCAAGTCGTTGATTGTATTAACTAAGTTAGTTACACGAACAACGGGCACATGTTCAATCGCACCAGTTGAAGTCTTGGCAACAACGGAAGTTAAACCGGTTGAACGATGCTTAGGCACGATGATTCCATCAACACCAACGGCATCGGCTGTCCGCATGATTGAACCTAAGTTATGAGGATCTTCGATTTTATCTAAGATCAAAATGAAAGGATCAGTCCCTTTCTTCTCAGCTGACTTAAAAATATCGTCTAATTCTGCGTATTCGTAAGGAGCAATATAAGCGGCCATTCCTTGATGATTACCATTGTTACTAATATCATCCAATTTGCTCTTAGGTACTTCTTGAACAATCAAACGATCTCTTTTAGCTAATGAGATAACTTCACCGATATGTTCACTAGAAAGTCCTTTTTGAACCAAAACTTTATTAACTCGTTGACCAGCAGTTGGGGATTTTAATAATTCCACAACTGAATGTAGTCCGTAAACTAGTTCTCTTGGTTCTTCTTCATTATTATCATTTCTATTCGAATTGTCTGTCATCTGCTTCACCTATCTCCACTTCATTTATGCACCATTGTGCTAATTCTTTTACCCGGTCTTTATTTTCCGTAATATCTAAATAACCAAAAAGTGCTTCAAACCCAGTTGACATATGATAAGTGACGACACTCGTATTCTTAGCTTTAGTATATTTTTTTGCATTACGACCATTCTTATAAATCCTGATCTCTTCATCGGACAAAACATCCTTATCGAGCATCAAAGTTATCAAAGAGGCCTGAGCCTTAGCTGAAACGTAGTGTTTCGCCTGGCGCTGTAGTTCATTTACTTTAGTGATATTTTTACCGAGGAGATGTTCACGAATATAAATTTCATAAACTGCATCCCCTAAATATGCCAAAGTTACTCCATTGAATTGCTTAACATCAGTCATTAATATGCCACCGTGTTCCTTGTGGTGTGTCTTCTAAGATCACACCCATTTCTTTTAAATGATCACGTAATTTATCGCTGGTAGCAAAGTCTTTGTTTGCTCGAGCTTCATCACGCTTATCAACCATCTTTTGAATCTCATCTGATAAATCTTTTTGATTATCCAATTCGATTCCTAAAATACTTGTCAAATCGACCATAGCTTTTAGAATAACATTTACATCATTTTTAGCAACCGTAGCTTGAGCGCTGTAGCTATTTGCTAAACTGACCAAATTGAAAATCTCTGTCAAACCATTTTGGACATTAAAGTCATCATTCATGGCTGTCTTAAAGTCTTCTTCAACTTTTGCAACTTGAGTTTGAATATCAATTTTATCATCAGTTGCATCTTTTAATCTAAACTTCAAATTATTATAAGCTGTTTTAATTTTATACAAATTATCAGCGGCTTTTTGCAAATTAGATTGAGAATATTCAAGGGGACGACGATAGTGCGTTGATGATAAGAAGAATCTCAAAACTTGAGGATCAGTTGTCTTAACTAAATCATGAACTGTGACAAAGTTACCAAGTGACTTACTCATTTTTTCATTATCTTCAACCGTTACAAAACCATTGTGCATCCAATAGTTAACAAACTTCTTGCCTGTCTTAGCTTCACTTTGAGCGATTTCATTCTCATGATGAGGAAATTCCAAATCTTGGCCACCACCATGAATATCAAAAGTATCGCCTAAGTACTTCGTCGACATTACAGAACATTCAATATGCCAACCCGGACGACCTGCACCCCATGGAGAGTCCCAACTGATTTCATTTGGTTTAGCCTTCTTCCAGAGAACAAAATCGATTGGATCTTGTTTTTTGTCAAATTCAGCATCACCAATATGTTCACTGGCACCTTCAACCAATTGATCAATATCTTGACCAGACAATTCACCATAATGTTGGAATTTCCTGGCACGGTAGAAAACATCACCTTGTGATTCATAAGCATAATCTTTATCAATCAGATCTTGCACAAAAGCGATGATTTCTGGGATATTCTCAGTTGCTCGGGGATTTTTCGTGGCCTTCTTGACATTGATTGCCGCAATATCTTCATAAAAAGCTTTGATAAAACGATCAGCTACTTCGGGAACTGTGATACCTTCCTTGTTAGCTTCTTTGATCATCTTGTCATCAACATCAGTAAAGTTTGAGACAAAGTTAACTTTATAACCTAAAAACTCCAAATAACGACGAACAGTATCAAAAGCTACGATCGAACGAGCATTCCCAATATGAATGTAGTTATAGACTGTTGGACCACAGACATACATTTTTACTTCATTAGGTGTTAATGGTTTAAATTCTTCTTTTTCGCGGGTCATGGTATTGAAAATTTTCAACATAATCTTCACCTATATAAAAAAGAGAAGTTGAGGCAAAACTAAGTTTTCCTTCAACCTCTCTTTTATTTTTTTATTTTATTTAAACGAAAGCGTGGAATATCTTGCTCCACTCTCTTTTTGAAACGAGTTACACAAGGGTAACTTCTTCCGGTTAACTCAACAAACTCTGTCGCCTGCTTCGCATTCAACTGAGTTTGTAGTGCTAATCCTCGGAAGCTGACCACCCTTGCTCCACTCTCTTTATTTCATTTCAGCTAATGTTTTATCAATGTTAGCAAGTGCTTGTTTCTTACCAAACAATTCGATAGTTTCAGCAATTGCTGGACCATGCATTGTTCTTGTAGTAGCAATTCTTGCTGGCATGTATAGTTGTCTACCTTTAACACCAGTATCGGCTCTAACTGATTGAATGGCATTCATAATTTGAGTAGCTGTGAAACGGCTCAAGTTTTCTAGTTTTCCTTTCAAATCTTCAATGGCCTTCTTAGCGTCATCATTAGCAAGTTCTTGTTGTTCATCATCTGTTAGATGTTCTGGTTGATTAAAGAAGACATCTGATAATTCAACAATTTCTTGTGTGTATGACATTTGTGGCATGTAAAGTTCAGTTAGATGTCTGACCCATTGAATTTCATCAGTAGTTGGATCGGCTGAAATATGTTTAGCTTCAACTAAGTTAGCGATAACTAAGTCAGTAATCTCACTGACATCAGCACCCTTAACATATTGGTTGTTGACCCATTCAAGTTTCTTTTGATCAAATTTAGCAGGTGATCTACTCAAACGGTTTTCATCAAAGATCTTGATAAATTGCTTACGTGTGAATAATTCATCCTCACCAACTGGTGACCAACCTAATAAAGTAATGAAGTTAAACATAGCTTCTGGTAGGTAACCTAGTTCACGATATTGTTCGATGAATTGGAGAACTGATTCATCACGTTTACTTAACTTCTTACCAGTTTCAGTATTGATGATAAGTGTCATGTGACCAAACTTAGGTGCTTCCCAGCCAAGGGCTTCATAAATCATCAATTGTTTTGGTGTATTAGCAACGTGATCATCACCACGAAGAACATGAGAAATTTCCATCAAATGGTCATCAACAACAACGGCAAAATTGTATGTAGGCATACCGTCACGTTTTTGGATAACCCAATCGCCACCGATAGTATCTGAACCGATTGAAACATTACCTTTTACGATATCATCCCATTCGTAGTTCTTACCAACTGGTACGTGGAATCTAACAACAGGTTGTAAACCAGCATCTTCTGCTTCTTTGATCTTAGCAGCCTTTTGATCATCAGACATGCCTTCAAATTCGTATTCGTAATGAGGCATTTGACCATGTGCTTCTTGGTCTTCACGCATTTTTGTTAGTTGTTCTTCAGTCAGATATGATTTGTAAGCTAAGCCCTTTTCAAGTAATTCATCAATATACTTTTGATAAATATCTTTTCTTTCTGATTGACGATAAGGACCATAGTCACCACCGACATCAGGACCTTCATCCCAGTCAATTCCAAGCCATTTAAGGTTTTCTAGTTGACTCTTTGTTCCACCTTCAACGTTACGCTTTGTATCTGTATCTTCGATACGGATAATGAAAGTTCCTTTATGACTACGTGCGAACAAGTAGTTAAAGATAGCGGTTCTAGCATTCCCAATATGTAAGTGACCTGTTGGACTTGGAGCATATCTTACACGAATTTTATTATCTGACTTTTTTGCCATTTCTTTGTTCTCCCCTTTTATTTCTCGAGTTGTTTTTAGTCGAATTCTTATTACCATTACTATTAGTATTGTTGCTACTACTATTAGGATGGCTGTTAGGACTCTCCTTGGCACTACTCTTTTCCTGGATACCATGCATTGAATGTTTAGGCTTTGCAAAAATCATTTTACCAGCGTCAGTTTGCAATGCACTAGTTACAACGACATCAACTTGTTTATTGATAAAGTATTTACCTTCTTCAACAACTACCATTGTACCGTCTTCTAGATATGCAACACCTTGTTCTCTTTCAGTACCCTCTTTTATAACTTTAACAGTCATTGTTTCTCCTGGCAAAACCATGGGTTTCAAAACTTTGGCTAGTTCATTAATGTTAAGTACTTGAACACCCTGAAATTCACTGACCTTACTTAAATTATAATCATTTGTGATGACAGCACCACCGATTTCTTTAGCCAATTTAAGTAATTTCATATCAACTTCTGGAATATTATCATAATCACGTGTTGTCGTTTCATAATTGATAGTTTGATCCATCTTGATTTCATTCAAAATATCCAAACCACGACGACCACGTTCACGTTTTTGATTATCACTTGAATCGGAAATAAGTTGTAATTCATGAACCACAAAATCCGGAATCATCAACTTACCTTCCAAAAATCCGGTCTGTGCTATTTGATGGATTCGACCATCGATCACAACTGAAGTATCCAGGATTTTATAAGGATAGTAATCCTTTTTAGCTGAACGACGAGTTACTTCACCCTCAGGAGCTATTGTTTCACTCTTATCAGCCACCTTACTATTGTTACTAGTGTTGTTATTACTATTTGTATTACGTTTCGAAATGGAGAAGTTGCTCCAATCGTTACGACGACTAGTTCCCATTCTAAATCCGATCCAACCAAAGACAATCATCAAAATTACTGGGATCACATTTGAAAACATATTGTGCATTAAATAGAACGGAATTGAGATGATATTAGCTAAAACTAACCCACCAATCAAAAATCCAGATCCATAAATGATCCAACCTGGTGATCTTGAATTTAGATATCTTTCGATTTGTTGATTCAAATCCAAAATTGGTTTAACAAACAAGAACGACACAAAATAAAATATAATACATCCAATAAGTCCGTCAAAATAGCCGTTATTGACAAAAGCAATTCCTGCTAAACCTGATACTTCCCACAAACTAGGTAATACTGTAATACCAACAGCAATACCTAATAATGCAAAAATTATATTCACTACAATTTTTCGCATAAAAACCTCCTCATTAAAAAATCTTGTGCATTGCATCCGCTACGGTGCTAACGCCAATTATTTGTATTTTATTCTTTTTCGACCAATCACCAAGATTATTCTTAGGAATAAAAATACGTTTAAAGCCTAACTTTTCAGCTTCATTGACCCGCTGGTCGATTCGGTTGACCCGACGAACTTCACCAGTCAAACCAACCTCGCCAACAAAACAATCTGTACCCGAAATTCCCATATTTTTATAGCTGGAAACAATTGACATTGCTAGGGCCAAATCGATTGCTGGTTCGTCCAATTTAACTCCACCAGTTGATTTCAAATAAGCATCTTGGTTCTGAAGCATTAAATTACCACGTTTTTCTAAAACTGCCATGATAACTGAAACACGATTATGATCCAAACCAGTGGCCGTTCGTTTAGCATTACCAAAAACCGTTGGTGTAATCAATGATTGGATTTCAACCAAAATTGGTCTTGTACCTTCCATTGAAACAACAACTGCAGAACCATTGGCATCAACAAGTCGTTCTTCCAAGAAGATTTCTGATGGATTGGCAACTTCGATCAAACCTTTAGTTTGCATTTCAAAAATACCAATTTCATTAGTCGAACCAAATCGGTTCTTAACTGAACGCAAAATACGGTAACTGTGGTTCGTGTCCCCCTCAAAGTATAGAACAGTATCCACCATGTGTTCCAATATTTTAGGTCCAGCAATGGCACCACCTTTGGTAACATGTCCCACCACAAAAATGGTGATATTTTGTTGCTTGGCAATATTCATCAATTCGGCTGTGACTTCTCTAATCTGAGAAATACTACCAACCGCTGAAGTTATCTCGGGTTCATCCATCGTCTGGACAGAATCAATGATCAAATAATCTGGATGCATGTCATCGATAGTCTGACGAATATAGCTCATATCCGTTTGAGGATAAAGATATAAATCATCCCCAGTAATACCTAAACGATCAGCTCGCATCTTGATTTGAGAAGCACTCTCTTCACCTGAAACGTATAAAACCTTACCGCCAGTATTGGCCAATTGACCAGAAACTTGCGTTAACAAGGTTGATTTACCGATTCCGGGATCGCCTCCGATTAAAATCAATGATCCTGGAACGATTCCTCCACCAAGTACCCGATTCAATTCACCCATTTGTGTCTTAACTCTAGGTTCCTTTTCAAAAGAAACATCACCAATTTTAACTGGCTTCGATGTTAAGTCACTAACTCGACGACTTGGTGTAGCACTTGCTTTGGCAGTTTCAGACCGTTCAACTTCCTCAACCATTTGATTCCAAACGCCACAGTTAGGACAACGTCCTAAGTATTTAGGTGAAACATAACCACAATTCTGACAAACAAATTTTGTTTTAGCTTTAGCCAATAAAATAGTTCCTTTCTATTATATTCCTGAAGAACCAAATCCTCCATGACGTTGTGTTAAACCACCTTCATCATCATCTGTAGTCAGATAATTAATAAAGATACCTTGGGCCAAACGTTCGCCCTTCTTGACTTTATAATCCACTGGAAAAAAGTTAATCAATTGTACGAATAATTCACCCTCGTTGGCTTCATTATTGTAATAATCAGCATCGACAACACCAATTCCATTAGGAATCGATAAACCACGTTTTAATGGATTGCTGGAACGACTAGCAATAAGTAACACTTCATCCTCCTGCATAAAAGCCTTGATCCCCGTTGGGACTAAGACCGGTTTGATTGCTTTTTGAACCTCAGTGATTTTTTCATCATCCATTTTGCCTTTATTAAGTAAAAATTTAAAAACATTTAATACACCGAATTTCCAAATTGAAGGTACTACGAAATCAGCAGCACTTTCAATATCATAACCGGCAGCATTTTTAGTTTGACGAATTGGTAAATTAATACCCTGATCCTCATATTTTTTTACAATTTCAAATCCACGTTTTTTTGTCAAATTGAAAACTCCTTACGCATTAGATATCTAAAATAATAGCATTTTAACCGCTATAAGACTATTCATAACACTGACTTTCTTCTTATAATAGAGTAAAATTAAACTAAATTAATCAAGCAGGAGGTAGTTATATGGAAATGAAACATGAAGATGGTCGTTTCTATCTCGAAGATAATGATGACATGATTGGTGAAATTACCTATTCGACAGTCAAAGATGGGGTTATTTCACTTGATCATACCTATGTTAATGATAGTTATCGTGGACAAGGTCTCGCCGGAAAATTGCTCAATGCAGCCTTAGATTATGCAGACTTAAAAAGTTTGAAGATCGTACCTGTTTGTGAATATGCTAAAGCTGCTTTTGAAAGAAAACCAGAAATCAGATTTTTATTAACTGAAAATTACCAAAAGTTACTAAAGGGGGAAAATTAGTTGGATCAAAATGAATTGAAAAAGGCCGTTGGTGTTAAATCCGTTGATTTTATTAAGAGTGATACAGTCGTTGGTCTTGGTACTGGCTCAACTGTTTACTTTATGATTGAAGAACTTGGTCGCAGATATCAAGCTGGTGAAATTAAAAACATCGTTGCTGTTACCACTTCTTCACGTTCTGAGAAGCAAGCTAAATCTCTAGGCATCCCTACTAAGGACCTCAATGATGTCGATCATATCGACTTAACCATTGATGGTGCTGACCAAATTGATAGAAATTATCAAGGTATCAAGGGTGGCGGTGCTGCTCACTTACTTGAAAAAATGGTTGCGACTAACTCAACTAAGAATATCTGGATTGTTGACCAATCAAAGTTGGCTGATACTTTAGGTAGTTTCCCATTGCCACTAGAAGTTATTCCTTTCGGTTGTGAAAAAACTTTCTCTGACCTACAAAGAGAAGAATTACATCCTGAATTTCGTTTAGATGAAAATGGCAAACGTGTTTTAACTCACAATAAAAATTATGTTATTGATTTAAAAATGGGTTCAATCACACACCCACATTTGTTGGCTGAATGGTTAGATCACCAAGTGGGAATAGTTGCACACGGACTATTTCTTGATATAGTTAATACTATTATCGTCGGTTATGATGATGGACCAAAAGTAATCGATAATATCAGATAGAGGAGAATATTGTATGACTAAAGAAATTACATCAACAGATTTAACTAAATTTCAAACTGCTTTTGAAAAGACACCCGGTTCTTCAGCAATAAAAAACGCGGTTGCTAACAACGGTTTATACAAATCAAGTGAAACTATTGCTTCTAAAGTAGCCATGGACCCAACTTTCTCAGTTGAACTTGATACTGGTAAAGTTGCTGACCAAAAACAATCTGGCCTTTGCTGGGTATTCGCTGCCTTGAACACTATGAGACACCCTCTTCAAGATAACTTCAAGATCAAGGGTTTTGAATTATCACAAGGTTACATGTTGTTCTGGGACAAATTAGAAAAATCTAACTACTTCTTCCAAAACGTTATCAACACTGCTGCCCTTCCAGTTGGCGACCGTAAAGTCGACTTCTTAATGACAACCCCTCAACAAGATGGTGGTCAATGGGATATGGTCATGGCACTTGTTCAAAAATATGGTGTCGTTCCTAAGGCTGTAATGCCTGATACATTCAGTCGAACAAACTCTTCTGAATTAAACACGGTTCTTAACAAGAAATTACGTAAAGATGCCATCATTTTACGTAACCTTGTTAATGACAACAAATCTGAAGAAGATATTAACCGTAAAAAGAATGAATTATTAAGTGAAATTTACAAGATTCTAGTTTATACAGTCGGCGTTCCACCTACTAAGTTTGACTGGTCATATCGTGATGACGACAAGAACTATCACAAAGAAACAGGCATCACACCTCAAGAGTTCTTCAAGAAATATGTTGGCTGGGATTTAGACAGTTATATTTCAACAATCAACGCACCCACTGCTGATAAACCTTACAACCACGTCTATACTGTTGAAATGTTAGGTAACGTTATCGGCGGTCGCCAAGTTCGTCACTTGAACCTTGAAATCAATGACTTCAAAAAGTTAGCTGTTAAACAACTCCAAGCTGGCGAAACAGTTTGGTTCGGTAGTGATGTTGGTCAAAGCTCTGATCGTAAGATCGGTATCATGGACACAAATATCTATGATCTTGAAGGGCTTTTGAACACTGATCTCAAGATGACTAAAGCAGAACGTCTTGATTACATCGAAAGTATGATGACCCATGCCATGGTTATTACTGGTGTTGATCTTGATGAAAACGGCAATCCACTCAAGTGGAAAGTTGAAAATTCATGGGGTGAAAAAGTCGGTAACAAGGGTTACTTCGTGATGAGTGACTCATGGTTTGATGAATACGTTTATCAACTAGTTATCAACAAGAAATACTTATCAGATGATTTAAAGAATACCTTTGAAACAGAATCTAAAGAGCCTAAAGTTCTAGCACCATGGGATCCAATGGGTGCTTTAGCTTAATCTAATTTCTACATTAATAGAACGAGAATGTATTTAACTTCCCGTTTTTCACAAAGAGGGCCCATATTAACTGATGTAATGTCAGCTAATATGGGCTCTCTTTTATCGTTGATATAAGTTTTAGTAAAACTAAAAACTATTTCTAAAGTTCGATTAGATCATAAGTTAACTTAGCTTCCCGTCTTCCATAAAAATCGGCAATAGGGTCGAACGCGGTGGGCATCGTTTCGAACCAACTCAAGTTCGGAGTTGGTTTGAAATCGAGCCTTCTACTAGGCCAGCAAAGGACGGAGGCTGACCTAGTAGAATTTCACGGCTGACCCTATTGCCGATTTTTATTCCAGACTAATTAACTCTTTGATTGTTTGTTTCTGTTAATGAAAATATATATTTTTAATTCGAAAAACCTATATTAGTTAATAGTCAATACAGGCTATTGCTAATTCCTAGAAAGATACACTAGTGACAAAAATCTATTTAAAGTCAGTAATATAAAAGCGTTTTTCAATTACATAGTATAGAAATCAACCAACTAGCTCGGAGCAAGGAAGAAAAAATGGTTCAATAGCGACATTTTACTTATTCAGCGAACCTTGCCGGATTAGTAAAAGGCCAAGCTTGAAGACTATTGTCAATGCCTATCGCATTGATGATAGGCTCCAAGTTGTGCCCGATATGTTCCAGCCATCTTTTTCTTCCTTGTGGAGAGCGGCATCATAATAATGATTCTGTTAACTTACACTCTAAGGAAAATTATCAATAACATCAATTAATTAGTCATTTTAAAATAATTAGGTTATTATCACTGATAATACAGCTAGTATTCATAAAAAATCCTTACAGTTTCAACTGAAGTTTGAAGTTTCTACTGATTTAATATAGAGTGCATTATATAAGGAATTTAATATCTAAAAGGAGTTGTCATAATGAAAAATAATCAATTTGCAATTCGTCCCACAGATTTTAAAGATCAATTAACCGAATTAAAGGAAATCAAGTTTCTGGATAGGGATAATGAATCCGAAACTGATACGATCAAGCTTTGGAAAAGTTTTCTAAGCAAGAGCTTTCTAGAAGCTCAAACATCATCTGTTCTTGAAGAAAAATTGCAGACTTATATGGCAACTAGTGACATGAATTTGGATGAATATTTGGACTCCGCCACCAATGTTACCGTTGAAGCATTCTACAATGTTGCTTTACAACTCCTCAAATTCAATCCTGATGTCGACTTTTCATTTGATAACCCATTGGCAGCCATGAAAAAGATTCAATTATTCGTCGCTGATCATCAGGCAGCTATTTTTTCAACTGATGAATTGAAATCTGCTTGGTACTGGCTCCTAGCTACTCACAATAAGATTGGGCAAACTTTTGTCGACTCCTTGGCAACTAAGGGATATTTCACACAATTCTATGGCAAAGTAACTAAACCTTTATTATTTAATGGTAAAACCTTACCTGTCTTTGATCCACATCAATTGATCCGTGAGGTCGTTTATGTCGAATCACCCCAAGATAGTGACCATGACGGTAAGCGTGACCTACTCAAGGCGGAAATCTTACGTCCCAGAGAAACTGAACAAGGCTTAAAAGTCCCAGTTCTTTATACAGCCAGTCCTTATAATCAAGGAACTAATGACGAAACTGGTGAAAAATTAACTCATAATGTCAATGTACCTTTGGCACATAAACAACCAAATAATTTAAAATATTCCGACATTGAATATCACGATTCTGAAACTCCACTACCCAGACCCCGTACAATTAATGGACAAACCAAACAAGCTGAAGAAACTTTCTCCAGAGAAAGTTCATACACCCTTAATGATTACTTCTTAGCTCGTGGATTTGCCGTCATCTACATGGCTGGTATTGGTACCAAAGATTCCGACGGTTTAAGAACCACTGGTGACTCAGAAGAAACCACTTCAACCGTTTCAATCATCAAATGGCTAACCGGTCAAGTCCCCGCCTTTACTAATCGTACCGATAATATTCAAATTAAAGCCTGGTGGACTAATCAAAAAGTTGCTATGACTGGGCGATCATATTTAGGTACTATGGCCACTGCCGCAGCAACTACCGGTGTTACGGGACTAAAAACTGTCATCAGTGAAGCTGCTATCTCCAACTGGTATGACTATTATCGTGATGGTGGCCTAGTAATTGCCCCTGGTGGTTTCCCAGGTGAAGATGCTGATGTTTTAGCTGAAGAGACCTTTAGTCGCCGTTTGCAACCAGGCGATTTTAATAAAGTAAAAGATGATTGGAATGAACAGATTAAATCTATTTATCAGGGTGAAGATCGTAACACTGGTGATTACAATACCTTCTGGGACGCTCGTAACTACCATAAAGACTTCAAGAATATCACTGCTGACGTCTTCATGGTCCATGGTTTGAACGACTGGAACGTTAAACCTAGAAACGTTGAGCGTCTCTGGAATGGCATTAAACATAACGGCGTTACGCAAAAGATTATTCTCCATCAAGGACAACATATTTATATCAACGCTTTCAGATCTATTGACTATAACGATATTATTAACCTCTGGTTAACCCATGAATTACTTGGCATTGAAAATCAGGCTAAGGAAATAATTCCTAATGTCATTATTCAGGATAATACTAAACCCGAGAATTGGACGGCCTATAAAGACTGGTCTAGCGACGAAAATAAGCAAATTAAATATAATTTATCAGCTGATAAATTAGTTACTGAAACAACTCCCACCCTTACCAAATCATTCGCCGACAAGTTAGCTGATGACACCTTTGCACTCTATCGTGATCATAACGATGCTTGGGAACATGATCTAATTGCTTCTGACGATAAGCTAAGCAAAAACCACCTTACCTTCAAAACTGATATTTTAGATAAAGATTTAATTATTGACGGTAAAACTAAAATCAATCTAAGTGTTTCCTCTAATGAAGACATTGGCCTCTTAAGTTTCCAACTAATTGATTATGGAACTGCCAAACGTCTGAATGTTTCACCTTCTATTTTGGGCAAAAATAATTTAGCGGAGACTTATGACTGGCGTGAAGATAATTTACGTGAATTCACTTCTGGTCCAGCTACTCCTTTCAAAATGATCACTAAAGGACATCTTAATTTACAAAACCGCGAAAACAACTATAAAGTTGATGAACTAAAACCCAATGTCTTTTATAATATTAATGTTGAACTACAACCAACATTTTATAAATTACTTCAGGGCCATCAACTAGGTCTGATTGTTTACGCAACAGACTTTGGCATGACGGTTCGCGGTAATCAAAATATCAAATATACAGTTCAATTGGATAATTCATCATTACTTGTCCCTGTCCACTTGAATTAAAACCCAAATCGGCTAAATGCTTTGATATATATCGAAACTAACGCGACTAAAATTAAGTGGTTTCATACTATCAAATCTAATGTTACAATTGCCGTTGAACTGTTTATTTTTGGAGATTATTTATATGGAAAAGATGCAACTAAACTCGTTGAAGAATAACCCCCATTCCAAGAAAAGTGTCGCAGGATTCCTTATTGCTTTAGGAATCGTATACGGGGATATTGGTACCTCTCCCCTATATGTTATGCACTCTTTGATGGTTGGGAATGGTGGACTTGGAAAAATGTCCACCGATTTTATTCTAGGTAGTGTTTCATTAATATTTTGGACACTGACCTTAGTAACAACAATTAAATACGTGTTAATCGCTTTGAGAGCTGATAACCGTGGTGAAGGTGGTATTTTTGCCCTTTACACTTTGGTTAGAAAGCGTGCTAAGTGGTTGATCATCCCAGCAATGATTGGTGGGGCAACCTTCCTTGCTGATGGTATGATGACGCCAGCTGTTACCGTTACAGCTGCGATTGAAGGTTTAAAGGGTATTGCAATCAACAATACCATCCTGATCAATACACAGAATCAAGTAATCATCGTTACTTTGATTATCTTGTCAACTTTATTCTTCATTCAAAGATTTGGGACACAACTGATTGGACGAGCCTTTGGTCCCATCATGTTGGTCTGGTTTGCTTTTCTTGGTTTGATTGGAATCATCAATCTTTCTTCTGACTGGACTATTATCAGAGCCTTGAATCCTTACTATGCAATTGCTCTATTAAGAAGTCCCATGAATATTCGTGGTGTCTTCATCCTAGGCAGTATCTTCCTTGCTACTACTGGTGCTGAAGCCCTTTATTCTGACATGGGACATGTTGGTCGACCTAATATTTATACCAGTTGGCCTTTCGTTAAAATTTGTTTATTACTAAGTTATCTAGGTCAAGCTGCTTGGATAATTGGCGTTAAAGATAACGCTTCGCTTCAAAACATGGGTTCAGCTATGAATCCGTTCTATCAATCTATCCCCGCTGATTTTAGACTCTTTGGAATCTTCCTTTCAGCTATGGCTGCTATCATCGCTTCTCAAGCCTTGATTTCTGGTTCATATACTTTGGTATCTGAAGCTACTAAATTAAGAATTTTCCCAAGATTAAAAACTTATTATCCAACTAACTTTAAGGGACAGCTTTACATCCCAACTGTTAATTCAATCATCTGGGTCGTTTGTTTGTTCATTGTTTTGTTCTTCAAAACATCTGAAAACATGTCAAACGCCTATGGTCTAGAAATTACGATCACGATGTTGATGACAACTATCTTGCTCCATCAATGGTTATTGATGAAACGTGCTAATCGTTTCTTTACGACAATTATCATTAGTTTCTTCTTTATCATTGAAAGTATTTTCTTTGTAACCAACAGTAGTAAATTCATTCATGGTGCTTACATCACAATGACAATTGCTGCTTTATTGATTGCAGTTATGTTTATCTGGAGATATGGGGAACGTCTTAAGGACGACAATACTTATCGGAGTCACTTTGTTTCTCTATTAGCTTTCAAACATCAATTAAATGATTTGAGAAAAGATCCTAGTTACCCACTATATACAACTAACTTGGTTTACTTAACTAAGATTCATGACGGCTATCGAATCAAGAAGAATATCCTTTATTCAATTCTTGATAAACGTCCTAAGCGTGCCCAAGTTTATTGGTTCGTAACAGTTAATGTTACTGATGAACCATATACAGCTGCTTATAGTGTTGAAACCTTTGATACTGATTATATGGTCAGTGTTCAGCTCTACCTAGGTTTCAGAGTCGATCAGAAGGTTAATGTCTATCTCCGTCAAGTTGTTAACGACATGATGTCTAATGGCGAGATCAGACCACAGCCACAGAAATACACCACAATTCCTGATCGTGATGTTGGGGACTTCTCCTTTGTTATTATCAAAGAGGTCCTCTCACCTGATACGAAGATCAGTAGCGTCAAGAAGAGTGTCATTCACATGCGCTTGGTTCTTCAAAAATTCATTTCACCAGCTACTTGGTTCGGTCTTTCATACAGTGATGTTGTGGAAGAACGAGTACCATTAGTTCTTGGTAAAGTATCACTTAATCGTTTGCGCCTAGTTAGAAAAGATCGTTCAGCTTTAAAAGATATTGAAGTTGATGGCGAAATTGATGACGATGACGACGAATAATATTAAATAAAATAAGGGACATTCCAATTAAATGGAGTGTCCCTTTTAGTTTGCATAATTTTCAAACCTGAAATATCTCAACTGTTTTTTGATTCAATTTATCATTAATAAAATCTACCACCCACTCAACATCTTTTTCAGGTGCACCAGATTTTTTTAAGTTCCAAGATAAATCCAAAGCTACATTATGACCATTATCCAATCTCAGAACAATATAATGTGGTGTCACTTTATTGGATGAATTATTCTTATTAACTACCAACGAATATGATTCAATATTATCAAAAGAAACGACATCTTGCTTCTTAATCAAAGGTAGAAAGATACCTACAATCCGTTTTCTCCACGTACTGTAGTCATAATAATAGACGTCTTTCTCAGTAATTCTCCAAAAACCATACAGAGTCGGTAAACTACGCGGATAAATAATACTGCTTTGAATGAAAAAGGCTACGATTCCAAAAACGATACCGGCATCTAGCTTTTGCCCAGTTAGAATAAAAATAAAAGTACCAATTGCTGCTCCAAAGATCAAACTATTAAATAATGGTTTCCAATTAAGCTTTCTTGCAAAACTTTTTTCCATCTTTATCGCCCACTTTGAATTTATTAATATTTATTAATGAATCCTTTAATAAATTAATTCAAAAATAGTCTGTCTTCACTTTTAAAGCAACGATGTGGCTCAATTATGTACATCTTGTCATAGCCAAGTCGACAGCTGTTACTGATTAATTATTTGTCTTTATAATTCAAAGTAATCAATGGTATCAATAATATTTATCATTGATAATCAAAGTTTTTATTGAGAAAGAAGAAAGTGATTACTATGTTCACTTACATTCAAATTACTAGCAGAGATTCAGATACATTTAAAGGTTATGTCGATTATGAATTTTCAAAAGATAATCTTTCAATGACTCTAGTTAGAGGTATGAAAACCTTACGTCGTATCAACATTCCCATTTCAGAAATAACTGATTTAAATGTCGACAATTTTTATGGTGAAGAGCGAATCAATTTTATTTATGATTCCAAAAAATATTCCTTCATCAATACTGGCTACGGTGAATCATTTTACTTAAAGAATCGTATGCTCAAGGCTGTCAATTCTTAAAGTGGAGAAGGCAAAATTATGTTAGCAAACGTCCAAATATTTAAAAACGGTCTAAGTTGTAATAATTGTTTCCATATTTCAGTTAAAGATCACCAACTAACAATGGGTTATATCGGTGGTGCCATCAAAAGTGATTTCATCATCCCCTTTACTGAAATGGATAACTTAGCTTTGATTCATTGGCATGGAAGTCAACAAATCACCTTTTCATATCAGGATTTGAGCTTTGAATTCATTGAAAATGGCTTTGGTGAAATTAATTATCTCAAAAATATCTTGTTCCAAAACAGTATGATCAAATAAAAAAGCACTGAAAATTTCAGTGTTTTTTTTATTGCCTATTTTAAGACCGCCTGAGCAGCTATTCTGTGACGCTAATAACTTTTATCACGGATAGCGTCAGTTGCTCTGACAATCTATATTTGGGGCAACTACTACTATTTCTTAGGTTTTTATTCCATTAAAAACTTCTGAATTCCGTATGCTACGCCATCACTATCATTATCCTTAGTAATATATTTTCCATAGTCCTTTACGCCAGTTAATGCATTGTCCATCACAATTGGTGTTCCAACCATTTCTAACATTGATAAATCATTATAACCATCACCAAAAGCGGCCATATCATCTTTAGTCAACTGTTCTAATTCTTGAATATACTTGATGCCACGTGCTTTTTGAGCATGATTACTCGTGATCTCCAAATAATTCTCACTTGATTGTTTAATACTAATATCCGGAAGCTTAAGTTCCTCAAGTTTTTCAACCAATTGTTTCATTTCCTGTAAATTAAACGAAATCAGCATGATTTTGTAGATTTTTATCTCAGTTTGTTTCAGTAAAGAAACAAACTCGACTAATTTAGGTGTTTGTCCACCCAGATCAGCCTCATATTTGATACCTTTATCCATTTTCTCAATATACCAACTATTCAAATCATATAAACTCGGACTGATATCAGGAAAATCATTCACAAGCTCGGTTAAAATCCGTTGGATACTAACTAAATTTATGGAATTTTCTCGTAATATTTTCATCTCATGAGCTACTTCTTGAAAAATGAGACCACCATTAAATGCTATTTGAGGTTCAGTTAATCCCAATTTAGCAATAGTTTCCATCATTTCCATCGGTGCCCGCGCAGAGACCAATGTAAATGGTATTTGACTGTCCTTAATTACTTTGACGTTGTTTTCACTAATTTTACAATCGCTCCGTAAGAGCGTACCGTCCATGTCAGAAAAGATGTGTTTGATCAAGATTACTTCTCCTTAAAGTCTAATTTGTGTTTGCCATAAAACCCGTTCGATGGCTTATGGTATTAATGAATCGGAAAGGAATGTAAAAAATATGTTTGCTTATATTCAAATCATTGACAACAAGTCGGCCGTATCCTATGGCTATACTAGTTTTTCATTTTCAAACTGTCACCTATCAATTGCCAAACTTGAAGGAATGATCAATTCGACTATGATTGAGATTCCCATCTCCCAAATAGCCGATCCTAAAAGGGATACTTATTATCGTTGGAATCGGATACAATTTAATTATAATAATAAACATTACATTTTCCTATACACTACTACTAGAGAATCAGAATACTTTCAAAAAAATCTTCCCAACTTAACGGTGGCATAAAAAAAATCAATCCCATTACGAGATTGATTTTTTTTATGCAAATGATGTAGCAACACTACCGACAATAATTAAGAGAATCCCCATCACAGTAAATCTCATCTCACGACCACTCTTATATTCATGAAGTACGAAGATTCCACCAAAGGTACTAATAATTACGTTTAATTGTGTCCAGATAAAAGCTGATGTACTTCCATTAGCTTTAGCGGAGAAAATATAAGCAAAAGCGGCAATTCCCCAAGAAATTCCGGCAATAATATTTTGATAATGTTCTTTTTGTTTGAAGGCTTTTGGATCAGTGAATAAAGCATAGATAACTGCCCCTAAAAGAATTCCCAACATTTCTGGCAAGAATACTCCGGTACTACTTTCGCTCTTAACAATCGGCATACTAGGAAATGATGAATAAATCCAGAAACCAACCGTTGTACATAATAGGAAGATGGCATCTTTTATTTCCATCTTTTCACCAGCAACACTGTCAGTGATCGATGTTAATAAAGCCCCTGCGATAACAATTAATAAAGCAACGATTCCGATAACCTTAGATTGAGTTCCAGCCCAATCGCCAAAAATCAACATTCCAATGATTGAATTACCAACTAATTGAAAAACAGTTGATAATGGTACCGTTCCTGAAACTCCAATTCGTTTGAAAGAAATGAATTGACCGATCTGCCCGATAGTCCATAAAGCCCCACACAAGACCGAAAACCAAAAAGCTAAGGTACTGACACTTGGTTGGGTGATTAAGTAGGAAACCAAACCGACAATTGTAGCTCCCGCTCCGATTCCAAACATTTGATTAGCTGGTGAACCACCAATTTTACCAGTGATCAGGGGCATGATCCCCCAACCTAACGCTGGTATCAACGCGATTAATATATTCATTTGAAACTCCCTTTTGTTTGATTAAATATTAGTAATAATTATCTTTTTAACGTGATATATCTCATATACATAAGAAACTACTTTTTTCTCGTAATACGATTTCTATTATTCATGCTGAATTAAATATTATTACATTTAGTTTGTCTAAATAAGCCCATTTGGCACCAAAAATTCTTCTCAACTTATCTAGACCATTTTAATAGTTTACATCATAATCTCTAAAAAGGAAGCCTTTTCTTTTAATTTTCTCAAAAAAAATGAAAGTGCCTTCAAAGTCTTTACAGACCCAAAAGGTACTTCCATTTATTTAAATATATTATTATTATTCTGTTCTATTACTACTAATAATATTTAATTTATTATCCAATTCATATATCAAAGGTTTCCCATTAGCAACTTCAATCCCATCAATATCTTCATCACTAATATTTTCAATATACTTGATCAATGCCCTGATGGTACTACCATGTGCAACAATCAATTGATCCTTACCATCCAACAGTAGTGGCGCTACTTGATCGACATAATAAGGAATGATTCGTTGGTAAGCCTGATAGAGACTTTCAGCCACTGGCATAATTCGAGCATCAAAATATTTATAAGGACCGACATTAGGGTCAGGTTGCTCTAATTGCGGTGGAATTGAATAAAAACTTCTCCGCCATTGATGTACTTGCTCAACACCATATTCTCTTCTAGTCTCATCCTTATTGATTCCTCGTAAAGCTCCATAATGACGTTCATTTAAGCGCCAGGTTTTAGTAATTGGCACGTAGTTAAGATTCAATTCATCTTGAATAATATAGGCTGTAATAATCGCACGTTTCAGAACAGACGTATGAACATGATCAAAAGACATTCCCTTGAGTTTCTCTGCAGCCACGTGTGCTTGGACGATTCCCTCTTGAGTTAAACCAACGTTGTTCCAACCAGTATATTGGTTTAAAGCATTAGCGATACTTTCCCCATGCCTTACCATGACAAGTTTTACCATATTATGATATTCCCAACTTTCATATAGAATTACCCTTAATTCTAGCACAATTAGCAAATCTTATTAATCGATCAGAGAATTGTCCAAACCTCTAGAACACTCTGCCTGTAAGGTAACATGCGTGATATTAAACTTATCATTCAACAGTTGATCAACCTGGTCGTATAGAGCATCCAATTCTTTCATATTGCAATTTTTCTTAACGTTGATATGAGCATCCAACATAATATGATTCTCATCAATCATCCAAACATGGACATGATGAACTTTAACAATTTCAGGAACTGTCAAAATAGCGTCCTGAACGGCGTCTAAATCAATTTTTGGACTAGCCTCCATCAAGATATTAATTGTTTCCGAAACGACGCTGTACGCTTCTTTTAAAAGCCATATGGCAATCACAATCGTAATAAGTGGGTCGACCCAATTCCAATTGAATAAAATAACAAAAATTGAAGCCACAAAGACCCCTACTGAAGACAATGTGTCTGTTAACATATGTAAAAAAGTCGCTTTAATATTCAAATTATGTTTTGAACCGGTTAACAACAGCATCATTGAAATAAAGTTAGCCGCTAGTCCAACTAATGAAACAATCATCATTAACTTACCATCAATATGCTGCGGTTGTGATAAACGCCTAAATGATTCAAAAACCATCACTAACGTTATAATAACCAACACGATTGAGTTAACAAAAGCTGCCAAAGTTTCCGCACGTTTGTAGCCAAAAGTTTTTTTGGTATTATTTTTTCTTTTTCCGATGACGTTGGCAACGTAGGAGATAACAATTGATAATGAATCTTCTAAATTGTGAAAGGCATCTGAAATCAAACCTAGACTTCCTGAGAAGAAGCCTCCAACAAACTCAGTAATGGTAATCAAAACATTGAGCACAGTTACATAAAAGAAACGTTTGCCCGTTACTTTCTCATGATCCATAACCTCGCCTCCTCCTGTCTATCATACCAATTATTTTACTAATGGATAAAAAAAGATGGAACATAATTGTTCCATCTTTATAAATCCCTTATATATCCTTCTATTTAGTTGTTAACTTAGCAACAACTTTAATGGGATGAGCTACATCAATGATATCAGAGAATCTGTTTGTAACATAATCTCTCATACCGTCACGTGCTTCTTTCTTAGAAACGTTGTGACAGACGCGCTTCTTAGCAATTGTTTGGCCTTCTTTGCTAAAGAAATTACAAGTAACTTCATAATCGCCATGATTACCAAAAAACAACATCATTGTGACCCCCTTCTATAAAAATAACTATCTCATTAACTTCGACCAGATATTTATACCACTTTTTTAAAGGCAGTTCAACACCCTAATTTTTATTTGCTATTTTTAGAAAAAAGGAAGCATTTTCTAGTTAATTAATTCATACTTAGTAATTATGATATTATAGTCTTAACGAATTATTCACAGGGGAGTAGCGTTATGAAAAGGCAAAACGGCAACAATAGATCTCGTATGACTCGTGAAGCACTTCGACGTAAACGTGTTCCATATTATCAAAAGAAATCATTTATTATTTCGATTGTCTCATTGGTTATCATTTTAATTGGTATATTTGTAATTTGGAAAGCTAACTCTTCCAAGGATACCCATTCAACTCAACCTTCTCATAAGATAGAAAAGGTGAAACCCAAGAAAACGGAAAAAAAGAAAGTAACTAAAAAAGCTAATAAACCAAAGACAGTCAAAAAAGAAAATCCTGCTCAACAAGTCACCAAGGAACCTGAAAAAAAACCAGCTACTGTCAAAATCCAAAATGCTGGTAGTTATAATGACTTAACTTACGATTCAGATTGGTATACCTTTAAAATTTCTAATGAAGTCAAATTGATCAAAGATTCCAATGGGGATGCTGCTTTACTAGTTAAGTATAATTACACTAACAAAACTAAGTCTGCTGAAGTCCCTCAAAAAGTTCAGAGTAACGCTATTATGCTCAAACAAGACGGTCAACAACTCAGCGCTGTAACGGCTACTGGTGATAATGCAGCCCTGATTGATTCCAGTAACAACGGTTTAGTCCAACCAGAAAAAAATTTCGATGGTGCTTTATTAGTAAAAGTTAACAGTACAACTTCAGAAGTGACAATGTACTTCAAGAATATTGAAACCAATAATTGGTTGGATAGTACCCAACCACTCAAATTAGACTAAAAAAGCTAGGGACATAACTGGTTTTGAATTTAAATATGCAACACATAAGTGTGAAACAAAACATAGCTCTCGAGCATGTTTTGTTTCATTCTTTTTGTATCTCAAAGTTTTTTAGCTGAGTATTAGCAATTACTAAAGTTATTACTAAAAAGACCACTGTGACGTACAGAGATGCTATTGAAAAGGTCATCTTAGATACCTGTGCCATCATCTTATCGGAAAACATTGGAAACATATCTCTTAATGCATGTAAAAGAATAACGATGCTTAAATTATGTGTCTTAATATAGATTGTTCCAAAAAGAATCCCTAAAGCAGCAGCAAATATTACCTGAACTGATACGTAACCAATTGGCAACGAACGTAAGTTAATTAAATGAAGCAAACCAAACATGATACTTGAACCGATCACAGCTCCTAAAATATTATTATGCAGTAATTTTAGAAATAAACTGACTAACAAGCCCCTAAAGATATATTCTTCAGCTAATCCGACCAATAAACAGATAACGATCACTCGCAGTTTGACTTTGAAATCAGGAACAGCAAACATCGCCGAATTCAAAAAAACAATAATAATTATAGCTGGTAAAGCTGTATTTAACTGACTTGCAAGTTTGTTTCCGTTGAACCAATAAACTCTCTGGCGAAAGTATTTCCAATTTAACAGGTATGCAATCACGAAAACCAATAGATCTCCTAAAGCCTGCCAGATGCTATTAGCTGATCCTTTACGAACAGCTAACCCCACCACTATCAAAACAATTGGAAAAATCAAACTAGCCAAAATAATTTTAGTTACATTATTTTTTAATACTTTCATAAAATCTCCTTAGAATATATTCTCTCTAAATTATATTAGATATTTGCTTGACATGAAACGCGTTCGATAAAGTATTCTTATTTTGTTGAGATACAGGTTCTGTAATTTAATACTGCATTCTCCTTTACAGAACTTACCCTTCAAATTGTATTTCATAAATTATTTATTTGTTTAAGCCCATACCCGTGGGCTTTTTGTTTGCAAAAAAAAAGCAAATCCAGCCAAACGAATTTGCTTAAAGTAAATTATATTCTTGAATTGATTAATGTAACGATTCGATTAATATCGGCAGGCGTGGTAGGAATGCCTGATGTCTTCCAAGCACAATTCAATCTAACCTTTTGATGATTAGTCTCAATTACAAAACAATGTATCTTTCGTGCCAAAGGAGCCTTTAAGGAGCCTCCTAAGGGATGTTGAGTATTCATAATAGATTTACCATCAACTACTGAAAACGTTTTGATATTGGAAAATGGTATCTCTCTAACCTTTTCATTTGCTGGTAAAAAGATAGCTCGGATTCGTTTTATCCAAGTACTGTAGTCATAGTAATAAATTCCTTGATTGTCAATCTTCCAATAACCATAGGATTTTGACAGATATCTTGGATAAATCAACATGCTCTCTAGCACAAAGGCTGCCATGCCACAAATAAGTCCTATCAATGGGAATTTTGGAAACATTGAATACATAATTGTTGCCACTATTATTCCGAAAAAGATACTGATCAATAATGGTTCGAAACTGATTTTTCTTTCGAAACTCAATTCATTTTCCATTTTAATCACCTTGATTATCTATGACTACTATTAAAATAATACCTTCGCCATAATTAATCCAAAATAATGCTCTGAAAATTAACAAATTGTCTACTTTGGCACAAAAAAACGTGGAACATAACATGCTCGAGAGCTATGTTATGTTCCACGTTTATGCTGCAAATTTGAATTAAAAAACAGTTATGTTTCAAACCCTTTTAGCTTATTTCTTCTTATTCTTTTTGGGTTTTCTAGTGAAAGCCCGTTTAATAACTTGAAAGAACCCTAATGAACGAACAATTTTATCTGGTTTGACATAAACTCTGATTGCTCGTAATACTTTTTTGGGATCTTTAGATGAGAATGAGAATGTTCCATTCTTCTTTGTTTGTAGTGCATACCTAGGTATCCACTTACCACCAAAGATGACTGAGACAATCACATGGTCTACTTCACTCCAAGGAATTTGAATATAGTTTTTGGTGTCACGGTCATCATAAAATTCAAAACCCTTATCTCCGACCATGATTTTACCGTAATCTGTCATTCCTAGGTGCGAGGTTGCATCCATGACCAAATCTGACTTTGTATTTAATGATTGAACCATTTACCTTACTCCTTTATCCTGTTAAAAAATATTATACGTCTGAAGTTGTTTATTATCAAAAAAGAGGCGGAACTCCAAGGAGTCCACCCCATTTATTGAAAGTTTCAAATAATTACATAATGTGAAGTACGTGTAGAAGAACACCTACAACGAACAAGCCAAGAATAATAACGATTGGAGAAACTTTCTTCTTTAGTAACCACATACAGAAGAATGTTAATAGCAAAGCTGCTAAACCAGGGATCAATTGATCCAAGTTATCTTGTAATGTTGTTACTTTATCAGGTGTCAATGATAATCCAGCTTTTTGTTGAATCAAAGCTTGTTGGATACCCTTTGCACCAGCTGGTAAATGTGACCAGTCAATGAAGGCACCTTTGTCTAGTTTAACTGTTGAAACTGTTGGTGTGAACTTAACAGTAACCCAACGGTTAATCAATGAACCTAGGATAAACATACCCAAAATTGAAGCACCCTTTGTGACATCTTGTAAGATACCACCAGATAGGTCATCTGTAATCTTTGAACCGGCTTGATAGCCAAGTTCTTGTGTATACCACATGAAGGCCATACGAATAGCATTCCATGCTACGAAGTAAATAATTGGTCCAAGAATATTACCAGTAATAGCTAATGAAGCAGCCAAAGCACCAATAATAGGCTTAACAGTGAACCAGAACACAGGATCACCAATACCAGCCAAAGGACCCATCATACCAACTTTAACACCTTGAATAGTAACATCATCAATAGGTGCCCCATTAGCACGTTCTTCTTCCAAGGCCATTGTTACACCAAGGATAGGTGAAGCTAGATAAGGATGACAATTGAAGAATTCCATGTGACGCTTCAATGCAGCGGCACGGTCTTCTTTTGTTGTATATAATTTTTTAAGTACTGGAATCAATGAATAAGTCCAGCCACCATTTTGCATACGTTCGTAGTTCCATGAACCTTGTAGGAAGGTTGAACGCCACCAAACGGAAATTCTATCTTTTTTAGAAATCTTTACTTGATCTGCCATTTTTTTGTGTTCTCCCCTCTTAGTAGTTATCTATAATATCGCCGACTGGGTCACCAGTGTTGGAAGAATTTCCTCCATCACCGTTGCCACCATTACCACCTGATTTTTCCAATTTCAAGTAGATAAGAGCCATAGAAATACCGATAGCACCAAGTCCGATAAGTGTTAATTGTGTAATTGTAGCAAGTACGAAACCAATTGCGAAGAATGGCCATACTTCTTTAGTAGCCATCATGTTGATAACCATAGCATAACCTACGGCAACAACCATACCACCACCGATTGACAAACCATCTGTCAACCAAGTAGGCATCATGTTTAATAATTCACGTACGGGACCAGCACCAATACCTAGGATCAATGCGGCAGGAATAGCGATACGAACACCTTGCATTGCAATGGCGATATATTGCCACATTTCAATCTTTCTAAAACTACCTTCTTCAGCAGCTTTATCCATGATATGAACAATACCAGTTGCTAATGTACGACATAGAATAGTTAGTAGTAATCCGGCAACAGCTAGAGGAACAGCAATAGCAATAGCTGAACCAACTCCGGCCTTTCCTTTACCACCAAGAACAAGAATAATAGCTGAAGCGACAGCTGCCAAAGCAGCATCAGGTGCAACAGCGGCACCGATATTTGCCCAACCTAAGGCGATCATTTGTAATGAACCACCAAGGATAAGACAAGGTAATAATTGACCTGTAACTAAGCCGATTAAAGTACATGCGATAACTGGTTGGTGAAAGTGAAACTCATCCAAAATACCTTCCATACCAGCTAAGAAAGATACTAAAATGACTAGAATAATCTGAATAGCATTTAATTGCATGATTATTAATCCTCCATTTTATTTCTGATATATACATATATATATTATTGTTGTTTATTTTTATCTAATTCAGCTTGTGCTTTCTTCATAATGTTATCCATATTATCAGCAGAATCTGTAGGAACTTTACGAACATCTAATTTAATGCCCATTGATTCCAACTTCTTATAAGTATCGATATCATTTTGGTCAAAAGCCAAAACTTTATTTGGTTGTACTTTACCGACTGAGTGAGCCATTGAACCAACGTTAACTGATTTCAATGGAACTCCACCCTCAACAGCCTTAAGTACGTCTTGTGGTGTTTCGAACAATAGTAATGCTCTTTGACCACCGAAATGCTTGTCATCTTTGGCAAGTTTGATCATTTGGTCAATAGGAACAACGTGAGCTGTAACACCAACCGGTGCGGCTTGCATGATCAATTGTTTACGCAAATCATCCTTGGCAACACCATCTGAAACGACGATGATACGTGTAGGATTTGTTGTCTTTGACCAAGCTGTAGCAACTTGTCCATGTAGTAAACGTGAATCAACACGTGCCAAGACATATTTAAATGATCCTGGTTGACCACCTGTAGCTTGTTGCTTTGGTGCAGCCTTAGCTGCTTCTTTAGGTTGTAATGATTCTGGACGAACCTTTACACCATCTTTAGCAGTTTCAATGATATGAGCAGCAATTTCTTGTGCTGAATTCATTGAAAGACGTGAAGCATATGCCTCAATCAACATTGGCAAGTTAAGTCCAGCAACAATTGCCCACTTGTCTTTATGTGCTTCGAACAAACCATTTACTTGGTTGAATGGTGTTCCACCCCAAAGATCGACTAGGAATAATACTTCGTCTTGATCTTCGAAAGTAGCAACAGCTTCTTCCAATTTTGCCTTAAGGTCATCTGGACCCATGCTAGGTTGTAATGTAACGGACTGAACATCTTTTTGTTCACCGAAAATCATTGAACCTGACATCTTGATACCATCAGCAAAGTCACCATGGCTCGCAATAACAATTCCAACCATGTTTAATCCTCCTTTATTTTTATGTCATTAAAGCGCTTACTTTGACCACCCATTTATGATCGAATTGACAATAAAAATAGAATAATTTCTAAATTAATCGCTTTAATAGAGCTCACCCTTCATGTGAACCCTTACATAATATCATTTTTTCAGAAAAAAAACAGCACTTTTAACAAAAAGCCCCAAATGAAAACATTTTTAAACTTTAAATATAATTTTCTTAATTCAAATTTCACATACCTGGGCCTCAAAATTTTGCTAGTCCGCCATGATGTTCAGAATATAGGTATTATTTAGTCAACTTAAATTCAATCATTTTTTCCGTTCCCATGCCCCTTTGTGACATTTGCAAGCAATTCATATTTTTCAGTATTTTCAAGTGAAATCGAGTTTAATTCCTTTTATATCAGTTTTTTCAATTTAGTTAAAAAAGGTTCTATATTTAAATTGGGATTTTTTCACATGTTACTTTTATGTAACAGCTTGTTACATATGGTTTCACGACTTTCCTTAATGGAAAAAGCGGTTTCAATTTAATTCAATTTTGCAGAAAGTGGTAGGTACCAATTTGTCTAGCCCATTTTTACTTAAAAAAGTTCTTAAGAATTTCTTAAGAACCTTTTTATGATTAATTTCTGGCATTTTGACACAGTAAATAAGGTCATCTCTACACGTCAATTACGAAAATTAATCTAGACTTCATCAAAAAAGAATTTAATTTGATTCCGTCTTAGCTAATTGATTATAATATGTCCCCCATTGAGACATAGCTAGTACGACTGGTTCCAAAGTTTTTCCAAATTTAGTCAATGTATAATCAGTTTTTAAGGGGATTTCTTGATAAATATTCTTTTGAATAATCCCATCTTGCTCTAATTCTGCTAATTGCAGGGCCAACATACGTTGGGAACAGTCCTTTAGATCACGTTTTAATTGGCCAAAATGACAGACTTGCTCTTTAAACAAATGATATAAGATAACACTTTTCCACTTACCCGAAATAAATTGGAGGGTACTTTCGACTGGGCACCCCTCCTGACAGTCATAAATATGTCTATTCATAACAAACTCCTTCTATATAATAGATGATTTCTAAATTACCCTGAATCAATTGGTTTTTCAATTATTCTGACTAGTGTCTATTTTGTAACTAGTTACAAACATTTCAGGATTGTCATTCAATTAAATCTGATTATTATACTAAGTAAAAGGAAGTCTCCCATTATGAAAGCAATCGGTTTTAAAGAACATTTACCTATAGCTAATAAAAATAGTTTAATTGAATTTGAAATACCTACTCCTAAGGCAGAGGGTCACGATCTTTTGGTTAAGGTTAACGCCGTCTCGGTTAATCCTGTTGATGTTGGTGTTAGAAAAGGAGGACATGGTACTTTAAAACAGCCCAAAGTAATTGGTTGGGATGCCGTTGGTATAGTAGAAGAAACTGGTTCTAAAGTAACACTCTTTAATAAAGGCGATCGAGTTTTTTATGCGGGATCTTTTATTCGTCCTGGTAGTGACAGTCAATACCAATTGGTTGATGAAAGGATCGTGGGCTCAGCTCCCTCAAAATTACCCGATGCCAAAATTGCAGCGATGCCCCTAACATCTTTGACTGCTTGGGAAGCATTGTTTGAACAACTAGCAATTAATCCGACTGCTAAGGAACTTAATCACAGTAAAAACATTTTGATCATCAATGGCTCCGGTGGTGTCGGTTCTGTAGCAACTCAATTAGCACATTGGGCTGGATTAAATGTTATTGCTTCAGCATCTCGGCCTGAAACGATTAAATGGGTGCAAGAACACGGTGCCAACCAAACCGTCAATCATCGAAATGATTTAGTCACAGAAATACGTAATTTAGGTTATAAATATGTCGATTATATTCTAGAATTAAACGATCTCGATGGACATTGGAATGAAATGGTTGAGTTGATCAAACCGAGTGGTCACATTGCCTCCATTACCGAAAATCGTCACCCTATTGATTTGAAAAAGTTAACCACTAAACGAGCTATATTTGCTTGGGAATGGATGTATTCTAAATCATACTATCAAACATCTGATATGATTACTCAACATGAGATTTTAAATCAGATTTCTAAATTATTAGATGAAGGTATTATTAAATCCACTTTAGCCCAAGAACTATCCCCAATCACAGTGGATAACTTGAAAAAAGCCCATCAATTAGTAGAAACTAACCACATGATTGGTAAAGTAGTGGTCAGTAATTAGTTTATTAAATTCAAAATTAGGTTTGATGGCAAATAGTTTAACAAAGCTAACTAGATTGCTTGGCATTTCAAATCAACTACAAAAAAGTGAGATATTAAAAGCCATACCAATTTAAATTCTGGTATGGCCTTTTAATATCATTTGAAATAGATTAGCGGTCATCAAATTATTTTTAACTAACTAGAAAATATCGAAACTCTAGTTGGTAGCACAAATTCTGATTAAAGAGAAAACAAAACTATTTATCCAATGGCGTCATTTCAATCAATTTACCCGTTAAACCAACTTGAATCCCCATTGCAATCTTATCCTTACGAATAGGATCAACTAATTGAAACTTATTTTGTTTAACGATACGTTTGTTATTACTCTTGAAATCAGCTGGCAATTCTTCATTTGAACCTCTGATCAACATAACAATGATTGAGAAACCTGAATCATGAACTTTAATTGGAGCATAGTGCAAAGTTGAACTATAAAATTCAACCACTGTACCAGCTGGTACAAAGAAAGTTTGACCATCATCTCGAGGACTGTATGAACCTTTCGTATCTAACGTTGAACGTTGACCCAAAACCATGATGACATCAGTCAACATAATGTTGGTTTCACTACCTTGATGATATTCAATAGCTGAAAAGTTGGTTGATTGTCCTGTACATTCACCAGCCTCAATAGGTAGATTAGCGTAAATATCCCGCCCCATCTCCTGAATAGTGTCAATTTTTTCTAGACCAGCATTTGATGGTGTGTAGAAATTTGCTGGACTAGAAATTTTAACATTCTTATCCATATAATCAGTTACTTCACTAATATCATAATTGGTATAAACTTTTCCATACTTTTTGAAATCCGGATCATCGATTGAAAGAATCTTATACTCTGGATTTAATTTTTGAAATTCTGCTAATGAACTCATGCTGTTCCCCCATGTTTACTATTGTTTATTTCAAACATAATCTAACAGTTGAAAACGTTTTAGTCAATAGTTAGTGATTTACTTGTAGATTTTTTCACAATAATCTGAGTATAATACAAGTACAGATATAAACAGATATCTTAAGGAGAACAAACTATGAAAGTTATTATCGCAGGTGCGGGTGCCATGGGCAGTCGCTTTGGAATCATGCTTCATAAAGGTGGCAATGACGTTACTCTGGTCGACGGTTGGCCTGATCACGTTAATGCCATCAAAGAGAATGGTCTAAAGGCAAACTTCAACGGTGAAGACATCACAGTCAACATTCCGGTTATGCTTCAATCTGAAATTAAAGCTTCCGAAAAAGCTGATTTAATTATTTTATTCACTAAATCAATGCAACTAGATAAAATGTTGCAAGATGTTAAACCATTAATTTCAGATCAAACCAAGATTCTCTGTTTGTTAAATGGTATTGGTCATGAAGATACCATCGAAAAGTACATCCCAATGGAGAATATCTTTATTGGTAATACAATGTGGACCGCTGGTCTAGTTGGTCCTGGACAAGTTAAACTCTTTGGTAACGGCTCAGTTGAATTACAGAATCTGGGTAAAAATCAAGAAGATGCCGCTAAAGAATTGGCAGCCACTTTATCAGAATCAGGTTTAAACGCAAAGTATTCTGACAATATTCACTATTCGATCTATCGTAAAGCCTGTGTCAACGGAACCATGAATTGTCTCTGCTCAATCCTTGATGTTAATATGGCTGAATTTGGTGCTACTAAACCGGCTCACGATATCGTTGTGACAGTGGTTAACGAATTCGCCGCTGTGGCTAAACATGAAGGCGTTGATCTTGACACTAAAGAAGTTGTTGAACATGTTGAATCATGTTTTGATCCAGAAACTATCGGTAAACATTACCCATCAATGTATCAAGATCTAATCAATAACCATCGTTTAACAGAAATCGATTATATCAATGGTGCTGTAGCTCGTAAGGGGAAAAAATATGGCATCCCTACTCCATACTGTGACTTGCTAACACAATTAATTCATTGCAAAGAAGATATTCTTCAGGCAAAATAATAAAAAAATTATCTTAGGTCATCAGGGGGATTATTATGAATCAAAAACTAACGGCCAAAATTTTTCTAAATAAAGTTTTATCAGGAACTGCTACCGGTATTATTATCGGTTTGATTCCCAATGCTGTTTTAGCTGCTATCTTGAAAATGTTCGGTAACAATCCTTTTGCACTTGCCATTGGTCAAATGGCACTTATTTTTCAATTAGGTACACCACTTTTAATTGGGGCTTTAATTGCTTTACAATTTGAATTTAAACCAATGCCAATGATGGTAGTTGGTGGAGCTTCTTTCGTTGGATCTGGAGTTATCAAATTTAATGAAAAGGCTCAAGCCTATATCGGGGCTGGTACCGGAGATATTATCAATACCATGTTAACGGCTTCGATTGCCGTTGGTTTGATCCTATTGATCGGTGATAAGTTCGGTTCCGTTGCCATCGTCTTAACTCCAATTGTAGTTGGTGTCGGAGCGGGATTGATTGGCTTTTACCTCTATCCATATGTAACTGATATCACTAAAGCAATTGGCGATGGAATTAATTCCTTCACAGATTTACAACCAATTATCATGTGTATTCTGATTAGTTGTGCCTTTGCAACCTTAATTATTTCACCGATTTCAACTGTAGCTATCGGTATGGCTATTCAATTAAATGGTATTTCCGCTGGGGCTGCTGCGATGGGAGTTGCCGCTACAACAATTGTTTTAGTTGTGAACTCTTGGAGAGTCAATAAACCTGGTGTTACGATTGCGATTGCTTTAGGTGCCATGAAAATGATGATGCCTAATCTCTTCCGAAAACCAATTATTTTGATTCCATGTTTGATTACGGCAGTAATCTCTGCTATTCCAGTTGCCTTGTTCAGTATCTCTGGAACACCAGCTTCAGCTGGGTTTGGTTTAGTTGGATTAGTCGGTCCCTTAGCATCACTCGAAGCTGGACTAAACGTTGCCCTACTATTCATTAGTTGGCTCGTTGTCCCAGTTATCGTAGCTTTAGCTTTGCAATTCTTATTAGAGAAAGTTCTTCATCTATATAATCGCAAGGATGTCTTTGAATTTTTAGGTTAAAAATATTTCCATATAAAAAAGGCTGCTGAGGTAATTTCTCAGCAGCTTTTTAAGCGAGTTATGAAGGGTGAAATCTATTTACTTTGTTGTCACTCTAACAACTTCTTGATCCAATTGAACATCACTATCCAAAACATTATATTTCATATACGAAACACTAGCCATGTTAGTTACAATCACCATCATGTCAGTTTTCTTACCAGCCTGTTCGATTTTCGCTAAATCTACTTGAGCTAATTGATCACCGTGTTTGACCGTCTGACCATCTTTAACTTTAATCTCAAATGGTTCGCCTTTCAATTGCACAGTATCAATACCCATATGAACTAAAACTTCTAATCCATCAGCAGTCTTGATTCCTAAAGCATGTTTAGTTGGAAAAATCGTTTCAATTGTTCCATCAATTGGAGAGACAATTTTACCATCAGTTGGTACAACTGCATAACCATCCCCAAGCATTTTTTGAGCAAAGGTAGGATCAGAAACTTTTTCGATATCTTCTAAATGTCCATTAGCAACACTATAAAAGACATCTGTTTCACCTGACTTAACGTCACTGACAGGTGCAGACTTTGTGGTAGGTTTTGATTCAGCTGTAGTGGCGGTTACAGTAGCGTTCTCGGCAAAGAGTTTCTTCAAGGCATCTGCCACAAACTGCACTTCTGTTCCGACAACGATATGAATATTCACTTTATCCAGAACATTCACACCGGCAACACCGGCACTCATGATCTGTGATTTATTGATTTTACTTGTATCTTTTAATTGTAAACGCAAACGAGTTGTACAATTATCGATCACACTGATATTATCATGGCCGCCAATTCCTGCATAAACTGTTTTAGCCATAACCATATATTTATCGTCAGAACCTGAAGTAGCCACAGCCTCAACAGGGGCGTTGTTGGCTTCTAATGGTTCCCGACCTGGAGTCATCAGATTAAATTTCTTGATTGCAAAATCAAATCCAAAGTAATAAATCAAAGCCATTACTACACCCTGTACTAGTAACATATAAGGTTTATTAGCGATTGGCATGTGGAAACTCAAAATATAATCCACCAGGCCCGCACTGAAAGTAAACCCAGCAGTCCAATGCATGAACGCCGCAAAAGCCATTGACAAGCCAGTAAAGACAGCGTGAATTACATATAGTGGCCAAGCCACAAACATAAATGAGAATTCCAAAGGTTCAGTAACACCGGTAAAGAATGAAGCAAAGGCTCCGGCCATCATTAAACCAGCAGTAGCCTTTTTACGTTCTGGCAAAGCATTACGATAAATTGCCAAAGCTCCAGCAGGCAAACCGAACATCATAACTGGGAAATAACCAGCAAGATACATTCCGGTCACACCTTTAGTACCCTTATTAGCCCAGAAATTACCAATATCATTAATACCAGCAATATTAAACTCAAAAACTTGATTTAATGCTTGATGCAAACCAGTTGGGATCAATAGTCTATTGAAGAATCCAAATAATCCGGCACCAATCCAGCCAAGGTTAACGATGAATTTACCAAAGGTAATTAAAGCATCATATAGAACTGGCCAAACAAATAGTAAAACAACTGAAATTAATAACATTACTAAAGTTGATAAAATTGGAACTAAGCGTTTACCACTAAAGAATGATAACGCCATCGGTAACTTGGTCTCGTGAAAGCGGTCAAATAAGGCAGCCGCAATCAGCCCCGCAATAATACCGATAAAAACATTTCCAGCAATTGCATTAAAAGCTGGATTAACAGCACTGACCTTAATTCCCATTAACAAGGCCACTTGTTTAGGAGCTAAAACATATGTTGGAACTATGTAAGCCACAACACCGGCCATAGCCGACGCTCCATCTTTGGTCTTAGCCATTCCGATCGACAAACCAACAGCGAATAATAAAGCCAGTTGACTAAGAATTGCCGAACCACCCACTTGTAGAAATTGGGATATTGCCCAATTATTAGGTAGCCAATGACCAATACCTTCAAGAAGAGCGGCAGCTGGTAAAACAGCAACTGGTAATTGAAGGGATCGGCCCATTCTTTGAAGATAGGTTTTCATTTTCTTATTTTCCTCCCTTAACTAAGAAAAATTTCTAACGAATTCAATAATACTGGTATACCTCTCGAACTGCAATAGTTTTATTTCGATTTTAACGTTATGAAAGCTAATTAAGTGCTTTCAACACCTAATTGGACTAGATAACCTCAAGATTGGTATATTCCATGAATTGGCTTTCATTATAAAAAACTAATGATAACTCTAATATTGACTTAATACTAAATACCTGATATCTTATTATTACTAACAACACTTGAGGGAGTGAAAAACAACTGAAGACGAAGCTTATATATTTCTTATATCGCATCCGCTGCTAAGTTTTAGCACATTACTATTTAATAGCAATGCGCTTTTTTTAAACTTTAAAACGAATGAGGAGATGTAAATTGAAAACTAAACCCTACCAAATAGGATTTAAAAATTTAAAGGAAACATATAACACAAATGAATTTAAACGTGGACTGTCCACTAAAGAAGCTCAACAACGTTTGAGTGAAAACGGTCCTAACAAATTAGAGGCTCATAAGACACCTAAATGGAAAATATTTTTCCGTCAGTTCAATAATATGGTGATCTATGTCCTGATTGCAGCAACTTTGATCACACTACTAATGCAACACTACTCAGATTCCATCATCATTTTCTTGGTAGTTATTATCAATGCCATTATTGGTTACTATCAAGAATCAAATGCTTCGGATGCATTGGACAAAATTAAACAGATGCTTTCAATTGAAGCCACCGTTTATCGAGATGGTCAAAGAAAAGATATTCCGGCCGAAGAATTAGTTGTCGGTGATACAGTCTTTTTGGAAGCTGGCGATAACGTTCCGGCTGACCTGAGAATTATTGATTCCGATAACTTGAGAATCCAAGAATCAGCTTTAACAGGTGAATCAAACTCTGTTTCTAAAATTGCTGAGGCTATTGAGCAAGATGACGTTGCTTTGGCTGATCAAAAGAATATGGCTTTTGCGTCAACCGCTGTCACTAATGGTAGCGGAAGTGGGATTGTTGTTGCCACTGCAAAAGATACCGAAATCGGTAAGATTTCCTCGGAAGTTAGCTCAGTTAAACAGCGTAAAACTCCATTGATGCAAATAATTGATGGCTTAGGTACTAAGGTTTCCTACTTCATCGTTGCCGCCTCGGTAGTTATCTTTATCATTGGTTTTATCTTTGACACCTATTCACTACCAGTGCTTGCATTGGCCGTTGTAGCCATGATGGTCGGTGCTATTCCTGAAGGTATGCCTGCTACAACTTCAGTTATCTTGGCTAAAGGTGTTAGTGACATGGCTAAAAAGCAACATACTATCGTCAAAACTCTACCTGCAGTAGAAACTCTTGGTTCAGTTGACGTTGTTGCTACCGATAAAACGGGTACTTTAACTAAGAACGAAATGACCGTTACAGATATTCTGATTGATGACCAAGAACTTCAAGTTACTGGTACCGGTTATGAACCAATTGGAAAAATAACTAAAAATGGTCAACCTGTTGAAATAACTTCTAACTTAAAATTATTCTTAGAAGCTGGTTATCAGGCTAATGACTCTACTTTATTACATGAAAACAATCAATGGATCATCAATGGTGAACCGACTGATGGTGCATTCTTAACGCTTTATCACAAAGTCTTCCCTTATGATCAAAAGAATCAATACGAAGAAGTCGACATTTTACCATTTGATTCCGACTATCGTTACATTGGTAAGATTGTTAAAGATACTGCCGACAACCAGTTACTTTTTGTTAAGGGTGCTCCTGACAAACTGCTAGAAATGGCTCGCAAACAGGATGCCAACTTTAATTATGATTACTGGTTAGAAAAAGTCGAACGTTTCTCTGAAGAAGGTAAACGTGTTATCGCCGTCGCTTATGAAGACGCTCCTAAGGATGCCGCTGAAGTTACTCACGAGATGATCATTGATGGCTTAAACTTCTTAGGTTTAGCTGCTATCATCGATCCCCCACGTGAAGAAGTTATTGAATCATTACGAGTTATGCGTACTGCTGGCGTTGAAGTTAAAATGATTACTGGCGACAATGCTATTACAGCTAAAACTATCGGAGAAAAGTTAGGTCTGGCCGACGAAATTCATGCTATTACTGGCCCTGAATGGGATAAACTTTCAGATGATGAAAAAATAACTGCCGCTGATAACAATCAAGTTTTTGCTAGAACTACTCCAAGTAATAAACTTGAAATTATCAAAGCACTCCAAAAGAACAATAAAGTTACTGCTATGACTGGTGACGGTGTCAATGATGCTCCAGCTTTAAAACGGGCCGATATTGGTGTCGCTATGGGTATTAAGGGAACCGATGTTGCTAAGGACTCGGCCGATATGATTCTGACCGATGATAACTTCGCTACTATGTCCTCTGCTATCAAGGAAGGCCGCCGAATCTTCGACAATATCAAAAAGAGTATTTTATATCTGTTACCTATCTCTTTCTCCGAAGGTTTAATCGTTGCCTATGCAATCTTGACCAAACAAGATATTCCCCTACAACCATCACAGTTACTTTGGATCAACATGGTTTCAGCTATCACAATCCAATTTGCTTTGATTTTCGAGCCGGCTGAAGATGGAATTATGAACCGTCCGCCCCGTAAAACCGGTAGTAAATTAATGAATCGACACGATATATTCCAAATGACTTACGTTGCACTTCTAATCGCCGCGGTCAGTTTGATCATTGATATCTATCTAAGCAGCCAAGGTTTCAGTGAAGTTATTACTAGTACAACTATGGTCAATACTTTGATCATTGGTAAAATCTTCTACTTATTTAATATTCGTACACCCAAATTAGCTCTTTCCAAAGATTTGTTCTCCAATCCGAAAGCCTTCGTTTTCGTCGGTCTAATGATCCTATTGCAACTATTCCTAACCTATGTACCGTTTATGCAAGGAATTTTTTCAACCGGATCGATTGGTTTACATGAATGGATGTTAGCTATCGTGGCTGGTGCCATTGTTTTAATCGTTACCGAGATTGACAAACTAATTCGTTTGAAATTTAAACGCTAATAAAAAGGTAGTTCATTCGTAAAACTCAGGTTCTTTACCAAGTTCGGTTGTTTGCT
>NZ_JQCF01000012.1 GCF_001438805.1 Companilactobacillus kimchiensis
AAAGTGGCTAACTTGATTATAAAATTCGCCATAAGAATCTTAATTAATTGTTAAAAAACAAAAAAACTAACCAAATTGGACTCGGTTAGTTTAATTTCTTAGTAATTTCAGTTTGTAATTCAGTGTGACCCAACAAATCAGCACAGTAATAAGCAATATTACGATATCTTTGAACCTCTTTGGCATCGTCTTTAATTGCTAAAGCCACTGTAAAGTTAAGTTCATCAATAAAGTAAGAAACATGATTATCATTGGCAAATTCAATTCCACGTTTAGAAATAGTCATAGCTTGGGAATATTGTTCTAGTTGTAGATACGATTTACCCAACAATTTACAGAGATACAATATTTCCAAACTATTGGCATTAGCGACATTCAAGTTTTCAGTTAAGGAATCATTGACAATGTTAAAATAATAACCCGACATCTCAGCGTGTTTCTGAGCCGAATAGACCATTCCCTTGAGCAAATATGCCATCAGAGTATAAATGTTGTCATTATCAGACTTAGTTTCTTGTAAAACCTTGTCCAAATTAAACGAGCATTTCTCAAAATTATTCCGTTTAAATTCAACTAAACCTTGAATGAAATCGAATTGAGCTGCATCTTTATTATTGATAGAATTCTTCACCAAAGACAATTTATCATCAACCTCAATCAATTCATTCAATAAGACATTTTCCTCAATTGAATCTAAAACAAAGATCTGTTCTTGCTTATTATCGCTAGAAAAGTCACTGAAGACATCGTTTAAGGACAAATCCAATCGATGACAGATTTTAATAAGCACATCAATCTGGGGAGTCATATTGTGCTTCTCCATTTTACTGATGGTATTCTGGTTACAGACACCATCAGCCAAACCACTCTGAGTTAAGTTTAAGCTACGCCTTTTATCATAGACAACTGATCCTAAGAACATTCTTTTACCTCATTATTTGATATTATGAATTGTTATAATTATACCACTTGGGGGTATAATTAACCCATTGCATCAGTATCAAGATATTTATATAAAAAATATGCTATTATCATGTTGAACTAACTAAATGATAATGGAGAATATAATAATGGATATTTATTCAATGCTAATTTCAATTTTTGACGGTGCAAAGCATCGTTAATATATTATAAGAATTAAAGAGGTAAACATATTGTTAACATTACCTGATTCATCATGGTATTCACTAAATATAATGAATACCATGATTTTTTTTATTATTCTTTTCATACTAATACCTAGAACATTAACAAAAAAGAACATATTATTATCAATCTTAGTGAGTATAATATTTAGTATATTAGACTATCATATGGACGGAATAAGTTTAATAGCCGTTTTTTTTACTACAATACTTTTTTTAAAAAAAACAAAATACTCTTTATCTTACAAACTTTTTTATTTCATATTCCTATTTATCACCAATTCTATAGCTAAAAACATATCATACAGTACTGCATTTAATTCATTTAAATTTGGTGAATCATCTTCAAGTAATTCCAATTTCCTATTACCAACATTTTTAGCAATCATAATAAATTTTTTATTGAGTATTATAGCCACTATTTTATACAAATCTATTTTAAGTAAAAAATTTAATATATTTAATTTTTACGATAAAACAATTAAAACAATTTCATTAATATCCTCCTTAATCATACTGATTAGTTATGGTTATTTAATGTTAATGTTTAAACATCTGGATTTAAGGCTGTCATATTTAAAAACAATATTAATACTATCTATGACCATAATCATATTTGTCGTTATTGGAACAGTGTTTTTAATTTTAAGTCATTTAAAAGAAATAAAAATAAATACTGAAAAAAAACAAATTATGGAAAGAAATACTTATATCAAAGAATTAGAGCGAAAGAATAATGAATTAAGAAGATTTAAACACGACTATAAAAACTTTCTACTTTCATTGTCAACTTCACTAAATTCAAATAATGTAAACAATGATGCTATTCAAAAACTGCTTAAATATGCTGATACTAATATTGATTCAAATTTAACTGTCGAAAACAGTAATTTATATCATATGAATGACGAACTAATACGAGGAATCATCATCACCAAGTTAATGCTTGCTAAAGATAAAAATATTAAAACAAATTTTGAAATAGAACAAAACACTTCAATACCTAAAGAGTTTTCCGTTGAAGTAACTAGAATACTAGGTATCTTACTTGATAATGCAATTGACGCTTGCTCACAAACAGATAATCCCGAATTAGATTTTGCCTTAGTATCTTTTGATGATCATATAGAATTTATTGTAAAAAATAGTATTGCTAATAAATCAGATATTGATTTGGGTAAAATATATAACAACGGTTATACGACTAAGAATAATCATAGTGGTTTAGGATTATCAACTGTTAAGAAGATGATTGATGCTAATTCAAAAATGCTTTTACAAACAAAAATCGATGACAAATTCTTTACAATCATTCTTACTGTTCTGGGGGAAGCTTAATGTTATTAAATATCGTAATCTGCGAAGATAATGATGAATTACGAAACTACTATCAACTCATTATCAAAAACTATATCAAAGAACGTCCGACTATCGAAATGAAAATCATTTTATCTACGGCAAATCCGAAGGATGTAAATATTTATCTTGAAAGTCACTCAGATGATTTAACCTTTTATTTATTAGATATCGAGTTTCCTGATTCAAAGATTAAGGGGATTGATCTTGCCACTCAGATACGAAAATGTGACCTGGAATCTAAAATTGTCTTCATCACTACTCACGAAGAACTAATGACCATGATTTTTGATAGAAAAGTCGAGCCATTGGACTACATCGCAAAAGAAAATGGCATTAAAGTGATTGAAGAGAGGCTTAATAAAGATTTAGATATTGCTATTAAACGTCTTGAGCCCTCTTCTAAACAAGCTGAGGCAGAATTTAAGTTTTATATTGGTCAAAGATTGTATAAATTCAATTTAAATAAAATTGATTATTTTGAATCATCAGAAAATACGCACAATGTTTTTTTACATTCTGAAAATGAAATCATTGAATTCCCTAGTAGTTTAAAATCAATTGAGAGCCAATATAAGAACTTTTATCGTGCTCATAAGAGTTTACTAGTAAACTTGAATAATATTGCTTCACTAGATGATCATGCCTTTAAAATCAACTTTAAAGATGGTACGGCCAGTGATATATCTCGTAGAAAATTAGTTCTACTAAGGAAACATTGTTCACAACAACTATAACTTTACACAAAACAACCACTTCTCAAATGAGAAATGGTTGTTTTTGTATATTTTAAAAGTATTCAAATAATACCCTTTTATTATAAAATATAATATGATAGTATAATTAATGTAATTTTGAAAAGGGGATTAAATATCTATGAATAAAAAAGTAAGATTATATAGCTCACTTGTTTTAGTTGGATTAACTCTAGGAACAACAGTTGCTACAACTTCTGTTAATGCTGCTACAGTAGCTGAAGATAACGCAACTACTTCCATTTCTGCTACTGACAAGAATAGTAATGCTAATACCAGTAAAGCGGATGATAAAATTTCCGTTTCAACTAATAAAGAAATGGGACCTGGTTTTTATGATACTGGATTTAATCTAAAATCATGGGAAATGCCTTCACTTGCCGATTCAGATTTCTTATCAGAAATCAAAGCCGGTGCTATGGAGGGCTGGACTAAGTACAAGATTCTACCATCACTAACAGCTGCTCAAGCTGTTTTGGAATCTGGTAATGGTACTAGTGGTCTATCACAATATCCATTCAACAACCTTTTTGGTATCAAAGGAACTCCTGGACAATCATGGAGAACTGCTGAACAAGATGCTAACGGAAATGTTTATTATGTTAACGCCACTTTTAGAACATATCCTTCATTCAAAGAAAGTATCGAAGATCACAACGCTCTATTAGGTACAGCACCTAGATATAGCAACTTAGTTGGGGTTAAGAATTATCAAACTGCAACCGCAAGGGTTAAAGCTGATGGTTATGCTACTGCAGTTAATTATGCAGCATCTCTAAACAATATTATTGTTTCTGATGGTTTAACTAGTTGGGATCAAGAAGCATTTAATACAACTGATTTTCCACACAATGCTGTTGATGAATCAGTTATTACTATTCAATACGTTCAAAACTATGGTGTATTAGCTTACAACTCTGAGGGTAATTCTATCGGTGGTAGTAACCAAACATTCCTTCATGGTACAAAATGGAGAACTGCTGGAACAAAGGTTATTAACGGTGAAGAGATGCTCCAGGTATCCACTGACGAATATATTCCTTTGAAATACACTACTATCGGTGCTGACGGCACTGTAACGATCAACTATACCCAAGGTTACGGTGTCTTAGGTTATCACTTAGATGGCTCATCTATTGGTGGTAGTAATTCAGTTCTTAAGACCGGTTCAGTTTGGAAGACAGACGGTGCCGCTACTATTAATGGTCAAATCATGTACAAGATTGCCACTGATGAATATGTTCCTAAGGAATTTACTCAATTCGGTAACGGTAAATAATTAAATAACTGCAAAATAAAAAACCAGTCTGATTTATTTAGACTGGTTTTGTTATTTAAGGAGAAAAATCATCGACAAACTTCAATCAATTATCAGCAAAACCATTTTAATCTGTCTCGCTATCTTCACTACAGCGACCTTTTTATTAATGCTCCTGTTCTATTATCAAAACTTTTTATTTCAAAATTCTCTTCGTAATGCCCTACTGCTCATCATTTTTCTAGCATTGATCCTTGTAGCTGGCTACATGTTGATGCAAATTTCTACTGACAATCGTCGGATCAATATAATCGTGATTACATCCTTAATGCTGGTCTTCATGATTGTTGGAACAACTTGGATCTTGCATGTACCTAATACTCAAATCAGTGACTTTGGTAACTTCTGGGATCGGGTACCGGGATTCTTTGTCGGCGATAAACTCTATCAAACTGACAACGACTACTTCTCTAAGTATGCTTATCAAACCGGATTTATGGTTTATATTCTCAGTGTCGTCAAACTATTCGGCTATAAAATTTTTGTGATTCAATTCTTGAATGTTATTTATCAAGCTTTGATTTTACTATTCACTTACCTACTAGTTATTAAGATATTTGATAATATCAAACTTGCTCGTCTATCGGTACTTTTGTTAATGGTCGACCTAGATTGGTTTGCTTTGAACAGTCAAGCTAGTAACCAATACCTTGGTTCACTACTCTACCTAATAACCTTCTATCTCCTGATGCAGGATAAATCACGTTATTATATTTTAGCCGGCATTACTTTAGCAGCAGGTTGTCTGATCCGTCCGATTGGACCAGTTATCATTGCTGGTATCGTTGTTTTTACTATCTGTTATCTACTGTTAAAAAATAAAGATTACCATCGAATTGGAAAAATCATGATATCCTTGGCCGTTTATTTTATCCTCTTTAGTTTAGCCGGTTGGGGTATTAAAGCTACTGGTATTAACAACTATGGGCTATCAAACAATGACCCCGAATGGAAATTTGTAACTGGTCTTAATTATCAATCCAACGGAACTTATTCATCAGACATGGACAAATTGATTGATGCCAATAAGAGTCGTGCCCAAATGAACCCCGTTGAACAAACCAAATTGCATTCTGAAATTGATTTTTTAAATCAACACCATGCTTGGTTCAAGCTATTCGTTAATAAAACTCAAGTCCTTTGGTCCACTCGAACAATGGCAACTGATTTTACCAGTTTCGGACTCAACCATTCTGCTAAAACCGTCGACCTGATCAACTACCTAGCTTATGCTGGTTCGATCATGTTGATCATCTTCTCTTGGATCGGTTCACTAGCTCTCTTCAAGGCCAAGTTCAGTAACAACCTCTATCTATTGCTCTTACCTTTATTAGCTTTCGCAGTTGTCCAACTGGTAATCGAAGTTCAAGGACGTTATCGAATTGAATTTTTACCAATCTTATCTATCGTAGGTAGTCTTGGTTTATATAACACTATTAACAGTTTTAGCTATTTAAAAATTGGTCAAAAAAATACATTGCGCTTTAATTAAATCCTTACTCAAGTTCAGTTAGAGCGTGAATTAATGGAGTTATTATTATGGTTCCGCTCTCCGCAAGGAAGAAAAAATTGGTTGGAACATAGCGGGCACAACTTGGAGCCTTTTGTTCCAAAAGTCTTCAAGCTTGGCCTTTTCCTAATCCAGCAAAAACCGCCGAATAAGGAAAACTTCGCTATTGAACCATTTTTTCTTCCTTACTCCGAGCTGGTGTTTTAGTTTCAATCTTATATAATCGAAAACTACTCTGGATGTTACTGATTTTAAATAAATTTTTAATATTCAAATTTATCTTAGAATTCATTTACTCCAAAAATTAGTAAAGCCCCGCATTAACTGAAGCAATCAGTTAATACAGGGCTTTTGATTTGAAGTAAAGAATTTTTCATTAATAAAACTTAAAGACCAAAGCGTTATTTAGTCTGGAATAAAAATTGGAAATAGGTTCAGCTGCGATATTATTTTTAGTCAGCGATTTGTGCTGGCTTAGAATAAGACCAAGCTTGGAGACTCTTGGTACAAGAGGCTTCAAGTCGTGTCCGCAGCGTTCCAACCTATTTCCAATTTTTGTGGAAGACGGAAATACAAGTAAACTCCCACTTTAACCGAACTAAAGTAAAAGCCTTAATTAGCGGAGTGCATTTTTATCTTCATTATTCTGGTACAACGTTACCGATAGAAGCCCATTCACTGGTAGAAACACGATAATATGTCATTTTATCAACAATGATCATTCTGTCAGAATACCAAAGTGTACCCTTTCCTAAAGCACGTTGACCAAGTAGTTCACCCTTATTTGTATAAAGACGAGCTATTTCATTATCATAAACTCGAACGTTTTGACTCATTGGTTGGTAAAGATAACCATTTTTAGCATTTATAAATGCCTCCGGAGCTACTCGGAAAAATGTATCATCAGAATGATTAAATTCCCCGAAGACTTTCCAATCAGTTCCAGCCTGTACAGTTGTTGGCAATTGGTTACCATAACCATCTAATAAATTAGACGTTGTCGTTACCGCAAAGTCATAAGTATCATTTGGCAATGGTGAAACTGTATCAGCTTGAACAGTGTTGCTTGTAGCAGCGTTCAAGCCTAATAATAATCCTAGTGATAGGACTAAATAGCCTAATATTTTTTTCATATTAAATCCCCCTGGCATTCTTTTTAAAACTAATTATTCTGGATTAACGGCACCAATCATAGCCCATTCATCAGTAGATACACGATAATAACTTACTTTATCAACAACGATAGTTCTGTCAGAGTACCAAAGTGTACCTTTTCCTAAAGCACGTTCACCAAGTAATTCACCTTTTGATGTGTAAAGTCTGGCCATAATTCTGCTAGAAACTCTAACATTTTGTGACTTTGGTTGGTATAAATAACCACTATTTTCATTCACAAATCCATTTGGAGACACTTGATAAACAGTTTCATCACCATGATAAAGTTCACCAAAAACTTTCCAATCAGTTCCAGCTTGCAAAACAGTGGCAGTCTGATTACCATTATTGTCAAGTAAATTAGTTGTGTTAGTTACAGCGAAATCATAACCAGCTGGTAAAGTTGTATCTGCTTTAGCAGTGGTTGTATTACTGACGGCTGCGTTCAAACCAAATAATAGTCCCAATGATAAGACTAAATAACTTAATATTTTTTTCATGTTAAATCCCCCTTAATATCTTTTCATAATTATTATAATACTTCTGGGGCATGAACTAAAATCGCTTAATTATTTTCCCTAGTTAGTTTGATCTCTGCCTGCTGCTTATTCAAGGGTACCAATCGAAAATTTTTAGCATCTTTTTTTACTTGATAACGTCCTGCATAAAGACCATTCTTAATTTCTAAATCATTTTCATGTGACAGCTGATAATCATAGCTTTTATCACTGGCCTCAACGTAAATTCTTTTTTTCGTAAATTCTAATTTCTTGGGACTATCATTAACTTGCCAGACTGTACTCTGTAATTCATCGACTGAATTTTCACTCAAAACTCCCACAGTTAAGAATGCGATGGCCGCAATGACCAATATAATACTAAGTTTAATTTTTGACATATTTCCCCAACTCTCAATTAATTTCTCTCAAAATCAATTATACTACCAAGAGATTAAATTAATAGTATTGCAGGATATTTATAAACACTTATAAGTATTTCGCTATTTTTATTTATATTTTCATGTCATTCAATTGCAACTCAAATGATGTTGGTCTGTAAACAGCATTGGTCTAGACACATGTTATGCTGAAATAGCACTAATAAGGGGGAGAATACTATCAAGAAGAAAAACCTATTCATTCTGACATTCTTAGTACTACTTACTACCATTACTAGTCTTAATCAGACTAAGACTGTCAAAGCTGATTCACAGATCAATGATTATATCGTTCAAAATAAATTTCAACCAGCTACAATCGAATATCGTCAAGGTACTTTCAACGTTTGGCAAGGCTACCGTCACGGTGTCGGTCGTCCTGAAGGTGTGATTGTTCATGAAACTGCTACACCCAATGTTAACGCCGAACAATTTGTCAAAAGTTTTAATAACAATTGGCCCAGACTTCAGACTTATGTCCACGCCTTCGTTGATGACCAAAAAGCTCTCAATATTCACAGTAGTGACTACATGGTTTGGGGCGCTGGTCCTACTGCCAATTCACGTTACATTCAAGTTGAACTTTGCCGGGTTAATTCATATGATGCTTTTGCCCGTTCATTGGCTAATGATGCCAATTATGTAGCTCGCAAATTAATTCAATACAACTTACCTGATGTTCCTCATCAAACAGTTCTATCTCACAAAGAAACTTGGCCTATGTTTGGCGAAACCAATCATGCTGATCCTGACAGTTACTTTGCTGCCTGGGGTTATGACATGACTCAATTTAACCAGTTGATCTCCATGTATTACAATAACTTGAAGACTTCTGGTAACGTTTACGGAACACCTGCACCAACAACGCCTACTCCTGATCCTGGACAAACTAATCCCAATGATCATATTATTCGGGTCAATAATGCCCATGGCACTTTTGTTCCATTAGTAACCTTTAAAAATGACGGCACAACTGCCAAGATCATGGATCGTGCTTTGGCTAACAATACGCCTTGGTACACCGATCAAACACGTTCAGCCGATGGTATTACTTATCATCGAGTTTCTACTTCTGAATGGGTCGCTGAAACTTATAAGATTTAAACGTCTAAAATAAAACACAATTAATTTTGAACATCAACAAAAATATTCCGCCAATTCGCATATTGAATTGACGGAATATTTTTAGTTAGATCGAAAATTACGTTTTATTTCAGATTTATTTGGGAATGTTAGACGACAATCACAGGTCCAGCATTTTTTCTGTAACCATTCTGTAACCATTCCGATTGAATGCTTGTGCTACTCTTATAATTGGGTTAATAAGGGGGTATTTATTATCAAAGGGAAAAAATTATTTCTAGTTACATTTTTCATATTGTTATTTTCATTAATTACCAATGTCAAAACCATCAAGGCTGATTCAATCAATGACTACATCATTTCCAATAAAATTCAACCAGCTACAACTCAATATCGTCAAGGTACATTCAACATTTGGACACCTTATCGTTATGGTGTTGGTCATCCTGAAGGTGTCGTCGTTCACGAAACTTCTGAAGCTAACGTCAATGCTGAACAGTTCGTGGCACGTTTTAATGCACAATGGCCTACGCTCCAAACTTATGTCCATGCTTTCGTAGACGATACTAACGTAATCAACATTCACAGTACCGATTATGCCGTTTGGGGTGCTGGTCCCACTGCCAATTCACGTTACGTTCAAGTTGAACTTTGTCGGGTCAATTCTTACGATGCTTTTGCCCGTTCATTAGCCAATGATGCCAACTATATCGCATCCAAATTGATTCAATATAATTTACCAGATGTTCCTGGTCAAACCGTTCTATCTCACCAACAAACCAGTGGCATGTGGCATGAAACAAATCATACTGATCCCGTCCATTACTTCGATATTTGGGGGTATAACATGGATCAGTTTAATGATTTAATTTCTTACTATTATAATAATCAAAAAACCTATGGCAATATCTACGGTGAATCTAAGAATGTCATCCGAGTTAAGAATAATAATGCAATTTACGTTCCTTTAGTTGCTTTCTCAGGTGACGGTCAAATGATTTCCTTGCGTGATCATGGTTTAGCTAACAATTCTGCTTGGTACACTGATCAATCAAAAGATTACAATGGTGTAACCTATCATCGAGTTGCCAGCAACGAATGGGTTGCTGAGACCTATAAGATTTAAAAATATATCGACGAAAAAAGGTTTCTACTCAAGTTCAGTTAGAACGAAAGTATACTTGTATTTCCGTCTTCCACAAAAATCGGAAATAGGTTGGAACGCTGCGGGCACGACTGAACCTATTTCCGATTTTTATTCCAAACTAAATAACGCTTTGATTTTTAAGCTTTATTAATGAAAAAATATCTATTTCAAATTAAAAGCCCGTATTAACTGATTATTTCGGCTCTTACTCAAGTTCGGTTATTAAGTGGGCTACATCTCCAAATAAATAAATCACACTATATTATTTATGACTTCTCAATTAAGGGATTCACAATAATATAGTGTGATTTTTATCTAAAATTAATAACGATCAACCAGTTATCTAGTCTGGAACAACAAAGCCGATTGGCTCAGCAGTAAAATCATTCTTAGCAATTTATTGCTTAGAATGAGGTCGAGCTTGGAGACGATGTGAATTTCATCGGCTTCAAGTCGGCCTACTGCGTTCCAGCCAAATCGGCTTTGTTGTGGAAGACGGAATTTTTAACCAAACATCAGAAAGAACCTTATTTCAGTCAATACGGGCTTTTATTGGTCCTTAGAATAAATGAACTTTGAGATAAATTTGAATATTAAAAATTTATTTAAAGTCAGTAACATAAAGAGTAGGTATCAATTGTATAGGATTAAAACAAAACCCTAGCTCGGAGCAAGGAAGAAAAAATGGTTCAATAGCGAAGTTTTCCTTATTCGGCGGTTTTTGCCGGATTAGGAAAAGGCCAAGCTTGAAGACTCTTGGAAAGAGGCTCCAAGTTGTGCCCGCTATGTTCCAACCAATTTTTTCTTCCTTGCGGAGAGCGGAACTACAATAATAACTCTGTTACTTTACGCTCTAACTGAACTTGATAATAGAACAACTGCCTAGTTTTCTTTTAAATTAAACTCTTTCCAACCAAAAATAATAACCAAGGCAACTCCAAGAACACTAATTGTAACAATGGATACGATATTGTGTTCATAGTTTGAACCGCCCAGATAAAGATCACCAATAATCGTTAGGAAAATAGCAGCTAAGATACCACTCCATTGCAAGCGAGTAAAGGCTGAACCGGTTGTACTACGATTCTCACGACGAGTAACGTATGGCAAGACTGCTCCTAAACCGATTAACACGATAATGGCAACAAAGTTAATAACTAATTCATACCACCAGGTTGATGTTCCAAAACCAACATCTTGGGGTCCAATACCAAAGATAGTTGCCAAAGCAGTGACGATCAGACACCACCAACCAACGGTTAGCGCTAATTTATCATTTTTGATATAAACATAATCTGATGGGAACTTTTTACTATCTTGTCTAATTTTAATAAAAGCAAAGAAAATCCAACAAGTAACACCGGGTGAAATAATCCCATTAAGATTCAAGAGCCAATTGAAAATATCATTCATACTTGGCAAGAAAATACCTAGCATCATGATAAAAGCACTCAATCCACAGGTTAATAGATAACCATTAACTGGCAAACCATTAGCATTCTTTTTGCTCAATACTTTCGGCATATATTTGGCACCAGTATCAGAAATCAACATTCTGGTCATGGCATCAAGTAAAACAGCCAATAAAGCAGCTAGATAAAAAACTTCTGTCCAAGCAAAGATATACATCAACGTGTTACCCATATGATATTGCTTACCTAAAGCTTGAAAAGCATAGTATGAACCATTCATCTTCAAATCATTTGGTAAGTGATAACCATTAAAGAAAACACCTAATGAAAATGATCCAAAAATAGTCAAGAAAGCTGTCATAACAGCCAACATAATCATAGCTTTGGGAAATTCTCGCTTAGGATGGCGCATCTTAGTAACGAATGGTGCAATCAATTCAGCACCATTAACTGCATAGATCAACAAACCAATGGTTGTTAAATAATGCAGATCAAACTTAGGAATAATTGTGTGAATATTCATCGGTTGCGTAGCGATGTGACCACCAGCAGCCAGACCCGCAAAGGTCATCAAAACAAATAAGACAGTCATTCCAAACATGGCAATTCCACCAATAGTACTTAATACTTCTAGTGAACGCTTGAAACGAGATTGTACAAAGATAAAGACAATAAATGTCACCAATGTCCAAAAGGCAAACCACCCATTTGACATATGTTCTTGAAGTCCAGCATTACCGGAGTAAGCCCAGCCTAATCCAACGACGATTGAATTGGCAGTATCAACAACATACGGAATTGATGCAGCCCAGTAAGTCCAAGCTGTGAAATATCCGAGGAATTCACCACTCGTTCCTCTGACCCATGAAGTAAGTCCCCCACCTTCATGATTAAAAACTGAACCTAATTGCCCAACCATTAATGAATATGGAATAACGTATAAAAATAGCATGATAATCCAAGAGGTAATAACGCCCATACCTTGGTTTTGAAAATTATAAGTTAAATCATCAAAACCAATTACGGTAACAAAATCCATTAAAGCGAGAATAGGCCAGCTTATATAGTTCTTTTTTGGTTCTAAAGTTTCCATAATAAGCCCCTAAATAAAATAATTGTTATAAAGCACAATTTTTAATTTTACTCTTATTATTGATAATATACCGTAATTTTTTTAATTTTTGAAAAGAATAAAATCACTTTCCGTATTTATTATTCAATTCCTTTGTCACTTTAAATAATTTGGGATATTTATTCTTATTCTGTTTCTGATAAAAGGCCGGATTATTTAGCTTAAATTTACCAGCCTTCTCCACCCAATAAGTAACTTCAGGATTGTTGATGGTATAGGAATTTTGCGTTGTTAAACCATACTTTTGATAAAGTTTCTCACGGTCTTTGGTCTCTGGATGGTATTTTTTAATACCAATAATCATTTTCTGACCAATCTTAGGCATTGGTACAGTTGGATTGGTTGTGTAAATGACTTGCTTGGGATTCTTGACCCCATAATCCTTACCGACATATTCCCCTTCAAAACTATTGAAATAATCTCTGGCTTTGGACAATCCTCCTGAAAACTCAGTCTTAGTCGTTTTACCTTGTAATGCTTTATCACCGCTGATCACTTGCTCAATATAGATTGTAGCTTTGGTTTCTGGGGTAAAAAGCCGTCCCATCTCTGGTTGCAAATTGACAACCTGTGCTTTGACCACAGCTTGATTGCCATTCTTCAATAAACCTAAAGACATATTTTCGTCTTTATAGCCACTAGGGACATTAGTAATATATTTTTGATAATTAGGTTGATCGACATTTTTGGCTGCCACAACCTTTTTATTCCAAACTTGACGATTCTGTTTAATTTGTTTATTCCGTTGCTGCTCAATTTTTGCTTGTTTGGCGGCCTGTTCAGTCTGATTACTACAGCCAGTCAACAAAAAAATACTCAAGAAGGTTACTATTAAAACTATTTTTTTCATCTAAATATATCCTCCCTTTTCATAATCATAAGTGTATCACGGAGCAATCCAATCGAGATATAAAAAAAGAACCTTAAACTGACAAACTGTCATTAAGATTCTCGAATTCTTTTGTATAGGTAATAGATTGTTCCCAAAATCAGGGAGATGACCAACCACAAAACAACTGCGGTCAGTAATACAATTCCAATAATCATTGGTTGCTGTGGTGATGTTAGAAATCCTTGTTGGAGTTTCTTAACCTCACCTATCTGAAAAATCAATTTTCGTAAAATGTTTAATATCATCACCGCTAAAGTAAGTATGGCTGCTTTCTTAAAAGAATTACGATAAGTTATCATTTTTCAAATGTTCTCCCTTACGAAATTGAATTCCGATAAAGTAAGTAATAACTGACATAAAGACTGACATCAAAGCAAAAATAATCAATGACGTCCAATTATAGTAACCGCCTGTTAACAACATGAAAATAAAGAAAACTACAAAATAGATACCAAAGGCAGCCCTTTGACTCAGATTGGTCACCACCAAGATCAGTGATAGTAGGAAAATCAATAAGATCTCCCATGGAAAATTGCTGAAGATTGCTTTGTGTTGAAAGATATTTTGACCCATGATAATCAATATCCAAAAAAATACAAAAATTAAAAAATTACGAATGACTCGATTTTTCACTTGGTTCCCTCTCCCTCATTGAATCTCTTATAATAGCCTAACATAGTTTCCAAATCTGACCAAAAGTCTAATCTTGCCTACCTTTTAGAATATATTTGCCAGTGTAATAGGTTACAATTGTTCCCACAATTCCACACACCGCTGCAAATATCTGGGCATTCCAGTTACCATTGAGGTTATTCAACCGAACAAAAGCATAGAAAACAAAGAAGTAAATTATCAAAGTTATATTATCCTTAATACTTGTAAACGCAGTTAAAAGTGACAGTAGTAAGATCATTATTGGTTCCAAATAATATATCCTCATTACTGGTTGGAAGCTATTGTACAAATTCAAAAGTATCAGTATTAACATTGGTAATATATAAGCTAAAATAGCATTTCTAAGCCGTTTATTCTTCATTGCTTTCTCCTTCTTTTGTGAATAATATATCATGGATTCAAATTGTTATCTTTCATGAAAATAAATTATTGAGTACGTAATTTGAATAATAGAGGGTATGTAAATTGACGTTCCACCAATAATGTAATACGATGGTAAACACAGGAGATAATAATATGACAATGACAACAATAAAAAACAAAACTATTTCCACACGTGTCACAACTGACATAAGTAATCGTGCAAAGGAAAACTTGGCAAAACAAGGTTTAACAGTTTCCGAATATATACGACTATCACTAATTAAAGCCGCTAATAATGAGGTTAAGCTCGTTAGTTTCTTAGATACTCCTGAATCAAAGAAAGCAAAAAAAGAGGCTGAATCTGGTCAAGTAGATAGTTTTGATTCCGTAGATGACTGGTGGAAAAATTTAAATGGTAAAGATTAAACAAACTAAATCTTTTACCCGAAATTTTAAAAAACTAGAAAAGAAACATTTTCCAGTTTCATTAATTAGAAATTGTGTTATCGCCATTATATCTGGTGACAAGAAGACACTTGTAAAAATAAAGGATCACAATCTCAAGGGGGGTTGGAATGGTTATCGTGAATTTCACCCCGCAAGATATGGAAATTATGGTGCCTCATACGATGGTTGGATTGTAATTTATAAATATGATCATGGAGAATTAATATTAACCTTAGTTTCAACCGAAGATCATGATATTCTCAAAGGCTAAAAGATCTAGTTTCAATATTTTATTTAGTAACCTTATCGTTAAAAAAAGACCTGCATAAAATTATGCAAGTCTTTTTTTAACGCTTAATTACTTGTTCAAGTATTCTTCAACAAGTTTAATATTGTCTTCGTTAGTGATTGATTCGTTAACAGCACGATCAGCTAAACTAGCAAGATCTTCTGTGCTTAACTTCTTCATCAAACTTCTAACACGGAGAACTGATGTAGCACTCATTGAGTATTCATCAAGACCCATGCTCAAAAGCAATGGAAGCATTGTGTTATCACCGGCAGCTTCACCACACATACCAGCCCACTTGCCTTCTTTATGAGCTGATTCAATAACGTGCTTGATCAATCTCAAAATTGAAGGGTTGTATGGTTGATATAGGTATGAAACGTGTTCGTTACCACGATCAGCAGCCATAGTGTATTGAATCAAATCGTTAGTACCAATACTAAAGAAATCAACTTCCTTAGCAAATTGGTCTGCAAGAACTGCAGCGGCTGGAACTTCCATCATCATTCCTAATTGAATGTCGTCAGAAACCTTAACACCGTCAGCTACTAATTTGGCCTTTTCTTCTGTAAAGACTTTCTTAGCATCTCTGAATTCTTGTAATGTACCGATCATAGGGAACATGATACGCAAGTTACCAAAAGCAGATGCACGAAGCAATGCTCTTAGTTGAGTTCTGAAGATTTCTTGTCTATCCAAACTGATACGGATAGCACGGTAACCCAAGAATGGGTTCATTTCCTCAGGAAGTGGCAAGTATGGTAAATGCTTGTCACCACCGATATCCATAGTACGGACAACGACTGGCTTACCTTTCATGCCTTCAAGAACAGCTTTGTAAGCCTTGAATTGATCATCTTCGGTAGGAAGACTCTCTGATTGCATATATAGGAATTCTGTACGATACAAACCAACACCTTCAGCACCGTTATCAATAACAGCTTGAAGATCGTCAGGTGTACCGATATTAGCAGCAATATCAAAATGTTTACCATCAGCAGTAACTGATGATTCATTCTTCAATTTTTCCCATTCGGCTTTTTCATCAGCAAATTTCTTTGCCAATTCAGTATAATGTTTGACATCATCCTCTGAAGGATCAACAATAGCAGCACCGTTTAAACCATCAACGATAACCTTGTCGCCTTCTTTGACGTCAGTTGTGATTGTATCAGTACCAACAACAGCAGGTAGTTCAAGTGAACGTGCCATAATAGCTGAGTGGGCTGTACGACCACCGATATCAGTTACAAATCCTTTAACATAGCTGTTTAATTGAGCTGTATCACTAGGTGTTAAATCATGAGCAATGATAACGACATCATGGTCGATCAAAGCTGGGTTTGGTAGCTTAACGTCTAGTAGATGTGCCATGACACGTTTTGTAACGTCACGAACATCGGCGGCTCTTTCTTGCATGTATGGATTGTCTGTCATACCTTCAAAAATAGAAATAAAGTTTTCAGATACGTCATGTAATGCTTGTTCAGCATTAACGCTTTGATCCTTAACTTGTTGTTCAACTGCACCCGTAAATTCTGGATCAGCCAAAATCATCTTATGAGCATCAAAAACTTGAGCTTCTTCTTCACCAAGAGATACCTTAGCGATATCTCTGATTTTTGTTAACTCATCATCTGATGTTGAAATAGCGTCCTTAAGACGACTAACTTCTGCGTCAGCATCTGAAACACTTTTCTTAGTGAAAGACAAATCTGGTTGAACTAAAAGGTATGCTTCTGCAGTAGCGATACCATCACTAGCTGCAATTCCCTTAATAGTTTTAACCATTATTCTGCCAATCCTTCCTTTGTCATTGTATCTGCAATAGCTGCAACTGCATCAGCAGCATCGTCACCATCGGCTGTAATTGTAACGTCAGCACCTTGGCCAACACCAAGTGACATAACACCCATGATTGACTTCAAGTTAACTGATTTACCAGAGAATTCAATGTTGATATCTGAGCTAAATTTACTTGCTGCTTGTACTAGCATAGTAGCTGGACGTGCGTGGATACCTGTTTCTGCAATAATGTGAAATTCTTTCTTTTCCATAATAAATACCTCACCATATAATATAAAATTCTGTAGTATCACTACAAATATTCACTAATTAATTTACCATTAACTTCTGATTTTCACAAGTGTTTTAACCAAAAAAAGTTGAGATAAGCCAACTGCGATAAGACGTTTAACGCTTACACCCCTTGAGCCTGAAAGCGTTTATATTATCAAACTTTTTCATAAAAATTTGTAAAGATTATTTTTTCTACTATTAAAATGATAAAAAACTAAAGTTTCAAGACTTAGCACTTGCATTAAGAGAGTGCTAATTATATACTACCGTTGTATCCTGATGATCAAGGAAAGGTGGGGTGCGAATGTTATGTCAGAATTGTAATAAGAATGAAGCAACTATTCATTTATATACAAGTGTTAATGGTCAAAGAACAGAAATAAACCTCTGCCAAGACTGTTATCAAAAGTTAAGAAATCAAGCTAACGAAGGTATGAATAATATGGCACAAAATCCAAATGGTGGATTTTCAAGTTTCGAAGACCTGTTCAACGCTTTAAATGGCGGACAACAACCTAATGATGCTTTCGAGCAACAAGGTCCCCAAACTCAAACTGGTAACGGTAATGGAAATAATGGCCGTCGTCCTAAGGGTAACGGAGTCTTAGATCAATATGGTGTCGACCTAACTGCTCTTGCAAAAAAAGGTCAGATCGATCCTGTCATTGGTCGTGATAAGGAAATCAACCGTGTAATTGAAATATTAAATAGAAGAACTAAGAACAACCCTGTTCTAATTGGTGAAGCAGGTGTTGGTAAGACTGCTGTTGTTGAAGGTCTTGCACAAAAGATCGTTGATGGCGATGTCCCCGACAAACTACAAAATAAACGTGTCGTACGTTTGGACGTTGTTTCATTGGTTCAAGGTACTGGCGTACGTGGTCAATTCGAACAAAGAATGCAACAATTGATCAACGAATTACAAAAGAATAAAGACATTATCCTCTTCATTGATGAGATTCACGAAATTGTTGGTGCTGGTAATGCTGAAGGCGGTATGGACGCTGGTAATGTTTTAAAACCTGCCCTAGCCCGTGGCGAACTTCAACTTGTTGGTGCAACTACTTTGAATGAATACCGGACCATTGAAAAGGATTCTGCTCTTGAACGTCGTCTCCAACCCGTTCAAGTTAACGAACCCACTGTTGAAGAAACTATTCAAATCTTGAAGGGCCTTCAACCTAAATATGAAGATTATCATCACGTAAAGTATTCTAATGAAGCAATTAAAGCTGCTGCTGAATTATCGGCTCGTTACATTCAAGATAGATTCTTACCTGATAAGGCCATTGATTTGATTGATGAAGCTGGTTCAAAGAAGAATTTACAGATCAACCATGTAGACGTTGCCGATCTTGATAACAAGATTTCTGATGCTGAAGTTCAAAAACAAGCTGCCCTTCGTAATGAAGATTACGAAAAAGCTGCTTATTATCGTGATCAAGTTACCAAGTTCCAAGATATGAAGAACAGCACTAAGGATGAACCTGCTGATCAAAATATTGTTACAGACAAAGCAATTCAAAAGATTATTGAAGAGAAAACTAATATTCCAGTTGGTGAACTTCAATCTAATGAACAAGCTCAATTGAAGAACTTGGAATCAGACTTGAAGGGTCACATTATTGGTCAAGACAAGGCTGTTGGTGATGTTGCCAAAGCTATTCGTCGTAACAGAGTCGGATTTAACAAGTCTGGTCGTCCAATTGGTTCCTTCCTATTTGTTGGACCTACTGGTGTTGGTAAAACTGAACTTGCTAAACAACTTGCCCGTGAACTCTTTGGTTCCGAGGACTCAATGATTCGTTTCGACATGTCTGAGTACATGGAAAAACATTCAGTTTCTAAGTTGATTGGTTCACCTCCAGGGTACGTTGGTTATGAAGAAGCTGGTCAATTAACTGAGCAGGTTCGTCGTAATCCATACAGTTTGATTTTGCTAGATGAAATCGAAAAGGCTCATCCCGATGTTATGCATATGTTCTTGCAGATTCTCGATGATGGTCGTTTGACTGACTCACAAGGTAGAACTGTTAGTTTCAAAGATACAATTATTATCATGACTTCCAATGCTGGACAAGGTTTGCAAGAAGCAAATGTTGGTTTCGGTGCTGAATCAAATGGTACAACTAATTCAGTTATGAATCGTTTATCAGAATTCTTCAAACCAGAATTCTTGAACAGATTTGACGGAATCGTCGAATTTAATTCATTAACGAAGGCTAACCTACTCAAAATCGTTGATTTAATGTTAGCAGATACTAACAAAATGATTGCTGACCAAGGTTTAACAATTCATGTTACTAAAGATGCCAAAAATAAATTAGTTGATTTAGGCTTCAATCCTAAGATGGGTGCCCGTCCACTCCGTCGTGTGATCGAAGAACAAATTGAAGATAAAGTTGCCGACTACTTCTTAGACAATCCTAAGGAAAAAGAGCTTGAGGCTCATGTCGACAAAGGTGAAATTAAAATTTCTAAGTATAGTGCACCTGATACTGAACAATAGATAGTGGTGCTTACTAAAAAGGCTGAAAACTTAATGTTTTCAGCCTTTTTTTTATCCTTACTCTTGATTCAGAGAAAGAGCACTTGGTCAAATACTATCTTCAATTGACCAATTCAAAGTAGTTGAATATGTCCCTGCTACATTCCACTTAGATTCTAGAAATAACAGAATTCCATTATCCTCATCCCAACCAAGTGAAATCAATTCTTCATCGGCTTGCGTTTCAGTAACAGCGACTGGTCCTTCATCCAAATTCTTATAATGACCATTATCGTAATATCTCAATTGCCCTGCAAAGACATCTCCGTTAGCAGTTTGAAGTGCCCCATCTTGGACAACGACAATTTTAACCGGCTTTTTGTTTCTCCGCATATCCTCAACTTCCACAACATTGTTAGGTAGATTCAGTTCAGCTTGACGAGTAAGTGTTTTTGCGGAACTGATACCGTTGATTGTTCCATAATCAATATCTTGTACTTGCTTGATCACGGCAGTATCTGTTGTATAGTTGATTATTTCATCATCTCCAACCTTTTGATAAGTAGAATCATCACTATCTGATGTTCCATAAATATAGGGAATCAATCGGAAACTTTCTCGAGCCGTGATCCCTGAAACCATCGTTTCAACTTCAATCTGATGGCTGTCATTTATCTTGAAGTTTAACCCTGAAATAATTAAATCATTACTTCCAGTTGCATAATTATGTTTCATCTCATAATTATCTGAATTAACATCCTCACCATCAACTTTTACACTAGTGACTCTTGTACCAACTCGCAGTGGCAAAACATACTTAGCATCCGATAAGGTACCAGATGTACTCTTATTAGTTACCGTATCGTTATAAGTGATCACATCATTATTATTTACACCAAATAACATCGTACTTGAGTTACTTCCGTCATTAAAAGTATTGTTAGTTAAAGAGTTAGTCATTTCAATGTCAGGTCCGCCGACAGGTGTAACGTGTAACAAAGCATCATTTGTGGTGTAGGAATAATTTTTACCACTGTATTTAACTTTAATAGTAGCTGAATATAACGTTCCATCATCATCTAAGGTTGTTTTAGGCGTAGTGTACGACAAATCATGTGGATCGGTAGTCGTTATCTTCCCTCGCACATGAGTAATAGGATCTTCTTTATACCACTCAACTGAATAATTAGTATCCTCGCCTTCCTCATCTAAATCACCGATATTCCCTCGCAAATCAAAAGCAGCAGTTTTACCAGCTTTAACAGTCTGATCATCCAGACCACCACCGATAGTAACTTCCTTTTCACCCGTAATATCTGCTCCCACAGGATTATGCATTGTTGCTGTTACCATAACCTTTCCAGAAAGTCCCTTGGTGTTAGCGGTAATTAAACCGGATTCTTTATCGATCGTGGCTAAATTAGTATTATCAATGCTCCAAGAAACATCACCTGTAAAATTAGCTGGGGTGGGAATTGCATGAGCATATGTTTCATTGGAGACAATCTCATTGGGCGAATTATATAAATAATCATCATCTGTCGTAACTTTAACTTCTTGTGCATCAACCGGCTCTGGAACCGCGTGAACTGTCGCTACATTTGAATATAAATGTGAGGCTGTTGTCCATCCAGTTGGTGATTTCCAATAAGTATCCAATTGATAATAAGTTGTCCCTGCTTCTTTGGGTTCAACCTTTAAATTCTTATTTTTTCCATTATCATTTTTGGGAACCTCTCCCCAGGTTTTTCCATCAGTTGATTGATACCACTGATACTTCTTGTTATGAAATGCTGTTGCCCACTGGACTGCCATTGACCGTCCAGCCTCTGAATAAATTGATTTAAATTTTCCTGCTTCAATATAGGTTGTTTGTTCTGGTTGTAAAATATATCCACTACTAAGCCAAATACCTAAGAATCTAGTCGCATTCCCACTAGGTTTTTTATATGGTGTAACTTCAGTCGTTTTGGCTTCTCCAGCCTTAACTTGTTTGTATCTCCGATTGAAGGCTGAAGCTGACAAAAGAGAAATAAAAACAAGAATCAAGAGCCAACGTTTGTTTAGCTTCCTCATGATGTAACCTCTTTCATCTTAATTAGTAGGAAAATTATATCACAATACAAATTGTCTATTAGCTCATTTTTGGCAACATTATTTTTTATAACGCGATTCATTTTATGAAACAAATTATTTGACATAGTGACTCAGGATTATCCAAATATTAACTATCAATCAAACCAATTATTTACGATTTGTAATGTTTAAAATTTCCTTTACTCTTTATTATTTTTCCTTTAAATATCATTAAGATACCTATATAAAGGGAATTTTAATAATTCTTTCATGGTAGACTTACATTAATTTAAATGCTAGAAGGGAATTATTATGGGAAAGAAAGATGCAACCAAGCACTTTTCCCATAACGGGGAAAGAACTATGGAAAATGATGTACTCACACCTAAAGTAAGAAAAATAGCTCGCGATGATATCAATATCAAGGTCCATTACGTTGATTCTTTAGGCAAAGATATCACCCAACCAACTACGATCAAGGGCCATTATCTAGATAAGTTAGATATTCCTTGGAAAGAAATACCAGGATATGTTTTGTCATCTGTTACTAACTTTCAACAAACATTCATCCCTAATTCTGACGGAATTTATCTAGTTTATGCTAGTCAATTATCAGCTCCTGTGATCGTTTATCACCGTAATACTGATGGTAATTTAATTTCCGATCCACAGTATTTGATTGGTGAGTTAAATCGCAAATTCGATACTAAACCTTTAGACGAAGCCAACCACTTCTTGATCCATTCGCCCAAAAAAGCTAATGGTCAATTCACACAAAAGGTCCAAGAGCAAGAATATGTTTATAACGTTTTACCAATTAGAGATTATAAAATAGATAAAAATTTATTTATCGAAACAAATAACAATGTTAAAGTTTATAACCAGCCATTAAATAAGGTTCCACTTGAAAAGACTTTGCCTTATGGTACAACCTGGAAAGCTTACCGTGCTGTACAGGAAACTTATAACAATACTGTTTGGTACAATCTTGGTGGAAATACTTGGATTCCTAGTACTGAAAGTATTAAACCTAAGATCATCAAGCAAATCTCTACTCGTCAAGAAATGTTGAAGAGCCCCTTGGCTGAAACTGCCAGTAATATTAGCTACACTTACTCAGTTATTGACAGTATGGATATCAACCGTTCAGTCAAAGTAATGTACTATTCTGACCAATATATTACTGCTTGGAAGACACCTTACGGCGACATGGATAATCAACGCTATCGTGGCGAACAAGAAGTTTTTGTTAAAAAAATCGTTCAACTAGACAATTACAGTGTTTGGGCTGAACTTGACGATGGGTATTATATTGAAAGTAAATATTTAAATCTATAAAATGCTTTTTCCTAAAATTCGGTTAAAAATTCTAAATCAAAAAATCACACCATATTATTGTTGTTCATCCCCTAGGATTCCTAAACAATAATGTAGTGTGATTTTTTTTGCCATTAGGCAATGGATATCTTGATAGAAACAGCTTAACAGGCGTGGATTTTTTACGCTAACAAGTTTCTTAAATATTTCCCAAAGCAAAAACTAATGGAATCGTAATTAAACTCAAAATAGTTGATAAACTCATCAACGAAATTGCTGGTGCTGTATCTCCTTCTGCTTGCAAAGTAAACAAGACTACCAACCCTGCAGCTGGACAAGCAGCCATTACGATTGTCGTGTAGAATGCTATTCCAGAAACACCAACTAATTTCAAAATAACGATGCCTATTATAGGAAAGATTAAATTACGCAGTAAGATCGTCAAACCAATTTCTTTGTTCAACATATCCCGGCTAAATTTAATATTAGCCAAACTATTCCCGATCACGATCATTGACAATGGTGTATTGATCGAACCGACATATTTAATAACTTGGTTTGGAATACCTGGAATTTTGATTGAAAAGACAAAAATAATAATTCCGATAAAAATGGCGACAATATTAGGATTAAACAATACTTCCCGCCAATCGGTTTTCTCAACTGTTCCATTATCATTATCCTGAAACAGTGATACCCCCTGTGTCCAACTGAAGATATTAAAGGCTGCCAATGATACGACAGCGAAGAAAACTCCTTCAGAACCAAATAAGGCACTGATCAAAGGTATCCCCATAAATCCGGCATTAGAATAAATACTGCCATACTGAGTGATTCTTCGGAGATTTTTATTCTGCAAACGTCCAAAAATCAATTTAGCAACAATAATTTCAATAATATAGAGAATAAATACTCCCACAATTGCTAATAAAAATTGTTTGATCCGATTTCCTGAATACGGCTGTTCAAAGGCATTCACGATCAAACAAGGCGAAACTATATATAACAAGACGTTAGTTAAATCACTTGATGTCTGTGCATGCATAAATTTTAACTTGTTGATCAAAACTCCTACTAGCATTAAACAGAACATCAAAACAATTTGGTTAATCAGTTGTCCAATATTCATATGATGTACTCCCCTTTAGTTAACCCATTATACAAATATTTCATGCCAAAAAGAAAGCCTGACCAGAAAAGAGCTGGCACAATTGAGCTTGCTCTGATTAAATATTCATTTTTTTGTTTTTAAAATATATCGATGATAAAAGGCTATACCAAGTCAAAATTGGTATAGCCTTTTATCATTATTTTAAACAAATTTAATATCATCAAATTATTTTTGACTGACTAGCAAGTAACAGAAAAACTATACCCTACGACGACTTGTTGCAGGAAATCCTAATTGCTCACGATACTTAGCAACTGTCCGACGAGCAATTTGTAGCCCATCAGCAACTAGCTTTTCAGAGATAACCTGATCACTGAGTGGTTTAGTTTTATCCTCAGCATTCAACATAGCCTTAATTTTAGTTTTCACTTGATCAACTGATTGTTCCTTACCCACAGTAACTTTACTACGACGGGAGAAGAATTCTTTCAATTCGAAAATACCAAAATCAGTTTGAATATATTTTCCATTGATTGTCCGACTAACAGTTGACTCACTCATTTGTAGTTTTTGGGCAACATCACGAATCAACAATGGCTCCAAAGCATTCGTTTCTTGCATAAAGAACTTATATTGAGCCTTAACAATACACTTACCGATAATAGAAACAGTATCGATTCGACGTTGTAAATTGTATTCCAAAGTCTTGTATTGATTATATTTACTGCGAATATATTTTTCGACATCCTCATCTGTTGATTCTTTCAAACGATCATAAGTTTCCTCAGCAAAAATCAATTGTGGTTGACCATATTTAGTTACCGATAAAGTCAATTTATCATTATTCTTTTTAACTTGTAGTTCTGGTACAACGTACTGTTCATTTTGCGAAGTATAGCGTTGTCCCGGATTAGCTGAAAGTGACTGAATAAAGTTAACATCATCTTGTAATTCAACGTTCGATAACTTCAAAGCCCGCTTCAATTTTTTCCATTCATGTTTAGTAAATAATTCAAAATTATCACTCAACATCGATAAAACAGCTTTATCAGCATTATCGGCCTCAGCCTGTAAGTATAGACATTCTTGCAAGTCTCTTGCACCGATCCCAGGAGGATCTAATTGATGTAATAACGTCTTTGCATCCAGCAACATAATTGGCGTAATATCTTTCACTTCTTCAAAAATCTCTTCATCAGATAATGTTAAATAACCATTGGGATCAAGCTGTTCAATCAGATAAACTACTAAATCACGTAATGGTGTCTTACGCATTGTCAACTGAACTTGATCCAACAAATACTCAAAGAGTGATTGTTGATCATCCATGATTTGATAAGATGCACTTGTTTCGTCATCATCAATAAATGGCATATCCAAATTCACATGAACATCGAATAACGGATTTTCCAAACTCTGCTCACTTAAATAATCGGCCAAATCAATGGCATCCGATTGCAAAATTAAAATTGATTGTCGCATTCCTTGCGTTAAAGACAACCCTTGAACTTGTTTTTGATTAACTCTTTGTTTAAGTTCCATCAGGTTCCCTCCCCTCTATTAATTAATAAATCGGAACCCCATAAGACAATTTGTATATCGAAAGGACATCACATTTCTGTTGTCTTAAAAACGTTTCCAATATAATAACTAATACAATGATAGCGCTTTTTTATTGATTTGTATTTATTCTCAAAAAATTATTTTCGGACATTTTTAACCACATCTACAAATGAACTCAGACCACTGGCATTTAAACGGATCAATCGGTCTCGAAATTCATTTTTATCCAGATTAACTTGATCACCATTGTAAATTCTAAATAGCATCAATGTATTTCTGATCAGAAAACTAGCACAGATAAAAGAATCCAATTTGGAAATATCAAAAGATTTATATAAGGCTTTGGCAAAACCTTCTGCCACCTTCGATTCAACCTTTCGAGCTAAAAAACTATAATCAACCGAGGTCATCATAAATGAATAAAACTCCCGCGATTGTTGAAAGAAGTCAAATATTTTATCGAAGACATAACCTGGTTTTGATAAACTCTCCGCCAAAGGTTTCTCAGTGATCAATTGTAAAAGTTGATCGGAGATTTCATCTACTACGGTACTAGAGAAATCATCGATCGAATCATAGTGTAGATAAAAGGTTTTACGATTGATCCGTGCCGTTTCCGTTAATTCTTTGACCGTAATATTACGATAGCTCGTCGTGCTAGCGAGTTTTCTGAAAGCTGATTGCAACGCTTGATTAGTCTTCTGTACTCGTCGATCAATTTTTTTCATCAATTTTCATCCTTTTTTCATTTTTGTAGATATTACACACATTGTGTATTTATGTTGTGGAATTAAATTAACGATGCCTTTATTATTTAAGCCACAGCTGTGTATTATTTATCACGCCAACTATAACATATTTTATAAAGAGGTAAAGCAATGATTAAAGAAGAATGGAAATACCTACTCAAGCACAAGCTGATCATGATTGTGTTTACTGTTATGATCTTTATTCCATCAATATATTCTGTAACTTTTCTAAAATCAATGTGGGATCCTTACGGTGAACTCAAGAATCTTCCCGTAGCTGTCGTTAATAACGATAAAAGCGTTAGCTATCAAGGTACAGAATTAAAAATCGGAAAGGATCTAGCAAAGAATTTGGATAAATCCCAAGCCATGGATTTTCATGTTTTGAAATCCAGAACTGCTGCTAATAAGGGACTGACTGATGGTAAGTATTATATGATCATTACCATCCCCAAAGATTTTTCTAAAAATGCAACAACATTATTAAATAAACAACCCAAAAAGATGGTTTTAAACTACGAAACGAGTGCTGGTCATAACTTTACAGCTTCCAAAATGACCGCTTCAGCAGCTCAACAAGCAGCTCAATCTGTTTCGGAACAAGTTACTAAGACTTACTCGAAAACAATGTTTAACTCTATCAAACAAGTCTCTAAGGGTATGAAAACTGCTGCAAATGGTAGTAAAAAACTTGCCGTCGGAAATACCAAAGTTGAATCTGCTAATCAGCAAATAACAACTGGTTTAAATACCTTATCATCTAGTTCCCTTACCTTCTCTAATGGTGCTAAAACTCTAAATCAAGGTCTGGATCAATATATTTCTGGAGTCAATCAAGTTGCTAACGGTTCACAAACCTTAACAAATGGACTTCAGCAGCTTAATAACAAATCAATGACACTTGCTAGTGGCGTTGACCAACTGACAAATGGTAGCAACTCTTTAACATCTGGTATTGAAAATTATGCCTCAGGTGTCGATTCAGTTAACTCCGCTGCCAGTTCATTAAATTCTGGTGCCAATACTTTAACTAGTGGAACTGATCAGTTATCAAATAGTTCCATTGTTTTAAATACTGGCTTAGGGCAATTACAGACAGCCAGTCAAGAATTGACTACTAATCTACAAAAAGTCAGTGCCGGTCTGAACGGCAGTACAGCACAGTTAGCTGGTTCTATTGATAATCTCCAATCTCAATTGGCCAACAATAATACCAACCAAGCAACCGCCATTAAATCAGATTTAACTAACTTGCAGCAAGCAATTTCAAATCAAAATAATAATAGTACCAATACCGCCACTAAGGTGGCTCAGGTTGCTGATCAGCAAGGACTAACTGCCACTCAAAAAGATGCTATTTTAGGAGCCGTTACTAATTCAAATGATGACAGTTTAAATCAGGCCGCAACTGCCTTAAGTACCGACCTTAATAACCTAACCAACACTCAAGCCAGTATGACAAACCAAATCAACAATCTTCAAGGTTCACTGAATGATTCTCAAACTAATTTATCCACTACAATTGCCCACCTAGCTGCTGGTTCTGAACAACTAACGACGCAATTAGAAACCGCCACTAATGGTATGAATCAATTGAATACCGGTATTGGTGCTATCAATGCCTATACAGCCAAACTGGCACAAGGAACTAATCAACTGAGTGCCGGTACCAATCAATTGGCAAGTAATAGTTTTTCACTTACAAACGGCGCCAATACGTTAAACTCCGGTATCAGTTCTATGAACACACAGATGCCAAGTTTAACTGCTGGTGTCGGTCAGTTAGCATCTGGTGCTAATACTCTGAATTCCGGTATTTCTCAATTAGTTACCACTGGTTCACAACTTACTAACGGTGCTAATCAACTAAATAGTGGTGCTGACCAAATTGCTAGTGGTGCTCAAACCTTGGCGACAGGATCTACACAAATGGGTTCTGGTATCGGTCAAGTTACTGATGGTAACAATACGTTGGCTAAACAATTAGCAGCTGGTGCCCAAAAATCGAATATCAAGGCTACCAATCTAACTTATGATCAAATTGCTAAACCAACAACTACTAAACATAAAGAGCGCGACACAGCACCAAACAATGGTACTGGGATGGCTCCATATATGTTGTCAGTTTCCTTGTTTGTCGGAGCCCTAGCCTTTAATCTGATGTTCGATATCTATACCCCAAGAAAATTTCCTAAAACTGGTATCGCCTGGTGGGCCAGTAAAGCAACTGTTACTGGCACTTTTGTTGTCGGTGAAAGCTTAGCTGTCTTCGCTCTGCTTTGTGCTATTGATGGCTTAGCACCTGTTCAAACCTTCGCTACATTTATCATGTTACTTTTGACTGGATTAACGTTTATGTCAATCGTCTACTGGTTAAATTTGGTTTTAGGAAAAGTTGGGTCTTTCCTAAGCATGATTCTCTTAGTCTTTCAATTAGGGAGCTCTGCCGGTACTTATCCAATTCAACCATCGAATCATTTCTTCAATGCAATTCACCCTTGGTTGCCAATGAGTTATACCGTTGATGGTTTAAGACAAACCTTAATGATCGGTGATTCAGCTATTCCCGATATGATGATTCTCTTAGAAGTAACATTAGTCTTTTCATTTATGAGTATCCTCTTCTTCATCCGCAGAAAGACACATATCAAGGAAATCGATTTTACTAAAGAAAGTGCTGAGCATTCTTTGACCTAGATATAAATTCACAAATAAATATCCTTAAATCATTAGATATGGTTTAAGGATATTTTTATGGCTATTTTAAAATTGGTATACATTAGAATCATTGTTGCTACGGTATTAAATAATAAATGGTCATATTTTTTAACTTCTTTCAATTCTCGTTTTATACTCTAGTTGTAAAAAAGTATAAGGGCAATTCAAAACAATTCATAGGGTGGATTTCACAAGGAATCCATTAGCTTATTGTGTTTTTTTACAATTAAATGAATTTAAAATCAAATTTCAAATTGTTAAGGTTTGGCAATCTGGAATATCTCCGATAAATGATTTTAATGACACTACTTGAAACAAAAATGAGCTTATAAGAAAGTTCTCTAATGGAGATTATCTATAATGAAAATCAAGAAATCACTACTTTTTATATCTATGGTTGGTTTATTCCTAGCGTTTCTGTTCATCTTAATGCCCCACGGTAATATCGTCGGTGCAGCAACCACCACGCAACCTCCAGCTACAAGTGCAACAGTTTCTCCACCTGTAACTAAATCAGCCGTTGCACCGCCAGTAACTCAAGCGACAGCCACTCCACCAGTAAAAACTGATACTGCGGTTCCTGCCAAAGAAATCCAAGTTAATGGATTAAATGGTTCAGATGCTACAGTTACTGATATAACTGGTAACGTTGTTAAACCAGGTGATGATTTATTTGCTTGGTTCGACTACGATATCAATTACGACTGGTCTATTCCTGATGGCGTTCAAATCAATGCTGGCGATACGACTAGTTTTCAATTACCTGATGGCGTCGCAGCCCCTGGTAATTTGAGTTTTCCTATTAAAGATTCCAATGGTAATGTAATTGGTACAGCTGTTATTAAAGCCGGGGAAACTTCTGGTACGATCACATTCAATGATGCACTTGAAAATACTTCCGTTGATCGTAAAGGTACTTTGCATCTTATCTCTAGAGGTACTGTCACTGACAATGGTAACGATGGTGCTAATTGGATGTTCAACAAAGGCGGCTGGGTCGCTGGTTACGATCCCACAGGCAATGTTAATGAATTAACTTGGAACCTTGCGTTCAATCCTAATTCACATGCCCTAAAGAACGTCGTTATTACTGATATTCTTGGTCCTGGTCAAGAATATGTTCCTGGTTCATTGACAGCTAATGCCGGTTATTATCAAGATGGTAAATTTATTAGCAATGGTCAACAGTTGAATCCTGTTGTGACTGTTGAGGGCAACAATATCAAGATTTCCTTCCCTGGAACAATTGACTCTGCAGTTGATATCTATTACAGAGTTAAAGTAAAACCTAACGCTGACGGCACTACGACTTGGACTAACCACGCAAATATGGGTTCAAGTGAAGGTGATTACAATGCTGAAGCTTCAGTATCTTGGGGTGGCAGTGGTACCGGTGGAGGCAGACCTGTTGGTAGTGTTTCATTTACCAAAGTTGATGCCGTTACTGGTTCTGGATTGCCTGGTGCTGAATACAAATTAGTTAATGATGAAACTGGTACAGTTATTATGACCAATGTAACCACTGACGAAAATGGTCAAATCAATCTCAAAAATCTTCCAATGGGCTCATACACATTAACAGAAGTTAAAGCTCCTGATGGTTATGAATTGAACCCAACGCCTATCAAATTCACATTAACTGATGATGGTGGACCTTTGAATCTTACTTTAAGTCAAAAAGATCCTGCTCAACTCGGATCGGTAGTTTTAAAGAAACGTGACCCTGCAAATGGTAATCCTATCCCTGGCGCTACTTTCAATTTGCTAGATAGCACTGGTAAAATTATCAAAGAAGGATTAGTTTCCGATGCTACGGGTGAAATTGCCGTTTCAGATCTACCATCTGGCGACTATTCATTCGTTGAAACACAACCTGCCGCAGGTTATGAAGCTAATAAGACTCCTATCAACTTCACAATTACTGCTGGTCAAACAACACCAACTGTTGTTACCATGAATGACCCAGCCATTAATGTTCCTGATAAAACTGGTAATATCATCTTGACTAAGGTTGATGCTAAGGTCAATAAGCTTTTACCTGGTGCTGTCTTTGATTTATTAGATAGCGAAGGTAAAGTTATTGAACATGATCTAGTTACTGATGAACATGGTCAAATCAATATTGATAAGTTACCTGCTGGTGAATATACATTGGTTGAAACAAAAGCCCCCGATGGTTATGAAATCAACAATAACCCTATCAAGGTTGTGGTTTTACCTGACGATGATACTTCTGTAGAAGTTGAAGATAGTGAAACACCTGGTGAACCTGGCGTTGTAATACCTCCAATTATTACACCTGAACCTGAGCCACCTGTTACTTCACATACTGGTTCTGTCACCTTAACTAAGGTCGATGAATTGACTGGTGAGTCTTTACCTGGTGCCATCTATGATTTATTAGACAGCAATGGCAAAGTTATTCAAAGCAATTTAACAACCGATGAAAATGGTAAATTTGTTATCCCTGATTTACCTGCTGGTGATTACTCATTAGTTGAAACAAAGGCTCCTGATGGCTACGATTTGAACAAAGATTCCATCAAATTTACAGTTACTGAAGATCAAAATACCGACGTAACTGCTAAAGACTTTGAATTAATCGACGAACCTGAACCAGGTACTGGTTCTGTTACTTTAACTAAGGTTGATAAAGCAACCGGCCATTCTTTACCTGGTGCCGTCTTTGATCTATTAGACAGTAAGGGCAAAGTTATTCAAAGTAATCTAACAACAGATAAAAATGGTAAAATTGTTATTCCTGATTTACCTGCTGGTGATTATTCATTAGTTGAAACAAAAGCTCCTGAGGGTTATGAAATTAATAAGGATCCTATTAATTTCACAATTACCGAAGACCAAAATACTAATGCAACTGCTAAAGATACGAAAGAACCCGAAGGACCTGGTGAAATTGTTCCTCCAGTTAAACCAGAGCCTCCTGTAAAACCCGAACCTCCAGTTAAACCTGAACCTCCAGTTAAACCCGAACCTCCAGTTAAACCCGAACCTCCAGTTAAACCCGAACCTCCAGTTAAACCCGAACCACCTGTTACTCCTGAACCTCCGGTTGAACCTGAAACTCCTACACCAGAACCTCCAGTCGTAGAACCTGAAGAACCTGGTGAAGTTATTCCTCCTAGCTATCCAGAGATTCCTGGTACCGGAACTCCTGGTACTACTGGTCCTACTACTCCAGAACCTGGCGTTGTTTTACCTGGCGGCGGTAGTGGATCATCTACCGGAAATATCGGTAATCCTGGTTCAAGTTCATCATCTGGTGAAGAAGGCAAATTACCACAAACAGGCAACACAAGTGGCTTGTTTATGATGATCATTGGTTTGTTCACAGCTATGTTCTTAATCCTTAAACATATGATTAAAAAACTTAGTTAACCCTTTTAACTAAGTGAAAATTAATCCCCTTACCAATTTGACTATCCCCATCGACCGCCTGACTAGCAAGGAGATTTTTTTGTTATCCTCATATACGGAATGGCTACACAACATATAACACTTTAATTAAGTAATAAGTTATTATGTTTCTTGATAACAGGGTATTAATAATGTATGTTCCGTTCAAAGGAGATAACTATTATGAAATTACTTCAAAAGAGTCTTCTATTCGCTACTATTATCGGCGTTGGTGCTGGGGTAACCAGTATTCCCACCATCAACAATGGCAATGTAACTGTTCAAGCTGCTACCATCAAAAATATGACTGCCAATGGTTTTTACTATAAAGTTGCCAAAGACAAATTTATCAAAGCTAGTGACGTTGAGATATTAAATAAAGATACTCAAAGTGATGCCAATATGATTCAAACTGATTCCGAAAATGATTATCGTTTGGAAGTTACTACTCCCAAAGCAAAACTATATAATCTTAAAGGTAAAGAAATCGACCACAAACTGGCTAAAGGAACTGTTTGTAAAATTGGTACCCAAGCTAGTTTCGATAACAGCACCTACTATAAAATTGCTAAGGATAAACTAGTCCAATCTCATGATAGCAGTTGGCTTTAGATTTATAATCCTCCCCCAAAAAGACCGATACCCCAAAATGCATCGGTCTTTTTTCATGCCATAGATACTTAAAATTCAAGGTATACTATATGGCTATACCCTCTACAACAAATATCCTTCCGGATAGGTTATTATGATTTCGATAACAAGATATTAATGAGCGAATGGTTATCAAATTTTTATAACGTATTGGAGATATGAATTATGAAATTAATCCAAAAGAGTCTTTTGTTTGCTTCATTGTTAGCTGTCGGTACTGGTGTAACGAGCATCCCAACAATTATCGGTAGTGGCGTTACTGTTCAAGCTGCCACTACTAAGGGAAAATTGAGTAAGATCAAGTCTACCAAGATCAAAATCAAGGTCGCTAAAGCTCAAGTCTATACTGAAACTGGTAAGAAGACTTCCAAATGCGTAACTAAGGGCAAAACTTGTAAGACAACTGAGAAGAACAAGCTCAAGGGTTGCACATACTACAAAGTTGGCAAAGATGAATTCGTCAAATCATCAGATGTTACTAAAGGATAATTTCAATATTTTAATCTTGAAATAGTCGATATGAATTAATATGTCGACTATTTTTTTGCAATAAAATATTGCTACCTTCAAAAAAATTTAACCAGCCACTTTACACAAAATTTACATCAATAAAACAATCTTTACAATTCAATATCTTATAATTATCTCTGTTATAAAAAAGAATTGAGGAGATACTTACATATGAGAATGGTTCAAAAAAGTCTTTTAATAGCCTCATTATTAGCTGTCGGTGCTAGTGCTACCACATTTACATCGATCATTAACCCTAATACAGTTAAGGCTGAAGTAAATTCTACAATTACTAATGCCACGGTAACTATAACTGTCCCTAGAGCCCAACTCTATGCTCAAAACGGAACACCATTAGATAGAGGCTTAACTCAAGGAACTGCTTGGCACGTTGATTCTCAAGCAAGTACCGCCATTGGTAATCTTTACCGTGTTTCTACTAACGCGTACGTTAGAGCCTCTGATGTTAACTTGTTGATTAATACACCCGGTATTGCTGAAAATAACCATCAAGGTATGGGACAAATCTTGATGCGTAATTATAACCTCAAGATTACTGCTCCCCAAGCCAAATTATATGATATGAATGGGAATGTGCTATCTCATGCTTTAACACAAGACACAACTTGGAAAGTCGGTATTCAAAATAATATTCCTAGTGGAACCTATTACAGCGTTTCTACAAACGAATATGTTAAAGCCTCTGACGTTTATCTATACAGCACCGTTCAAGCAGCACCTAAACAAACCATCACCATTACGACCAATTATGCTGCTCCAGTATCTAACCAATATGGTCAAATTATCCCTGGACGTTATCTTCCTGCCTACACATCTTGGGCAACTGATCATTACACAGTAATTAACAATGTTGGCTATCACCGTGTTAGTACCAATGAATATGTTAACGACTATTATGTCCGTTAAAATTTCCGTCTTCCACAACAAACTCGCTACTTGTTATTAATTTTAAATAAAAAAATCCAATCTTAACTGTTTACATTACCAGTTAAGATTGGATTTTTATTTGTTATTAAAACAATATTTTGTGGAAAACGGCAGTAAACCGCTCTCCAGAATATTTTTAAATCAAAAATAGATAGATCGTAATGATCAATAAATCGGCACTCCCACCGAGGCTGAGGTTATTTTCATTACAATAACTGTTCATATCATCCAATAACTCACGGCCCTCAGGATCACTACAACCCCCGACCTCTAAGATATTTTCAGCATACTTTTGAATATGTTCTAAGGATTCTAAGTTACCACGTTTAACCACATTGGAATCATAAGATTCTGACACGATCATCATTAAGGTATCTAGTAAAACACTACCAAAATCATTGCCAAAATGAGCTTTCAAAAATGGTAATGATTTTTCAAAAACAACTGGATAGCCCTTTTCAGCTTCACCACGAATACCTGTGATACCGTACTTGAGATACATTCTTTCGCCATTCGTTAAATTAGTCTTTTGATCCAAGTTTTGAAAATCATGCTCAGTCAGACCACGTAACATCTTCATCGAAACGGTGCGAATATTATCCTTATCGTATCCACCGGCAGCCAGTAAAATCCCTAAAGAGAAAATGGCCCCTTTATGTGTATTGACCTCTCCAGTAGCTTCAAACATCGTTTGTTCAGCTTTGATTCCGATAGGACGAATCGACTTAAATAACTCAGTCAAATCCTCTCCCTCAAAATCAATTCCAGCTTGAGCGAATTGTTTAAAGTATGGTTGTAGTGCCACCGCACTGTCGATAAATGTAAAGACATCCATATCCAAATGTGTTGAGTGATCTACAGGATCAACTAACCCTGGTTTGGGTTGAACATCTACTTCGTACAATAGTGCCTTCAATGCAGCGTTTGCTAAATGTGTGCTTAATTCCATAAAAACTCCAAGTTATTATTTATTAGTTTATTTATATAGCCTTGCATCTCGATCACACTATGCGTTCGACTTCGTGCGCAAACTTTGGCTGGTTTCTCACAAATCAGACATTTACGTGGTTGTTGATCAAAGTCCTTGCGGCTCAACGGATGTAATTCATTACTATATATTAAAACATCAATATCAAATAATCTACCAAATTCGTTATTATCCTCAAACTTGATTGCGTTTTCTTTAACACTACTGGTTGCTTCATTAATTACTACAAAGGCTTCTGGACCAGTTGCGATATCCCAAATCAATTGGTAGGACACCTTATATCCCGTTAAAAACTGTTTAAGTCCGCGTTTAAACACTTGGCTCAGATAATAATTATTTTTAATTGGTCCGGGAATATTTAACTTGGCATTGATCAACGATTGGTTATTTTCCAATTTTTTAAAAAGTAATTGCTGCTCCATAACACGAGCATCACGATTTTTTAAAACTTGGGTAATACTTTGTTCGATACCCTCAGAAAATACCTCAATCATAATCTTTCTCCTAGTCTTTAACTTGGTTAACTGTATCGATCAAAGTACCATCACGGTATTCGATCAAAGCAACTGGACGGTCAGTAAATTCAAGTGGTTCTGGCTTACCGACAACAGCTTCAGCACGCTTTTGAAGTTCTTCAATCGTATAAACAGGAACTCCGGGAACATTCTTCAAAGCAGCAATTAAATCAGTTCTCTTAGGGTTAATTGCGATACCAACCTCAGTAACAAGAACATCAATACTGTCACCTGGTGTAACAACAGTTGTCACGTCATTAACAACAGTCGCAATTCTTCCACGAACAAGTGGAGCTGAGATGATAGTCAACTTAGCGTTAGCGGCATCTTGGTGACCACCGATAGCACCACGTAAGACCCCATCAGAACCAGTCATAACGTTAACATTAAATTTCGTATCGATTTCCAAGGCTGACAAAATACATACATCCAATTGATTTACAGCAGCACCCTTGTTGTATGGATCAGCGTACCAAGAAGAATCAATTTCTTGTTGGTTTTCGTTGTTAGCCATACTTGCAGCAGCACCCTTATCGAAATCTTGTACATCAAGAATCTTGTCCACAAGACCTTCTTCAAGCAAATCAACAGTTGGTTTAGTAATTCCACCTAAAGCGAATGAAGCTTTGATATTCTTAGCAATCATTGATTTTCTAAGGTAACGGCTGACAGCAAGTGCAGCCCCACCAGAACCAGTTTGGAAACTAAAGCCATCTTTAAAGTATTCTGAATGAGTAATTACTTGGTTAACCATTTCAGCAATCTTTAATTCCTTAGGATCCTTAGTGAAACGAGTAGCACCTGAACCAATTTTGTCAGGATCACCGACTTTGGCAACTTTAACTACATAGTCAACTTGAGTCTGTTTGATACTTGCTGGAGTGTTGGGATAAGGCATGATCGTATCTGTCAAAAGGACAACCTTGTCAGCATATTTAGCATCCATCAATGAGTAACCCATTGAACCAAAGACAGCATCACCATGAATTGCATTAGCATTACCAAGTGCATCGGCGTTTGGTACACCTAAGAAGGCAACATCGATCTTGATATCACCGTTTTCGATAGCACGGGCACGGTTACCATGTGAACGAAGAACAACTGGGTCTTTTAAACCACCATGAGAAATGAAGTCACCCAATTCGCCACGCATACCAGAAGAAGTGATGTGTGAAACAGTTCCGGCTTTGATAGCCTTGATAACCATGTCATTCATGACATTAGTTAATGAACTTGGGGCAAGAGTTAAGTCTTGGAAACCTTCATTAATGATTTCTTGCATAACCATATTGAAGACAAAGTCACCTTCACGGAAATGGTGATGGAATGAAATTGTCATCCCATTCTTCAAACCAGTTTTAGCAATTACATCAGGAATTGAATCAACTAATTTGTTATCACCTTGAGTAACTTTGACGTTATGAGCGACGTAAGTTGTTTCAGGGTTACCAATTTCTGTTGTTTCAAAAGTTTTGTAGTTATCATCTTTTAAAATATTATCGGGAATTTCACGATTTACTTTATTTAGCATAGATATTACCATCCTCATCAACTAAATTTGAAGCTTTAGCTAAAGCCATAGTTCTTTCTGCACGGGCAACAACTGGTTTATCAACCATCTTACCGCGAAGTGAGATAACACCTGAGCCCTTCTTGTGAGCTTCTTCAATGGCGTTAAGAACGTCTTTAGCATTTCTAATTTCTTTTTCAGTTGGAGCATAAATTGCGTTAACTAGTGGAATTTGACGAGGATTAATAACTGATTTACCGTCAAAACCAAGTTCATGAATAATTTCAACTTCATGATTGAAACCATCAGTATTATCAACATCTGAATAAACAGTATCAAAGGCGGCGATTCCAGCAGCACGAGCACCATGTAAAATCATGTTACGAGCAAAAGCAAGTTCGGCACCATCTGGGTATCTGCGAGTCTTCATCATTGTGACATAATCTTCAGCACCAAGAGCAATACCGATCAAACGATCAGAGGCTTTGGCAATAGCTGGAGCATTCAAGACACCACCAGCACTTTCGATAGCAGCCATCATGTGTGTGCGACCAACTTCGATGCCAAAGAATTTTTCAGCTTCTTCGATAACCTTTTCAGTATCGATCACATCTTGAGCATCTTCAGTCTTAGGCAAACGGATAACTTGAACACCGGCTTTAACCATTGCGAAGATATCAGCTCGACCCATTTCTGTATCAAGACCATTGATTCTGACAACTAATTCTGACTTGCCATAGTCAACGTTTTGAAGTGCTTCAAAGACTAGCATTCTAGCAGTATCTTTTTCAGTCAAAGCAACTGAATCTTCCAAATCAAACATAATTGAATCTGCTCCATAGATACCAGCATCCTTGATCATAGCTGGGTTGTTACCAGGAACAAACATCATTGTTCTACGTAAACGTTCCATTATCCAAGTACCTCCCAATTAGGTTGATTCTTTGTATCAGTGGCACGTTGAATGGCAGCAATCAAACGAGCTTTGATAGTACAGTCCAAGGCACCCTTATCAACGGCACGAACTGTGACATCTTTGATATCGTAAGCAGCCAATAAGTCAGTAATAACTTTTCTGATTTGGTTACCAAATTGTTTTTCTACTTGTGAGTCGAGATTAACTTCAACCCCTGTACCCTTTGAAAGGGTGAATTGAATATCACTAGATTCCAAAGTTCCGGCTAGTGCTGTGTGCTTAATTTCCATCATTAATCCTCCTTAATAGTGTTTGTAAATTATCTTTAATAAACGTAAAGGTTGTTTCAGGAACATACTTTTGAATGGTTGCCAGATCAGAATCACTTATGGCCCGGCGAACCTTTGTGGCACTAATAATATCTGTATCAATGGCCTTACGATTGAGTATTTCTAACTCAACCTCTGGTGGCAAAATCTTTTGCATAGATTGGTTATAGATCTCGGTCGTTGGTGAATACGGTTCATCGCCAACAAAACGTTTGCTGATCTTCAAAGCTTTAGCAATGCGTTTGAATACTTGGGCATCTAATTGGGTCTGGTAAATTGCCACGTCACTTCTGCTCTTAATAAAGTATGAAGGGAAGGTGACAAAGCTGACCATGTACTGACCACCATTGACGACTTGAACATTTTTCAAATCCTTGGTTCCAGCTTTGATCAAAGCCATTCGTTCTGAGGTTTTGAACAATGAAGAATCTTGCGCAACGACAAAGACATAAACAGTATCACTGACTTTACTGGCCTGTTCAATTAAATAACGATGTCCCAAGGTGAAGGGATTAGCATTCATAACAATGGCCGAAATATTTTTCCCAGAAACCTTCGGTAACTCTTCAATGTATTGCTCAATTGAATAATCGCCAGTTTCCAGTAAAGTTGAATATTCTGTTTGAGCTACGACCTGAAAACCTAAGTAAACGAAACTTTGTTGATATTGTGGTTTGGTAAAAACGAAGATATGAAAGATATTTTGATTGGCTAACTCATTGATCAATGTAGAAACCAACTGATTAAAAGTATTGCCACCCTGAAATTTTGGATCAATTGCCAAATACTTCAAGACGTTCTCATAATAAGAACCAGTCGCAACTAACTTGTCATCTTCATAAATACCAAGCGTTTCCGTAATATCGTCAAGATTTTCAATAAAAAGACCTTCAGATTGAATCAAATCTTGCCATTGTTGATAATAATATGGATCTTTTAAATTTAATGTTCTTATATCCAAGATTTAAACTCCTAAGCGAAGAATCTCATTAGGAAAATTGACATGGTAACAGTGATGGCACCACCAAGACGAACAGCAACTTGAGCGAAAGGCATCAAGTTCATCCGATCTCCGGCTGCAAGAATAGCTAAAGCACCGGTACCACCTTGACCTGAACAACATGAAACAGCAATAGCTGTATCAACTGGGTACATTCCTAAGAATTTAGCACTGAAGAAAGCTGCCGCAACAATAGCTGTAACGGTAATGAAGATTGTGATCAACATTGGAACATTAGTGAAGACTGTGATCAATGATTTCCAAGGAGTCATTGCCACACCAACACCGAATAGTAAGAGTGGTGAAATACCTTTAACAGTCAAACTGTAAAGTGACTTTCCACCTTCTTGAATTGAATCAGGAATCCAACCAAGCATCTTACCAGCCATAACAACAATCAATAAAACGATAGGAGCTGGTAAATGGATGATACTGTTGACCCAGACACCAAGCATGTAAAGGGTAATTGCTAAGATACCAGAAACTAACATCTTAGTAATGTCAGCTGTATCTGACTTGGATGACAAACTACCAAGTTCATCATTGCCATCGTCAGTTTCAACTAAACGACCATTACCAGTTAAATTAGGCTTAACATCACCGATTTTCTTTAAGACACCGGCTTCAATAACAGCAACTAAACTACCTAACATAACACAGGGTAAAATTTGAGCGAAGATATTTTGTTGGCCCATAGAAATAATAGCTGCATATCCAAGTGACAATGGCAAAGCACCTTCACCAACACCACCAGCCATGATTGGAGCAACAATGAAGAAGTATGACTTGTAGGCTGAAAGTCCCATTAACATACCGACTCCCATACCGACAAGTGGTCCAACAACTTCACAGATCAAGAGAACAACAATGATTCGCATACTAGCTTGAATCAAAGTTTTCCGATTCATAGATGCAATACTACCAACAATTAAGAGTGCAATGAAAACAGCCAAGAAGTTGTTATTAGTCATAAAGCTACTTACAACTTTAGTCGTACTCTTTGGCAACCAGTTCATGTAAACCAAATATGAAGGTAAAAATGTAACAACTAAAACTTTTCCACCTAAGGAATTCAAAATGGGAATATGTTTCCCCACTTCTTCAAGAATGAAAGAAAATAACGTCATAATTCCGATGGCACCGATCATGTCATTGGGCATTTGGTTAGTAACCGTTAATAGAACATAAGCAACTAATAATAGTAGATAAAGTGGCATTGGAACAATTCCAACATTCAATGCCATAAATTTTTGAAAGATGTTTTTGGGGTGATCCCCATCAGGAACAGAGTTTATTTGCATGATTTAATCCTCATTTTTCACAAAATTTGTAACTGCATCTGAAACGGTTTTAACAACGTTCTTATCGAATACTCCGGGAACAATCTTTTCTGGCTTTGGATCTGAAATCATTGAAGCTAAACCTTGAGCTACACTGGCTTCCATTTCAGAACTGAAGTGGTCGACATGATTTTCAAGCAAACCTTTGAAGAGACCGGGGAAAGCTAAAATATTATTAACTTGGTTGGGATGTTGTGAACTACCAGTGGCAATTACAGCAGCACCGGCTTCGTGAGCTAATTCTGGATCAATTTCAGGAATTGGGTTTGATAAAGCAAAGACGATTCCTTGGTTCATTGACTCAACCATTTCTTTAGTAACTAGATTTCCAACTGAGAGACCAACGAAAGCATCGGCACCCTTCATAGCATCGGCCAAAGTTTTGGCATCTGAGCCAAGATCAATACGTTTCATTAAGTCATATTGGTAATCATTTAGACTGGTTTCTTTACTATTGATAACGCCTTTTTGGTCAACTAAAACAATATTTTTAATACCACTCTTGAATAATAATTCAGCAGTAGCAAGACCTGAAGCACCGACACCATTGATGACAACTTTAAGATCTGTAAGTTTCTTGTTAACAACTTTAGCAGCGTTGATCAAACCAGCTAGAACAACAATAGCTGTTCCCTCTTGGTCATCGTGATAAACTGGAATATCCAATTTTTCTGCTAATTTTTGTTCAATTTCAAAACATCTTGGAGCAGCGATATCTTCCAAGTGAATTCCAGCAAAGCTCTTACTGATATTCACAACGGTTTGAACAAATTCATCAACATTGACTTGATCTAAAGCAAGTGGAATAGCATTCACATTTGCTAAGCGTTTATACAACAAAGCCTTACCCTCGATAACTGGCAAGCCACCTTGGGGACCGATATCTCCAAGTCCTAAAACTGCTGAACCATCAGTAATGATAGCAACTAACTTACCACTAACTGTGTACTCTGAAGCAAGATCATGGTTCTTAGCAATAATCTTACTAATCTCGGCAACGCCAGGTGTATAGGCTTCACCTAACTCTTCCATTGTTGAAACTGGTAGTTCTCCATCGATTTGAAGAACACCCGTATGAGCTTTATGTATTTTTTTAACTAATTCCATGTCCATAGGTGTCGCCTCTTTTTTAAATTTTTAAAAAATATTGTTTTTATTTAACATTTTTCAACTTCTATAATACCTTTTTCTTTAAAAAATGTAAATACTTTCACAAAGTTCGCAAACTTTTAAAATTGAAATTACGACATAAATAAGGTAATTTATATACAAAGGAGATTTACTTATGGCTCAGGAAGAAAACACTTCATTATTAGTAGATCTTGCTCAAGACTATTATTTAAACCATTTGAACTTGGGTGACATCTCAAAAAAGTACAAAATCAGCCGTTATAAAATCTCGAAATACTTGTCTGAAGCAGTCGATAAAAAAATTGTCACAATCAACATAAGCTCACCGTTTTCACGAAGTCACGATCTGGAAAATAAACTCAAAAAACACTTTCCCAATCCTAATTTCTACGTGTTAAAAAACACCGAAGACATTGCTCATGAAAATGACCGTTTTTATTCGTTCGCAGCTAAGTACCTTCAAGATTTAATTGATGGCAAAAAAATAATCGGTCTCACATGGGGAGACACCATTTATCACGTAATTGATGCCTTCCAAACTACTGCTAAAGACAATATGGTTTTTACGCAATTCATCGGTGAAAATGGTAAACATAATTCCTTAGCAGGAACTATGCGGATGGTGCAAAAAGTCGCTACTAGATATAATGGTAAATATTTAACCATTGATGCTCCTCTATATATTACTAACAAAGAAGTCCGCCGTTTATTAGCACTTGAACCAGCTATTCAACCAACTCTGGCTACTGCTCAACAATTGGATTTGATTTTTACCAGTGTTGGAACAGTCGATTCGATCAACAGTATTGACTCTTGGCATGACAGTAAAAACATCTTGTTCCCTAACGTCAACTCCAATTCAATTGCAGCCCTAGTTTATGGACGACCAATTGATAAAGACGGTAACCTATTAATCAGTGAATCTGATGATAAGGTTTTTGGTATCAGTTTCAAAAAGGTTTTGGAAGTCCCTACTCGTGTCACCATCGTTAACGATAAATTCAAATCGTTAGCTTTGAATGCTGCATTACAAGGAAACTACTTTACCGATGTTATTTTGAATGAACCAACTGCTAATAAAGTGTTAGCGGAACTATAATTTTCCACATAAAAACAGGGTATCGAAATTATATTTCGATACCCTGTTTCTTTATATAAAGCCTCTAATTAAAGATGCAACTTGTTCCGGTTTAGGATCACAAATCAAATCAACCTGTTCGCCAAAATGTTTTAAACTCGGTTTACTATTGATCCATACACTGGTCTGCGCATGTTCGAGTAATTCAAAATCATTACGGTCATTTCCAAAGGCTATATATTCATTAACACCTAACTTATCCAACGTAGAATATTTGTTAATATTTTTGGCAGTAATATCAACTGTTCCCTCACCCGCTAAACCAATTGGGTAAAGTGCTGTGTCTTTTTTAATAATCGACATTAACTGCTGTTGTAACTTATCTTCAACATTGAAGAAAATAGTTTTAATGGGGTCCGTAATTTCATTAAGATCAATCTGTTTTGCCAAATGTCCTGGATCAATCATCTTTTCAATAAAACTGTTTTGAGTAATTCTGGAAGAATAATTCCAACTACTGTCGACGATATAATCCAAATCAAATTGAGTAATCAAATTTTTTAGATAGACAAAATCTTGCTTATCAATCCCAGAAATAATTTCAATAGTTTCAGTGATCGAAATCATTGCGCCATTAGCGCCAATTAATTTTTGGCTTTCAAATTCAGGAATCATTGGCAATAGATCTCTAATTGGCCGGGCCGATGCAAAAATAACTTCATTACCTGCAGCCAGTAGCTCTTTAATTGCTAAATTAATAACTGGATCGATCGTTACTCCATTAAAACTAAGCGTTCCATCAATATCAAAAATATATTTCATCCTGTCACTCCGTTTTTTTGAATTTACTAATACCAAAACCAATTATTAACCCTATCAAGGCTGGAACTACCCACCCTAAACTCATCTGAGCTAGTGGTAGATGACTATTCCACGTTAACAATTGTTCAACTAAACCATTTTGTTTTAACGCTTTAGGTAAAGCTTCAATTCCCGCAAATAGGGCAGGAATTAAGGTGAATAAAGTCGTGACGCCAAAAATCCACTTGGAATCACCAATCACCGGCGTGAAAACAGCGATGATAATCAACACCATTGCTAAAGGATATAGGAACATCAAAACTGGTGTGGAATAATTGATCAATTTAGTTAGACCAATATTAGCAACTAAGAATGAGACCGTTCCGGCAACAATTAAAATTGTTTGATAGTTAAATTTAGGAAACATTTCCTTAGCCGTCTCTCCAAAAGCCGAAGTTAGACCAATCGAAGTTTTGAGACAGGCAATGATAGCAATCAAAGCCAACAACAAACTCCCAAAAGAACCAAAGTAATAATTAAAAACTTGAGCTAATGTCACTCCACCATTAGTTGCTAAAGGAAGTTTGTTAATGCTCATCGTTCCGATAAGGGCCAAGAAAGCATAGATTATTCCCATCAAAATTACACTGATCAGTCCTGATTTGATGGTATCTTTCGCAATTTGTCCAGGATGTTTTACGCCTAAAGACTTGATAGTATCAATTACTACCACTCCAAAAGCCAATGAAGCTAAGGCATCCATCGTATTGTAACCTTCAGTAAATCCTGTTAAAACAGGACTTTTAGCATATTGGCCATGGGGTGGGACATTCAAACTACCCATTGGTTTAATAAAAGCCGCCACAATTAAGATTCCCAACAAAACTAAAAATATCGGTGTCAGCCATTTACCAACATAAACCATTAATTTGCTAGGCTTGCGTGACAATAGAAAGGTTCCGATAAAGAAGATAGCTGAGAAAATCACTAATATCAAAGTTTGATGCGACTTACCCACAAATGGTGCTACTCCTAATTGAAAGGAAATTGTAGCTAATCGTGGAATCGCAAAAAATGGTCCCATGGTTAAATACAACAAAATTGTAAAAATATAGGCATATGGTCGGTTAACTTTCCCTGCCAAATCGAAAACACTATTACTACCAGTCATCCCCATACTAGCGACTCCGAGTAGTGGTAAGCCTACCCCAGTAATCAATAGTCCGATAATAGCGTAAAAAACATTCCTACCCGCCTGTTGACCCAAAAAGACAGGAAAAATCAGATTACCAGCTCCAAAAAACAAACCGAATAACATCGAACCGATAAAAAATAAATTTTTCCAAGTTAATTTTTCATTCATTAATTTCACTCTCTCATGTAAAGTTCATCTAAATATAATAAGCGAGTATCGCTTTGAGAACAACTGTTTAGTGTAAAAAGACAACAAAAAAAGACGTTCTCTAATGAGAACGTCCCTTTAAAATAAACTACTAAGCTAAATAAGTATCTTCTACCCATTCAGAAGTAGAAACACGGTAATATGTGTGACCATTATATGTCTTAGTTTGATCTGTATACCAAGCAGTATTGTTTGATAATGCACGATCTCTAATTGGAGATGTTGAACCATCATCCTTGAATGATACTAACATTACAAAATTACTAGTTTTAGAATTTACCTTGATAGTATTACTGTTTGTTTGTGAACCACCATTTGTTTCAGGTGTGTCAGCACCATCATATTGAGTCAAGTTGTAAGTTGAAATCAAATTGTTCAATGATGAAGCATAGTTAGGAGCAGTTGCGTATCTACCTTGTAACCAAGCAGTTGCATCCTTGTATGAGCTAGTATTTTCTTTCCATGTACCACTGTAGAAACTTGAGTTCCAAGCAACACCGTTACGAAGTTTATCACCATTATCAGAGAATGATTCAAGGTAACTTGGGTAACTTCTGAAGTTAGCATTGATTGTATACCAACCTTGTGAAGCGCTCCATTCTGAAGTTGGCATTGTTACGTAAGACCCGTTATAGTCACCCTTAATACCAAATAAGTTATGACCTTGTGTAGCTAAAGTTGAAGTACCCCATGCACTTTCAAGAATAGCTTGTGCCAACATAACAGAAGTGTAAACACCATATTGTGCAGCGGCCTTTTTAGCCATTGGAACAGCATCATTTAAAAATTGTTGTTGTTGAGCAGCAGTGATACCTGAAGCAGCTTGAATAATGGCTGTAGTATTTGATGCATTAGTTGCTGATTCACTAGCTGCTTGAACAGTTGCTGAGTTAGCAATAGTTGTATCAGCCTTTTTTACAGTTGATCCGGCAATTACATTTGAATTATTATCTTGTGATTTGTTATTTACTTGTTCAGTGCTTGTTTGTGATGCAGTTGCATCAAGAGCATCGTTAGTTGTTGCAGCTGATACTACTGAAGGAGTAGCGGTTGCAGCTAATGTGCCAAGTACTAAGGCACTAGTGATTAGATTTTTTTTAGACATAGAATGGTTTCCCCTTAATAAATAATCTATTTATAGACTACTATTTAAAAAAAGTAGTTTCAACAAAACTCACGATTTGTAACAAGAATTAAACATTCGAAAATAAATTGTAATTTTTTGTTACTTGACTTAAAGAATTTCTTAAGAATTTAAAGAATTCTTATACTTGATTACGGAATTTAACTTAATTTTCAATAATTTTCCGTAAATGATTATAAAAATATTATTTTTATAAATCAAAAAAATAATCGGTAGTTAGAATTATATTTTTACAATTTCTGAAACGAATCCCCTTATATTACACTATCTGAGTTCTGTTGAATGTTCACTTTGACCCTCCTTTTATTGTGATTTTTTTACACTACCATCAAAATTTTACAATAAAAAAAACCGCTATTCAGCGATTTCCTATAATTTTGAACTTAACTTAACATCTGGATACTTACTTACAAACCAGTTTTCGGCAAATCTATTCTCAAACAAGAACAATGGTTTATCGTCTAGATCCTTAACTAACATATTTCTAGTTGACGACATTGATTGATCAAGTTGTTCTGGATCGACCCAGCGAGCAATTCTTGATCCAATTGGATTCATCACAACATCACAATTGTATTCGTTCTTCATTCTAAATTGGAACACTTCAAATTGAAGTTGACCAACTGCACCCAAGATATAGTCGTTAGTTGTATATTTCTTATACAATTGAACGGCACCTTCTTGAACCAATTGTTGCATCCCTTTGTGGAATGACTTCTGCTTCATAACGTTCTTAGCCTGAACTTCCATGAACATTTCAGGAGTAAATTGTGGTAAGTCTTCAAACTGAACTGACTTTTTACCAGTATAGATAGTATCACCAATTTGGAAATTACCAGTATCGTATAATCCAACAATATCACCGGCCACAGCGGTTTTAACAGTTTCTCTTTGATCAGACATAAATTCAGTCGCATTATTCAAACGTAAGACTTTCCCAGTTCTCTGTAAGGTAACGTCGATTCCACGCTCAAATTCACCTGAACAGATACGGACGAAAGCAATTCTATCACGGTGATTAGGATTCATATTAGCCTGAATCTTAAAGACAAAGGCTGAGAACTCTGGATCATCAGGTTGAACAATTTCATCACTATCTTGTTCTTTATGTGCCGCTGGAGCTGGAGCCATATCTAAGAAACTATTCAAGAATGTCTCCACACCAAAGTTTGTCAAAGCTGAACCGAAGAAAACTGGAGTTTGATTACCAGCCATGATCTTATCACGATCAAATTGATTACCAGCTTCTTTTACCAATTCAACTTCACCAAGGGCTTGGTCGTAAACACTTTCGTCCTCAATTGGATTATGCTCAGCTAACTTACCTTCGTCATTTAATGGTAAGAAACGATCATCGCCATCCTTACGATAAAGTTCCAAACGATTGTTACGCATATCATAGAGACCCTTTAGTTCCTTACCCATACCGATAGGCCAGTTCATGGCGCAACCTTCAATATTTAGTAATTCTTCTAATTCGGCAATCAAATCAAGTGGATCACGACCATCACGGTCAAGTTTGTTCATAAAGGTAAAGATAGGAATTCCACGTTTCTTAACAACTTTAAAAAGTTTTTTGGTCTGTGGTTCGATACCCTTGGCAGAATCAATTACCATGACCGCAGCATCGACTGCCATCAAAGTCCGGTAAGTATCTTCAGAAAAATCCTCATGTCCTGGAGTATCCAGAATATTGATATCCTTGTTACGATAATGAAATTGCATAACAGAACTGGTAACGGAAATACCACGTTTCTTTTCAATTTCCATCCAATCAGATGTCGCAAATTGGCCAGATTTTTTAGCCTTAACGGTACCGGCAGAACGAATAACCCCACCAAAGTAAAGCATTTGCTCTGTAATAGTAGTTTTACCAGCATCCGGGTGAGAGATAATTGCAAAAGTTCTACGTTTGTTAACTTCTTGTTTTAATTCATTTTTATCCATTTTGCATGTTTCCTTTCTAGATTTAGAAAATAATCAATTCCATAAATACGAGCTAATTCATTAATATATTTACAACATAATTTTCCTCGAAAAAAAAGAAATACGACTAGTATTCCTTTTTGTACATGTTAGTAGTTACATTCTTTAATTTGGCATCAGGAACTGTCACAATAACATTCTCAATTCTTGAGCCATTCAATTCTCCAGATGTAATAATAATACCATCCTCTAGTTTAAACGATTTCGGATGTTTTGCGTCAGGTATTTCACCAAGATTCATGATTAAATAACCCGCAATTGTATCAACATCATCAACTTGAATTTCTTCTTCAAATAATTCATCAAAATCTTCAATGGTCATTCGTCCAATAATTGAGAACTTATTAGCACCTAATCGTTGGAAATTCTTGGTTATTGGATCGTATTCATCATCAATTTCACCAACAATTTCTTCTAAGATATCTTCAATTGTGGTTAACCCAACGATTCCACCATACTCATCAACCACCATTGATATTTGAGTTTGAGTACTACGCATTTTTAATAATAAACCATCGATATTAGTACCTTCTTGAACAAACAATGGTTCTTTCATAATTGATTTAAGACTAATATTATCAAAACCAACTTCACGAGATTTCTTTAGCAGATCCTTAATATGAATAATACCAATAATATTATCTTTATCAGCACCATAAACTGGAATCCTAGAATATGGTTGTCCTAGGATAGCATCAATATTTTCATCGACTGAATCATTGATATCGATCATAAAGGCATCGGTTCTAGGAACCATAATTTCTCGAGCAGTTTTATCACCAAAACGAATAATTCCTTGTAACATTTGATACTCATCAGAATTAATCGTTCCGTTATTTCTGGATTTCTTAAGAGTCGCAATCATTTCATTTCTAGTGACTGGTTGGTCCTTTTTATCAAAATCAATTGGTGTGATTTTCATCAATAAATTGATTGTGGCATTCAACAACCAAACAAAGGGACTAAGAATCTTACTGAACAAACCAATCAATGGTTGTGTAAAGCTTGCCACTTCATATGGACGTTGTAACGCTATTCTTTTAGGATACAATTCCCCTAAAACTAAAGTAATAAACGATAAAACTATCGTTATGATTATTACTGATACTTCCCGGCTACCATGAAAATTACCAATCACTGATTCCAAACTTGCACTCAACGTCATTGCAGCACTTGCAGATGATAAGAAACCTGCTAATGTTATTGCCACTTGGATCGTTGATAAGAACTTATTTGGTTCATTGATCAATTGTAGAATCTTCTTGGCCTTTTTACTTTTTTTCGCCTTTTCTTCAACCGACGTTTTATTCACGGATACAATCGCCATCTCGCCTGCTGCAAAAAAAGCATTTAAAATTGTCAAAACAATTATTAATATCAGCTGCCCGGAAAGCGACGCTCCAGAAGGGTCACCACTCATTTAACTCGCACTCTCTTTCATTAGTAAAATTAGAATATAAACAAAACAATTATAACAGGTGTTAATGTATTCAACAATACAGCTTTTTAATGCTAAAATAAGACTATCAGTATATAGGGAGTATTCAAAAATGTCTAATAAAAAAATTGCTGTGATTTACCTATTCTTCTTTATCATCCCTTACATCCTTTGCTTATCGATTATTGGGGTCTCGTATAACTCACTTGTCCTTCACGCTTTGACGTGGCGAATTGTTGTTGGTGGAATTATCGGAGCATTTGGTATGTTTGCGGTCAAGGTTATCGCCCAACGCCCCGTTTTGATAATGTATCGCAGTTCCACTCAAAAAGTTCTCAAAGGGCTACTCAACTTCTTTATTTTGGAAAGAAGTCGATTTGTTATCAGTGCTAATTTATTAGTCGATTTCTGCCTTTCAACGGCTAGTATTTATCTAGTTGCTAAATTTATGCCGTTAACAGTCATCCTAGGTAGGACCCTCGGTTGGTTAGTCTTGATCTTAGTATTGTCACTAACTCTAGCCTCATACTTAGAATTTGAATCATTATCGATTTATACCGAAAAGAAAAAATAAAGCTTGACTTATTAATTATTTAATTGTAAATTTTAGACAACTTAATTGCAGGAGGAATTGGACATGTTAAATATGAACTTTAATCAAAAACAAATTAAATCATGTTGTTGCGTAGTAATGAATGAACATTACTATGCTATTTCAACATGCCTAATACCACTCAATTGATAATCAAGTAGTGAAAACTATAAATATCAAACGGAGTTGACATTAGTCAGCTCCGTTTTTTTGTGTTTAGAACTACTTAGAAAGGAGTTACTTGTGGAACAAATCAAAATTGGTATCTTAAATTTAATGCAAAACAAACTAGAAACTATGCAAAACTTTCAAAATGTTTTAGGTGATAATGTTGAATTAAAGTTTTATTATTCAGCTACTCGTTATCTTAATCGGCAACTTAATTCAGATATTACCAACAGCATGTCGCCATTAGATTTAAGCGAAGTAAAAGACTTAGATGGTTTTATCATTACCGGCAGCCCCGTTGAAAAATTAGATTTTCCTCAAGTTTCATACTTTGATGAAATCAATGAGCTGATCGATTTACTGGATCAATTAAACATCCCTCAACTCTATGTCTGTTGGGGCGCCATGGCCGCCTTGAATCGTTTATATGATATTGATAAAAAAATCCTACCACACAAAGCCTTTGGCGTTTTCCAAAACCAGATTTTAGCTGAAACACCCTTACTCAAAAATATCAGTGATAACTTTCCAGCTCCCCACGCCCGTTTTGCGGAGATGGATCATGAACAGCTAGAATCCGAACCTACCCTCAAAGTCAATTCAATCAGTCAAAACGGATTACTGACATTGGTTGAATCAACCCAAAAACATCAAACCTTTATCTTTTCTCACTTAGAATATCAGCGAGATGGTCTTGATAAAGAGTATCAACGTGAATTGAATAGTCCTAAAGTTCATGGCGCTTTTCCTGCCAGCAACTACTACTCACCACTCGATCACAGACCAATGTTTTTTTGGAAACAGACTCAAGAAAATTTTTACAAAAATTGGCTCCAAACAGTCAATGAACATAAATTAACTACTTGCTAAGGAGAAATTTATTATGACAAAAATTGCCCAAAATATTACTGAACTTATTGGAAACACACCTATTGTTAAGTTAGACAAGGTCGTACCTGAAGGTGCTGCTGACGTCTATGTCAAATTGGAATTCTTTAATCCTGGTAGTTCTATTAAAGACAGGATTGCTTTATCAATGATTGAATCCGCTGAAAAGGCTGGCAAGATCAAACCCGGTGACACTTTAGTTGAACCAACTTCTGGTAACACAGGGATCGGATTATCATTAGTCGCTGCTGCTAAAGGTTACCATTTGATCATCACTATGCCTGAAACGATGAGTATCGAACGTCGCAAGTTGATGCAAGGCTACGGAACTGAATTAATTTTGACACCTGGTAGTGAAGGTATGGGTGGTGCCATCAAACGTGCAACTGATCTTTCCAACGAGAATGGTTATTTCATGCCCATGCAATTCCAAAATCCAGCTAACCCTGCTATTCATGAAGCTACAACCGGTAAAGAAATTGTTGATGCTTTCGATGACACTCCAATTGATGGTTTCGTCGCCGGCGTTGGTACTGGTGGCACCCTCACAGGTGTTAGCCATGCTTTGACTAAAGCTTACCCAGATGTGAAAGTTTATGCCTTAGAGGCTGCGGAGTCTCCTCTATTAAAAGAAGGCAAAACTGGTGCCCACAAAATTCAAGGTATCTCAGCCGGTTTCATTCCAGATACGCTCGATAAGAATGCTTATTCAGATATAATAGAAGTAACTAGTGATCAAGCAATCAAAATGGCCCAAGAAGTTAGCCACAAGGAAGGATTTTTACCTGGAATTTCATCAGGTGCTAATATCTTTGGTGCTATTGAAATTGCTAAGAAACTTGGTAAAGGCAAAGCCGTCGTTACCGTGGCACCAGATAATGGGGAAAGATATCTTTCTACTGATTTATTTAAATTTTAGGAGACATATTCTTTCTAACAATCTTTAATTTATGAGAAAATGGAAAATGATGAATTTTAATAGGGGGATTTATATAATGAAAAAGCGCATTGCTTTAATATTAACTACACTTGTGGCCTTAATCTTGGTTCTAACAGGTTGCTCAAGTAACAAGAGTGCTAGCGATACTAAGACTGCTGGTACCTTAACAATTGGTTTGGAGGGAACTTATGCTCCATATTCATACCGTGAAAATGGTAAGCTTGACGGTTTCGAAGTTGAATACGGTAAGGCCGTTGCTAAGAAACTTGGTTTGAAAGCTAAATTTGTTCCTACAAAGTGGGATTCATTGATTGCTGGTTTAAACTCAAATACCTTTGATGTTGTTATCAATAACGTTGCTGAGAATCCATCACGTGAGAAACAATATCTCTTCTCAACACCTTACATTTACTCAAGATCAGTTATCATTACTAAAGATGGTTCAGGTATCAACTCAGTTGATGACATCAAGGGTCAAAAAATTGCTGCTGGTACTGGTACCGACAACTTTAACGATGCTAAGAAATTTAAAGCTGATGTAGTTCCATCAAGTGATTTCCAAACTTCAATGTCAATGATCGATCAAGGACGTGTTAAGGGTGCTTTCAACTCTAAAGAAGCTTTCTTAACATGGAAGAAAGATCACAAGAGTACTGATCTTAAATACATCACTATTCCTGAAAACAAGCTAGCTGCTTCAAAAATTGCTCCAATCTTCAATAAAAAATCAACTAAATTAAGCAAACAAGTTACCAAAGCTACTAACGAATTATTCAAAGATGGTACTATGAAGAAACTTTCTGTTAAGTACTTCGGTGAAGACATTACTAAAAAATAATCATTAACTCATTGAGGGGGTTCTAATTCATGTGGCATATAATCATCACGTCATTGCCGGAAATGATATCTGCAATGTTGCAATATACCATTCCGTTGGCAATCATTTCATTCATCTTTGGATTGATTCTAGCCGTTTTAACTGCATTAATTAAATTCATTCAACCAAGCGAAAATAAGTTGGTTCGTTATCCTTGGTTAGTGCTTCGTGCCATTGCTAACTTCTACGTTTGGTTGTTCCGTTCCACTCCATTACTAGTTCAATTGTTTATCATCTTCTTTGGTCTTCCTAGTGCGGGAATCGAATTGGCACCATTTCTTGCCGCTGTGATCGGATTTTCATTAAACACTGGAGCTTATGCCTCAGAAACAATCCGTTCAGCCTTGATGTCAGTTCCACAGGATCAATGGTATGCTGCTTATACATTGAACTTCACGACTAGACAAACATTGATGAAGATCGTGTTGCCACAAGCTGTTAGAATTGCTCTACCACCACTATCCAATTCTTTTATTGGTTTGGTGAAGGATACCTCTTTGGCCAGTTCAATTACAATTTTGGAAATGTTTCAAGTCAGTCAACAAATTACCGCTAAAAATTATCAACCATTATTAATGTATTCATTGGCTGCTTTCCTATATGCTGTGATCTGTACCTTACTTACTTTCCTCCAACATTACTTAGAACGCAGAACTTCAAGATACGTTAAAGGAAGTGAAGCCTAATGATCACATTAAAAAATGTTGTTAAAACATATGATGATAAAACAGTTCTAAAGGATCTGTCAGTCGATTTCCCTGATGGAAAAACTACGGTTATCTTAGGACCATCTGGTTCTGGTAAATCAACTTTACTACGATCACTGGATCTTTTAGTTAGACCTGAGAGTGGCACAATTGACTTTGGTGATATTTCCTTAGACTATTCAAAACCAGTTTCCAAGAAACAAAGTTTTGATATTCGTAAAAAAACTAGCATGGTTTTTCAAAACTGGAATCTTTTTCCAAATCTAACCGTGCTACAGAATGTCACTACGGCGCCAATTACCGTCCTTAAACGTCCCAAGAAACAGACTGAACAAGAAGCTCGTCAGTATCTAGCCCAAGTTGGTTTGGCTGAATATGCAGATCGTTATCCTAGTCAACTATCTGGTGGACAACAACAACGTGTTTCTATCTGTCGTGCAGTCGCCATGAATCCTGAGTATGTTCTTCTGGATGAACCAACTAGTGCCTTAGATCCTGAACTGGAAACTCAAGTTTTATTAATTCTTGAGGATTTGAGCAAAATGGGACAATCAATGATTCTAGTGACCCACAATATGGAATTTGCTCGTTCAGTTGCCGACAAGATTATCTTTGTTGAAGATGGCGATATCCTCTTTGACGGTACTCCGGATGAATTTTTTAATCATCCTACAACTAGAATTAAAGATTTCCTATCCGGAATCACTTTTAACGATACTGAAAAATAATTATTGCTCTAAAAATCAGTAAAATCCCGTATTGACTGAAGTAGTATATATCAGTTAATACGGGATTTTTGATTTAAAAATATATTTTTCTCATTTTTAAAAAGAAGCCTTTAATGCTAATTGGCCCTTTTGGTTGCAATTAAAAATAGCATAATTAAAATTACTAAAGCTGGAATCAAGAGATGAGCAATTCCATACATCATATGAATGGCTACTAGACACAGAAAAATTGATAACATATAACGCCACAGACCAAGATATGATTTGATTCTCTCCATAAACTCACGACCTTGAAAACTATTATTTAAAAAAATCACTAAGATCAGAGCCAACCAAACATTGTACCCTGACCACAGCCATGGTTTGCCATAACTAATTAAAAATGCAGCGAAAATAAATGAATACGAAATTATACCTTTATAATCAAAAACCCGTGCGGATTTACTTGTTGATAACAGAATTGCTAATAATAAACTAAAATCTGACGCTAAATTATAAAACTCCATTGGCTTCCTCCTTTTGACAACAGACAAATATAAGGATAACAACCGTATGTAAAGTTTTAATAAATTTATTGTAAAGTTTACGACTTAATTAGTTTGTTTGACCATACTCCAAGATAATACAAATGAATTAATGACCGTTACTAAAACAGTTGCTAATACAATAATTTCAAATGATTGTGTTGTTAAACTAATCAAATAACCCACAATCGTTGAAACCACAAAGCAGATTCGAACTATCAATATTTTACTAATCCCTGCCTTGTTATAGTAATCTGCCAAACATAATCCAGCATAAAATAATAGGATCCCCGCATATAAGATATTTACTGCAAAAGTTTTCGACATTGATTCTTCTTCAATGAAATTCAAAGACACCGTGATCAAACTGATTCCAAATAAAATCGGATAGTGTAAATAAATTAAACGATTTCCGGTTTCATTGGCCCTATTCTCATCAATGAAATGATCAAACTGTGTAATATAAGTCATAAATAACGCACAGACAATTACAAAGATAAACATTGAATAGACATTAAAATCCTTGAGATCAAAATAATGCGCTATATCCACGATGGTTTCACCAATCGTAATGATGACTAAAGCAGTTAATCTCTCTAATAAATGTGGAAAATTGATTGGATGCCCCTTCATATTTTCGGTAAAAACTCCTGGTAAGATCCAACTTGATAGAATACCGATCAAAGCTACGACGACGCCAAATCTGAATGGCAATAAGGCACCTATTAAGAGAAAAACCGTCCGCAACAATAGAATAGAAACAAATAGCTTGGAGATCCGTTTATCTTTTTTATTGTGCGTTGTTAAATGAACCCACAAATACTGTAAAACCAATGTTCCTGATAAAAAAGCTGTCGCAATAGTAAATGGTTGAAACCAGTTCTGAACATTGCCTACAAAATTATTCGACATGAACAATAGAATCCCCATATCCACCATGAAGAACATGATATTGCCGATTGAATTCTTACCATAGCGATTAGTAAAAACCGTTTCCACCATCCAAGTATTAATAAAAACGACCATAACAATCGTAAATATAATAAATTGTTGAAAAAAAGTTGCTCCCTTTGGCAAATGATGAATCAAACCCGTTACCTGTGAAATGGCATAAACAAATACTAAGTCATAGAACAGCTCTGTTAGCTGAACCTTCTTTGGAATTACTTTCATTTTTGAACCCTCACGATCCCCATATAATTACTTTAATTATATTATACTGTGACAGTTATCGTTTTATTAAAGCATTGTCTTAAACCATCTCTTTGTAACATATCAAAACAAGTATAATTACCCAAGCAATAGTCCCCAGACTAAAATTGGACATCCCTAAAGTCTGATTGCCCTTGTAAAGTAAACCCAGTATCATTACAAAACCAATCGAATACCCCCAATTCCCCAATCTCTCATGAATCTTGCCTTGAATTAACTCTACATATTTACTTCCTGAAAAAATAACCAAACCTAATAGGAAATATAAGGATCCATTCCCATAATCCCAGCCTATTGATTCGTGGAAAAAATTATAATTAACAAGTATTAATCCAATTAAAATACCACTAGATATCAAACTATGCCGATTTACTGCTTTCCCATATCTAAACAAACTAAGAAAACAAATCAGACCACTACTTAATCCAAATAATATATTCATAACTTATCACCTCCCATAACAGGTCAAGGATAACAAGTTCATGTAAAACTTTGATAAATAGAATGTAAAGAATTATTTATTTTGTAAAAAAACAGTCATAGAAATTCATATTTTATCTAAAATAGGTTATTCCAATTAGCTACTTTTTCTAACTGGAATAACCTATTTATTTTGTATATTCATAAAGCACAATGAACCAACCTTTAAAAATTATATTGAATTTCACTTTGACCAACCATTGTATCGATCTGCAGTTGTTGACTATTTTGAACAGTTATCAAATCATTTAATGGCTCTAAAATTGATGTATCTGCTTTTAGACTTGCCTGATCAGGGTAAACGTTTAGTAATATCCAATGCTCTTTAGACTCATCAGTTGTCGCAGCATAGCTAATTTGTGGACCATTATCAGTTTCTATCAATTGTTTCATAATTATTGGCAATTGCTTTTCAAATTGAGAAATCGTATTTTCTTTCAACTGGAATTCTAATAATTGACCAACATAATCATTCTCTCCGCTGATAGCAAATGCAGTCGGTTTGGACATCAAATATTCTGGTGTTAACTCCCGCATTTCTCGCTCTTTCAAAACTTTCTGAGCCAATTGTCCATACTGCTTAAACTGAGGCGAATTAGCATGGACTTGATAGCTATCTAAATCTTTATAAAGTTCAAAAATATAATTGATGGTTCCCCCTTCATCAGCATTAGTAGCATACATTGCCAATGTTCCAGATTCATTCTGATGTGAAGTCAACATATTATGATTGCCTTCTTTAACAAAACTTTGGCGATCATCTGGGGCAATTGTTAAACGATACATTCTAAAAATCGGTGCTTTAGTTAAATTCATCCTCAACCAACCTTCGATTATTTTTTAAGTAAATTTTTAAAATTATCAGTGTAGATATCACTTCTTGTTGCCTCGTCAATTTCCATTTGATCAATGGCCGAAACAATTTCAGATGTTGCTCCATTAGGCATCTTGGCAAAAGGCGCATCCGTTCCAAATAAGATATGTTCCTTACCATAAAAATCTAGTGCCAATTCTAAAGCTTTAGGATTACCCAAAATAGCTGTGTCGACATAGAATTTCTTGAAGTCGTTATATTCTACTTCTGACATTGTGAATTTAATTCTTTCAGCAAAGAACGGCACCATTGAGCCAGCGTGATGAACAATTATTTTTAAATTAGGATACTTTTCAAAATAGCCTGCTTTGACAATTTGATACATCGCCTGCGTCAATTCATATTCCCAACTAAATGTAATATTATTATCCGGTTTCCTAGCATCAAATACAGGGTGTAACCATATCGGTAAGTTCAACTCCGACATCTTGGCAAAGACCGCTTCAAAATCAGGATCAGCAATTGATTTACCTAACGCCCGTGTAAATAATTGAATTCCGACAAATTTGTTATCCGCTGCTACTTGCTTGGTAATAATTTCTAAGGCTTGATCAATATTATTCATTGGTACCATAGCCACAGCATTTTCAAAAATATCGTTATTATCAGCGACCATTTTTAACATTTCATCATTGGCTTGATAACACAACTCTGCTGCAACGGGACCATCAAAATAATCCTCTGGATTCAAGTTAACATTCGAAATGATCTGTTTAACATCCGTCGGAAAATTTTGATGTCTAATCGCCATATCGGTTAATGATGGAATTTGAACAAACGGATTTTGTGCAACAATATTGGGTACTTGTTGTTGCATCTTATTCAATAATTCTGCTGGTAAAACATGTGCAAAAACGTCTAATTTTGTCATCTAACAAAACTCCTTAACGTGTAAAATCATTTTCTTGTTTTGAATAGGCACCAACAACTTGATGAGGGACATACAATTCTTCTAAATAATTTACGTCCTCCGTAGCCAAATTTACCTTTAAAGCATCAACTGAACTAGCTAGATGATCCGGATTAGTAGCACCGACAATTGGAGCAACAACTTGTTTCTTCTGCAACAACCAAGCCAAAGCTACTTGTGCCATCGTTATTCCGTATTTATCGGCTATGTCGCTGACACGTTTAACAATCTTCATATCATTTGTTTCTTCAGCATCATATTTACTACGAGCAACTTTATCAGTTTCTGAACGTTTGGTTCTCGCATCCCAAGTTGGACGGGTCAAATGTCCTGAAGCTAGTGGGCTATATGGTGTTACCGCAATATTCTGGTCTTCACAAAGTGGCATCATTTCTCGTTCTTCTTCACGATATAACAAATTCAAATGATTTTGCATCGAAACAAATTCAGTCCAATTATGAGCTTTAGCAATCGCTTGAGCTTTTTCAAATTGCCATGAATACATCGCTGAAGCACCGATATATCTAGCTTTTCCAGACTTAACCACATCATGCAAGGCTTCCATAGTTTCTTCAATTGGGGTGTTGTAATCCCAGCGGTGAATAATATAAAGATCAACATAATCCATTTGTAAGCGATTTAAGCTCTGATTAATCTGAGTCATGATAGCTTTTCTCGATAAACCATGTTGATTAGGTTTGTCTGACGGTGTAAAGAAAACTTTCGTAGCGACGGCTATTTCATCACGATTGGCATTCTTCTTTAAAGCCTTACCAAGAAATTCTTCACTGTCACCATGTGAATAAATATTAGCTGTATCAAAGAAGTTAATTCCTAAGCCTAAAGCCTTTTTAACCACAGCTTCACTAGTTTCTTCACCAACAGCCCAAGGAAACATTTCATTTCCCGGACGTCCAAAGCCCATTGTTCCTAAACAAATTCTCGAAACATCTAAACCTGTATTACCTAATTTTCGATAATCCATACTATTTACCTCTCTTAATTATTTGATTGCTGGTAATTCTTTGATCAATTTGGCTGGTACGCCACCAACAACACTGTTATCAGGTACATCTTTGGTAACGACTGCACCTGCTCCAATGATAACGTTATTACCGATATGAACGCCACCGACAACGGTTACATTGCCACCGATCCAAACGTCATTGCCAATAAAAATTGGTTTGGTATAACTGATTAAATATTTATCTCCATTGGCACGTGTCCCAAAACGCTTTGTTGCATCCATAGAGTGATTACCACAATAGAATTTACTATCGGGACCAACCAACACACGGTCACCCAAAGTAATTAAATTGGAATCCTGGAAATTACAATTACCATTGATAAAGACATTATCACCAATACTCATATGTTTTCCATAAAGGATACTAACTTGACCATTCAAAGCAAAATCATTGCCGACTTGCTTGAACATATCTTTGATAGCAGTCTGTCTTTTAGTTTGATCACTGGTTTGATTAACGATTTGCAAAAGTCTGCGACAATTCCCCATAATATCTTGAATCTCAGGATCACGGTAATCATACTCTTGCCCAGCTAATAATTTTTCATGTTCTGTCATTGACATTACAATACTTCCTTTGATTTATTTTTAATTTCATGACACATATAATCGATTTTTTCCAATTGCTTTTCCTGTTGATGAATCAAAGCTAGTTTAGCTTTTCTTTTTTGAGTTAAAAAGTCAATTCGTGTTTGTTGCGAATCATTAACCTCTAACAATAAGCGCATATAATGTTCGATTTCTTTATTCTCGAAACCAATATTATGGAGTGTCATAATCGTGCTCAGACGTTCCAAATCAGTATCATCATATTGCCACTGCCCCATTACTATCTTTACGGCATCACAGAGTCCCCATGATTCGTATTCATTCAAAATTTTGATTGGTATTTGATATTTTTGACTAACTTCTATTTTATTCATAATTTTTCTCTCAAAAAAAATAAGTATTCCTTAACGGAACACCCATAGTATGAAGTCTTATGTCAGATATGTCTAATACTTGTTATAAATATCAAGACATGTCTTTTAAGTATTTCTTAGCAAAATCAATAAACTCACTGACTGTTCGTGAAGAAATCTGATCGGCCTTCCAAGCCAGGACAGAATTATATGATAACTTCGGTTGTAAGGGGACAAAATTGACTCCCTCATAATTGGATTCCAGTTTCAAACACAAAGCGATCCCCAAACCTTGTTTAACTAAAATGGCCGAATTATATAGCAGGTTATACGTCGAAATAATTTTAATATCCTTTAAAGCTGAACCGAACCAGTGATTCATTTCACTGACCATGGGATGACTCTTGGACATGATCAAAGATTCACCCTTTAAATCAGTCGGCGTCACGAATGGCAACTTTGCTAACGGGGAATCATTCGCCACTAAAATGCCCCAAGTTTCATGTTGATGCATTCTTGTAAATGAATATTTTTCGGTATCAACCGGTTCAATTAGTAATCCCAAATCAAGTAATCCCTGTTCAATCGCTAGTTTAATATCCTCAGAATTACCACTTTGCATATTAAATTTTACCAATGGATAGCGTTGATGGAATTTAGTAATAATGTCGGCCAATTCAACCATACTATGCAGTTCACCACTACCAATCGAAATCTCACCAGCCAAATCTTCTTTATCAGCGGACATCTCTTCAAGAATCTTGTCATTTAATTGACGCATTTCTTCAGCTCGTCGACGCAACAAAAGACCGTCCTCAGTTAAAGATATCTTATGGCTTTGACGAACAAATAATTTTACACCCAACTCTCCTTCCAAATTAGCGATTTGACGTGACAGAGTTGGCTGACTGACGTGTAACAACTTAGCCGCTTTAGTAATATTTTCTTCTCGGGCAATCATCAAAAAATAATTCAGTACTCGTAATTCCATCGATTTTCTCCTCTATTAAAAAAAGACCGCCACGAGGGCGATCTCTTAGGATATAGCAACCCTAATGGTGTGACAGTTCCTTATATCTTTGCATCCAAAGGTCAACATAAGCCTGTGAAAATGGTCCTTTGCCCTTATCGATCCAATCAATTAAAACGTCGACATTATCATGTAAAATCGTGTCTATTTCAGGTGGATAATTCCACATTTTACTGTGTGCAGCATACTCATCTACATCCAGCAATCTTTTTTCTCCATCCGGAAAAACTTTAACATCTAAATCATAATCAATATATTTGATGGCCTCTTTGTCCAGCGCAAACGGTGTCGCCAAATTGCAGTAATAAGATACGCCACTCTCTCTTATCATAGTTATAATATTGAACCAATATTTTTTATGAAAGTAGACTAGTGCGGGCTCTCTTGTTACCCAACGACGTCCATCTGCTTCTGTGACAAGGGTATTCTCATTACAACCAATAATTTCGTTTTCACTTGTCTTTAACACCATTGTTTCACGCCAAGTACGATGTAAATGACCATCATGCTTATAACTCTGGATTGCTACGTAATCCCCTTCTCTAGGAATTTGCATAACTTACCAGCTTTCTAAAATCTAATTCTTATCCAAAAAAATTATAACAGAGCTGTGAAACTATTAAAAGGTATACCTATCCAATTATGATTCTTGCTTATATATATTATTGTTCACTGCCGTCTTCCGCAACAAAGCCGATTTGGCTGGAACGCAGTAGGACGACTTGAAGCCAATGAAAATCACATTGTTTCCAAGCTCGACCTTATTCTAAGCAATAAATTGCTAAGAATAATTTTACTGCTGAGCCAATCGGCTTTGTTGCTCCAGACTAGGCTGCTTAACTTAATAATTTCATTATCCAACCAAAAGTATCAAACAACAAGAAACCTTGCTACTCATGATGTTTATATCAATAATACGATTTAATTCCTTAATATAACAACTACACCATCAATTTCCTAATACTCATCCTCTAAAACTCGTTTTATTTCATCATAATGATAACCCTTAGTCATTAAATAATTGATCAACTTAGCTGGCTTATCGTAACGATGCTTAACTTTGTTAACCAATACTTTTAATTTATCTAATTCTTCATCTTCATCAACTTCTAAATCTAAACTCTGAATAGCTTCTTCAATGATTTCTTTGTCAAAACCCTTTTGATACAAACTCTGACGCACTTTGGTCAACATTTGTTTAAATGAGGCCCTTTTTTGTTTACGTACTTGTTTCTGAGCAAAATCAATCGCATTCTCTAGAAGTGCATCCTGATCAATATCAAACATCTTATCCTGAATAATATTTTTGGGAACACCTTTTAAAGCTAGCTTTTGTTCAATCACTCGCTGGCCATTAGCAGTTGTTCGTAATTGTGTCGTGATAAAACTATTCGCATAGGCTTCATCGTCCAAATAGCGGAGATCCTGTAACTTCTTGATAACTAAATCAACCGCATCCCGATGATATTCCTTTTTATATAGGTAGTCTTTGATTTCTTTTTCAGTACGCAATTGATAACTTAAATAATTGACTGCATCGCCATAGGCCTTATTGATGTTCTCTCGATCTTGAATTTCTTTGATCTGTGCATCTGTTATTTCAGTCCCATTCATCAAACGATATTCAATCAAGGTCGTTTCCGCAACTGGGAACGCATACTTACCATCAAGGTAGATATTATAGCGGCCCTTACGCTTCTGGGCTTGGATTTTCGTGACTTTTGCCATTATATTATTACCTCTCCATGTTATACTCTACTATGAGTTTATCGCAAAAACATTCAAAGGAAAAACTATGAACACAAATAATATTACGCAAGAATTAAACGTTGGCGATCAGTTTCCGCTAACAATCAAACGAATCGGTATCAACGGTGAAGGAATTGGTTTCTTCAAGCATGTCATCGTTTTCGTACCCAAAGCTGTACCTGAAGATGTCATTGTTTGTGAGATCACTGATGTTCACGAACGTTTCTTAAATGGTAAGATCCACAAGATCAGAAAACCTAGTCCATTTAGAAACCCAGATGTACCAGCCTTAGCTGATGAAGTTGGTGGTTTAGACTTTGCCCACATCAACTACAAGGATCAACTAAATTTCAAATCTAACATTCTTCGTGAATCCCTTGATAAGTACAAACCATTTGCTCATGACAAATACATGATCAAACCAACGGCTGCTTCTGTTCAACAAGAGAAGTATCGTAACAAGGCCCAATTCCCTATTCAAGAAATTGATGGCGAAATTCGTTGTGGTTTATACAAAACTGGTACACAAGATCTTGTTGATCTAACTGAAATGCCTACCCAAATGGATCTAACTATGTCAGCCATGCGCAAAATCGTGCAAATGGTCAAGGATCTAAAAATTCCTGTTTTCAATCCTGAGGCTAAATCGGGTATTCTCAGCATGATCGTTATTCGTGAATCAGTTGAATTTAACCAATTACAAGTTACTTTCATCACTCGTTCACCTAAGTTTATTAAAGAACGTCAATTGATCGAACGTATCCAAAAAGAAATTCCCGAAGTTAGTTCAATTTCACAAAATATTAATAAGGAAGACAAGGGTGCTGTTTGGGGCGACGAAACTAAGCTCCTTTGGGGTGACGAATATCTTCAAGAAGATATCAACGGTTATACTTTTAACTTTTCACCACGTGCCTTCCTTCAATTAAATTCACTTCAGACTGACCGTTTGTATGATTTAGTCAACAAAGCTTTGGAACCAAACTCACGTGACGTTTTGTTGGATGCTTACTGTGGTGTCGGTACAATTGGTATTACTATGGCCAACAAAGTTAAACACGTTTACGGAATTGAAATCATTCCTGAAGCAATTGAAGACGCTAAGGAAAACGCCAAGTTAAATGATGTTGAAAATGCTGACTATTATGTTGGTTCAGCTGATAAAGTTTATCAAGAATTGCTTAAAGAAGACATTCGTGTCAATGCTGTGGTGGTTGATCCTCCACGTACTGGACTTGACACTGACTTGATGAAGGCCTTAAATCGTAATCCAGTTAACAAATTAGTTTACGTTTCATGTAATCCTTCAACTTTAGCCAAAGATTTAGTTCATTTGACCGATCAATATCGTGTAGTTTACTTACAACCAGTTGATATGTTCCCTCAAACACCACATGTTGAAACTATTGTTAAAATGGTTCGTAGATAATAATGGAAGAAAATGAATATGATAACCAAGAATTTTTCAAAGCATATAGTAATTTTCCTCGATCAGTTGAGGGTTTAAAAGCCGCTGGTGAGTGGCCTGAATTTCAAAAATTACTACCTGATTTTGATGGAAAAAGAGTTCTGGATATTGGTTGCGGTTTTGGTTGGCATGATTTATACGCTGCCAAAAATGGAGCCAAATCTGTTTTAGGAATTGATTTATCAGATAATATGCTCAAAGTCGCTAATCAAAAAAATAATTATTCAAATATTCATTATCAAAAAATGGCGATGGAAGATTTAAATTTTCCCAAGGACAGTTTTGATGTTGTTATAAGTTCCTTAGCCCTGCATTATACGCCTGATTTTAATCTTATTTGTCAGCGTGTTAATCAATGTTTAACTCAAAATGGCGATTTCGTCTTTTCAGTTGAACATCCAATCTTTACTGCCTATGGCAATCAGGACTGGATTTATGACGATCAGGGTCAAATTGATCATTGGCCAGTTGATAATTACTTTTCTGAAGGCAAACGTGAAGCCAATTTCTTAGGTCAAAAGGTTGTTAAATATCACAAAACCTTAACGACTTATCTCAATACTCTAATCAAAAATAACTTTAATATTACTGGCGTTGTTGAACCTACACCACCCGAACGGCTAATTAAAACCGTACCTGGAATGAAAGATGAATTGCGTCGACCAATGATGCTGATTATTTCTGCAAGAAAATCACATTAGTTAATTATTATAAAAAATTCTAAATCAAAAATCACACCATATTATTGTGCGTTCCTTAATTGGAATTCATAAACAATAATATAGTGTGATTTTTTGTAGACTACGGAAAACAGAATCTTTCCTAAAACTCTGAAATATATTCAGCTTGTTTGGAATTAATATTTATTCCCAAGCCTGAATTTTGCTCTGGAATCGTAATACTTCCATGATGATCTTCAATACCACCCCAAAATGGTGTATCAGCAATATAATCCAAACCATCTAAATCAATATATTTAACATTGGTTAGCCCTGCACTCAAATAGGCAGCGACTGTCATTGCGACATTCGATTCGGTAGTACAACCAAAAAGACAATCGACATTTTTTCTTTTAGCAAAATTAGCAATTTCAATTGCTTCCAATGGCCCACCACATTTGATCAACTTAATATTGATAGCCGTTCCATAACCATGCTCGATCACTTTTTTAGCATCCTCTAAGTTAAAAACCGACTCATCTGCCACTATTGGAATAGTTGTCTTTAAACTGATCTGTTTCATTTCTTCAAACATCAAAACTTTCACCGGCTGCTCAATAAATTCAATGTTTAAGGTCGATTCGTCAAAAGCTCTGATGGCATCTATCGTTTCCGCATAAGTCCAACTTTGATTGGGGTCAATTCGAATCGCCACATTACTAGGAATAATATTCTCCAATTGCAAAATTCGGTCAATTTCAGTTCCACCGTTATTAACCTTATATTTGATATGTTGATAGCCCTTCTTCAAAACTCGTTGGGTCTCAGTTATCGTTGCGGCAGTATCTAGAAGACTAACCGTAGTATCATTGGCTAAATTTCTCTCATTGACTACTAATCCTAATTCATCAGATATCTCCAACCTTTTTGACTTCGAGACTGCATCCAAAATAGCCGTTTCCATTCCATAGCGGGCACCGCTGTGATTAGAAAAACTCTGCAGAGCTAATAAAGTATCCTCAATATCCCGATTTAAAGATTCATCAAAGAAATCCTTGGCAAAGCGATACATCTCATCACGGCTCTCACCCATTAATTTTATATTCTCCGCCGATTCACCAAAACCAATCAGTCCATCGTTAAGTTTTATTTTGCAGAGGATACCCTTTAAACTTTTTGAAGTTCGGATACTCGTAATAAAGGGTCTTTTTAAGGGAATATCTAGTTTTAAAATTTGATAAGCGACTATCTTTGACATAATCTACCTCCAACCAAACAACTCAAAAATTCTAAATAATTCATCGCTAAATTGTCTATACTATAACGCTAAATTTATTTAATCAGATGTGATAAGCATTAGAATTCCCAATAGTATTTTTTTAATAGATTATACGAATATTTAAATGGTTAAGATGATTGAATTAGTGTAAAGAATTCTTTACGCTAGCCTCGAAAATAAAGTTAGAAATCAGGCGATCATCGTGATCAGGAATCAAGTCAAAGAACTACGCAAACAACATGCCTATTCGCAAAAGCAACTGGCCGAATTAGCACACGTTTCACGCCAGACTATTATTTCCATTGAAGGCGATCATTATCAACCAAGTTTGGAACTTTGCTTTCGTTTATCTAAAATTTTTAATAAGAAGATCGATGAAGTATTTCTTTATACCGAGAACTGAAAAAGCCGATGAATAATTTTCATCAGCTTTTTATATTTCCTACATTGTGCCGTACATGATAAGCAAATTCATCACTTCGAGCCACACTCAAAGTAAATTCAATAATATTATTTTGTAGATCATACGTTTGCCGTTTCAAGTGTAAACAGGGGGTTCCCTCTTGAAGCCCCATGAATTCACTATCACAATTACTAATAATTCCGGCGGAAAAATATTCATCAGCATACTGAATATTTTCATCAAATAATTGTTTAAAAACATCATACATTGACTTATCGACCAGCATTTCTTCAGTTAATGTCGGGAAAATTTTTAAGGGTAAAAAAGTCCGTTCAAACATCATCGGTTGACCATCAGCCAACCTAATTCGCTTAATTTTCAAAGTCATTTCACCCAATTGTAATTGTAAATTCTTGGCAACATAAGCACTGGCTTCCTTTTTTTCAAAACTAACTATTTTGGTTGTTGGCTTTTTTCCAAGTAGTTCCATCTGTTGACCGAATTTATAACTACTGCCTAAATCACTATTTAAATTAATACGATTAACAAAAGTTCCTTTACCATGAATTCGACGCACCATTCCTGTGGCTTCTAGTTCCAACAAGGCTAACCTTAAAGTATTACGAGAAACTTCATATTTATCAGCCATTTGTCTTTCTGAAAGCAACTTAGCATTCGTTGGTAACGTTTGAATATAACTAGTTAATTGATTTATTAATTGTTCTTGAAGGGTTACTTTCATTTAAAAGACTCCTTTTTACTACTTAATTTCAATTGTATTAACTAAAAATCTTACTTTCAATAAATTATTTATAAATTGACGTAATGTCATTATATTAACCAAATTTATCTCTCTAAAGATTAGTAAAGTCCCGCATTAATTGAATTTTCAACATCAGTCTTTAATTATACAAAAAGAGTTACCTGGCATTTCAGGCAACTCTTAAAGATTTTGACTTAAGCTCACTTCTTGTAAAGAACCAAGTTCAGATCGATATAAACTTTTGATTTAAAATTAGTCTTTGACAATGAAGTAACCTGGAGCAAATCATTTTCAATTAACAAAATACTCAAAAGCTGAATATATTTTGTTTCACTTTCTCACATTCATTAAGCTCTTGCAACAACAAAATAGTTACCTTCCGGATCTTGGAAATTAAATGTCAAAACGCCATTAACTTCACTGATCTCACCAGCACTGATCAAGTCATCATGCAATTTATCAAAATCATTCGAGAAGAACATCAATGATGGTACATTCTCTGAAACTTCTGGTGAATAAATTCTAATGTAATCCCTTGGGAAAATTGATAATTCAGTTTCTTCAGAAATAGCGACGACCACATTTTGATAACCACCATTCATTGTTTGACGAGCTACAATTTGGGCACCAAATTCATCGACCCAAAATTCCACATTCATATCAACGTCATCCACATAGATCATAATTCTAGTTTTCATTTTCAAAGTCCTTATCCCAAACGACACCCATAGTTTTTTCACCAGTATGAACACTAATTGCTGGCCCCAAATGACTCTGTGAAACTCTAGCTTCTGGGAATACTTCGGCAAAGTCATCAGCCCATTTAGTCAACATTTCACGATTATTGGAATCTACTACAGTAATGTGCAAATTCCAATCAGGATGTTCATCTGCATACTTTTGAATTTCTAAAGAAATCATTCGAAAAGCACGGTGCATCGTTCTTTCTTTATCAATTGCATAAATCTTTCCATCTTTAAAGGTCAATAATGGTTTCACATTTAATAAGTTACCAATAATAGCGGAGCGGTTACTCAAACGACCAGTTCTGCTTAAATGTTTCAAATCGTCGACCGCAAAATAAATATCGGTTGATGCTCGAAGATCTTCCAGTTTGGACACGATAACTTCTGGATCGACATTCTGTTGAGCTAAAGTACCAGCTAGCATAACGAGGTCTGCTTCAGCGGCACTGGCAGCCATTGAGTCGAATGGATAAATTTTAGCCTTGTCATATTCTTTAACAAACATGCGCAAATTATCCATAAATGAAGTAATTCCCAGTGACAAATGAATTGAAATGATATTATCATAGCCTTCGGCAACTAACCGATCATAGGCTTCTTGAATTTGTCCCATGGAAACTTGAGCTGTCGTTGGTAATTCGGGTTCATTCCTTAGATAATCATAAAATTTATCATCGGTTAATTCTTCGGTTTCTTTATATTGTTTATCTCCCAAAATGACTGTTATTGGTAAGACCGTAATATTATATTTTTCTATTTGCTCGGGTGTTAAGTAAGACGCTGTATCAGTCACTACTGCAGTTTTCATTAAATTATCCTCGTTTTCCCATTGCGTGTATCCATGCATATAATAATAACATTTTATAACTATTTTTAAATCTATTGCCCTTGTTTCAAATTCTAGAAAGCGCTATCATTTTGTTAACTAAATATTTAGTAAATATGGAGAATGACTATGGACACTAACAAAATCTTACAAGGTTACGAAACTATTTATCAGAAGGCAGCCGAAAAATTATTTTTCTCACCTGGTAGAATCAACTTGATTGGTGAACATACTGACTATAATGGTGGCAATGTTTTCCCCTGTGCTATCAGCTTAGGAACTTATGCTGCTTTTGGTCAACGAACTGATCGTACTATCCAAATGTATTCTGAAAATTTACCTGATACTGGCATCATTACTATCTCACTCGACAATTTGGCCTATAACAAAGCTGACGATTGGGCTAATTATCCTAAAGGAATGATTTATCTACTTACTCAAGCCGGGTACCAATTGGATCACGGTTTTAACCTTTATATTCACGGTAATCTTCCTGATGGTGCTGGTTTGTCATCATCCGCCTCAATTGAATTATTGATGGGTAATATTATCAATGATGTTTATAAACTTGGTATTGACCAACTCGACCTCGTTAAAATGGGCCAACAAAATGAAAATAATTATATCGGAGTCAACTCTGGCATTATGGATGAATTTGCTGTTGGTATGGGCAAAAAGGATCAAGCTATTCTACTCGACACTAATACTATGGAATACCACTATGCTCCCGTTGAATTGGGAAACAACGTCATCGTTATCATGAATACCAATAAACATCGTGCCTTGGCCGATTCTAAATATAACGAACGTCGCAGTCAATGTGAACAGGCACTTGCCTTACTCCAAACTAAACTAACTATTAAATCATTAGGTGAACTTTCAATCGATGAATTTGATCGTAATTCATATCTAATCAACGATGACATCCTAATTCGTCGCGCCCGTCATGCTGTCTTTGAAAACCAGCGTACCCTTAAAGCTATCAAATATCTTAATGAGAATAACCTAATTGAATTTGGAAAATTAGTCAATGCCTCTCATATTTCACTACATTACGATTATGAAGTTACTGGAATTGAACTCGATACCTTAGTTGAAGCAGCTTGGAAACAACCAGGAGTTTTAGGAGCTCGTATGGTTGGAGCTGGATTTGGTGGTTGTGCCATTGCTTTTGTAGATAAAGATAAAATCGACGATTTCCAAGAAAACGTTGGTAAAATTTACAAAGACCAAATCGGATACGATGCTGACTTTTATATTGCTGAAATTTCTGATGGTCCCAGTGAAATCAAAATCTCCGAGGTGGAAAAATAATGTCCTGTGTTAATGAATTTGTTGATCTAATTATCCAATCTGATAACGACTATCAAGAATTAGATCGAGTTTATCTTTACAACCGCATCTGTGCTCTAGTTGGTGACGACAATCATCAATCGGACGCTGATCTTAAACTGGCGTTAATTAAAACTGCCATTCTGAACAACAAAATCACTGATGATCCAACTAACAAGGAAATTCTCAATGATCAATTAATGGATTTTGTAACACCTTTACCTTCTCGGGTTAATCAAAAATTTTGGAATCTTTATCAACAAAGTCCCGAATCGGCAACCAATTATTTTTATCAAATGAGTCAAGATAATGACTATATCAAAGTCAAAGCCATTGCTAAGAATATCTCATACAACGTGGCGACTGATTACGGTGCTTTAGAAATAACTATCAATTTATCAAAGCCTGAAAAAGATCCGAAAGCTATCGCTGCTGCCAGTCAACAGACTCAAACTGGTTATCCCAAATGTCAGCTTTGTCTTGAAAATGAAGGATATTTAGGTCGACTAGGATATCCTGCTCGGACCAATCACCGAGTAATTCGTTTCACCTTGGGTGGTCAAACTTGGGGATTTCAATACTCTCCTTATGCTTACTTTAGTGAACACGCAATTTTTCTAAACCAAATCCATCAACCAATGATTATCAATCAGCATACTTTTAACAACTTATTAGAAATCGTTCGAATTTTTCCGCAATATTTTGTTGGTAGTAACGCTGATTTACCAATTGTGGGTGGATCAATGCTCAGCCATGATCATTACCAAGGGGGGCGTCACGATTTTCCAATGATGAAAGCTCCACTAGCACGAAAAATTGCTATCCCTGTAGCTAATGTTGAAGCTGGCATCGTTAAATGGCCTATGTCGACTATTCGTTTGTCCAGTGAGGGCCCTGAAGCTTTAGTTAAAGCAGCTACTTTAATTCACGAAAATTGGATGAATTATTCTGATGAAATGGTCGATATTAGAGCCTATACCAACGAAACCCGTCATCATACTGTCACACCGATTGCTTATCGTAAAAACGACAAATATATTCTCGATATTGTCCTTCGTGACAACCAAACTTCAGTTAAATACCCCGAAGGTATCTTTCATCCCCATCAAGATGTCCAACATATAAAAAAAGAGAACATCGGTTTAATTGAGGTCATGGGACGTGCTATTCTTCCCGCTCGTTTAAAGATTGAACTGAAAGAGGTTGAACGCTACTTATTGAATCAACCGAATAAAATGGCAGCCTATCATAAAACTTGGGCGGATCAGCTTAAGAAAAATTATGACCTTTCGGATGATAATGTGGAAAAAATTGTGGATAAAGAAACTGGTTTGATTTTTAAACGTGTTCTTGAAGATGCTGGTGTCTTCAAATGGAACGACCAAGGTCAAACTGCTTTTGATAAATTTATTGGGAGCCTAATTTAATGGCAACATTACGTGATATTGCGCACCAGGCTAATGTTTCACCAGCAACAGTTTCACGTGTCCTTAACAATGATTTAACCTTGTCTGTAACTGATCAAACTCGAACTAATATTTTGAAAATAGCGACTGATTTGAATTATAAAAAAGCTAATCACCAGAATACTCGTTTTCAAAAACACATTGCACTAGTTCAATGGTATTCTGAATCAAAGGAACAAGATGACCTCTATTACATGACCATTCGTGAAGGTATTGAGCAACAAGCTCCAACTTATGGTTTTGAAATCACCCGTATTTTCCACAATAATTTAGCCAAAATTCCAGCCGACATTGATGGCATTATTGCCGTTGGTAAGTTCAGTCGGCCTCAGGTTCAACAACTGGATAATCTGACACATAACTTAGTTTTTATCGATGATGATCAATTTGCTGACGGTTTTGACACGATACTGACCGATTTTCGTTATGGAATCAAACAAGTCATTGATTATTTTTTTGCACAAGATATTAATGATATTGGTTTGATCTACGGTGAAGAACTCACGACTGATAAATTACGTGTGATTCACGACTTTCGTTATGATAATTTTAAATATGCCTTAAGCAAATCGGGGCAATTTAATCACGAATTCTGTTTCAAAGGTGACTTTACTAAAGAGTCCGGCTATCAACAAATGAAACAAGCCATTAAATCTTTGCCCCACTTGCCTCATGCCTTTTTCATCGCTAATGATCCCATGGCAGCTGGCGCTTTAAAAGCCCTGCAAGAAGCTAATATTTCAGTTCCTAAGCAAGTTAGTATCTTCAGTTTTAATAACACAGCCTTAGCTAGTTACGTTAATCCCGAACTCAGTTCTGTCGCAGTGGCAACTACTCAAATGGGGACATCAGCAGTCGATTTAATGCAAGATCTGTTGACCAATCCTCGTCACGTTGCCAAAAGAATTGATTTAGCGACTGAATTAATTTTCAGACAGAGTACAATTTGAAATCTATCGGTCAATAAAATTGCTAGTATTTTTTAGAGTCATTACAATTAAAAGTGGATCCAGTAAAAGGAGATGCTAAGTTATGATGAACTTTGCAAACTGCCGTAGTTTTGGAAGCATGGGTTTTATGGGTGGTGACTTCTGGTTTTATGGAATCATTATTCTACTAATATTTCTCGCTGTCCTATATTTAATCAATAATAAGCATCACAATAATTAGAATGTAAATCAACGTAGTTGCTATTATACTGCCGTCTTCCGCTCGGCAATATCGGGGGACTGGAACGCAGTGGACATCGTTTTGAACCAATTTGAAGTACAAAATTGTTTCAAAATCGAGTCTTTCACTAACCTAGCCAAGTACGCTAGGTAAGAGAAATCTCACTGCTGAGCCCCCGAATTGCTCTCACTCCAGACTAGATTGGCTGTTTCTATTTTTAATTACTTAAATTAATTTAATGTTTTCTAGTTTATTTAGCTCTATAATTAACGACAAAAATAGTCCCTATTATCTGACATTATAATCAGTTAATAGGGACTATTTGCATTAAAAATATTATTCAAAATCATTTTTTACGTAAATAAAACAATTAAAATGTTATTTAGTCTGGAGTAAAAATCGGGAATGGCTCAGCCGTGACATTATCTTTAGTCAGCGATTTGTGGAGGCTGGCTTAGGATAAGACCAATCTTCAAGACAACCGATCTTTGGTTGGCTCAAAGTTGGTCCACAGCGTTCCAGCCAATTCCCGATTTTTACGGAAGACGGGAAGTTAGGCACACTCCCACTCCAACCGAGTTTGAAAAATGATTTTTATCCTACATTTAGGCGACAAATTTAAAGATTAAAACAGTTATGTCACTAACCTTTTGTTACCAATGTTACTATGAATGGTATTAGGAGGATTTTACTATGATTTGGTTATGGACACATTTAATTACTTGGTTAGTAATGGCTATTTTAATTCTATTGGCATTATTTACAAATACACATACAAAAATTTATGAAATGATTACTCGCATTGGTTACCTAGTCATTATCGGGACTGGTATCAAATTGGGCATTCGTGCTTGGTCAGTCGAACCAACACTTTTAATCGTCAAAGTCATCGTTGCTCTAATCTTCATTGCTTTGATTGAAATTGCCTTTGCTCGTAAAGAACAAAATACTCTAAGTAAATCATTAATCTGGGCTGTTATTATTTTCTGTCTTGTCACAGCCTTAATCGGTTTTGCTCTAGCTGGATGGTATCCATTTATCCAACACTAAAAATAAATATTTATAAAAAAATCACACCATATCATTGTGAATCCCTAAATTGAGATTCGTAAACAATAATGTAGTGTGATTTTTAATATTTCTATTGTTGAATAAGTTGATTTATTTCTTCCACAAAAAGTTTATCAATAACTTATCCACTTCTTTGTTTTCATGTAACTTGCTATGCTGGGCTTGTTTACCGACAATCTTCTTTTCTTGATATGAATGTGCTCGACCACTAACCAAATATTTTAACGACATTGACGAAGCGTTACTAACATCCCCATCAGAATGTGTGCCATCATTTTTATCGCCATAAATATTCAAAATATCAGTATTAGTGGGATAAACTTTTCGCAGCTTTAATAACTCTTTATAATCTTTATCCATCTTGGTTGGTTTACCATCTTTATCAAGTTTCATTTGATTAGGTTGATCGTTCATCCCTAAAATCCCATTAAAATGACCAGCAATATCAACTACTTTATTAACTTTAGGCATGCCTTTTTTCCCGGCATTATCCATAATATAATAATTGATTGCCATATTCCCCATGGAATGACCAACTAGATTAACACTCTTAAATTTATAATCCTTTTGTAATACTTTAATGACATTGGCTGCCCATTTACCTGCTGTATGATAATTAGACATTTTATTGTTATCGTAATTTACTTCAACAATTGGATTCTTAGCGCTTTTAGGAATGGATCCGATGATTTTGGCATAACCATTCGGGCTAACATTTACCCGAACAATTTTCTTAGTTACCCCAGCCTTTTTAGCTGCATTAGTCATCTGAGTTTCTGCATTGAAACTACTCCCATAACCATGGAAAAAGAGTGTTGGTGTGGAAGTTTGAACATACTTCGCTGAGTTTACCGCTTGAACATGTTTGCTAAAGCCAAAGAACCCACTCACAACCAGCATTATAGCAATAATTGTTGAGAGAATTATCCTTTTTTTATTCATAATTTACCCTCCAGATATTTTCTATCTTCATTGTATCTATCGACTAGGATTGTACCTAAGAAAAACGCTTATTTCTTAATTTATTCAAATTTAGCATTGACACTTTCGGTATCATTAATTATGATAAATCTAATGTAAATCTAATTTTTCTTTAATTTATTAGATTCAATTTAACAAAGGAGATATAAACATGGCAAAAGCAGATGCAACAAATATTGATTGGGACAATTTAGGTTTCAATTACATGGACTTACCTTACCGTTTTACGGCTCATTTTAAAGACGGACAATGGCAAGATGCTGGCTTGACAGAAGACAGCACACTTCACATTAGTGAGGCTTCTCCAGTCTTGCATTATGGACAAGCAGCTTTTGAAGGTATGAAAGCTTACCGTACACCAGATGGTCATATTCAATTGTTCCGTCCTGACCGCAATGCTAAACGTATGAAGGACTCATGTGAACGACTCTTGATGCCAGTCTTCCCAGAAGACAAATTTGTCGAAGCAGTAAAATCAGTTGTTAAAGCTAATGCTGACTTCGTACCACCCTATGGGAATGGTGCGACCCTTTATCTTCGTCCTTTGATCATCGGTACTGGTGAACAAATTGGTGTACATGCAGCTCCCGAATATATTTTCACAATTTTTGCAATGCCTGTTGGTAACTACTTTAAAGGTGGCTTGAATCCAGTTAACTTCACTACCTCACAATATGACCGTGCCGCTCACAAAGGTACTGGTCAAAGTAAGGTTGGTGGTAACTACGCTGCCAGTCTTTATCCCGGTGCTCAAGCACACGATAATGGTTTCGCCGATTGTGTTTACCTTGATCCAATCGAACATAAAAAAATTGAAGAAGTTGGATCAGCTAACTTCTTTGGTATCACTAAAGATGATGTCTTTGTAACTCCTAAATCACCATCGATCCTACCAAGTATTACTAAGTATTCTCTACTTTACTTGGCCAAGAATCGTTTGGGACTTGGTGCTGAAGAAGGCGATGTCTTTGTTGATCAACTAGACCGATTCAAAGAAGCTGGTGCCTGTGGTACTGCCGCTGTCATCTCACCTATCGGTGGTTTGGAACATAATGGTAACTTTCACGTCTTTTATAGTGAAACTGAAGTTGGTCCCGTAACTAAGAAATTATATGAAACTTTAACTGGAATTCAATTCGGTACTGTTGAGGCACCCGAAGGTTGGATTCAAGTCGTTGAATAACTATTAAAGAGCGGAACATAAGATGGTCAGCTCTCGAGCAACAAAACAAACAGGCATTAGTAATCAAAATACGGTTCTTTACCAAGTTCGG
>NZ_JQCF01000013.1 GCF_001438805.1 Companilactobacillus kimchiensis
AAAGTGGCTAACTTGATTATAAAATTCGCCACTTTTTTATTTTGCCATAAACCTTATAAAACCTGTTATTCATTATCTATTAGTCATTTATGGATAACAGTTAGAACAACCGTATTATAGATACACTTGTAATGCTTTTGCTCAAAATTGCTAAGGTCATACCCACCGTATAGGTGGACTTGAGTTACACTGGCTTAACAAAACTTAATTTTTTGTTGTAAGAACCTATTAGCACCTAACAAAATCTCACATAACCTCAAAATGTATTTATTATTCACTGTTTAAGCCTTTATGCGATGATCTAAAATGATATATGTTAACTTTCACATATTTACGTGATAGCAAGTGTAGTTACAACTACGGTTGTTAATAAGGGATGTCGGTACTTGCTGTTACTCTTTTTTGAGTAATAGCTAAGAATTAAGACGAGTAATGTGACGTTGTCAAAAGTGGCAGAAAGATGATTTTATCAATGAAACAGTTATAGTCGTATAAATGTAGGGTGTGCCTAAAGTACGCCCTGTTTAGGTAATAAGGTGAGGGGTGTCCATTTTGGTGACCCCTTATTAAGAATTACAACTTTACAAATATGTTGTGTACTCAAAGTACACACCACTCAAGTAAGTAAACAGGAAAATATATCATCCCAAAATTGTTGGAAAATGTTGGAATTAATTTATATGATCCAAGGTATTAAAAAACCACCACATATAAAATGTGATGGCAACCGCCCCAGCCAGTAAAATTATTATTCTAATTGACTACCATTTTGACTACCAAAATGACTACCAAAAAGATGTTATAAGATGATTCTTAAAACTATCAATATAAATAAAAAACCAGTAATACCAAGGCTTTTAAGCCTCAATATAACCGGTTGATTTCTCATTATGGAGGTGAGGGGAATTGAACCCCTGTCCAAGCATAATGCTATGCAAGCATCTACACTCATAGTTGTATCATTTAAAGTTTCGCTATTACGTGCGCCATACAACAAGGCGAGTCATAATAGCTATTCCGGTAATCTCTTTTTAACTATTCAGAATGCGTAGTCAAACGTAGCTCAATTAATTTGAGACCCAATTCTAACCCTTGAGCAAAGCTAGGCTGGATCACGCTTAGACTGTTTTTAGGCAGCTAATGCGTATGAATTATTATTTTTTGCAGTTATAATAAACTGTGTGTTTTAAAGGGACACAAGGCCCTAAGTGCAGCTTGCACGCTACTACACATGTCGAATCCAGAACACCCCCATTAGTGTTCACCTACTTATAATATCGAATTAGCTTTGAATTAGCAAATCATAAGTTTATTTATCTAATTAAAATAATAATGCTTTAAAGATGCTACTTTCTGAAAACCTTGTTAAAATACGGTATGTAAACGGAGGTATGAAAATGACAAATGAAAATGAAAGAAAGCCTTTCTACAAAAGAAATTGGTTTTGGATCACGATTCTTTCTATTTTTATTGTAGTATCAGCTACAACTTACGTTGCAAATTATTCATTTTATCAAGGTAAAGCTGATAAAGCCACGGTTAGCCAAACTAAAAATGTTGCTAAAGAAAAAATTGAAAATAATCCATCATTAGTTGCAAAGTATAATTCAATTAAAACAGGTAAAAATGGATTTAGTAAAAAGACGGTTATCAACTTATTAGGGCAACCTCAATCAATGCAACAGGTTACCACGGACAGTCCGATAACCAACTTAACATGGGATGGAACCGATAATAGTAATCAGATTACTATTCAAATTACGTTTGAGAAAAACAAAGCTACGGCAAAATCAATCCAGGGGTTGGACATAGATAGGAAGAAACTATTAACGTCGAAGGATTTCGATAAATTACAAGATGGTGATAATTATAATCGCGTTGTGAATATTTTAGGTGATCCTGATGATTATTCAGATATTAATGGAGTGAAAACTTTGACGTATGAGTCTGATTTGGCGGAAGCTGATCTTTCACAAAATGCGTTGATCAAGATAGAAATTTCAAATAATAAGATAATTAGTAAGGAACAACAAAATTTGAAATAAAAAAAGGTGCATATGTCAAAACACGTTCTGCTTTGATATGTGCGCCTTTTACTGTGTCACGTGGTGTTTTTGGTGGAGAACTCCAAAACCTTTGATAGCTAGACTAGAGATTCCGACTGACATAACTGCTAGTAAGAATGAAATGATGTCAGCAACAACAAAGTTTCCTAAGCAGACGATTGCATCAATAATGAATAAGCTGATGTATTTGTCGATGCCAAAATTTTTATGAATGATCATAGGTGGTACAGTCGTTCCACCACTAGACATATTCAAGGTGTAAAGAATGGCTAAACCAATTCCAAAAATAATACTTCCTACTATTATAGAAATAAAGCGACTATTCGGAATTAAATTGTAAACTGGAGTGATATATAACAAGAGAGGAAGCATAAAACTTCCGAGAGCTAATTTAAAGGTAGTTTGACGGTCTAAATGTATGTAGGCCAGTACTAACATCACAATATTTATGACAAGAACCGAGATGAAGGTTGGAATTTTCCATCCTGCTTGCAACAGTATTGCAATTCCAGTGGCACCACCGGCGGCAATACTGTGCGGCTCGAAGAACATATTTAAACTAAATGCGATAAGTTCCAAAGCAACTAACATAATTAGTAGTTTTGCGGACAATCTTTTTTTATTCTTCATATTTAAAACTATATCATGAATATATCTTCATGACAAATTAAAAGTCTAAAATACCTTAATATGAATATTTCAGTAAGATTACTAAGATTACATAAAACTCTGAAATTGTAACTTTGCAGACGTTGTCACGTAATATTGACCTGTTAGTATAGCAACATAGCAAATGAGGAACAAACAATTTTAAATATTAAGGATGTAATTAATTTATGAAAAAAGTTTTATCAATCGCTTTAGTAAGTGCAATGGCTTTAACAGGAGTTCTTGCTTCAACACAAACAGCGCAGGCTGCCGTAACTAATGGTAGTAATGTAACAGTTGAAAAAGGTGACTCATACATGAGTATTGCCGAAGCAAATGGAATCAGTATTTCCGCTCTAGAACAAGCTAATGGACGTGAAGTCGGCGGATTTGACTTAATCTATCCAGGTGAAACAATCACACTACCTGGTTCAACCACAACTAATACAAATACAACAACTGACACATCAGCTGATACACAAGCAACAACCACTGATGCAGCTGCTACAACCGACACAACACAAACAACTACTACAACAGATGCAACTACTCAATCAGCAAGTACAACAGGTACTTCACAAGGAACTTTCAAGATTTCTTTCTATGACCCAGCCGTTTTAGGATCAAACATGGGTTACTCCGGTGTTGCCGCTAACCTTTCAGTTTTCCCTAAGGGTACACAATTGAAGATTACTCTATCTGACGGAACAGTGCTTTACAGAACTGTTAATGATACAGGTACATTCGCAAACACTAACTCACAACAATTAGATGTTGCTATGCCAAGTTCATCAATTCCATCATATGGTGTAACTACAGCATCAGTTGAAGTTTTATAAAATAAAGTAACAAACAGACAAATTGCAGAAAAAGGTCTTCTATTAAATTAGGAGGCCTTTTTTATTAGTAAATATTTAATTTTTTAATCTTTGAAATTAAATGAAAATAAATTTTTATATTTTTTGTTTTTAAAAATATATCGTTTTAACGTTATAAAACGCATAACATCAAAGCTGAATAATCATTGAAATAAAAGGATTTTGCTAAATATCATGTTATAAATACTACTTGGCATAAAAATCAAAGATTAGAAAATCTCTTAAAAAATCTTATTTTTATTGATTGACAATTTAAAAATTAGATTGTATTATCTAATCAACGATTAACAAAAGATATTTATTAAACAAATTGATCAGGGGAAGTAATTTAACCTCGTTTGTACAGAAAACCTCTAATTGCTGAGATGAGGGCAACGACTTGAATGAAAATGACCTGTGATTGGTGCGCTGAATCCTTTTGGATAAAGATGCAATGGTTGGTACCCTTTACAGTACACGCATATAGAGTTTTTGTATGTTGTTGAGGGGATAAGTGCAAGTTTATTCCGAATTAGAATGGTAACGCGACTAGTCGCTTCTAACATTGAACAGTAAATGTTCAGGTTAGAAGCGGCTTTTTTGTTTCTATAAATATTATTTTTTAGTTGATTAAGTATTAGATAAGGTGGGAGAAAGTTATGAGTAAATTTAAGAATTTTGGTAAGGTGATTCTATTAGCCTTCACAGCAGTATTCATTTTTGTATTAGCAGGTTGTAGCAGTCAAAGTAAGGATCAAACTGTTAAGGTTGGTATCAATCCTTCTGATGCCCCAATTTGGAAAGTAGTTCAAAAGAACGTTAAGAGTGAAGGAATCGATTTGAAGATTGTCCAATTCAACGACTACAATCAACCAAATACAGCTTTGGTACAAGGTGAAGTTGATATCAATGCTTATCAACATACTGATTTCTTAAATGCTTGGAACAAAGCACATAAGGCTGATCTGGTTTCAATCGGTAAGACAGTTATTCAACCAATGGCCTTATATTCACACAAGATCACTAAGTTAAGCGATTTAAAGAACGGTGCGAAGATTGCTATTCCTAATGATGCTTCTAATGAAGCCCGTGCTTTACAACTACTAGAATACAATGGTCTTCTAAAGCTTGATGACAGTAAAACATTACCATCAACAAGAGATATCAAAGAAAACAAATTAAACTTGAAGTTCACTACACTTGATGCTGCACAGACAGCTCGTTCATTAGACAGTGTTGATGCCGCAGTTGTTAATGGAAACGTTGCTAACGATGCGAAATTGAATCCTAAAAAGGCTGTTGTTACAGAAAAAATCAACAAGAACTCAATTCCTTGGATCAATATTATTGTTGCTCAAAAGAAGAATAAAGATAACAAGAATTACAAAAAAGTTGTTAAAGCTTTCCAAACAAAGGCTGTTGCTAAAGAAATCAAGAAAGTTTACGGCGGTAACGAAATTCCTGCCTGGAATGCTAAGCTATAAGATTTAATCGGGATATTTGAAAATGAGGAGGTTTCTATAATATGTCAAAATTATCAGATCCATTAATTCAGGATTCAATTGCAGATTTAAAGAAATATATCGGACTACCATCTGTTTCGGCAAAGAATCAGTCGATTCCTGAAACAGCCGAGTTTCTCAAAAATCTATTAGAAGATTTTGGTGCTGATGCACAAGTTTGGGACGAATTTGAATATCCAGTTGTGTTTGGAGAAATCAAACCAAAGAAGCCAAGTAATACCACGATTCTGATTTATAACCACTACGATGTCCAACCGGCAGAACCGCTTGACCTTTGGAATTCTGATCCATTCGAATTAAAGATCACTGATGATAAATTCATCGGACGTGGGGTGTCTGATTGTAAGGCCGATTTAATCAGTCGAATCGCCGCTTTAAAGATTTATCGTCAGGAACATGGTGATCTTCCTTGTAATATTAAATTCTTAGTTGAAGGGCAAGAAGAAGTTGCAAGTCGTCACTTAGAAGATTATCTCAAAAAATACCACGATCTTTTGTCTGCCGATTTGGTAATTTGGGAATCAGGTTACAAGAATGAACAGGAACAATTTAATTTCACTGGTGGAAATAAAGGTGTTCTCTGTTTCGAACTTGAAGCAACTTCAGCCAATATTGATCTTCATTCATCATTTGCTGCTGTCGTTGATAGCGCCACATGGAGACTTTCTCAGGCATTGAATGCTTTGAGAACTCCTGAAGGCGACATCAAGATACCTGGTTTTTATGACGATGTTGTAGAACCAACTCAAAAAGAAATTGATCTGGTCAACAAGGCTACCACACCAGATTTGCAAGCTAAATGGGACTTACAAGTACCATTATTGAAGAACAAATCAGTTAACTACAATTTGACCTTCAATCCAACTATTAATATAGAAGGAATTAGCAGCGGCTGGGAAGGGAAAGGTGTTAAAACCGTTACCCCTAAAGCTGCAACTGCCAAGTTGGAATTCCGACTAGTACCTGATCAAGATCCACATGATTTATTTGATAAATTAACAAAGTATTTGAACGACCAAGGATTTAAAGATGTTAAAGTTAAGTATCTACTTGGAGAAAAGGGTTACCGCTGGGATCTAGATAGTCCAATTGTTAATAAATTAATTGGTACCGCTAAGGAATTCTTTGGTGGCGAGGATAAAGTTGAGGCTTTACCTTCAAGTCCTGGTACTGGTCCAATGAAATTAGTCAATGAATATACTCAGGCTGCAATTGTTTCAACTGGAGTTAGTTATTCAAAGGCCGGCAACCATGCACCAAACGAAAATATTAGAATTCAGGACTACTTGGACTTCATCGATTTCTTCGATCAATTCTTGGGTAAATTAAGGGAGTAAATTAAATGGCAGAACAAAATGGGATAATTCAGCTTAAAAATATCGACGTAACCTTTGCTAATGAAGGTAAAACAATTGAAGCTGTTAAAGACGTTTCGATCAATGTTAATAAAGGTGACGTTTTCGGAGTAATTGGTTACTCTGGTGCTGGTAAAAGTACGTTGGTCCGGGTAATCAATTTATTACAAAAACCAACTGCGGGAACAGTTATCGTTAATAATCAAAATATGCTCGAATTAAGTCAAAAGGACTTGCGTCAAGCACGTCGTAATATTGGGATGATTTTCCAACATTTTAATTTAATGAATTCTTTAACCGTCTATGGAAATGTTGATTTTCCTTTACGTGATTCTGGTTTGAGTAAATCAGAACGTAAGGAAAAAATCGATAAATTACTTAACATCGTTGGTTTGTCAGACCGTGCTAAAAACTATCCATCACAATTATCTGGTGGTCAAAAACAACGGGTTGCGATTGCTCGTGCTTTAGCCAATGATCCAGAGATTTTAATTTCTGATGAAGCTACCAGTGCTTTGGATCCCAAAACTACCACTGAAATTTTGGATCTATTGGGTCGTTTGAATGATGAATTAGGAATCACAATTGTTATCATCACTCACGAAATGGATGCCATCAAACAAATCTGTAACCGAGTTTCAGTCATGGAAAATGGTCGTTTGATTGAAGAAGGCAGTTTGTTAGATATCTTTGGTAATCCAAAGGAACAATTAACCAAAGACTTTGTTAATACTTCAACTCATATTGGTTCAGTGCTTGATGAAATCCGTGATAGTGGAATTGTTGATAAGTTATCTGGTCGCTTGATCGAACTTAATTATATCGGTGATTCAACTAACGAACCGATAGTTGTTGAATTATACAAACGATTCCAAGTTGAAGCCAATATTTTATTTAGTAATATTGAAAGACTTCAAAGTACCACTGTTGGTATCATGTTATTTGCCTTAACTGGTGATGATGATAAGGTGGAACAAGCTATTCAATATCTTGATAGTTTAAAAGTTAATGTTAAAGAAATTGATTTAAAGAAAGAAGGCAAATAATTCATGGCAAATTTAGTTAATAAGTTTTTACCCAATGTTGTTGCCAACTGGGAAGGCGATAATGGTTTCGTTACCGCTATCTGGCAAACATTGTATATGACCTTTGTCAGTGCATTATTTGCTGGTGTTATCGGTATTATTCTAGGAATTCTCTTAGTCGTAACAGCTGACGATGGTATTACACCACATAAGAAGTTTTATTACTGCTTAGATAAGTTGGTCAACCTATTCAGATCAATTCCCTTTATCATCTTACTAGCGGTTATCGGACCCTTTACTAAGTTGATTGTTGGACAAACAATCGGACCTACTGGTGCTTTGGTGCCATTGGTTATTGGTACAGCTCCATTCTTCGCCAGACAAGTTCAACTAGCTTTAGTTGAAGTTGATCCTGGAGTGGTTGAAGCCGCTGAAGCAATTGGCCTTTCACCAATGAAGATCATCTTCCGAGTTTATCTTCGTGAAGGACTCCCAGAATTGATTCGTTCTGGAACTTTAACAATTATTAGTTTGATTGGTTTAACTGCCATGGCCGGTGCTGTTGGTGGTGGTGGTCTTGGTAACATGGCCATTTCTGTTGGTTATCAACGTTTTGAAAATGATGTCACTATTGTTTCGATGCTATTCATTCTGGTCTTAGTTTTTATTATTCAAGGACTTGGTGATTACGCAGTTCGTAAACTTGAACACTAAAACAAATTGAACGGAAAAGTAGTCTATTTAACATATTTGTACAGAAAGCCCCTGGTAACTGTGAAGAGGACAAATTAATAGATGAAAAATGATCCGTGATTGGTATTCCTGAAATATTTTAGGGGATAATGGCCGGTACCCATTAACGTACACACATATGAAAGTATGTTATTGAGAAAAGTGAATGTGAATTTGCTTTTAAAATAGAATGGTATCGTGCTAAAAGGCGCTTCTATCTTAGGCAATTAATTGTCTAGTTAGAGGCGCCTTTTTTATATGAGGAGGAAATATAATGAAGAATAGTAAAATTAAAGCAATATTTTTATTAGTAGTTACAACATTTAGTTTATTTTTATTAGCCGGTTGTGGAAACAAGGCTAGTGCTAGCAAGGACACTACCGTTAAAATTGGGATCACTGGTTCTGATGATCGAGTTTTGAACCTGGTTGCCAAGAAAGTTAAAAAGGAAGGCATTAATTTAAAAATTGTTGAATTTTCAGATTATAACCAACCTAATACAGCTTTGGCTCAAGGAGAAATTGATTTAAATGCGTTTCAAACTGTAACCTTCCAAAATGATTGGAACAAAAAGCACAAGACTAATATTGTTTCCATCGGTTCAACTGTGATTGCACCAATGGCCTTATATTCAAAGAAAATCACCAGTGTTAACCAGCTCAAAGATGGTGATAAGATTGCCGTTCCCAATGATGCCACTAATGAAGGACGTGCACTTCAATTACTTGAAAGTGCCGGCGTGATCAAATTGAATTCTGCTAAGATTCCTAACTTAAAGGATATTACTGAAAACAAGCTTAACTTAAAAATTTCAGCTTTAGATGCCGCTCAAACAGCTAAATCACTTGATGACGTTTCAGCTTCAGTTGTTAATAGTGGGGTTGCTAGTGACGCTAAGTTAGATCCTAAAAAAGCGGTTTACCGTGAAAAAATCACTGCTAAGTCAAAACCTTATGTCAATATCATCTCAGCTAACGCTAAGGACAAAGATAAGGCTGCTTACAAGAAAATCGTTAAAGCATATCAATCAAAAGATGTTGCCAAAGAAATCAAAAAGGAATTTGGTGGCTACGAAAGTCCAGCTTGGAATTATAAAGTATTAAATTAATAATCAGGTATTACTTAAGCAACGTTAAATATGAGTGTTTGCTTTTAGAATAATACCACGCTGTCAAAGGCGCTCCTATTTAGGCAAACTAATTGTCTAAATAAGGGGCGCCTTTTCAATTTGAGGAGGAAAATCATGTCAAAGAGTCGAATTAAGAGAATATTTCTAATATTCATTACCACACTTAGTTTGTTTATTTTAGTCGGTTGTGGAAACAATCAGGCTAGCAAGGAAACTACGGTTAAGGTCGGAATCACAGGGTCAAATGATCCGGCTTTGCAAAAAGTTACCAAAATGGTTAAAAAGGAAGGTATCAATATCAAAGTTGTTGAATTTTCTGATTATAGTCAACCAAATACAGCTTTGGCTCAAGGGGAAATTGATATGAATGATTTCCAAACTTATACCTTCCAAAGTGATTGGAACAAGAAACATAAGACTGATATTGTTTCCATTGGACAAACGGTGATTGCACCAATGTCACTCTTCTCTAAAAAAATCACTAATATTAAACAACTTAAAAAAGGTGATAAAGTTGCCATTCCTAATGATGTAACCAATGAAGGTCGGGCTTTGCAATTATTAGAAAGTGCCGGTTTGATTAAATTGAACGATGCTAAAATCCCTAGTTTGAGAGATATTACTGAAAATAAAGTCGGTATTAAGATCTCGTCACTTGATGCGGGACAAACTGCTAAGTCACTCGATGATGTTACAGCTGCCTGTGTTAATAGTGGTGTCGCTAGTGATGCTAAGTTAAATCCTCAGAATGCTATTTTTAGAGAAACTATTACTGCTAAGTCAAAGCCCTACGTTAATATCTTGTCAGTTAATGCGAAAGATAAGAACAACCCTACTTATAGGAAAATTGTTAAAGCCTACCACACCAAAGAAGTTGCCGATGTAATCAAGAAAGAATTCCATGGTTATGAAAAAGCTGCCTGGACTTATAAGATTTTGCAATAACTTTTAAAAATAATTAAAGAGAACTGAGTGAATCAGTTCTTTTTTTGTGTAATTATTTGATTTTTAATTTAGAATTGAATTAGTAATTAAAAGTAGAATTCAGGGATGTATATGAAGAATTTGGGGACAGTCTTAAAAGAGTTACGTAAGGAAAAAGATTTCACACAAAAAGAGCTGGCACAGGGAATTTGTGCGCAGTCAATGTTGTCAGCAATTGAGAATGATGTCTATGTACCGAACGCTAATTTATTGATTAATCTGGCCAATAAATTAACTGTCAATTTGAATGAAATCAGTTTGGCTGCTAATTATAAAATTGGGACTGACAATGATTTTAATCAAACAGTGGACAAGCTGTGTAATGAACATAAATATATTGATTTACTACATTTTTTACAGCAATCGCAAATAACTGCTGATTTAAAAACGGCGACACAATTACAAAATTATTATTATTATTTAGGGGTCGCACAATTACAAACGCATGCGATGGATGATGCTTTACAGTCATTAAGAATGTCCCTAGCAGAAATTAATCATTTGCATTTGGACACGATCTCGCGGTTGGCTTATCTGGCCATTGGATACATTAATGCGTTACAAAATAACCGAACCGCTGCGGTTGATAATATTGATTTGGCTTTTCGAAATTGGAATGATTATTCTTATGAAGAGAATCAAAATATTCTCTATTATTTGGCGGCGTTGATTTATTTTAAATTGAATGATTATCAGAATTCAACAGCTTACTTGGTTGACGGAATTGGATTTATTGCTAAACATGATTCACATTATATGTTGGCTAATTGTTACTTTTTGATGGCTCGTTTAGCTCAAGAGGCCCATCAGGACGATGAACGTTTGGAAGCCCATCGTCGCAAAGATTTGTTTACAGAATTATATGACGAACAAATTTTTGAGGATTTTTAAAATATCAGAATACTGATTATTAATTAAGTTGATTTTTTCGTAAGCTAAGCCTATCAAATGAATGGGAGTGTTTTACTTATGGAAAAGATATTCAGTAATCAAATTTTAATCAAGCAGGAACTAAATCAAATAAAAGATATTTTGTTACAACCGGAAAAATTAAGTCAATGGAATCCAGCAATTTTACGGGTAACTAAATTAGCTGAGGATACTGTTTCAATTCAACGAAATATTAAAGCTGTTAATGAAACAGAAGTTATTAAGATCAGACAGACTGCTGAAAAAGTTATTTATCAAAGTTTTGGTGGAAGGTTGATATATCAATTAGAATTTCATTTACAAACCATTAATGAATCGACATTGGTTGAAGAACAATTTTATTTAACAGAAGCGACAAAGTTACCAATGGGGTTGTTAGCTCCAATTGCCAAAAATGCTTTTAATCAGAATCTGACGGCTTTAAAAAGGATTGCAGAAATTTCTAAGTGACAAAATCGTAAGTTGAATGTAAGCAATTTAGATGTACTAATATTACTAATTAAATTATGATGTACTTAAAGATAAAGAGGGGGAAGTAGCTTATGCATATTCCAATTAAACGTTCCAAGAATGATAAGGTTTTAGCCGGTGTGATCGGTGGATTGGCTGAACATTTCCAGTGGAATCCAACCATTGCTAGGGTTTTGTGGATTTTAGTTAGTTTGACACCATTTCCAGGTATCATAGGTTACTTGGTACTCTGGATGCTAATGGAAAGTCCTGAATATTAATAAAAGTTAGGGGGAAATATTATGCACATTCCTATTAAAAGATCCAAAAGCAATCAAATTTTAGGTGGAGTAATCGCTGGACTTTGCGAACATTATGATTGGAATCCCGCTATTGGTAGAGTTTTGTATGTCGTATTGGCATTAACGCCAATGTTTCCCGGGATTATTGTTTATTTAATACTCTGGATGTTGATGGAAAGTCCTGACGAAAATTAAAAATAATGAAATTCGGATTTAGTTCCAACTTTAGTTTTTACTCAAGTTCAGTTAGAGCGTAAGTCAACGAAGTTGTCATTATGCTGCCGTCTTCCGCTCGGCAATATCGGAGGGCTGGAACGCAGTGGACATCGTTTTGAACCAATTTGAAGTACAAAATTGTTTCAAAATCGAGTCTTTCACTAACCTAGCAAAGTACGCTAGGTAAGAGAAATCTCACTGCTGAGCCCCCGAATTGCTCTCGCTCCAGACTAGATAGTTATCTTTTACTTTTAGTAATCTAAACTATTTTAATATTTCAGATTTGTCTTAATAAAAAGCAAAATGACCATATTAACTGATATAGAACTCAGTTAATATGGTCACTTTTTTGTTTTAAGAATATTATTTGCAATAAGAATTTTAGATTAAATCATTTTTAATTAACAAATTAATCAAAGTGTCATTTAGTCTGGAGTAAGAATTGGGAATAGGCTCAGCTGCAAAATTATCCTTAGTCAGCGGTCTGTGCTGGCTTAGGATAAGACCAATCTTCAAAACAACCGGTCTGTGGTTGGTTCGAAGTTGTGTCTGCAGCGTTCCAGCCTATTCCCAATTCTTGCGGAAGACGGGAAGTTAAGCACACTCTCGTTCTAACCAAACTTAAGTGAGCACTATTCTAAAAATTGAAAGCATCTTTGATGGTATTCAAAACGCCATCGTGATTGTTATCGTCAATGGTAATTTGGTCGGCAGCATCTTTGATAGATTGTTTGGCATTTAACATGGAAACTCCCAAGCCGACTTCTTGGATCATTTCGAGGTCGTTAGTGTTATCACCAAAGGCCATCACATTATCCAAACCGATATTTAATTTTTGACATAATTGTTGTAAGCCAAGGCTTTTATTAATATCAGCATTCATAATATCAATACTACCGAAACCACTGGTTGCAGCGTGAACGAAGTTACCATAATTTTGATTGATCAAATTGGCTGCATCATCTAAATCATCATGTTCGAGTTGAATATTGAGTTTGAAAAATTCGTCATCAACAGTAGTCAGATCGTCAACAATAATTAGATTACCAATGTGATATAAAGGTTGATTAGTAGAACTTTCAGAATAACTGGCTTTTTTACCAGATAGTGAGATAGCTTTTAAATCCAATTGGGAAGTTAAAACGGGAATTATCTTTTGAATCAATTCGTTGGAAATAGTTTTTTCAAAGAGTGTTTCCTTGTGAGAGACAACTTGAGAACCATTTTCGGCAATTAAAATATCAATATCAGGGGATGCCTGAAAGATTTTTTGAAGATGGTCCAAATTGTTACCACTGGCAACAGCGAATTCGACATTTTGTTCATGTAACTGTTTGAGATAGCTATTCAAACGGTCAATGTCGTAATTATTATTGGAGTCAAAGAGAGTTCCATCAATGTCAGTCGCAATTAGTTTTATTTCAGTCATATAATCTGCTCCCATTCACAATTGAAATTGGTTTATGATGTTAAAACCAATCATTATTATTTGTTTGTTATTTCAAAACAAATAATACACGTTCGATTTGGATATTGCAATAAAACAATTAAAATGAATTGGTTTCTGGCCTGAAAACCAATATAATTAGAATGAAACTAGTAAGGAGATTCCTAATTGATGACACGAGAAGATAGAGAAAGTCGGATTCTACAAGAAGTTATTGAGAAAAGGACTGTCAGTGTGAATGACTTAGCGAAGATGTTTAATGTTACGATGGAAACAATTCGCAAAGATATCGCTTCACTACAAGAGAAGAATATTGTTGCTAAGAATTATGGTCAAGTCAGTTTAGCTGATCCATACTTAGAAGATGAATTTTTGAAGAAGGAAACTCAGGATTTAGCCGCCAAGACTAAGATTGCCCAAACTGCATTGGGTCTGATTCCTAACAATGCAGTGGTTTATTTGGATACCAGTACGACTGTTTTGCAATTGGCCCGCTTGTTGTCTTTACGTTCAAATCTGACTATTGTCACCAATTCACTACGAATCAATGAAGTATTATCCAATAATCAAAATGATATTTTGATGACCGGTGGTAAATATCGTGATCGAAGTAAATCCTATTATGGAGATTGGACTATACGTGCTATTGATGCCATTAATATTGATATCGCCTTTTTAGGTGGCGATGGATTGTCAGCGGATGGGGTTACTATCGGTTCCTATGGTGAATTGACGGTTAAAAAGGAAGTCATTAAGCGAAGTAAAAAGACGGCTCTGATGGTTTCAACTAGTAAATTTATGAAGATGGGTAAATTCACTTATACTAATTTTTCTGATGTTGACCTGCTGATAACTGAGCGAGAATTATCTAATGATGAAAAATTACGTTTTCCCAAGGATTTCTTATTGATGAATTAGAAGGAAGTGTCAAGTTGGATCTACAGAAACTAAAAGTCTTGGTTGATTTAGCAGAAACGCTTAATTATACTGAAACAGCTGAAAATCTTTTTACTACTCAAGGAAATATTTCTAAACAAATTTTGACTCTGGAAAAAGAATTGGATGTAACTATTTTTGTAAGGGCACATCGGAAAATTGTTTTAACTCCTGAGGGCAAGTTAGTTTTGACTTATGCTCAAAAAATTACACGAGATTATGCGAAATTGACGATCCAGTTGAGTGATTTAAAAACTATTAATGATTCAACCATTGAGTTACACACAATTCCAACGATGCCTAATTATCAAAGCTTTACATTGATTACACAATTTTTACAAAAGTATCCCAAGGTTCAATTGCAGTTACAAGAGGAAGAAAGTTATAATTTATTAACTTCACTCAAAGCTGGAAAATGTGAGATGATTTTTGCACGGACCTTTCAGTTTGATGAACCAAACTTGGAAAGAATTGTTATGGAAGATGATGATTTTGTAGCAGTTTTGCCCAAGAATCATCCCTATGCTCAGTCTAAGAAATTAGATTTAGCTAAATTAAAAGATGAACGATTTTTAATTTTAGGAAATTCGACCAATCTTTATACGCCGGTTTTGGAACTCTGTAAAAATGCCGGATTTAAACCGCAGATTGCTTATGAGGGAACGCGAGTTGATTTGATCATGCGGATGGTTCAAAATCAGATGGGTATTTCTCTGATGATGGGAAAGACGGCCCAAAATTACGATCAGCAAAAATTTTCATTTGTACCCTTAACATCTAATATTACGAATAAACTGTGTTTTATTAGAATCAAGGGTGAACATTCAAAGGCAAATAATCTATTTTGGAAATATGTTCAAGACAATATCAGAAGCATTGGGGGATAAGCATATTCAAGATTTATCTACACAAGAAATAATCGACCTGATGGAATCAGGCCTTAATATGAAGTTTTCCGCTGAACAAGTGGCAATTTTAAAAAATGATTTTATGCGACCACTTTTAGTCAATGCCTGTGCTGGTTCCGGTAAGACGACTATCTTTATTTTGATGGCACTGATTGCGATTGCTAAAGGAAACACTGAACCGAATGAAATTTTAGGAATTACGTTTTCACACAAATCACGAGTTGATATGGGTGAAAGATTTGATAACTTTGTTTCGGAATTGAGTGATACAGGACTAGATTTGTCATATGGTCGTCCAAATTTTACAACTTTTCATGCTTTGTTTTATCAATTGCTTCGTCAAAATCCTGAATATCGAACTGCTCAGATTTTAACGACTTATCGTTTATTTATCAGGGATTTGTCCGATCAAATCAAACATCCCAGTAATGTGATTACTAAGGCCGAGATGCTAGAAGAAATGTTTGACCTCAATGGTTATATGATCAATCAGGGTTTAACACGGGATGGAATATTACCCGATGAATCTGTTGGTAAACCATTGAATGAGGCTATTAAAGTGATGGCTGAATATTCTCGTCAAAATCATACTGATGAATTTTATGAAGATTATGTCGACGTGATCAACAAATATCAGGAATTGAAACGTCAAAATGGTTATATTGATTTTAATGATATGAAATTATTGTTGTTAGAAAGTATGAATGACCCGCAATATCTGCAATATTATCAAAATATTATGTCACGTTATAAAATTGCCGTGATTGATGAATTTCAAGATATTGATAATTTACAATGGCAAATCATTTCTAAGTTGTTGAGTCCAGAAACCATGGCACATTTGATTGTAATTGGGGATGATGACCAGAGTATTTATTCGTTTAGAGGTAGTAATCCGAAGTATATTTTGAATTACAAACGACTTTTGCCTAATGCTCAAAAACATAATTTATCAACCAATTATCGGACCGGTGAGAAAATTCTTAAACGAGTAATTCCACTAATTAAAAAGAATCATGTTCGACTTGATAAGGAATTGTTATCTGGTCGTAAGGATCAAGGTAAGTTTGTCTTATACAGTAGTAAAAAATCTGGTTTCAGTGATGATTCAAAGATGTTACGACGTTTGGTCAAGCAGATCAATGATCCAGAAATCAATAATGATGATATTGCTATTTTAGTTCGTTATAACTCTTCACGGATGTTGTTGGCTGACTGGTTAGCCAACCAAAAAATTTATGCTAATATCAATAATGCCGGAGCAATTCTTCAGAATAACCTAGTCTATCGAATAATCACGGAATTGATGAAATCGTTATGGCAGGATAAGTATAAATATTTTGCTGATCAGGCTAATCGAATTGGTTTTCGAGCTTATAAGGACCATACAACTAAAGTTGAGGCTCGAACTGATGATAAATTTCATAAGTTGAGTAAGTACTTACTTGGTGCGGAAGCTTATAATGCTGAAACGAACACACCTTATAAACGGACTGATGATCGGGTTAAAGTATATTTTAATAGTATTAAACGTTTTAGAACCCGGATGGATGAGGCTGATAACGAAGAAAGTCGAACCAAATTAGCAAAGAGCTTGATTAAGGATTTGTATAAAGCTGCCACCAAACTAACTGATAAGTATTTCGACTACATGGAAGAAAAGAATTTCATGTCCAAAGTTGAAGTTAATGATATCAAGAAGTATTTGGAAGAAGAATTAGATAAGTACGACAATATCGATGATTTCTTTTTTGATGAAGAACATAAAAAGGAAATCCTTTCTGATCGAATGGAGCAGGGTAAACAGGAACATCGAATTCAATTTCTATCATTGCATCAAGCTAAAGGTTTGGAGTTTAAGTATGTTTATTTATATGGACTGACCAATAAAGAAGTTGAGAGTGCGGGAAAAGTTCTAAATGATTGGTTCCCACCAGAAATGCCATTTGATCAATTTACTAAGCAGTGGAAACTAGTTTATAATCAAAGCTTTAAGTTCCTCGAAAATGCTTTGAAGTCAGCCCATATTGATGACTATAAAGATATTACGAATAATAATGCCTTTAATCCTATTAATATTGAAAAAACTTTGGCTAAGAAAAAAGAATTTGCCATGTTCCATGCTTTTTATAAAGAAGTTGAGAATTATTCGGCCTTTATTGAAGAGGAACGACGCTTACTTTACGTTGGGGTTACTCGGGCACAACAAGAGTTATGTTTGCGGATTGCCCCCGATTCTAATCCACTATTGTTTGATTTAAATCTGCCCAAAAAGAAACCTAAAAATACTCCAACGAAAGAGAAATCACAATAAAATTATCGTGGATGAATTCAAACGAATTTTTTTCAATTAAGGTATGATGGATATATACCTAATTGGGAGAAAATAATGAAAATTCGTCGTACGATTGCAGTAATACCAACTTTTATTTTGATAGCCATTTTATTGTATAGTCTTTATTTGAGAAGTGTTGGCGGAGGTTGGATCAATTATTTCGTGATTGGAATAACTGGGTTAAGTGCTTATGTTCCTATCGCAGTTTTTATTGAGGGAATAGCAACTTCTTTTCGAAATATGCGTCCATTTCCGTTACGAGATAAAATATTTTACAGTTATATGATTTTGGTTTGGATAATTGCCTTAGTGATTGCCATTGGTTCAATGAGTCATAATAAATGATTAAAGAAAAAGCATTCCATTATGGAATGCTTTTTGCTTTATCTTGAATTGTTCTAAAGACTACTGCCACCTTATAATAATCCTTGTTAAGAAAGCAGAGGCCAAATAGATGACAGAAAAATATGATTTACGAAAAGTTATTTCTGAATTAAAAGAGTTACTCGGTCAATACCATGAAACTAATGTTGAAGTTGATCTTGATGCTGAACTATCCGGTGTTTATCGCTATATTGGTGCTGGTGGAACGGTTCAACGTCCGACTACAGAAGGACCATCAATGATGTTTAATAATATTAAAGATTTCCCAGGTGCCCGAGTTTATATTGGCTCAATGGCCAGTCGTAAACGGGTGGGAAAGATTCTGCATCATGATTATCAAACACTTGGACGTTTTTTGAAAGATTCAGTGGAACATCCAGTCGCTCCAGTGACTATCGAAGCCGATAAAGCACCAGTCCAAGAAGTTGTCCACAAGGTAACTGATGCTGACTTTGATATTCGTAAAATCATTCCCGCTGCCACCAACACTGAATATGATGCTGGTCCATATATTACCGTCGGTTTGGTGCTAGGTTCCAATCCTGATAAAACTATGTCAGACGTGACAATTCACCGCATGGTTTTGGAAGATAAAGATACAATTGGAATGTACATCATGCCTGGTGGTCGTCACATTGGTCATTTTCAAAAGGAATTTGAAAAATTAAATAAACCAATGCCGATTACAATCAATATTGGACTTGATCCGGCAATAACCATTGGGGCAACTTTTGAGCCACCTACAACACCACTTGGTTATGATGAATTAAATATTGCTGGTGCCATGCGTCAACAGGCGGTTGAATTAGTGGCTGCTAAGACAGTGAACGAAAAGGCAATTGCTCGAGCTGAATATGTTATTGAAGCTGAAATTATGCCTAATCAAACGATGCAGGAAGATATCAATACTCATACTGGCAAGGCAATGCCTGAATTTCCTGGTTACAATGGGGATGCTAATCCAGCGGTTAATGTTGTCAAAGTTAAGGCAATTACAACTCGTAAAAATCCAATTTTTCAAACCATGATCGGTCCCAGTGAAGAACATGTTTCAATGGCTGGTATTCCTACTGAAGCTAGTATTTTGGAATTAGTTGACAAGGCTATCCCTGGAAAGGTAGTTAATGTTTATAATCCACCGGCTGGTGGCGGTAAACTGATGACTATTATGCAGATCCATAAAGATGATGAAGCCGATGAAGGCATCCAACGGCAAGCAGCCATTCTAGCTTTGTCAGCCTTTAAAGAACTCAAAACAGTTATTTTGGTTGATGATGATGTTGATATTTTTGATATGAATGATGTGATGTGGACCTTGAATACTCGATTCCAAGGTGACAAGGATATTATGGTGTTACCTGGTATGAGAAACCATCCACTCGATCCTTCAGAAAGACCTGAGTATGATCCGAAGTCGATTCGAGTTCGAGGGATGAGTTCGAAAACTATTTTAGATGGCACCGTGCCATTTGATATGAAAGGTACGTTTGAACGAGCTCAATTTAAAGAAGTTAAGGATTGGCAAAAATATTTAGATTAAGGAAGTGTTGATATGTTCCGCAAACGAAAAATTGTTATCGGTGTAACGGGGGCTTCAGGTACGATTTATGCGATTGATTTGATGAAAAATTTACAAGCAATCGAAAATGTTGAAACGCATGTCGTTTTTAGTGCTTGGGCTAAAAAAAATCTTCAATTGGAAACTGACTTGTCATTAGTGGACATTAGGCAATTAGCGAATTATTTTTACAGCGATAGTGATCTTGGTGCTACCATTGCTAGTGGCTCATTTTTAACTGACGGAATGGTAATCGTACCAGCTAGTATGAAAACAGTAGCCAGTATTGCCGTTGGTATCGGTGATAATTTGATTTCGCGAGCAGCAGATGTAACACTGAAAGAACAAAGAAAGTTAATCATGGTACCACGAGAAACACCTTTGAATACGATTCATTTGGAAAACATGACTAAATTATCAAAGCTGGGAGTACAAATGATTCCACCAATTCCAGCATTTTATAATCATCCCCAAACGATTCAAGATTTGGTTGATCATCAGACTATGAAAGAATTGGATGCTTTAGGTATTGCCAACGATATCGATGGACGTTGGGAGGGAATTTAATGAAATTTTCAGTTACTGCCGAGGATTATACAATTGAAGCCGCGCTTAAAGTTATCGGTAAAGATTTATTTATTGCTTTAACTGGTGGGGATAATCCGCATATTGGAACGGTCACTACTTTAACTAAGAATACTAAAATGCAAACAGTCAGATTTCCAAGCCATGATGGACGATTACATAAGGATGATGTCTTAGCTACTGAAATCGGACAAATCATTCAACCATTTTTGCCCGGTAGTTGTACGATAACTGCCGGTGTCCATGTAAATCATATTTCTAAAAAACAAATTATGATTTCTGCTCAGATGTCACATGATTTAGGTCAGCAAATTAAAGTATGGTTAGAACAAACTGACTTTAGTGGGATTGAACCGGTTTATTACAGTAATACGGAGACCCCCAAATAATCGCTATAACACTAAAAATCACACTATATTATGAATCCCAATTAATGGGTTCGCCATAATATAATGTGATTTTTTTGATGTAATTAATTGTTGTGGTTGTAAGCCAAAACAGTCAATGGTGCAAATATTACAACAATTGCTAGACCCATTATTAAGACCATTCCTGCGGTACTTGATAATGTACCAGTGGCCAAAATTTGCCGAATAGCTGTAATAACGTAAGTGACTGGATTTAGATTAGCAATAACTTGTAAGAATTTTGGTAAAGTTCTAATGGGAATAAAAGCATTAGATAGAAAAGACAACATTAGCATTGTAATCATAGAAATGCTTTGAACCATCGTGGCACTTTTTGCTAAGAGTCCGACTAATGCATAGATCCAGGAGATAGCCCAACCAATAAAGACTGCCAAGAGGACGACGATAACTAACCAACCAAAACCAACATTTGGACGCCAGCCCATGAAATAACCGGTAGCCAATGATGCGATAGTAGCAATGAAGAGTCTTAAAATGTCAGCGAATAATTGTCCGGCTAAGGGAGCAATGTGTGCCATCGGTAATGATTTAAACCGATCAAAAACACCAGACTCCATATCTTCGCGAATTTGAGATCCCGATCCCGAAGCGGCTGAAAGGATCGTTTGGACTAGGATTCCAGGAACAATGGTTGGTAAGTAACCCTGAACACCACCGGCGATGGCACCACCAAAGAGATAACCAAACAAAATCATAAAGAGAATTGGCTGAATCAAAACATCCATGAAACGATCAGGATTGTGTAAAGTTTTTAATAGGTTGCGGTAGGCCATAGTGAAAGTGTTTTGAATAATATTACCGCGTTGAGTTTTAATTTCCATTTTATTTTTCCTCCAAATTAATTTTTACCGACAGTTAAGGCCATGAAGACATCATCAAGGGATGGTTCTTGGACACTTAAATCAGTAATTTTTATTTTTGCAGCCTTTAATTGTGCCAAAGCATTAGTTACTTGTTCCGACTGTTTAAAACTGGCACTGATATTATTGTTGATGACATTTGGTTGTGATTGCAGTTCAGTGCCAATAATATTCTCAGCTTTAATTAAATTATTATCATCAGGAATATTTAAACGCATAGTTGCTTGACCTGTTTGATGCTTTAAGTCGGCTGGAGTACCAATTTTGATTAATTTTCCATGATCGATTACTGCCACACGATCGGCCAGAGCATCAGCTTCATCAAGGTATTGGGTCGTTAGAACAATGGTTGAGCCGTGTGCAACTAAATTACGAATGGTATCCCACATTTGGGTACGTGTTCTAGGATCAAGTCCCGTAGTTGGCTCATCTAAAAATATTAAAGCAGGTTGAGTTATTAAACTAACAGCTAAATCTAAGCGTCGTCTCATACCTCCTGAAAAACTTGATAAGGACTTATTGGCACTATTTTCCAGAGAAAATTCTTTTAATAATTCCTTAGTTCGTAGTTTGGAATCTTGACGTGAAAGACCATTTAAGCGGGAAAAAATCATTAAATTTTCACGGGCTGAAATATCTTCATCGACAGAGGCATATTGTCCAGTCAGGCCAAACATGGAACGAGCCAAGGTACTTTCAGTTTTAATATCATGACCAAAAATAGTAATGTTGCCATTGGTTGGTTTTAGTAAAGTGGTGATCATGCGTAAGATGGTCGTTTTACCAGCACCATTTGGTCCCAATAAACCAAAGACTTCACCTTTCTTAACAGAGAAAGAAACGTCGTCGACAGCGACTTGTTGAGCAAATTTTTTAGTTAGGTGATCAACTTGAATCGCGTTAGTATTTTGCATAATAATCATGACCTCGAATTTTTAAATATTCATCAGGTGTACCTGACAAAATAGATTATAAGGTCCACCTTACTAAAAAGTCAACAGATTTATTCAGGTACACCTGATTTAATTTAAATGGCAGTGTATAATAATGCTTAGGAGGGCACGACTTATGAGTGATTTAATTAAACAAGAAAAAACTGCAGGTAAATTAGTTAAATTGGGAATGTTGCAACATGTTTCTGAAGAAGTTTCTAAGAAACATCCTGATTATCGAATGCTCTTTCAAGGCCAGGGTAAAATTTTATTGGCATTAACTGAAGAGGATGATCTACCGCAAAAAGAACTGGCTAAACGCTTAGATATGACTGCTCAATCGACAGCTGAATTTGTACGAAAACTGGAGAAAAAGGGTTTAGTATCAAGGGTTAAATCTGTTTCTGATAAACGAATCATCATTGTTAGTTTAACTGAGGCTGGCCGAATGGAAACTAAAAAAAGCATCCAGGTTATTCCTGAATACTTGAAGGATCTAAGTGATGTCGAATTAGATCAGTTAGGTAATATTTTGGATAAAGTAAATGATCGAATATATGAAGAAATTAAATCGGCTGATCCAACCTTACACAATAAGTACCATCAAATGGTCATGGCATATTTATTAACTAAATTTGATCCTGATGATCATAAATTCTAGAAAATAAAAGTTTAATTAATACAGAGGTTTTACGATGTCTTTTAAACAAACAAGCTGCAGTAATCATTTTTAGATTACTGCAGCTTGTTTGTTTAATGTTTAAAGACTGATTGTATTTTTAAAGCTTATTAGCGAGATAAAAATCCCAGAATTTTTTTGCAACGTCGATTTTCGACATTAAAGGCCAAGTATCAGGTGCTTGATTCTTTTGTAAAAGGGTGATTTTATTAGTATCGACTCCAAATCCAGCTCCCGCTGAAGCAACATTGTTAGCTAAAATGACATTAGCATTTTTACTATTGAGTTTCTTTTCGGCATTGGCCAAAAGATTTTGAGTTTCAGCGGCAAAACCAACGACGAATTGATTAGTTTTGGTAGCGGCGATAGTTTTAAGAATATCAGGGTTCTTAGTTAATTTGATGGTAAAGATATCTTCATCATCATTTTTTTTGATTTTTTGATCAGCTACATTGACCGGTTTGAAATCGGCCACAGCCGCAGCCATAACTAAAACGTCCGTTGTGGGAAAATATTCTTTTAGGGTAGTCATCAATTGATCAGCGGTTTGAATTTCAATCAGTTTGATGCCAGTTATATTGGTTTTAATAGTTGTGATCAAGGTAACGTCAGCGCCTAAGTCACGAGCGACTTGAGCCATAGCTAAGCCCATTTTACCTGAAGAACGATTACCAATATAACGAACAGGGTCGATAGCTTCCTTGGTACCACCAGCAGTAACGATAACCTTTTTGCCAGCTAATTTCTGATTGATGAAATTGGATTTAATGGCTGTTAAGATTTCAGGTAATTCAGGTAAGCGTCCTTTACCAGTCATGCCTTCAGCTAAGAAACCAATTGCCGGTTCAACAATTTGGACATGCATTTCCTGAAGTGTTGTTAAATTCTTTTGTACCGCCGGATTTTGGTACATATCGGTATTCATGGCAGGAAAAATTAATTTAGGGGCCTTAGTAGCGAGTAAACTAGTTGAAGCGATATCATCAGCCAACCCATTGGCCATTTTTCCAATAATGTTAGCCGTGGCTGGAAGTACAACGGCCAAATCAGTCCACAGAGCCAATTTAATATGGGGAATAAAGTCGTCAGTAGCGGTTTGTGGTGTAAAATTGTCGGTAATTACTGGTCTCTGACTTAAAGTAGCGAAAGTCAATGGTGTGACAAACTGTTGTGCGGCAGCAGTCATGATAACCTGGACTTTTGCTTCTTGTTTGATCAAAGCACGGACGACATTGAGTGCTTTATAAGCAGCGATGCCACCAGTTACGTAAAGGGCAATATGTTTATCCTTGAGCATTTCTTCACCTCAAAAAATTTTCTTACTACTATTATACCTGTTTTGAGGTATGATATGATTTTTCCATCAGGAGGATACCATGAATATTTATACAGCAGATATAATTTTATTTTTGTTATTAATTTCAGTTTTTAATGATCCACTCCTAAATATTTTCCGATTAGCACTTAATTGGAATTTTTTATTCAGTGAAGTTGTCATTGGTTTAATTTTATTGATAATACTGTGGTTGATTCATAAATATGTTTTACGGAAATATATTTTTAAGAAATAAATAATCATGGTTTACAATTCGTCAAATTAATTTAATTCCTTATATTTGAAAGTCACATTGTCTATTGATTAGACTGGTTTTAATCAATGGACAATGTGACCTTTTTTGTTTAAAAAATTATCGGGAAGTGAAAACTTTGACGAAACTAAAGAGACAGCTTTATTATCTGTTAGCATTTATGATTCCCCTGATTTTGATGATCATAATATTTTGGTGTACTGGACTAACACCTTTTGGAAATCATAATTTGATGTTCGGGGATGTTGGTACTCAATATATTGCTTTTTTGACCTACTTTCGACAACAACTAACCAATTTCAATGGGGCGTTTTATTCATTCAGTTTATCCTTGGGTGATAATTTCTTTGATCTGTTTTCATACTATCTCTTAAGTCCCTTTAACTTAATTTTATTATTATTTCCTGTCAATCAAGTTCCAAAGGCGTTTAATGTGATTATTCTTTTAAAGATAGCCACGATTGGTCTGAGTGGAGCATATTTTTTTCAGAAATTTTATCAGAATAGAAAATTGAGTAATCTTTTATTTTCCACAGTTTATGCACTGTGTGGTTTTGTGGCGTTATATTTTTATAATCTGATGTGGTTGGATGCTCTGATCTTGCTACCTTTAGTAACTTTGGGAATTCAACAAATATTTTATCAGCAGAAGAGTAATTTATACATTTTCAGTTTACTTTTAACGATTATCACCAATTATTATATGGGTTATATGATGTGTTTGTTTTCAGTGATTTATTTCTTGTATTTGGGTCTATTAAATCGTCAATTGAAAGTACAAGTGGTAGGACGATATTTAGTTTCTTCTATTATATCGGGATTGTTGAGTTTAGTAATTGTGTTGCCAACGATTTTAGCAATGCTGCAGAGTAGTAAAGAAAAAATAAATCTACATAATTTTTTACCTATACCCGAATTTGGCAAGTCCAGTTTGATTCAATTCGGAGTGGTTGGTAATACGATAATCAAGCGGACTTCTCCGGGTCCAGAAGTGTTTATGACTAGTTTTATTCTGATATTATTAATAACCTTCTTTTTGAATCAACAAATCAATCAACGGCAAAAGGCGGCTGCTGGGGCGATATTAGTGATTCTTTTTTTAGGAATGTATTTGCTGACATTTAATACTGTTTGGCATATGTTTCAACCACCAGTCGGGTTACATTTTAGAAATGTTTACTTCTTTAGCTTTATAGCAATTACCTTGGCATATGAGAGTTTTCATGCAGGAATTAGGCAACATGATTTGGTGATAGCGATAATTTTGACGATATTGATAGTAAGTGTCGGTTATATCTTTGCTAATAAAAATCGGCAATATGTATCAATCAATTATTTATATTTGAGTTTAGGTTTTATTTTAACTACTGGGTTATTAATGAATTTTTTAGAGGCAAACGTTTTTTTTAAATATTTGTTATCGTTCATAGTTGGTTTAGAATTAGTTATCAATTTTGTTGGCGGATTACAGGGGGGTAGTTTTGGTCAGGAAAAATTTTATCAAAAGTATTATCAAATTGAGTCTAAAACGTATCAAGAAATCAATAAAAACAACCACACATTTTATCGGATAACTAATTTAAATCCCTTAATTGATCAGACCGATAGTATTTTGGACAGTAATAATAATGATCCATTATTTTTTAATAGTCGTGGTGTCAGTCTTTACAGTTCAACCTTTAATGCGAAAACTAGACAGATGTTGTTGGATCTTGGTTATTATGGACGCAATGTTAGAAGTATCAGTCCCAATGGTGCCACCAAATTGACAGATGCTTTGTTTGGTGTGAAATATCATATAATCGGACAGCAAGTCAGACAAACGCAGGCATTAGGAGTGGGGACGTTAGTAAATAAGCAATTGTTAAAGGTACGTTTGAAGCCAGGCAGTCCAATCAATAATCAGGAATATATCTGGCAAGCCATTAATGGAAATGAACAGAAATATTTTGTTCAGCCACAAATAACCTTTATTAAACCTCAGGAGTTAATAATTCACGGTAATCAACCAGGAAATTTGTATTTTATTAATCAAGCTTCAGTTCAGGCAATTGTAATCAATGGTAAGAAAATAATTCCAGATAGTTATTCTGACAAAATGGTAATTGATTTGGGTGATAAAGTCGTCAATCGGATTAAAATTATTGGGTCAGTTCATAATTTGAAAGAACAATTTTTTGTTCTGAATAATCAAAAATTATCTGCCTCAATTAAACATTTAAATCGCCAATCGTTAAAAGTACATAAAAATTTTAATGGTCAGAGGATAAATGGCAATATCAAGGTTACTTCAAGTAAGCAGATTTTGTTATTGAACATTCCTTACGATAAAGGTTGGCAAGTGACAGTTGATGGTCAAAAAATGCCGCTTGGTCAAACTATGGGCAATCTGAGTTATCTTCAATTATGTCAAGGAAAACATCAAATTGAATTAAATTATCAAGTTCCAGGATTAAAATTAGGCTCAGTGATTAGTTTAGGGACTTTTTTAACTTATCTTGGCTTTTGTTATAAACATAAATTAGACAGATGAATTTCGACCTTTGGTTTTGAAAAGTGTAAAATTAAGATAATTACATTTCCACCAAAGGAGAGAATTTTAGATGGAAAAAGTTATTTCACAACGAGAACTTGAAAATAAGGAATTAGCTAAAAAAGCCGCTGAAGAAGCGATTGTTTTGCTACAAAATAAAAATAATACTTTACCCTTAAAAAATAAGACAGTTTCCTTATATGGTAATGGTGCTTTCGCCACAATTAAAGGTGGCAGTGGTTCAGGAGATGTTAACCAACGTGACATGGTTAATATCATTGATGGACTTGAAGACCATGGGTTTACGATCACTTCCAAGTCATGGTTGGCAAGGTTACAACGTTATTATCGTCAAGAACAAAAACTTTATATGGAGAAGTTAAATGATGATCCGATGAGCTTGTTAGCACCAGCATTCAAATTTAAAGACCCTGAAATCAGTGAATTTGATGATGCTGCGACCGGAATTTATGTAATTGCTCGCAGTTCTGGTGAAAATTATGATCGTCGTAATAATAAAGGTGATTTTAAGTTGACTGATAATGAATTAGCCAACATCAAACAAATGAGTGAATATTACAATAATAGTGTCGTCTTTTTGAATGTTGGTGGTGTAATGGATACCAGTTTTGTCGAAGACTGTCCGATGCTTGATAGTATTGTATTGGTTTCACAATTGGGAATGACTAGTGGGGATGCTATTGCAGAGATTCTCGATGGTACGAAGACACCATCTGGTAAACTGACTGATACTTGGGCCTACGACTATGCTGATTATTCCAGCTCAGAAAATTTTGGAATGTCTAATCCAGAATATGCTGAAGGGATTTATGTTGGTTATCGTTATTTCGATAGTTTTGCTATTAAACCACGGTATGAATTTGGTTTTGGTCAAAGTTATGCCAAATTTTTCTTAAAAACTCCTAAGGTTGATATCAATGAGACTAGAATTAAATTAAATTTAGAAGTTGAAAATACTAGTGATAATTTTGCTGGTCAAGAAACAGTTCAAATTTATATTTCACAACCACAAACAGCTATTCCTACGCCATATCAAATGTTGGTTGATTACCATAAAACCAAACTTCTTCGTCCCAAGGCGCAACAGGATTTGGATTTTGAAATCCCCATTAGCGACTTAAGTATTTTTGATGAAGAATTGGGAGCTTATGTTTTGGTGCCAGGAACCTATTTGGTTAGAAGTGGTAATAGCTCTCGTAATACTAAAGTCGTGGCTAGTTTTAAATTAGATGAAAAAGTTATTTTAAAGAAAGTTAATGATGGTTTAAAACCTAGAATTGATCCAACAACTTTGACTAAAAACAAAGTGGAATTAAAGCAAGTCAGCAATGTTCCTTTCTTTATTTTGAAAGCAGCCAATTTTGCTGAGACGGAATTTGTTCAATATCAGGAAGAGTCTGATGTAACAACCTTTGTATCTGAACGTGAAAATTTACCTGGATCTGGTTATGATCAAGCAATTGAAGATGTCCGGAATGCTGCTGGCAAAACGTTAGCTGATGTGTCTGACGGGGAAGTTGAATTAGCTGAATTTATTGCTAGCCTCAGTGATCAACAACTAGTGAATATTGTTGAAGGACAACTTTCACAGACTGACAATGGGCCGGTTGGTATTTCCTCTGATTTAGTTCCTGGCGCAGCGGGACAAACTGGTGCAATTGAAGAGAAACGGATTCCATCAATTGTCATGGCAGATGGACCAGCGGGTATTCGAGTTGATCCAATTTTCGAAAGAAATGGACAAAAAATAACTCATTACGCAACTGCTTGGCCAATTGGCACAGCCTTAGCTCAAACTTGGAATAAGAATTTACTTGAAAAAATCGGGTTTGCTATTGGAACTGAAATGAAGGAATTTGGTGTTGATCTCTGGTTGGCTCCAGGAATGAATATTCATCGAGATCCACTGGGGGGACGTAATTTTGAGTATTTCTCAGAAGATCCTTATTTGTCTGGAACGATGGCGGCTTATGAAACTAAGGGCGTGCAATCTCATCCAAAACTTGGTGTGACGATCAAACATTTCTTGGGTAATAATCAAGAAAGTCATCGTAATTACGGTAACAGTGTTATTGGTGAACAAGCTTTACGTGAAATTTATTTACGCAACTTTGAGATTGCCATTAAATTATCTCAACCAACGGCAATTATGACAGCCTATAATCGAGTCAATGGTATTTTCGCGGGTGCAAATTTTGCTTTATTGACCAATATCTTACGTGATGAATGGCACTTTGATGGTTCAGTTATGACAGACTGGTTCAGTTCAGCTGACCCTAAGCAGAGTATGCATGCGGGTAATGATTTAATTATGCCGGGGAATTCTAAATCGGAGTTGATGAGCGCTGTTAGTGATTTTGGACCTGAGTTTGATAGTCTGGGCAATATTAAGATTAAAAAAGATTACGATATGTTGAAAAAAGAATTTGTTAAAACGGAAATGTGGAATGACTTCATGATTGACCCCGACGGAGCAATCGTTGTCAAAGTTAGAATCGGTCAGGATTCAAATTTAAACGAACAAGTTAAAACTTGGATCTATAATGGCGAGGCCCAAATTGTTGATGATGAGCATATTCTCTTGAATGGTAAATGGAAAGATAATAATGATTTGTATCTAGGTGATCTTCAAAAATCGGCTATTAATGTTTTGAAATTAGTTTTGAAATTGAAATTTTAGTTAATAATAAATATTTAGAGTAAAAAATCCCTGTATTGATTGGTAATAACCAACTAATACAGGGATTTTAGTATATTGTAAATTTTCTTCTAATGAATAATAAACTAGTTGATTTTAGTATCTATCAAGTAAGTCAACATAAGCGTCAACGATACTCTGTAGGAAACCAACAGTGCCTTCAGCAACATTACCATCATCATCAAGAATCTTAGTAACATTTCCGATATAAGCTTCTGGTTGTTGTAATGCAGGCATATTCAAAAATACTAATGATTGACGTAGGACATGGTTAGCACCGAAACCACTAATAGCACCAGGTGATACACTGACGATAGCAGCAGGTTTGTTATTCCAAGCATTTTGACCGTAAGGACGTGAACCAACATCAAGTGCATTCTTTAAGCCACCGGGGATTGAACGATTGTATTCAGGTGTAACGAATAATACACCATCAGCAGCCTTAATTTGGTCTCTGAATTCAGTATATGTGGCAGGGACGTTCTCAGGTGTATCGATATCTTCGTTATAAAGTGGCAAGTTACCAATCTCAACAAATTCGGGTTCATAACCACTTGGGAACAACTTCATTAGATTTCTAGCAATTTGTTTTGAAAATGATCCTTTACGTAAACTACCTACAACAACAGCGATTTTTTTAGACATTTAAAATTCCTCCATCTCATTCGATATTTCTAAATTATCACAAATAATTTTTTCTCACAAATATTTGTTCTCGCAAACAAATATTTTTTTATTTTATATAGTAAACGATTGCAAAAAATTGTATGAAATATCACAATCTTTTGCAAAAATGGCAAAAAGTTAAATATGCCTGAAATATTTATAAATATATGACCTTCATTACGAAAATGTTACAAAAAAATCATCCAACTGATTTTTTTTATTCTGCCTGTAATATGTTTGTCACATTCGTCTTGTATAGTGACATCTGGTAAACATACAACCGGGGAGAGATTAGTTGCTAAAGCAAATTAAATTAGATGCACTACTTATTATCAGTTTGATCGTCACAGGGGGAATGGGTTACTCAGTAGCCTATGCGGCAGATTCATCATCAAGCCAAGTAAGTAATACAACAGATTTTCAAAAAACATTAACTAATTTGGAAACAAAAAAAACAGTTAATGAAGGTGCTGACACACTAAACAAAAAAGTCTCATTATCAGACAACAAGGAATTTATGCCAGGTATCAAACATAGTGAAAAGGATCCAAACATGGGAGATGTCACTTCAACTCAAAATAACCAGGAAGTCGATCATGCACCAGTCCAAGAATCACAACCAGAACAAATTGAAGCTTCACAAAAAGCCATCACTCAATCAGCCTCTGAGGCTCCAGTAGAAATGCAATCAACAAGTCACAATGTTGGTACATTTAAAATTAGTTTTTATGATCCAGCTGTCCTTGGATCAGATATGGGTTATTCAGGAGTTGCTACAAATTTGAGTGTGATTCCTCGTTGGTCACGCTTAAAGATTACATCAGCTCAAGGGGACGTTTGGTATCGAACAGTTAATGATACCGGAACCTTTGCCTATGACAATCCTTATCAAATCGATATGGCCATGCCTAATGATATGATTCCTTCTTACGGAATTACTAGCGCTACGGTTGAGATTTTAAGTTAGAACTAGAAAAATACATTTTAATAGGAAAGTCGATCTTGCCATCTAAGGTAAGATCGATTTTTTGTTTGCGGGGGATAAAAATTCTAATAAATAGTTTTTTATTATAGAATTGAGGTATTAAAAGGAAGGTTAGATAAATGAAAGCATATGGTGTAACTGATAATAAGTTGACTAGTTTTGTTGAATTTGAAAAAAAGCAGGAAACTCCTAATGGACGTGATCTGCTAGTTAAAATCGAGGGTATTTCAATTAATCCAGTTGATATCGCCACTAGAAAGAATATTGCGGATGAACTGACAAACCCTAAAATTTTAGGATATGACGGATACGGTACCGTTGATAGTATTGGTTCAGACGTCAAGAATTTTAAAGTCGGAGATAAAGTTTTTTTTGCTGGTGACTATACTCGTGATGGTTCAAATCAGGAATATGAAATTATTGATGAACGGATTGTTGCCCATGCGCCTAAGGAAACATCAGTTGAAAAAAGCGTTGCTATGCCACTGGTTACCTTAACCGCCAGTGAGTTGTTATTTGAGAAGTTGCAGATTGATCCAGCCGCCGATAATCGATCTAAAACGGTTTTAATTATTAATGGAGCTGGTGGAGTGGGTTCAATTGCTATCCAATTGGCTCATACAGCCGGTTTAAGAGTAATTGCCACTGCCTCGACTGAGGAGAAGGTTAAATGGGTCAAAGACCTAGGAGCCGATCTTGTGGTTAATCATCATGAGGATTTAATCAAACAAGTCCGGGACTTGGGAATTGAGAATGTCGATTATATCATTGGACTTAGTGATAACGACCCTCATTGGAACGAAATTGTAGAATTGATCAAACCATTTGGAACTTTTGCTACCATTACCAATCTACGTGAATCACAGATAGAAGATTTGAAAGAGAAGTCCGTTAATTTTGCTTGGGAATGGATGTTTACCAAAGCTAAGTTCAGATTGGATTCTATGTCAGATCAAGGAGCTTATTTGGAAAAATTGGCTGATGGTTTAGACAGTGGGATGATTCAATCGACCGTTACTAAGGTATTCCATGGATTTAATTTGGAAAATATTAAGAAGGCTACTGAATTGGTTGAAGGTGGTCATATGATGGGTAAGGTTGTTATTAGAAAATAATATATGAGAAATATCGTTAATTGATGATAAGAGAATATTAAAAAAGAAGCTGATGAATAAATATTTCATTAGTTTCTTTTTTTTGTAGTTTTTTATAAAAAATCAGTGATAATCACCATTTGATGAAATTTGATGATTTTATTTGAATATATTTGAATATAAATGAAAAATGATGCTATAATAGAAAACGTTTACAGGAGGAATAATAATGAAATTAGCAACAAGAATTAATTCTTTTTTACCGGTCAATGATAATAATATGGATAAAGTTTTTGATCAATTTCAAAAATTAGGTTTAGGGTATGTGGATCTTAATTATCCTGAGCATACAGATGGATTTAGTCCCAAAGAAATGAAAGCATTATTGGATGGCCATAATTTGAAATTAAATGGTGTTGCATTAAGATTCAAGAATGATTTTGTTAACGGTGACCTGACAAATAATGATGACTCAGTATCTAAAGAAGCAATTGAATTATGCAAATCTGCTGCAGATTATTGTAGAAAGGCTGGAGGAAACGTAGTAACAATTTGGATGGCGCATGATGCCTTTGATTACAGTTTCCAAATTAATTATTTAAAAGTGTGGAATCAATTAAGATGTGCCTTTCAAGAGATTGCCGACTATGCACCAGATTTAAAAATCAGCATTGAATATAAGCCATTTCAACCCAGGGCGTATGCTTTTATTGATTCAATGGGTGTTACTGGAATGATGGTTAAAGAAATTGATAGAAGAAATGTTGGAATAACATTAGATTATTGTCATATGTTAATGAAACACGAAAATCCAGCTTTTGCAGCTGATATTTTTGGTTCACGAAAGAAATTGTTTGGGATTCATATAAATGATGGTTATGGATTAAACGATGATGGACTAATGATCGGAACTGCTAGTCCATTTAAGACACTTGAATTTTTGTATTATGTTAAAAAACATAATTATAATGGAATGTTTTATTTTGATACTTTTCCCGTGATAGAAAACGCAACCGATGAATGCCAAGCAAATATTGACATGATTAAAAAATTGGATTCGCTTATTGATTCTGTGGGAATGGAAAAGATTAGTGAGATTATAGAAAAAAATGATGCGATTGCTGCTCATAAATTAATGATTGGTTTCTTAAAATAAACTTAGAAAAACTCTGGGGGAGTTGAAAGTATGGATTATAAAAAGACGGCCATTGAAATACTTAAAGCAGTAGGTGGAAAAACAAATATTGCTAACATGACACATTGCGCAACAAGATTGCGTTTGAACTTAAAGGATGAATCAATTGTCGATGATACCAAAGTAACTGATATTGATGGTGTTATAAATATTGCTCGAGCGGCCGGTCAGTATCAAATATTAATCGGTATCGAGGTTCCCAAGGTATATGCCGAATTTGAAAAAGCAGTTGGCGGTAATGAAACATTGGAAGAAGCCAACGATGGTTCCCAAAAGTCGGGTAGTATAATTAGTAATATTTTCTCTGCAATTTCTAGTATTTTTGCTCCATTACTACCAGCCTTAGCTGGATCAGGTATTTTAAGAGGGATATTAATACTATGTGTTCAATTAGGTTTAATAAATGAAAAAAGTGGTACATATACTATTTTTTATGCCGCATCAATGAGTGTATTTTATTTTTTACCAGTACTTTTAGCTTTTACGTCTGCAAAAAGATTTGGAGCGAGTCCTTATCTTTCCGCAATTATAGGTGGGGCATTATTATATCCAGATTTTATTAAATTAATGGGTACCCATGGTAATGGTGCCATGACCACATTTATGAAAATTCCAGTTGTTTTAATGAGTTATAATTCAACAGTTGTTCCAATTATTTTATCAATTTGGGTATTTTCATATCTATATAAGTGGTTGGATAAGTATGTTACTGAGAATTTAAAATTAGTAATTGTTCCATTAATTTCACTAGCAGTCATGATACCTTTAACTGTCATCGTAATTGGACCACTTGGTGTGTACGGTGGCGAAATGATAGCCAGGGTTGTTAACTGGGCTATTTTACATAGTCGTATTCTTGCTGGAATTCTAGTCGGTGGTGGTTGGAGTATCCTTGTTAGCTTCGGAATACATTGGGCTATCAATCCAATCATGATCAATAATATTGCCACAGTTGGATATGATTATATTTGTCCATTAACTTTCGCATGTAACTTTGCAGTTATCGGAGTAACTATTGGAGTTTGGTTAAAGGCTAAAGATTCTAAATTACGTAGCTTTTCTTTAACTGGTTTGGTTACTATTGTACTGTCTGCTATTATTGAACCAACTTTATTTGGACTTTTAGTAAAGAATCGAAAAATTTGGTTAGCACAAATAATTGGTGGTGCAGTCGGAGGTGCATATCTTGCACTTATGCATGTTGCAACAAATGCCTTTGTTTTTGGTAGCGTAACGACATTTCCAGCATTCATTATGAAGAATCAAAATAATTTTATTCAAGCAATGATAGGGTTATTAATTTCATTGATTGTTGGAGCTGTGTTGGCCTATTTCTTTACAAGTCGTGATGAGAAATTGGCTTAAAAGTAATTGTACGGAATGATTATCTAAATTAATTTGATATAATTATCCTTAATAAAGGTTATAAATGATGATGTAAAAAGGAATGACGATGATGATTCCATATGAACGACAAGAAAAATTATTAAAATTATTAAGAGAAAAAAGGCTTATAAAGATTGATTCTATCAGTAAGGAATTTCCTGATGTGTCAGCATCAACTTTAAGAAGAGATATAAAAGAACTGGAAAAATTAGGTAAAGTGGAATCAATGTATGGTGGAGCTGTAAAGTATCTATCAAATACTGATGAATTACCTATTTCAAAAAAATCATTAATTAATAAAAATGAAAAAGATGTCATTTCATCCTTAGCTGTTGACTTAGTTAATGATGGGGATAATATTTATGTTGATTCTGGATCTAATGGTTCTATTCTATTGGGAAAATTAATTCATAAAAATATTACAATTTATACTACAAATACGAGTGTTTTTAGACAGTCTATGAAAGATCTCAATGCAGATATAATTGTTGTCGGAGGATTATATAATCCAGTAACATCTTCTCTCAGTGGTTCATTTACTGAAGAAGGTTTAAAAAATATATTTTTTGATGAATCTTTTATTGGGGTCAATGGTATTGATCCTCAAAATGGTATAACAACCCCTAATATTTCAGAAGCCGTTAAAAAAAGAATTGTTAAAGAACATTCACGTAAAACCTATGTTCTTTGCGATAGCAGTAAGTTTTATCAAACAGCTAATGTTAAAGCATTTGATATTTCAGAAGCTGTTATTATATCAGACAAAATTGATGATGAACTTGCTGAATATACTCGATTTTTAGTGCCAGAAGGATAAGTGTTTAACAATGGGATTATTTTCAAAAAAAACAGAACTGTATGCGCCGGTTAGCGGTGTTATTAAATCAGTATTTGAAACAAGTGACGAACTTTTTTCCTCTAGATCAATGGGTGATGGTTTTATGATAGAACCTAATTCTAAGAATATTTACAGTCCCATAAAAGGGAAAATTGTCTCTGTATTTCCAACTAAGCATGCAATTGCTATTAAAACTAATAACCTCGAATTTTTGCTCCATATTGGAATAGATACTGTGGAGTTAAATGGAGAGGGATTTGAAATAAATATCTCTGAAAATGATAAAGTGGATCAAAATACTTTATTAGGAACTGTAGATTTTGATTTTATTAAAAAAATGGGTAAAAAGACTGATGTTATTTTTATTTGTACAAATTTGAATGAAACTCAAAAAATAACTTTGTTTGATGGTGATAAGATTAATCATTCGGATAATGTTGGCTTTATTAAATAACTAAATCTTTTGTCCAAATGTATTTGAATATAAAGAACTCCCATATTAGGATTAGTAATCCTGACATGGGAGTTCTTTATTTGTGAAGTATGTTAAAGGGTTGAATCTCGAGGCATTAATTCTACTGGAATTATAATTGATTCACTAGTAATTCCGGTAGAGTTAATTAAACCAATTAAATTTTCCACGGCTACCTGTGCAATACGATCAGTATCTTGTTTAACAGATGATAATGTAGGGTAAGTATGCTTATCTTGTGGTTCGTCATCAAAGCCAATGAGTTTAATGTCATTGGGGACAGACTTACCTAATTTCAATAAAGCTGATAATACTTCAATAGCAACAGTGTCATTAATAGCAAAAATACCGTCAATTTCAGGTTGACTTTTTAGAACTTTTTCCATCTTGATGGTTGTATTTTCAGTTGTCAAAGTGATTTGATTCCTAGAAGTGTCAAAGGGGAGACCATGCTTTTCTAAAGAATCTTTGAATCCCCGAAGTCTATCAGCACCAGATGAAGAATAATGTTTATGTGTTGCAATGATAGGATGCTTAGATCCTGAGTTAAATAGAGAATCAGTTGCATCTAATGCTCCTTGATAATGATCAGAGGCAATAAAAATTGTGTTTTTCTTATCTTTTGGTTTTCTATCAATACATATGAAAGGAATTTTTGAAGATGAACTCACTTTATTAATATCAAATGCTTTAGCACCAGAGATAACTATTAAACCGTCAATCCCCTTACTTTCCAACATCTTTAAATATGCTAATTCTTTATCTTCATCTCTAGCCGTATTACAAATAATTGTCGAATAACCGCATTTAAACAGAATCTTTTCAATTTTTTGAACTACAGTAGCAAAGAAATAATTACTAATATCAGGTACCAATATTCCAACTGAAAAGGATTTATTCATTCTTAAATTTTTGGCACTAAAATTGGTTTGATAACCTGTTTCTTTAATGACTTTTAAGACTTTTTTTCGGGTTTCTTCTGAGAAACGACCGTTATCGTTAATAACTCTTGATACTGTTGCGACAGAAACCCCACTTAACTGTGCAATATCTTTAATTGAATATTTTTTATCCATTGCAAATTCCTTAATCTCTCAAATTGTTTACTGAAATAGTTTTACATAGTTTACACCTTTGTTCAAATAGGGACATTGTTTTAGAAACCGTTGACATTTTATTTTTACGATGATACACTGTGTTTGTTGAGAAAACGATTACCCAATAAATAACGACTTGAAAGAAGGTTTAGCATGATTCATTTGAGTAATGATTTTCCAAAGGAGTTTAAGTGGGGAAGTTCAACCAATGCACAACAATTTGAAGGTGGATTTCAAGAGGGCAATAAAGGGCTTTCAATTGCTGATGTTCGTAAAAATGATGGCAATCAAAATGAATCGGATTTTGATGACTTTAAGACTGCTTCAGATCATTATCACCGTTATAAAGAAGATATTAAATATTACGGTGAAATGGGATTTCAAATCTATCGATTTACAATGAGTTGGTCAAGAGTTTTTCCTAATGGTGATGACATTGAACCAAATGAAGAGGGGTTAAAATTTTACGATAATGTATTAACAGAATTAGAGAAGTATCATATTGAACCTGTGGTCACTTTGTACGCATATGATTTACCACTGCATTTGTTGAAAAAATATAATGGTTGGATGAGTAGAAATATAATTTTAGATTATTCTCATTATGTACGTACAGTAGTTAAATACTTCAAAGGTAGAGTTAAATATTGGATACCATTTAATGAGCAAAATTATCTGTTACTTGATTCAAAATATATGTCTGGATATCAGACTAAGAATCAAACTGAACTTTTCCAAATGCAACATAATTTTAATTTAAGTTATGCTAATGCTGTTAAGATTGTTCATGATATTGATTCGAAAGCTAAGGTTGGCGGTAATATTGGTAATAGTTGTGTTTACCCCAAGACTTGTAATCCGTTAGATGTTGAAAAAGCAGACAATGTTATGAAGAGAATAGGATATGGTCCAGCAGATGTTGATTTTAAAGGTCAATATTCAGCATATTATCTTAATAGCTTTAAGGATGTTAATTTTAATGAAATTATTCAAGATAATGATTTGAAATTATTAAATTCAGTTAAACCTGATTTTATGTCGTTAACGTATTATATGTCTTCGGCAATAGGATCTAATGATAATGTTGATTCTATGAATGCAATAAAGTCACCGAACCCATATTGTAAAACGACTGACTGGGGATGGACGATTGATCCGTACGGCTTTAAGCATTATTTGGAGGATTTTTATCAACGATATCAGTTACCAATTTTAATTTTAGAAAATGGTTTAGGCGCACATGATATATTGGAAAATAATAATCAGGTGCACGATGATTATCGAATAAAGTATTTGGCAAATCATATTGAAAGAATGAAAGAGGCTGTGGTAGATGGAGTTAAGGTTATTGGCTATCTAACTTGGTCGGCTACAGATCTTTATTCAACAAGAGAAGGATTTGATAAAAGGTATGGCTTTATTTACGTTGATAAAAATAATGATTTAAAACGTATTAAGAAAGATAGTTTTGAGTGGTATCAACACGTCATTAAAACAAATGGGCGTGATTTATCTTTGAGAATTGAGTAATCGATTTCTCAAAAAGGAAAAGAGTAAACTATGAAAAAATTAATTTGTCCATCATTAATGTGTGCAGACTTTACTGATATAAAAAATGAAATTAAACAATTGGATGATGCCGGAGTGGATGTCTTTCACATGGATGTCATGGATGGTGCATTTGTTCCTAATATGGCATTAGGAGTAGAAGATTACAAAGCTGTTCGGAGTTTAACAAAAACACCAATGGATGTACATCTAATGGTTAATAATCCCCAAAATTTTGTACCGGTATTTGCTAGCTTGGGGGCCAATATCATTTATATTCATCCAGATACTGATCCAATGCCATCTAGGACTTTGGCAAGTATTAGAGAAAAAGGAATTCATCCTGGAATTGCTATTAATCCGGGAGTATCGGTTGCCACAATCAAGGAATTACTTCCATTAGTTGATTATGTGTTGGTTATGACTGTTAATCCTGGTTTTGCAGGACAAGCATATTTGGAATATGTGAATGATAAAATTAAGGATTTATCTGAACTAAAAGATAAATATCAATTTCAATTGATGGTAGATGGGGCTATTTCCCCAGAGAAGATTAAACAATTATCAGAATTCGGAGTTAATGGTTTTATCGTTGGAACATCGTCATTATTTGGAAAAAATAAAAGTTATAAAAAAATTGTCAAAGAATTAAAGGAGCTATAAATTATGAAAAAAATTGCTATCGGATCAGATCATGTTGGTTATGAATTAAAACCAACAATTATTGAATATTTAAAAGAATTAGGTTATGAAGTTAAGGATTTCGGAACTGATTCAACTAAAAGAACTGACTACCCAATTTATGGGAAAAAAGTGGGGGAAGTAGTTGCTAGTGGTGAATATGATTTAGGAATTGTCATTTGTGGTACTGGTGTAGGAATTTCACTGGCAGCTAATAAGGTACCAGGTATTAGAGCTGTTGTTTGCAGTGAACCATATTCAGCACAACTGTCAAGAATGCATAATAACACAAATATTTTAGCTTTTGGATCACGAGTTGTAGGTCCTGAATTAGCCAAGATGATTGTAAAGACTTGGTTGGATGCAAGCTTTATTGGTGGTCGTCATGAACGTCGAGTAGATGAATTAGGGGCTATAGAAGATCGTGATGATAAGGAATTCAAAGATATTGAATTTTCAAAAAGTGACAAATACAAAGATAAAAATTAATACATAGTTTAAATATTGATGTATAGGAGCGACAATTATGTCAAACGAAAAATCTTTAGGGAAAAAGATTCTTGACTTGGTCGGTGGAGAAAAAAATATTTCTGGAATTACCCACTGTGCAACGAGATTGAGAATGCTTTTACGCGATGATTCAATTGCTAATAATCATAAAGAAGAAATAAAGGATCTTGATGGTGTTATTGACGTTGCAGAAACAGGTGGACAATATCAGGTAATCATTGGTCCAGCTGTTGCAAACGTCTATGATGACTTAGTTGATGGAACTAGTTTAAATAAAGAAACCAATGATACAGATTCAGAACCACAGAGTGGAAATGTTTTTTCAAGATTTTTGGATATTGTGGCAGCAATTTTTACGCCTTTACTACCGCTATTAGCTGGATCCGGTGTTCTTCGTGGTGTTGTTTTATTACTAGTCCAATTACACTGGCTTAGTGACACATCAGGAACTTATCATATTTTAACTGCTGCTTCGACGGCAGTGTTCTATTTCTTACCGATTCTTTTGGCAATAACATCAGCTGAAAAGTTTAAAGTTAATAAATATGTTGCTGCAGCTATTATGGGATCACTCATAATGCCGGAAATTACCAATATTATGGGTTCACATGGTAATGGTGTTGTTACACACTTCTTTGGTATTCCAATTGTTCTAATGCAATATACTTCAACTGTTATTCCTGCTATTTTAGCCATTTGGTGCTTGTCATACTTGGAACATTGGTTAAAGAAATTTATTCCAGAAAGTCTACAATTATTATTTGTTCCATTAATTTCATTATTCATTATGGTTCCATTAACAGCCGGATTATTTGGACCGTTTGGGGTTTACGTTGGTGAAGGAATTTCAACGGCTATCAACTTCTTAATGAATGCTAATGGTTGGGTTGCAGGTGCCATCGTCGGTGGTGCTTGGAATGTCTTCGTTATTTTCGGATTACAATGGGCTGTAAACCCAGTTATGATTCAAAATATTAGTAGATTAGGTCATGATCAAATTGTTCCATTAACAGCAGCTGCTAATTTTGGTATGGCTGGTGCTACTTTGGGAACATTTTTCAAGACAAATGATAAAAAGGTAAAAGCATACTCTATGTCTGCTTTACTATCAATCTTCTTTGCTGGTATTACAGAACCCTCTATTTATGGTATTGGTGTTAAATATAAGAAGCCATTGATTGCAGCTATTGCTGGTGGTGCCGTCGGCGGTGCCTTCATGGGTGGTATGCATGTTAAAGCATTTGCTTTCGCGTTTGGTGGATTAACAACTTTGCCTGCTTTTGTTGGTTCAACATTTGTAGCTTATGTTATTGGTTTAGCAATTTGTTTCGCAGTTTCCTTTGCGATTACTATGGTAATTGGTATTAATGAAGATGCCGCTACACAAACAAAGGCTGATTCTATTGGTAATGCGAAAGAATTATCTAATGAACTAATTCAACAACCATTGAGTGGACGAGTAGCTGATTTAGCTGAAGCCAATGATCCTGCATTTGCTTCAGGAGCTATGGGTCAAGGAATGGTTATTATACCTGATGATAGTACAGTTTATGCACCATTTGATGGTTCAGTTACAATGCTATTCAATACTCATCATGCTATTGGAATTACTTCTAATAAGGGTGCGGAAGTTATGATTCATATTGGTATTGACACAGTTAAATTGAATGGAAAATTCTTTACAGCTCTTGTTAAACAGGGAGATATTGTTAAAGTTGGTCAACCATTGATTAAATTTGATAAAGATAAAATTGAGGCTGCAGGATATGATCTTTCGACATTTGTAATTGTTACAAATACAAATGCATATAAAGATGTACGCTTAATTGCTGCAGACAATGGAACCCATGGTAGAGATACCTTGCAAGTTGCTTTATAAATTAAAATAAAAACATCTGTAATTCAAAGTCATAAAATGACTTAAAGAATTACAGATGTTTTTTTGCTCTAAATTAAATTAAAATGTTTCAAACCATTAACAATTCCACCGTTAACGTTTTCAGTGGTAACATAAGTAGCAGCGTCCTTAACGGTTTGGATACCGTTACCCATGGCAATGCCATAGTCTGCAAAGTTGATCATGGGAACATCGTTGGTACCGTCACCGAAAGCGTAGACTGGTTTATCTTCCAATTGCAATTCTTTTAGCAAGTGTTTGATACCACTCATTTTGGAAATATGTTTTTCGACGGTATCAATTGAGTGTTGACCAGTTTTATAAAAATGTAGTTCATCAAATAAATTTTGATATTTTTCTGATGGATCATCTGAAATTATAAAAATCATGGGAATATCATGATTTTTATAATAGCCAGGATTAACTTCAGGTAAGCTGAGGCTAACATTTTCAAAGAAATGTTTAACTGAAGGATTCATGGCTGTTAGATATGATTCGTGAGGTGCTAGAACGTTCACAGCATCTCCAAATTCAGTGGCTTGAGTGATTACTCGATCTAGTAGTTCAGGATCAATATTATTTTGATAAATAACTTTATCTTGTGATTGGACAAAAGCACCATTTAAAGTAATATAGGTATCAATACCAGTAGTACGTGTAGCGGCGTCGATTTCAATCGGTGAACGACCGGTGCTGATAACTGGTAAGTAGTTATTTTCTTTGAGTTTATGAACGGCCTGTGCTACGGAGTCGTCAACTTGAGAATGGGCATTTAGAAGAGTACCGTCGAGGTCAAAAAAGACGGTTCCACGATAATTATTTTGCAAGATAACACCAACTTATTTTTATTTTGTATACTAATATTATGGTAACAATTTTTATTCTAATGAGATAGCTTAACCTTTAAATATGGAGTGATAATTTATGAAGATTTTAATGATAGAAGATAATAAATCCGTTTCTGAAATGATGGGAATGTTTTTCCAAAAAGAAAAATGGGAAGCAAGCTTTGCTTATGATGGTAACGAAGCGGTCGATATGTTCAATGAGAGTCCTGATAAGTGGGATATGATCACCTTGGATCTTAATCTTCCAGGTAAGGATGGGATGGAAGTTGCTAAGGAAATCCGTAAGGTTTCTAAGACAGTTCCTATCATCATGTTAACAGCACGTGACACTGAAAGTGATCAAGTACTTGGTTTGGAATTTGGTGCGGATGATTACGTTACAAAACCATTCAGTCCGATAACTTTGATTGCAAGAATGAAGGCTATTCACCGTCGTGATGAAAACTTAGCTGAAAAATTGGCAGAGAACACTCCAGTTAACGCTGAAGTTGAGGAAGCTGATGATGGATTTGACATTAATACAGGATTCTTTAAGTTGAATTCTAATACTCGTGAGGCTTACTTGGGTGATAATGAAATTCCCGATTTAACACCGAAGGAATTTGATTTGTTAAAGACTTTGGCAAGCAAGCCCAAACAAGTCTTCTCACGTGAACAATTACTAGAACAAGTATGGGATTACGATTATTTTGGTGAAGAAAGAACCGTTGATGCTCATATCAAAAAACTTCGTCAGAAAATCGAAAAAGTTGGTCCACAAGTTATTGAAACAGTTTGGGGCGTTGGATATAAATTCGATGATTCAGGAGTAAAATCTAAGAAATAATGAAATTAATTTATCAAAATATGTTGAGCTTTTTAATTGTTATTTTAACAACTCTGGGAATTATTCTGTATTCCGTAACTAGTGCCTCAACTAATTGGGAATATAATCGTACTTATAAAAGTTTGGAAAGCTATGCTGGAAATTTAGAAAAAATAGCTTTGAAAACTGATCCTAAAACTGGTCAGATGCATAATATAACCGGCGATAATATTCGGACGGTTGAGCAGGTATTGTCAGAACGTAACGTACAATTTGCTATTTTTGACTATAATAATAATCAAGTTTATCCAACTGCACCAGCTAATGTTAAATTACATTTAAAAAAGTCCTATTGGACTAAATTGAAACAGGGTAAAACAGTTCGCAATATTCAGAAACCCCAAAATACCGCAGGTAATCCACGTTTACGAAAGGATGATAATCGGAGTTATGTTTATGTCCTGACGCCATGGTTTCAAAATGGTAAGTTGATTGCAGCAGTTTGGGCCGGTTCAGATGTTTCTGAATTGCAGACTAATATCGGTGAGATTAATAGTCGGCTTTACTTTGCACTGTTGATTTCATTATTAGCAGCAATTATTTTAAGTTTCTTATTGTCGAGGTATCAAGTCAATCGAATTAATCGTTTACGTAGTGCTACTAAGAAGGTTGCCAATAATGATTTCTCAGTTCATATTGAAAGTAAGGGCCGAGATGAATTGGATGATTTGTCGGATGACTTTAATCAAATGGTTAAGTCATTAGAAGCTTCTGATACCGAAATTAAGCGTCAAGAGCAACGTCGTAAGGAATTTATGGCTGATGCATCACATGAAATGAGAACACCGTTGACGACTATTAATGGACTTTTGGAGGGGCTAGCATATGATGCCATTCCAGAAGAGTCTAAAGGTCAAAGTATTCAATTGATGCGTAATGAAACCAAACGTTTGATCCGTTTAGTCAATGAAAATCTCGATTATGAAAAAATCAGAACCAATCAAATCACGATGGCTAAACGTGTCTTTGATGCAAATAAACCAATGCAGGATATTACTTCACAATTAGAGAAAAAGGCTAAGACATCAGGCGATGAATTGATTCTCAAGCCGTTTGATAGTGAACTCAAGACTTATGCCGATTACGATCGTTTTGTTCAAGTGATTTTTAATATCATGCAAAATGCTATTCAGTTTACTAATGATGGGAAGATCTTTATTAGTGGGACACGTGATGAAACACGTCATGCCTCAGTTTTCACTGTTTCTGATACTGGAATTGGAATGTCAGAAGATCAAGTTAAAAATATCTGGGATCGTTACTACAAAGCTGATCCTTCAAGAAAGAATCGTAAGTATGGCGAGTCTGGTTTAGGACTTTCAATCGTTCACCAATTGGTCGAAAATCATGGTGGTGAAATCGAAGTTAAGAGTAAAGTCAATGAAGGAACAACCTTTATTGTGACACTCTTTGATGAAGGTTTTGAACATAAAACTACTGGAAATGAATAACGAAGGTACACTCTGAAAAGAGTGTATTTTTTTGAGCAAAGTATAAAATTGAAATAAAGATATTTTTATGAAAAGGGGTAAACAATCATGAAATACGAATGGCGTAAACAAGAAAAAGAACTTTATACAACTAAGAAAAATCCAGTTATTTTATTAGTGCCTGGGCAAAAATTTATCTCATTACATGGAATTGGTGATCCTAATGGTTCAAATTTTCAAGATCGCATTCAGACGCTTTATCCGGCCGCCTATGGTATCAAAGCTGCTTATAAGAAATATTGTCTGGACAAAAAGGTCGAATTTAATGACTATACTGTTTTTCCATTAGAAGGCATCTGGTCACTAACCAATAAAGGTCAACAATTAGATTATCTTGACAAGAATGAATTTAGCTATGACATCATGATTCGTGTGCCTAACTTTGTACCTCAGAATTTATTGGAACCAACACTGCAAGAAATTAAGTCTCAAAAAAAGCTATCATTAATTGATAAGATAGAAATTAAAAAATTTGAACCAATGCAAGTTGCACAAGTTTTACATGTTGGTAGTTACGACGATGAGCCGGCAAGCTTTCAAAAAATTGATCAATTAGTAAAATCTGAAGGTAAAAAACGCATTTCTAAAATTCATCGAGAGATTTATTTGTCCGATGCTAGACGAGCTGTGCCTGATAAATTAAAGACTATTTTGCGTTATCGGATTAAATAATACTAGCTGAATTAAAAAATTCTTACTCATGATTGGTTAAAGTGGAAGTGTACTTAACTTCCCGTCTTCCACAACAAAGCCGATTTGGCTGGAACGCAGTAGGCCGACTTGAAGCCGATGAAGTTCACATCGTCTCCAAGCTCGACCTCATTCTAAGCAATAAATTGCTAAGAATGATTTTACTGCTGAGCCAATCGGCTTTGTTGTTCCAGACTAGAGAACTCTTTGATTGTTATTAATTATAAACAAAATCACACTAGATTATTGTGAATCCCTTAATTGAGGATTCATATGCAATAATCTAGTGTGATTTCTTTTTTTGAAGAAATAATCTATCTAATTAGCCAAACATCATAAGGGGCTTGTAATATAAGGTCCTTATGATGTTTTAATAATTATCAAAATATATTTAATATTTTTCAATTACACAATATATAAAACAAAACCTAGCTCGGAGTAAGGAAGAAAAAATGGCTCAATAGCACTGCTATGTTCCAGCCAATTTTTTCTTCCTTACAGAGAGCGGCATCAGTATAACCTCTTCGTTAACTTCCGTTTTAATCAATCATAAGTAAGAACCAAAAAATTTTATTTAGCTTTTTTATTCAAATAAGACCAACTGTCGATCGGTGTACGGTCATCTTGTAACTGTACAGCATCGGTATTATATAAATCGGTAGTGCTCTTGTTACCATTTCGAGAATAAAGACTAGTAGATTTATCACCTAGACTATCACGAAGTTGCTCCATTTGTTGAACTTGATTCTGATAAGAATAATTAGCGGGATTGACAGGTGTAAAGCCTGCCGGAGTATAGAATCTCAAGAGATTCTTGTTGTTGATATTATCAGAAGTCTTCAAACGCAAGTCAACTTCCTTTTCCCACTTAGCAACTTTGGTTAATAGTTGTGGATTATCGCGCATATCGATTTGTTCACCGGTTTCATTAGAGTAAACTCGCTCGGAGTTACCGGTTCGATAGACTGTGTAGTGTGGAGTGATAAAGTTTCTATTGCGGAAAGGTACGATTGAATTGTGTTGTTTGGAGAAGAGATCGGTTCCCATTTGAACATATTGTCCGGTGTTGATACCAGCCAAATGTAAGATAGTTGGCAAGACATCAATTTCACCACCAAAAGTATGATTGATGCCACCTTTTAGACCATCCATATGAATCATGAATGGAACCTTTTGCATTGTCTGAGTAGTATTAAACTCAGTCCAAGTATCTGGAGATTTGCCTAGTAAAGTTGATAGGGCAGTGTGTTGTTCTTCATTTAAACCATAGTGATCTCCGTAGAGAACAACCATAGAATTTTTATCTAAACCAGTGGCTTTGAGATAATTGAAGAATTCTTCAACTGATTTATCCAAATAATGGGCTGTTTTGAAATAACGATTGACCGTTGAATTGGAATTGTCAGAAGTTTGAAAATCACCGTTATCCTCATCTGATAATGGATAACCAACGTGGTTGGTAACGGTTAAAAATTTGACATAAAATGGTTGCTGCATTTGTTCAAGGTATTTGGCACCTTCAGAGAATAATAACTTATCTTTCATACCATAGTTATTTTCTGATAAGGAACCAGGTGTGACATTATAGTAGCTTTCATCAAAGAAATAGTTGTAGCCCATGTTCTTGTAAGTCACATTTCGACCCCAGAAACTACCGGTATTACCATGGAAAACAGCGCTGGTATAACCTTTTTTCTGTCCTAGAATGGCTGGAGCAGCTTGGAAGGTGTTGTCACCACCAAGTTTTTGGAAGAATGATCCTTCGGGCAAGCCATAAAGGCCAGATTCCAACATAGTTTCCGCATCACTAGTCCGACCAGCACCTACTTCATGGTAAAAATTATCAAAAGAAACAGTGTTTTGGTCATTGTAGAGACTATTCAGGAAGGGGGTAACTTCTTGACCATTGATCTTCATACCAATCAGAAATTGTTCAAAACTTTCCAAATGGATGATGATGATGTTTTTACCATTAGCTTTACCAAAATATTCAGGGTCAGGTGCAGCATAATTTTGTTTGGTGTAATCCAAGACATCATCAACTTCAGTTTCAGTGGCGCTGGAACGAACTTGGTCATTTTGAACTGAACGTACAGAGTCGTAAGCCAAAAAAGCATTGATTCCTAAATATTTAACGATATAAGAGTGGTCAAAGGTCCGACTTAGCAATTGGGGACGATTGGCTTCTGAGCCAGCTAAATCGGCGGAGAAGAGCGCAACACCTAAACAAGTGGTTGCTAGAGCGTTTAATTTTCTAAAGGGACGATTATCGATTTTGACAAACCGAGTGATGAATAATAAAAAAATAATAACAAAATCTATTATGTAGATTAGATCACGTAGTTGCATTGAACCGGCAGTACTGCTGCCCAGACCTTTGGCGACCTTGCTAACTCCGGTGATGGTACTGACGGAAATAAAGTCGGCCAATTCACGATAATAAAGGATATTTGCGTAAATAAAGACGGAATCGACAATATAAATGATTCCCATGACAATATAAGATAGTTTAGCTTTATTGATATAGAGCGCTAAACTCATTAAAAAAACAATTGTTGCCAGTGGATTTACGATCAAAAAGAAATGCTGAAGTAAATTCTCAACACTTAATGAGAAATCCAAGTAGTACGCAACAACTGTTTTTAACCATAAACAAACGATTAGGAATGTCATAAAACCTAATCGTGAATTTAATATGGATTGAATTTTTTTCATTTTTTCCCTCATAACTAATTTAGTTCACCGACTAATAATACGTTATTTCGGAAAATAAAAAAAGCCAGCTTTTGCCGACTTATTTAGTTGTATCATTATTACCCTTGAGAACACTGGACCAACTGTCAATATCAGTACGATCGCCATTAAGTTCGGGAGCGTCAGTATTATAAAGGTCAGTTGTTGATTTATTACCATTTTTAGAATAAACACTGGTTGATTTCAAACCCAGGTCATTGCGAGTTTGAATCAAACGTTGAATTTCATTTTGATAGCTATAATTCTTAGGATCAACTGGCGTAAAGTCAGTCGGTGTGTAGAAGCGTAAGAGGTTCTTGTTGTTGATCGTATCAGAGAGCTTGAGCTTTTTAGCAACGTATTTTTGCCACTTAGTAACCTTGGCTTTTAGAATAGGATCCTGATTTAAATCAACTTGTTCACCAGTTTTATTTCGATAAACTTCAGGATTGCCGTCACTGTCCTTGAGAACTGTGTAATGTGGTGTGACAAAGTTTTTATTTCTAAAAATGGTGATGGGGTCATGTTGTTTAGATAGTAGATCAGTTCCTAATTGAACGTATTGTTTAGTATTGATGCCGGCCAAATGTAGAATGGTTGGCAAGACGTCAATTTCACCTCCATAAGAATGATTGACACCACCCTTGAGACCTTTCATATGAATCATAAATGGAACCTTTTGCATCTGAGAATCATTGAAGTCGGACCAATCATCATCACTAACCCCAAGTAATGGAGCTAAAGCAGGGTTTTGACTGTTGGATAATCCATAGTGATCACCATAAAGCACAATCATTGAGTTATCATAGATGCCGCTTGATTTTAGATAATCAAATAATTCCTTTAGAGAATTATCTAAATAATGGGCAGTCAAGAAGTAATTGTTAACGGCACTATTATCAGTATCAGGTGCTGTGAAACCATCATTATCTTCTTCTGGCAATTGGAAAGGATAGTGATTGGTGACAGTAATAAATTTGGCATAGAAAGGTTGTTGGAGTTGTTCCAAATATTTGACACTTTCTGAAAGCATTAATTTATCTTTCATGCCATATTCCAAACTGGAATCGTCAGTTTTATTGAAATAGCTAGAATCAAAGAAATAATTGTAACCCATATTCTTATAAACATTATCACGATTCCAGAAACTACCGATATTACCGTGGAACACAGCGCTGGTATAACCCTCCTTTTGTCCTAAGATAGCTGGGGCCGCTTGGAAAGTGTTGTCACTACCAAGTTTGGAGAATAACGAACCTTCAGGCAATCCGAATAAACCAGTTTCAAGCATGTTTTCCGCGTCACTAGTTTTACCTTGTCCGACTTCATGATAGAAATTATCAAAGGACATAGTATTCTTGTCGCCATAAAGACTATTAAGGAATGGTGTAACTTCTTGTCCATTGACCTTATCGTTGATCAAAAACTGTTGAAAACTTTCCAAATGAATAATAATGATATTTTTACCCTTAGCAGCACCATAATATTTAGGATTAGGTTTAGCATAATTTTGATTAACATAAGATAAAACATCATCCATATCGGTACCAACGGCTTCAGAACGAACCTGATTATTCTGAACAGTTTTGATTGAATCATAAGCCAAGAAAGTATTGAGTCCTAAATATTTAACAATATAGGCCCGATCAAAAGTTCGTCCTAATAGTTGAGGACGATTGCATTCGGCAATTGTTAGGTTGAATGAGAATAGAAAAACACCCAATAAAGTTGTCGCCACGGCAGTTAATTTCCTCATTGGTCGGTCGTCAATTTTGATATAATGAATAAGGAATAAAATTGCTATTATAATGAAATCTAGTCCATAAATAAAATCATGGGTTTGAATGAGGTTAGCAGCACTGCCACCGAGACCCTTAGAAACTTTTGAGGCTCCGGCGATAGTATTGAATGAAAGAAAATCACTAAATTCCCGAAAGTAGAGAATGTTTCCATAGAGTAAAGCTGATTCCAAAAGATAAATAACTCCCATAACGATGTACGATATTTTGGGATTATTTATATACAACGCTATGCTTAGAAGGATTAATGTGGTAGCAATGGGATTGATAATTAGAATTAGATGTTGTAACGGATCCGAAACGCCTAATGAGAAGTCTAAATAGTAGGCAATAACGGTTTTGATCCACAAAGCAAAAATCAGTAACGCCATGAATCCAAGGCGTTTGTTCAAAATATTTTTAAATTTATTCATTGAAAATTCCTTATTTGTAAAAATTCTTTAATAAATCTATTTAAAGGCTAAATAAATTACTTAATTGTTAGTATAATACGTTATAGGTGAAAAGTGGGAAAGAATGAGCAAAATGATATTTTTAGGACCTTTATACGATTACATATACAAAACATATGCAATGAAAATTAATCATTTTCCATTGATTAGGCTTTCTTTTTATGCTGTAGATAAAGCAATCTTGTATACCTTATTTTTTATTGTTTTAAGATATATTTGGATAAGGGTTAAGAAAAAAGAATTTCATTTCGGTCATGAATTTTGGCTGACCGTATTTGTTTTCTATGTTTTCCTACTTTTTGCTTTAACAGTTTTTCGGGATGGCTATTTCATATGGCAATTCAAATTTTATTTCCATCGCCCGTTGTCACAAATTAATATAATTCCACTGGTAGAAACATTTAAATTAACAAAAGGTCAGTCTTTAGTCGACTTTATTTATAATTTATATGGTAATATTGTGTGGTTCGTACCAATGGGAGTATTTATTCCGGCATTGACCAAACGACACTTAGGTTTCCTTAGAGTCGTCCTGATTGGAGCCTTGATCTCAACTTCGATTGAAACAATGCAATTTGTTTTAAATACCGGTGTAACCGATATAGATGATGTGATTTTTAATACTCTTGGCGCTGCGGTAGGATATTTGTTATATTTTGTTGGAAAATGGATAAAAATGCGAATAAAAATTTGAAATTTTCTTCGAAAATGATTAATCTAGTTTTGACGATATATATGGAGGAGAGAAAATGACACAAATTAAATTTGATGATTCAAAATTAGGCAAGTTCATTCAAGATAATGAACTTGGCGAAATGCAAGCACTTGTTACAGCTGCTGATGACGAATTACGTAAGGGTACCGGTGCCGGTGCTGACTTCCGTGGTTTCATCGACTTGCCTGTTGATTATGACAAGGATGAATTCGCTCGCATTAAGAAAGCTGCTAAAAAGATCCAATCTGATTCAGAAGTATTTATCGGAATTGGTATTGGTGGATCATACTTAGGTGCACGTGCAGCTATCGACTTTTTGAGCTCATCATTCTACAACGTTAAAAATGACAAGGATGTTCCAGAAGTTTACTTCTGTGGTAACTCAATTTCTCCAAATTACATTGCTGATTTACTAGAAGTTATCGGTGACCGTGACTTCAGTATCAACATTATTTCAAAATCTGGTACAACAACAGAACCTTCAATTGCTTTCAGAATTCTAAAGGCTAAATTGATCGAAAAATATGGTGCCGAAGCTGCCAAGGGTCGTATCTACGCTACTACTGACCGTGCTAAGGGTGCTCTTAAAGTAGAATCTGATGCTGAAGGCTACGAAGAATTCGTTGTTCCTGATGACATTGGTGGTCGTTTCTCAGTTCTTACAGCCGTTGGTTTGTTGCCAATCGCCGTTGCTGGTGCTGACATTGACAAGTTGATGGAAGGTGCTGCTGCTGCACGTACCGACTATTCATCAGCTGACCTTACAAAGAACGATGCTTACAAGTATGCTGCTTTGAGAAACATCTTGTATCGTAAGGGTTATACAACAGAATTGCTTGAAAACTACGAACCAAACGTTCAATACTTTGGTGAATGGTGGAAGCAATTGATGGGTGAATCTGAAGGTAAAGACCAAAAGGGTATCTACCCATCATCAGCTAACTTCTCAACTGACTTGCACTCATTAGGTCAATATATCCAAGAAGGCCGTCGTAACCTTATGGAAACTGTTGTCTTAATCGACAAGCCTAGACATGATGTTAAGATCCCTGCTGAAAAGGGTAACCTTGACGGTTTGGAATATCTTGAAAACAAGTCAATGGACTTTGTTAACAAGAAAGCTTATGAAGGTGTTGTCTTAGCTCATACCGATGGTGGCGTTCCTGTTATGTCAGTTCATATTGAAGAACAAAATGCCTTTAACTTGGGTTACTTGATGTACTTCTTCGAAATTGCTGTTGGTATTTCAGGTTACTTGAATGGTATCAACCCATTCAACCAACCTGGTGTTGAAGCTTACAAGAAGAACATGTTCGGTTTGCTAGGTCGTCCTGGTTATGAAGAACTTGGTAAAGAATTAAACAAGAGACTATAATTATTAATAAATAAAGTAAAACTCCTTACATTTAATTATGTAGGGAGTTTTTTTTATCCTAAGTCAGATGTAATATAATAAAAATCATTTTAGATAATAAAAACACTTAATTTATGGATCTAATGAAAACGCTTTATATTATATAATTACGTTGAAAATAGTAATTATATTTTAGAAAAGTGAGGCACAATCATGAGTAAAAATCGTGTTAAAAAAATAATCAAAATATTAAGTATTTCATTATTTTCAGCGACTATGTTCTTAGGAGTAAGTCAATCAATGATTACGGTTGACGCTGCCCCACGTGTTGAAAATAAACAATCTGGACAATTATCGTTAGAAGACTTTGAAAAACCAAGTAATTTACCTATTGAACTTGAGCCAGGAATGAAGATACCAACAAAAAAGACTGTTAAAACTGGGCCAATTGGTAAACCATCGAATGAAGATCCGGAGGATATTCCAGATGCAACTGTAGTTGATTTTCCTGATGCTACATTGGATAGTGCCGTAAAAACTGCCCTGGGTGTTAAAGATGAAGTTACTGTTGGTGATATCAGAAATAGAAAGACCACCTTAAATATTTCTGCGGGTACTTCTGATAATCCAGTTAATAATTATGCTGGGATGGAGTATTTTAAGTATTTACCAAGAACGACGGATTTTATCTTTGGTTCAGATTTTGGTAACAAGGTGACTGAGTTCTCCGATTTTGAGGGAATTCATTTTTCGGAGTTTAAGATGTATGGTGATTTTATCGATACAGATGTAGCGGCTTTGACTAAGATTCCAACCGATAAAATGTATAGTGTTAGTTTATTTGGTAGAGGAACTTATCAGAGAACCTTTACTGGATTGCAAAATGAACAGTTGGCTGCTTTGGGTCCCTGGTTGACTGATATGTATAACAATAATGTGGATAAATTTAAATATATTGGACTTGCCTTTGATAATATAACGGATTTCAGACCATTGAAAGGACTTAATACTGAAATCAATGGTTGGTTAATTGGTACAGGAAATTCTTATATTGATCGCGATACAGTTAACATTGTCGATCACGATGTTAATACTATTAAGGCAAAACCAGTTTACGATATTGAGGGGACTAATTTAAATGATAAGTATGATACAACGATTAGATCAGATAATAAACGTAGTCGGACTTTAGTAAATCTTGGTGATAGTGAATATAAATATGATCCAGTTTCATTGCAAACAGGGGCTAATTATGTCACCTATGGATACTATGGAATGATTTATGTTAGCGGAAATGATCCGATTTCTTATGTTGAAACCAGTTATACCGGCGATAAAAATGAAGGTTTATTATTCAGATACGATCTTCTGAATTATCGGATTGCTGATTTTCAAGATAATCCAACTGTTAAAATTAATTATGTTGATGAAAGTGGGAATGAATTAAGAGATTCTCAAACAATACCTGGAGATAAAATTGGTGATGAGTATGATCTGACTGATCATTCTAAAATCGAAGGTTATAGTTTGATTTCGCCAAAGGACCTAACTGGTAAATATACGCAGGATCCGCAGGAAAAAGATTTCGTCTATAAAGATGATGAAGACGAAGACGACAATGGTGGTGATACCGGCGGCGGAGATGGTTCTGGTGGTGGCAACGGTGGTGGTTCAACTGTTGATAGAACTGTTGAGAATTCAATTCAAAATGTTAGTACTTACGCTAATAGATCAGCAGTCGATTTGTTTGATTATCATGGTCATAGACTGACTGATCGTCAATTGGCAGCTGATTCTGGGTGGTACAGTGATAAAATCATGACACTTAGAGGTGTTAAGTATTATCGTGTATCTAGTTCTGAATGGATCAAGGTAAATGACGCTTATGAATATACAATCAAAGACGGTGTAGTACGGACGAAAAGGGATACACCGTATAAAAAATTAATTAATGCTCATAGTGAACCTTCTAATCGTGGTTTAGCTCCTGGAACTGATTGGAAATTTGATCGGACAGTTGAGTTTGATGGTAAAACTTATTATCGTGTATCCACAAATGAATTTGTAGCTGCCGATGATGTGAGTGAGGTGTAGTAAAAGAGCTAACAGTCAGAAAGTGATTGTTAGCTCTTTTTATTATTTCTTAATATAAACAACTTCATGTAAAATTCCGTAACTTGTTTGATCAGCGAGTAAATCGGTTGTGGCAGTGAAACCAAATAGTTCATAAAATGCCTGAGCAGCCAGATTGGCCTTCAAAACGATTAAATAAATATCAGTAAAGTGTTGTTGGAGAATATCTAAAGCTGCTTGGAAAAGTTTTTGACCAATTCCTTGATGGTGCCACTTAGGTAATACATAGAGTGAATAAATCTCGCCAAAACCGGCATATTTTTTCCGGCGGGCTGGTCCATATGTGCAAACTCCAATAGTTTGTCCATCCGATGTGACAGCAATTAAAGTATTGTCCCATCTAGTTTCGGGGTGCCAAGTGGTTTTGGGGTCGATATTATCAAGGAAAACCTGAGGAACTAAGCCACGATATGAATAGTTCCAGGTTTGATAATAAACTGTTCTGACAGCATCAAAGTTATAATTCTGATCAGTTTTAGTTATTTGATAATTCATAATTAATCTCGACTTTCAACTTCAGCGGATTCATTTGCAAAGATACCGAGTTTACTTAGTAATAATCCTAAGAAGAAACCGACCAAAGTAGGTACGATCCAACCGAGGCCTAGACTGGCAAATGGTACATATTGGTGATAAGCGGCTAAAGTAGTTTTGACAAATGTTAGGTTGGTTACGGCGGCAGGTGAAGCATTTAACATGTCAAAAATAGCAGGTAAAACAGTAAAAGCAATAGTCATTTTGTAAACGACTCCAGCATAAGGTTTTGAATGAACCGTTAGAGAAGTTAAGATCAAAGCTAATGAAAGTGGATAAAGTAGCATTAAGACTGGCAATGACCAAGCGATGATGTTATCAAGCCCGGCATTAGCGACAACAAATGATAAAACGGTCGTAGTTCTCAACCAAGCTAGGTAACTGACTTTAGGGAATAATTTGTGGAAATCTTGTGAGAATGAAGCAACCAATCCCATTGCGGTCGTGAAGACACCTAAGGTAACTAAAACACCTAAGAAAGCAGCTCCAAAATTACCAAAGTAATAATTAACGATTGATGATAAGGCATCGCCACCGTTAGCGGAGGGATTCATTTTGTTCAAACTGAAAGCACCTAAGAGTACTAAGCCAAAGTATACGAGAACTTCCAAACCGATACTTAGGGAACCAGCTTTGGCGGTCAAACCTGACAATTCCCGGTCTTTGTAACCAAGATCCTTGGCCGCATGAACAAAGGTAACGCTTAAAGCTAATAATGCTACAGCATCGATAGTGTTGTAACCTTCAAGCAAACCACTGACTGTTGAATTAGTTTGATAGGCTTGAGTTGGCATATGGTTCAATCCACCCATGGGATGCAGGAAAGCAACTACAAAAATGATTGCCAGTAAAACTAAGAAGATAGTGTTGAGATATTTACCAACATATTTTAGTAATTTATTTTGATGCACTGTTAGTGTGTAGGCCAAAGTAAAGAATAAAGCCGTGAAAAGAAACATTCCAATAGTATCAAATTTGGCAGGTAAGAATGGTTTAGCTGCCATTTCGTAAGCCATAGCAGCAGTACGAGGAGTACCGAAGAATGGTCCGATAGTTAAGTGGACCAATACTAGAAAAAGTGCGGCATGAAATTTACCAACTGGACGAGCAAGATCGTATAAGCCATCACTCTTAGTAACCACAACGGCCAAGATGGCAAGCAGTGGAAAGAGGGAACCAGAAATTGCAAATCCGAAAGCGGCTGATACCCAATTATTACCAGCAAGTTGTCCCAAATGAACTGGAAAAATTAAGTTACCTGAACCAAAGAACATTCCAAAAATTAAAGAACTGACAATCAATAAATGTGAAAATTTACTTTTATTTGTTTTTTCTCCTGATAAATCGTAATCGTTTCTCATAAATAATCCTCCTAAAAATGTTGTTTCTAATCTGAGTTATATCGTTAGTGCCACTAATATTACTAATGTCAGAATCCATTTTTAACCATCTCCTTTATTTTTGAAAAACGTTTGTTGAAAATTAAAATCTGCCGTTTTATTCGAGAAAACCTGTTGATCCTCGTTATCATTTTTTTGTTGTCAGCTTTATCGTTCAAATGAGCTGACCGCCACTATTTCGCTCTCTCAAGATAAAAAAAGAGCCCTTTTCCAGCTAAGGAAAAGGGCTCAAATAGAACGGTACCACCTTTTATGGGTATTCAAAAAATACTCACTCAATTAACGGACAAATAATCCGCTAGCCTAATAATGGTGGCAGCCACGATAACCTACATTTCGGCATCGAACTCAGAAATGATTTTCGAAATTCTCGCGACGGTCACTTTGCACTGAACATGACTCACTAATCGTACTTGAGATTTTTACTTTTTTCTTCAACGTTTTGTTGGTTCGTATTATAGACATCAAAAAATTAAATAGCAAGGATAATTTTAATTAAATTATAATCTTTATAATTTATGTGGTGTACGATTGAGAAAATGTTTAGCACCATCTATAACGTGGAAATAGGTGGCTAAGCTGAACATATCAGGGTTCAGGCTTCGTAAGAATGGCCATTCGCGTAACGAACCTTTGAAGATAGAATTATTTTGATGAATAAATTTTTTACTGACCATTTGTGGTTGATCCATAAATAGTCCTGATTGATAAAGATAATTAGAATAGTCAAAGAAATACTTGGCAGTTTCCTGCTCACCAATCGTGTTACGTAACACTTTAGTCCGAGCACCAATGAATCCTAAACTATTGCGAACGACCTGACGACTGTTATCGGAACTTGATAAATAGGCGAATAGTTCCTCAAAAAAGTGTTGGTAAGCGTGGATTTCACCACTGCTAAGGTAAGCGCGAGGATGATTCTTGAAAGGATATTTCCAATTGCTGAGATTATATTCCCATTTTTGACCGATCCAAATGGTAAATGGTAACTCATAAAATACTTGGGTCATATCTTGTTCAAAACATTCGTTAATAATTTCTGGGTAATCACGAGGTAACTGTTTTTTGATCTCACTGTTCAAGGTGGGAGTAATAAATTTAGTTCCATCAGTGTCATTGGTTAGCTCAAATAATTTCTTCCAAACATCCTCACTGAATAGATCTGGTTTGACATGGTGGATAAGTTTTAAATTTATCGGTGCAGAATTTAAGGTATAACCAGCATCAAAACTATTATCCATTAATTGCAAAGTTTGTACAAAATGGCCGCCTAGGGAATGACCGATGCCATAGACTAATGATTGTGAGGCAATATGTTCGTTTAGGTAACGTAAGAAATCTTGTGCAACTATTAATTGACGATTTTCTTTAGTGCTGCCAATCAAAATAGAATTAACGTTGTAATCCCAATCTTTATAATTTTCAAGAATAGATTTTTCAAATCGCTTACTTCGAGAACGAATCGATTGATCTACATTGGCTTCAGTACCCTTAAAAGTCACATAACACTCTTTGATACCATCAATCGATATTTCATAAGCAATACTAGAAAATCCACATTCAGAGGCTTCTGGGAAGATGTCACGAACGTCATATGATCTGATATAATCTGGAATTCGCTGGATGCGACTGTAAATTAAAAACTTTAGATAATTTTCTGGTCTGAATTCTTGATAAAGGTAACGATCATAATCGAACTGCAATAATTTAGTTCGGAAATCAACATCATGTAACAATTCACCAGCCTGATATGGTTCGTCACGTAATTTCAATGGTAAAAGGTCATTCAGTAATAAAATAACGTAAATTTGATTCAAATATCCGCGACAAGGATTGATCTGTTCATCTTCAATCATTGAGATTAATTGTTTGAGTTTATTAATTTTACGGTTTCTTGAAGGGACATTAAAATTGGTTTCATGATGAGTTTGATCGAGATTTTTTAATTTCAAAGCTTTATCAATTAGTTGGGGATGTATTGTCGTGTCTTTGGAAAACTGTTCTGCACGTAAATCAATTATTTGGTTCAAGACCAAATTGGTAAGACGCGTTTTTTCTTTGTTTAAATAAGCATAACTAAAATAAAGTCGCTTATTTTGAGGTAGTAGTTTTTTACTGTCCTCTTTGTTAAATGTTAATGGGAAGTTCTGATGTGCCCGAAAGTCGAGCAGATCGAGTTGATCATAAATATGATTCAATCGGTTTAGATTACTCAATAATTCCCTCATTTGATCACCTCACATTAATATTATTTTACCAAATTATTGATATATAAGGAATTTCTTACCCTTTTTAAAATTATGTCACATTTGTGGTACTTCACACTTGTGCTATGTCACAAACGTGCTATACTATTCACTGTGGAGGTAGGAAAGATGTGGATAGATATCAAATCATACTTAGATGACAACGATTTAACGATATATGTAATAGCAAAGAAAAGCGGGTATGGTTATACGACTCTGCATAAATCTTTCAATAAGAAACAAACTTCCGCCACATCGATGAATTTGCGCGATATAGAGGCAATTGCCAAAGCGCAGGATACCGAAATGTGGAAAGTTCTGCGTGAATTGGAGTTGCATTACTTAAAGTGAGGAGGCTTTTTATATGGCAAGATCATTTTGGGACGACGATCCATTTAACGACAACAACATGGACGAAATATTTAAAAGATTAATGAGTCAGCAAAACGGTGATTCACAGGCAAAGTATTATGTGAATGGTCGAGAATTGACTCCAGAAGAATTAGCAAAATATCAAGAGGCTAGAACTGCAGGAAGTAATATTCCAGTTAGTGAAAGTCCTAAACAAAAAGAGAGTACCATTTTAGAAAAACTTGGTCGTAATTTAACTCAAGAGGCTAAAGCTGGTCTGCTTGATCCAGTTATCGGCCGTGATAAAGAGATTCAAGAAACAGCGGAAGTTTTGAGCCGTAGAACTAAGAACAATCCAATTCTGGTAGGTGATGCCGGAGTTGGTAAGACCGCAGTTGTTGAAGGTTTAGCTCAAGCAATCGTTAAGGGCAATGTACCGGAAGCAATCAAAGATAAACAAATTGTTTCAATCGATTTATCTGCACTTGAGGCGGGGACACAATACCGTGGTTCATTTGAAGAAAATATTCAAAATTTACTCAAAGAAGTTAAGAAGGCTGGAAATGTTGTCTTATTCTTTGACGAAATTCACCAAATTATCGGAGCTGGATCATCTGGTTCAGATTCTGGTAGTAAGGGTTTAGCTGATATTATCAAACCAGCCTTAAGCCGCGGCGAGATTTCAATTATTGGTGCCACTACTCAAGATGAGTATCGCAACACGATTATGAAAGATGCCGCTTTAGCTAGAAGATTTAATGATGTAACAATCAATGAACCAAGCAAAGAATCAACAGTAGCGATTTTGAAGGGATTACGTAGTGCTTATGAGAATCACCACCACGTCAAATTACCAGATAATGTTTTGAAGGCTGCCGTTGATTATTCGGTTCAATACATTCCTCAAAGATCTTTACCTGACAAAGCAATTGACCTAATTGATATGACAGCAGCACACTTAGCTGCGAAGAATCCAATTACCGATAAAGTTAGTTTGGAAAAGGATCTCAGGCAAGCTGAAAAAGATAAAGATATTGCTGCTTCAAAAGAAGATTATGAAAAGGCAGCCAGTTTAAAGAAAAATATCGAAGATATTCAAACCAAACTAAATAATGGCGATGCATCAACTGATGAACCAGTTGCTAAAGTTAACGATATTGCGGATTCAGTTCAAAGATTGACTGGTGTACCGGTTTCGCAAATGGGCGCCAGTGATATTGAGAGATTAAAGGACATGGGCAAACGTCTAAAGAACAAAGTTATTGGTCAAGATGAAGCTGTTGACATGGTTGTAAGAGCCATCCGTCGGAATCGGGCAGGGTTTGATGAGGGCAATCGTCCAATCGGTAGTTTCCTATTCGTAGGACCTACTGGTGTTGGTAAGACTGAATTAGTCAAACAATTGGCCAGTGATATGTTCGGAAGCAAGAGCGCCATTGTCCGTTTGGATATGAGTGAATACTCTGATTTAACTGCCGTATCTAAGTTGATCGGTACTTCAGCTGGTTATGTTGGTTATGAAGACAACGGCAATACTTTGACTGAAAAAGTACGTCGGAATCCTTATTCCATCGTTTTACTTGATGAAATCGAAAAGGCCAATCCTCAAGTTTTGACTTTATTATTACAAGTAATGGATGACGGTCGTTTGACTGACGGTCAAGGTAACGTAGTTGATTTCAAGAACACGATCATTATTGCTACTTCCAATGCTGGTTTCAGCACTAAGGGCAGCAAGGATGAAAAACTAATGGATAAATTAGCACCATACTTCAGTCCAGAATTTTTGAATAGATTTAACGGAATCGTTGAATTTACTCATCTATCTAAAGTTGATTTGAATCAAATCGTTGACTTGATGATCGATGATGTTAACCGTAATTTAGCTAAGAAGGATATTACCTTGGAGATTACTCTAGAAGCCAAAGAATGGTTGATTGATGAAGGTTATGATGAAGCGATGGGAGCTAGACCATTACGTCGAGTGATCGAACAACAAATTAGAGATAAGGTTGCTGAATTTTATCTTGATCATATTGAAGTGAAAGATTTGAAGGCTGACTTAGTTGATGGAACCATTAAGATCTCTGAGAAAGCAGCTGTTAAAAATTAAAATCCCATAAACAAAAAAGATCCGATGAGTGAAGTTACCATTTCACTCGTCGAATCTTTTTTTGTTTTAAATGCGATCACAGTTTGAAAGATTACTGTCTAATTCAATTAAGCCATAATTTCAGTCATTAAATTTTTCTTTAGGTAGTCGTATTCTCCAAAACCACTGTATAAAAATGCATATTGATTATTGTTATAGTCAAATTGAATTCTATTCCAACTATAATACATGCTCTCTTTTATATTAGCGATTTTAGAAACTTCAATTTTTTCAGTTGAGGAGTGAAGCATTCCATCAAGTGGTTTGATGGTTAAAATTCCATTTGAGAATGAGAAATTAGAATAGCCATATGAAACTGATTCATTACCTTTAATTATTTCAATGTATGCGAACATGATTTTCACTTTCCCTTCTTGATTTCAAAACCATGGTAACCTATCGAACTGGTTTTATAGCAAGCATAAAAATTAATTGTTTTTAGTTTGTAATATGGATGTTTAATTTTGTTATAACGTCATTGGTAAAGCATAAATATATCAATGAAAACACTGTTTATATTTTAGGATAAATTATGTTTACTTTTAACCTTCGTAATCGAACTAAGAATTCAATTGGTGGTTTTCTGTCTGTTATTAGAGTTGACCATGCAGGAAATGAAGCCAATTGAACGTAATCGGAGTTGTTATTTTTAAATTTTGTATGATCAGCGACTAGGATACTTTCTCTGGCGTTTGCAATCATTTGTCGCTTGATATTTGCTTGCTCGATGTCAGCCATATAGGCTCCATGCATATCAAGAGTGCTACAAGACATGATAGCCAATTGAGGTCTAAACATTGCTAAATCTTGAATTGCATGGCTTCCGACTATTGAATCAGAATTCGGTTTGAGTTCTCCACCAGTAATAAAAACATGTAAATTGGACATTCTACTTGTTGCGACAGCAACTCTTAAATTATCAGTGATTATATTTAGATTATGATGGTGTGTTAAGAATGGCGGTAAAAAAGATAATGTTGTACTAGGATCTATGTACATTGCTTGATTATCTGTTATTCGTTTGGCAAGCAAACGACACATTATTTTTTTTCCAGCAGTTTGTTCATTCAATCTGTATGGGGAACTGAATTCTATATTAGAATTTGGTACTAAAGTGACCATTCCGAAAGTTCTTTGGATCTTTCCTGAATCCTCTAGGACTATTAAATCTCTTCTTAATGTTGAGGTACTTTCATCAATTAATTCGGATAATCTTTTGATACTTATTTTTTGATGTGCATCTAAAATATTTAGAATATTAGAAATTCGTTCATCTTTGTTCATGAATAATCCCTTCTTACAATGGTATTTGTTATTTGTAATGTTCAATGAATGAATAAATGGTCTTCCTTTTGATGAATGATTTTCAGAATATAGTGAATTCACTTTAAAGAATGTAAGCGCTTTAATATACTTTGAACTGAAGACAGGGTAATAAAGAAATAATGATATTGATAAAGGTATTAATCAATTATAAGAAAATATACGTAAATTTTAGTGATCATTAATTATAATTTAAACATTAATATTTTTATTATCAAGATAACCGCTGTCACAAAATGAATTATGGAGGATAAAAATGAACTATAAAGAAATGTTACAACCTGAATTAGTTTTTCTAAATATTGATGCTAAAGATCGCAAAAATTTATACAAGCAAATCGCAGAAAAATTAATGAAATTAGGTTATGTAAAGGATACTTATGAATCAGCATTAAATAAACGTGAAGATGAGTTTCCAACGGGGGTTGTAAGTGAGCATATTTCCATAGCATTACCTCATGCAAATCCTGAAAATATTAACAAACCATTTGTAGCCATTGTAACAACAAAGAATCTAATTGAACTATTACAAATGGGTTATAACACGAAAGAAGAAACAAAAACATTCTTTTTCCTTGGAATTCAGCATTCGGATGATCAATTAACTTTATTGCAAAAATTCATGGCATTGATTCAAGATAAAGATTTTGTTGATGATTTTGAGAGTATTACAGATGAATCAGAAATGTTTCAATATATTGAAAAAAAATTTAATGAATAAATTAGTTAGGAGAATAATTATTATGGCAAAAATCATCGTAGCATGTGGAAGCGGAGTTGCATCAAGCGAATTGGTAGTAAAACATATTTCAGATTTCTTTGAAGATCATGGTATTACTGGTGTCGATGTTGAGGCTACCGATTTTAAAAAGTTACCAGATATTTTAGCAAGTTATGATATTTATGTTTGGATTGCTCGTCCAAGTGAACAGATTCAAACCATCGTTGATGAAAATAATATTACATCAGTTAATGGATTACCTATTTTTACAGGTCAAAATCCAGAGGTTTCTTATAAGGAAATTATTTCAGGACTAAAAGGTCTTTCAGCATAAAAAATAATTAGTTAACAGTAAGAGGGGAGATTTCGTTATGGATGTTCTAAAGACGGTTGTTAATTATGTATTAAATCTTGGTGCACCAGTTTTTGTTCCATTAATTATGTTTATCCTAGCAACTGGTGCAGGATTAAAGCTTAAAAAGTCAGTATTGGCTGCCTTAACATTGGGTGTCGCCTTCAGTGGAATGACATTAGTTGTTAATTACATGATGGATTCCATTTCACCAGCTGCCAAAGCCATGTCAAAGATATTCCACTTGAGTCTGAATGCAATTGATGCAGGTTGGACAGGAGTGGCTGCCATTACTTGGTCCTACAAATCAGCTTTTCTGTTTTTTCCATTATTACTTGCAATAAATTTTGTCATGTTGACATTAAACTGGACAAAAACATTAAATGTTGATATGTGGAATGTATGGAACAAAATCTTTACATATGTAGTTGTTTTGTACTTCACACATAATGCATTCTATGGATTTATTGTTGCTGGAATTCAAATTGTACTTGAACTAAAAGCGGGGGATATGTGGCAACGTCATATTGAGGATCTAACTGGTATGCCAGGAGTTACGGTTCCGCACTTTGTAACATTATTCGCTGTTATTTTACAACCATTGAATAAATTACTTGATTTTATTCCAATTATGAATAAGCCATTTGATTCAGCTGCATTACAAAAGAAAATTGGTATTTTCGGTGATAATACCGTTATGGGTGCCATTATTGGTGTTCTATTAGGATTTGGTGCCGGTTATTCAGTATCTAAATCACTTAACTTGGCTATTCAAGCCGCAACAGCTATGACATTGTTCCCGATGATTTCAAAGTTATTCATGCAAGCTCTTTCACCTATTGCGGATGCGATGAGTGGGTTTATGAAGAAACACTTTAATGGTCGTGAAGTATATATCGGTGTTGATTGGCCTATTCTTGCCGGACGTAATGAATTATGGGTAACAGTTATTATCTTAGTTCCAGTTATGTTGATTTTTGCCATGATTCTTCCAGGGAACACTGTATTACCATTTGCGGGTATCATTAATCTTTCATTCGTTGTTGCTGCATTGTTATTAACAGGTGCTAATTTACTTCGTATGTTAGTTTTAGGATTTATTACAACCCCTATTTTTCTCTACGGTGCTACTTACTTTGCACCAATTATTACTAATTTGGCTAAAACAACAGGAACAGTCAAAGTTCATGCGGGTCAACAATTATCATGGTCAACCTTTGAAGGTCCAGATTTTCGTTTATTCTTCGCTAAAGCATTTGCAGGAGAATGGTGGGCTATTGGATTGTCAGTACTCTGGTTATTAGGTTTTGTATGGTTATATATTGATCAAAACAAAATTAAATTGCCTAGTCAACGTTATGATAAGTTGGCTACAGCTACTCAAGGAACTGCTGCTATTAATGTTAATGATTCAGTTAAAAATGATGCTGCAGATATTAATTTAGATGATTTAGACGGAATGGACTTTGGTGCTTCATCTAAGTCAAACAGTTCATCTAGTAAGAAAATATCATCTGACAATATTAATTTGAATGATTTGGATGGGATGGATTTTGGGAGTAAATCAAAAAAGGAATAAATTAATTAAATAGCAGGAGGCATTTTTAATGGGAAAGAGAAGAGATTTTAAATCAAAAAAGTTATTTTGGTCATTTCTACTTTTTGTAGATGTCCTGCTATTTATTGAAGCATTGGCGACCAATACGATCTGGGTACTATTTGTAGTAATGGTCATTAGTGAAATTATACATTTCAAAGGAAATAAATATCTTTTTGGGAAATTTGATATGGAAAGAAAAGAAAAAAGAGAAGTACGTAGACGTGAATATTTAAAACAACAAGCAGTTAATTCTGGCAAATAATTTGAGGAGGAAAGAAATTATTATGACTGAACAATATGTATTTGAACAAGAACGTAGGGATTTAGCAATGATTTGTCGAGAAATGTTTAATCGTAAAAATACGAATGTTGCTGGTGGAAATATTTCAGTGAAAATTACAGCTCCAAAGAATATGGACTATGGTGTTGTTCATATTAAAAAGAATCATGACTATATTATTATGACTCCTACAATGATGTCAGAATCATGGTATGGAAAACTTGATGGTGCGCAAATTCTATTAGTTGATTTAGAAACAGGTAAACAAATCGATGGTGTTGGTCGTTTGACTAGAGAAATCAATATGCATATTGAAGCATATAAGGCAAATTCTGGAATAAAATGTGTTTACCATTCACATGCTGAGGAATCAATGTTCTGGGCAACTATAGGTCAAGATATGCCTAATGTAACTGAAATAACATCGGATACAATGACATTGAAAAAAATCAAATGTTTACCATATCAACCGGCCTGTTCAAAAGAATTAGCAGATGAAGTACACAAAAACTTAGTTGATATTGGTGACGATGCCATTGAAAACATCTTCTTATTAAACAGTCATGGTGTATTAATTACATGTACTGATTTGCATGAGGCTACTAGAATTCTTGAAACTGTTGAATGGAATGCCAAAATTGCATATCAACAAACTGTATTTAAGGGATTGGGACTACTTGATGGTTATAAATCATGTGGTAGAAAAACAGACGCTTTTTTAAATTAAGATGTTTGAATTTCAAAATACAAATAGGATGCAAATTGATTTGGAATCATATTGCATGTGACTCTTTGTCGAGAAGAAAGGAATATTGTTATGAAATTTATTGATTCTAAATTTGTTAAAAAAATGAATGAAATTACAAATGAGTTGTACAGACATGGTTGGGACGAAAGAAATGGTGGAAATATTAGCCTTCGTTTAACTCAATCAGAAATAGATCAGTATGAAGATTTAAATACGACATTGAGAAACATACCCATTAAATTTGATGCCTCACCATTAGCCGGTCAATATTATTTAGTTACAGGAACAGGACGTTATTTTAAGAATGTACATAAGTATCCAGAGAGGGACACGGGATTAGTTCGTATTACAGACGAAGGTAACTCTGTTGATCTCTTATGGGGATTTAATGATGGCGGACAACCAACAAGTGAATTTCCAGCACATTTGATGACACATATCTCACGTCAAAAAGTAGATAATAATCAGCGTGTTGTAATGCACTGTCATCCAACTAATCTAGTCGCACTTTCTTTTACTCATAAACTAGATGAGGCAAGCATTAGTCGATTATTATGGAAAATGCAAGCTGAATCACTAGTTGTATTTCCAGAAGGTGTCGGAATTATTCCATATATGACCCCAGGTACTAATGAAATTGGTCAAGAAACTGCTGATAAAATGAACGAATTTAGAGTCGTTGTATGGCCACATCATGGAGTATTTGCTTGTGGAGATAATATGGATGAGGTCTATGGGCTAATCGAGACAGTTGAAAAGGCATGTATGATTTATACTGCAGTCAGAAGCCAAGGTAACATTCTTCAAAGTATAACTGATGATGATTTAAGAGATTTAGCAAAATCGTTTAATGTGATTCCTAACCCAGAGTTCCTATCAATGGCAACAGTTACTGGATAACAATAATAAAAATATCACACGATTATTGGCGTTAGCCAAAAGGTTGTATGATATTTTTTTAAGAAAATCATATTTAATAACTACGTAGGAAATAATGTGATTATAGGAGCAGGTAGCATGGTAAAACATAATATTTCAAGCTTATTGCGGTAGGTAATTCATGCAAGGTTCTTAGGGAAATAACCGACAGAGATAAAAAGGGATTTAATGGCTCGGATTTAATTTAGAAATTATAAAAAGAGGTATTATCATGAAAATTAAAGCTGCTGTAGTTGATAAAG
>NZ_JQCF01000014.1 GCF_001438805.1 Companilactobacillus kimchiensis
GTACGGTGGTGTGAGAGGTCGGTAATTAAAATTACCTCCTACTCGATTAATTTACTTTTCGATATCCATAAGCAAAATAAATAATAATTCCGATTGCGAACCAAGCGAGAAAAGCAATCCAAGAGTTAATGCTTACTTGAGTCATCAGGAGGATACATAAAATGACTGATAAAATTGGTATCCACGGATAAAGTGGGACTTTAAAATCACTTTTGGGGACATCAGTTCGGTGTCTTAGTTTGATAATTCCATAAGCAACAAAAGTAAATGACAATAAAGTACCGATATTAACCAAACTAGTTAATTCCTTTAATGAAACGAAGCCACCTAATAAAATGGCTAAGATAGTAATGGCATTCAAGGAAAGGATAGGCATTTTGGCTTTTTCATCAATCTTACCAAAGGCATTTGGAATCATTCCGTCACGTCCTAATGCATAAATTAATCTGGAACCACCGTAAACGGTATTAAGCATCATAGTGAACATACCTGCCAAAGCTCCAATAGTGATCAGAAAAGCAGCCTTACCCAACTTGACACTGGTTAGGGCGTAGACTACAGGATCGGAAAAATTCAAATCTTGGTAATTCACCATTCCAGTTAGAACGGCCGAAAAAATAACGTATAATACGGCACAAACGGTTAAAGAGACCATAATACTGATAGGGATATTTTTTTGTGGATTTTTGACCTCCGGAGCTGAAGATGGAATAACGTCAAATCCTAAGTAGGCAAAGAAGACGAGGGCAGCTCCCTTAACGACTCCAAAACCGCCCATGGGGAAATAGGGATGATAGTTTTCTGGTTTGATATAAAAAATTCCAATAACAATAAAAGCGATAATAACAGACAATTTTACGAAAACCATTACAGTATTCATTCGGGCAGATGCTTGAATGCCACGGCGAAATAACAGATAAATTAAAATTAAAACGATAATGGATGGTAAGTTGATGAAGGTTCCCTTGGCAGGATCAAAAGGTCCAATAACGGCTTTAGGTAAAATTACTCCAAAACTATTAAAGAGACTGACGAAATAGGCCGAGAATCCGGAAGAAACTGCAGAAACTCCTAAAATATACTCTAAACAAAGGGCCCAGCCGATCAACCAACCTGGAAATTGTCCAAAAATAATACTGCCATATGAGTAGGTACTACCAGCGACGGGGAAAGTTGAAGATAATTCAGCAAAGCACATAGCTGTTAAGATACAGACTACCGCTGCTAAAATGAATGAAATGGTAATTGCTGGCCCAGCTGTTCCATATGATACGATTCCTGGTAGGATAAAAATCCCTGTACCGATAATGGCTCCGATACCCATTGAAATAAGATTTCCACGGGTGAGAGTTTTTTCAAAATGAGAATCACCCGCTGCAAATTTATTAAAATCTGCTTTTTTAAATAACTTTTCTTTCATAATTAATTTAACCACCTAAATAAAGACAACTTGTCTAGATTACAGTTCTTAGAAAGTTGTTGTCAATAGGAGAATCCGTGGAAAATAAAAATAGCCCTCTTTTGAGAGGACTATCGATTATTAACAAAGATTAATTACTTTAATTTTGATGCAGCAGCTTCATCAATGATAAGAGTTACATCAGGATGGTTTTGTAATGCACTAGCTGGACAGTCTTCTGTAACAGGGCCATCAACAGTAGCAGCAATAGCATCAGCTTTGTTTTCACCATAAGCTAGAAGAATGATCTTCTTAGCTTTCATGATTGAACCGATACCCATTGAGTAAGCAAAACGTGGAACGTCTTTTTCATCTGCGAAGAAACGTGTGTTAGCTTCGATAGTTGATTCTGTCAAGCCAACTTTTCTTGTCTTACCATCAAGTGGTGAACCTGGTTCGTTAAAACCAATGTGACCATTTCTACCAATACCAAGAATTTGAAGATCAATAGGATTGTCTTCAACAATTTTATCGTAATCTGATGTAGCAGCGTCAGCATCAGGATTTGAACCATCAGGAACGTATGAATTCTTGAAAGGTTTCTTGTTGAAGAGGTGTTCCTTCATGAAGTAGTGGTAACTTTGATCGTTGTCTGGTTGAAGACCAACATATTCATCCAAGTTAACTGAAGTAACATTAGAGAAATCAATATCGCTACTTGTCATTTCATTGTAAAGTGTAATTGGGCTACTACCTGTAGCAAGGCCTAAAACCTTGGCACCATTTTCTAGATCGTTCTTAACGATGTTAAAGGCTTCTTTACCACCCATTTTTGTATCTGTAACTTTGATAATGTTCATCTTATTAATCTCCCATCTCTGTCTTTCTGGTCTAGTCCAATCTAATTCATTTTCAGTAAATTGTCAATAAAATATAGTCATTAAATAAAATTTTTTTAAAAATCGTGAGAAACAATGCAAAATCTTCACAAATTAGGTATATTTTTTAATATAAGAGTAAATACCAAAAAGAGGCAGAATAAATTTGGAAAAAATATTATCTACGTCTGAGGGCAGTGTAAATACAAACTTAATCGGGGATGTTGATGGAGAAAATATCATCGTTCTTTTACCAGGAATTAACGGTTCAGCTGAGTATTTCAATGAAATAATTCCCTATTTAAAAGACAAATATACAGTTGTTGCGCTTGATCTATTAGGTCAAGGGAAATCAACTAAGACTAAAAACGAACACTATACGATTGATTCTGAGGCCTGGAATTTGCTTGAGGCCATGGCACGTTTAAAGATAACTAGAAAGCTGGTTGTCTTTGGTTATGGTGTTGGAGGATTGGTTGCCGTTAATATGGCAGAATTACGTGGTTTTACCATTTCTAAACTAATCTTACTAAATACACCTGCCAACGAAAACTATGCCGCTATGGACGCCTCATCGTCTGTTGCTAGCATTCCCCTAATAGGCAAGTTAGCCAAATCACCTGTCAAAGCCAGTTTATACTTTGACAAGGGATTTGATCGCAATAGTTTGAAGAATCCTAAAGTAGTTGATGAAGCTGCTAATATGGTCGACCACAAGACAGTTAAAAAGTTTGAAAAGATGGCAACAGATTATCTTGAAGAAAAGGCTTTGAATAAACGTCTTCGTGCCGTGAAGATACCAACCTTGGCCATGTATTCTGATGGTGATCAAGTTTTAACTGAAAAAGGCGTTAAAGATGCTAAAGCTACTATCGGGCGTGTACCCGATTTAAAACTTGAAGATATCAAGGGTACCGGTCATTTAGCTATGATGGAAAAACCTGAAGAAATTGCTAAAAAAATTATTGAATTTGATGAAACAACTGTTAAAACAGAAGAAGAATAAAAAAATACTCCAGAGAATTCTGGAGTATTTTTTTGTCCTTTACTACGGAATTAAGAGTGATAAAGTCTAAGCAGATAGTAATTCGGAGGAGCGTTATGAAAAATATTCGGTTATTCATGTTAGCTTTGACCATTATCGTAGGAATAACTATGTCATTAACAGTCGTTAAGGCTGCGGGTATGGGTGGCCCAAATACGGGTGACTATGTCTATGAGGATCAAGAATATATTACCAATGCACAGTATGATAAATTAGCAGATATTAATGATAATATTTTTTCAGGTGTTAGTCCTCAACGGTTATATGTGCTGATTTTTAATAATACTTCTGATGTGAACTATTTTAATGGCGTCAATGATATTTCGGATATTATGAGTAAATCTCGACGGATTGATTCGACGATTGTTGGTAAAACAGGAGAGGCTTTGTACGGATCAAGTCACTATTTTGATTTGGAAAGTGATACTGATGAAAATGAATCCTTAGATATAGATAATAATTATTTAATTATGGATCTGCAGAATAATAAAGTTTATCTAAATCCGAGTTTGCAGGGCAGTTTATATTTAACCGACTTGATGTTTTGGCAGGCCCAAATTGGGTTAGCCTCTAAACTACGTTCAAAGAATACTGATACGAAAGTCGCAGCTCTGTTTCAATTAGCAGGCAAACTGGAACCAAAATTGAAGACAGTTTCTGAGAATAAAAAAATGCTTAAATCGACCGATTATTATGATGTTCAACAAGTAGTTGATACTATTTTGATGGTTCTTGGAGTTATTATTGTGATAATCGTTTGGATCATAATTCATCGAATCAACAAAAATAAACCACATCATGGTGGCGGTGGCTCGGACTTGGGTAATTCTGACTATGATGAAGGGTTTGATGAAGGTTATTACATGGGTAGTAATGATCCGTTTATGTAAAAATTTGCTGGAGGTATGATCTTGAATTTAAAAGAACATCAACAATGGTTAACTGAATTTTATAAAAAACGTGGTTGGTATCAATATCCAACGTTTGTTCATTTAAATTTTATGACTGAAGAGGTTGGCGAATTATCGCGTGCAGTCAGAGCGATTGAAATAGGTCGTGATCATCCAGGGGAGATGAAGAAAACTCCAGAAGAATTGCAAGATAACCTGGAAGAAGAATTAGCTGATGTCATGGATCAAGTTTTAATGATTAGTAGTAAGTATGATGTTGATCCAGAAATATTGCTAAAACGAAGTGAAAGTAAGCTAACGAGACGTTTTAAAAAATAAAAAAGCGGCCTATGATGCGGTCGCTTTTTGTGTGGGCTGTTTAATTTTTACGGGTTTGATTAGGAATCTATTTTTTTGAGAACTGGCAACAGGAACGTACTTTTTACCATCTTTATAGACAAATTGTATAACGTCGTAATTATTATCGAGTTTTTTGGCTTGAGTAGAAATTATTTTTTGAATGGAGTAAATATACATCTTTTGATCTTCCTGAGCATTACCAGCCTGAACTGCTTCAAAAGAAGTCTTCATATACTTTTGTGTCTGCTTATCAGTCAATTTAACAATAATAACCGTGTGGGGATGCTTGCTGGTACTGTCGTTGATATTATTTTCTTCCTTGACGGCTACGACACGTCCATTCTGGTTAAAGCTTTTATCAAGGGATTTTTTGATGCTTTTGTATTCAGTTTTAGGCTGACTGGCAGTTGGATTAGTTGCTTTACCTGTGTTTTTTAGAGTTAAGACAGATAGTAAAATGGCAAAAATCACCACCCCAATGATTGAAATAATTAGATACTTTTGATTGATGGGATCCCGTTGTTTTCCATGCATATTAAAGCCCCTATTTACTTATAATTAATAGAGAAATTATAACATAAGGAACTTTTTCGTTCTTTTATGAAGATTAGGTTAGTATAAAAATTCCGCTCTCCGCAAGGAAGGAAAAATGGTTGGAACATAGCGGGCACAACTTGGAGCCTTTTGTTCCGAAAGTCTTCAAGCTTGGCCTTTTCCTAATCCGGCAAAAACTGCCGAATAAGGAAAATTTCGCTATTGAACCATTTTTTCTTCCTTACTCCGAGCTAGTGCTTTTTTGTTTAAAAGGTAGCTACTAAAATTTAAATTTGTTTAGAAAATACCAACCCAAGCGCCTAAAATACTGATAACTGCGATACCACCGATAATTGCTAGTGGCTTAGCACCTTTATTGAGCAACCAATAGATGATACCAAAAGCTCCTAAAGGTAGCAGACCGGGCATAATCTGATTTAAAATTGTTTGTATTTTAATAGTCTCTGCACCAGTACCATATTTCAAAGGAATGGTAATTGAAACCATTGAAGCGGTCATAGCACCGATAACCATTAAACCCAAAATTGCGGCACCAAAGGTAAGATTTTCCATCATACCATTGGCTTGAATCTTTTGTAGAAATCCAGCCCCTAGTTTATAACCCCAGTTATTGCACAACCATCTGAGAATAATTGTTGGGATATTGAATACTAATAAGAATAGGATAGGCCCTAAAATGTTACCTTTGATTGCTAGAGCTGTTCCAATACCGGTAGCAAGTAATCTCAAAGTCCCCCAAAAGAATGAATCGCCAATACCAGCTAAGGGTCCCATTAGTGAGGCTTTAATAGTATCAATTGAGGATTCATCAAAATCTTCATCGTTTGCGTTTTGTTCTTCCATAGCGGATACGATCCCAGTAATAAAAGTAACAATGAAGGGTGTAGTATTGAAGAAACCTAAGTGACGCTTTAAGGCTTTGGACATTTTATCCTTGTTATTGCCGTAGAGTTTTTTTAGTACAGGAATCATAGCGTAGGTAAAGCCAAGATTCATTTGACGCTCGTAGTTCCAAGAGAACTCCATTTGCATGGAACGCCAGAATACTTTGTTTAAATCTTTTTGTGTAACTTTCTTTTTGTCTTTAGAAGTCATCGTCATTATTTTCACTCCCACTTTCACTTATATTCTCATTTGTATTATTAATAGCTACTTTTGCAGTTTTGTGAGAACGCATAATTTGAACCATGATTACTGCTAGGATTGCACCAAAAATTGCTATCCCAGTTAAAGGGATTTTTAAATAAGCGAACAGTGCAAATCCTAAGAAGAAATAGGGAACAACTGATTTTGTCATAATAACTTGAGCTAACATTGCAAAACCTAAGGCGGGAATGATACCTGTTGCTACAGTTAAACCGTGTTGAACAAAAGTAGGGATTAGATTCAATAGTAATTTAACAGCATTACTTCCTACGGAAAACGAAGCAGCAACAACGATAGCTAACATTAATGCAAGACCAAACCCGGCAATATAATGCATTCGTTGGACACCATTTGCATCACCATCATCCGCATATTTACCGGCCTTATTTGATAAGTAAGGAATAAAAATACCTAAATAAAGATTTTTTAAAATTAATGCTAGTGTGGCAATCGGTAATGCCAAAATTAATGCTGCTGAAGTTGCAGCATGTGATGAAATGGCAAAAGCAACTCCTAAAATACCACCTGTAATAACCTTTGGAGGAATTGAAGCCCCAACAGAGAACATACCAATAAATGCTAATTCTAACGTTGCACCCATGATAATACCGGCTTTTAGATCTCCCATAACTAAACCAACTGCTACACCAGTTACGATTGGACGTGAGATCATACTGTCGCCAGTTGCATAATCAAGTTGAGCAACAAAAGCAATTATCCCTAATAATAGTGCTTGCATTTTAAAACACCCCTTTATTTAATTAATTTTTGAACTGGTATGGCTTTATCGCCAGGTACCTGTCTTAGTTCAACCTCAATGCCATCCGCTATTAATTGCTTAAGTTGTTCCTCCTCTTCAGGCAAAAGATTAACAGCTTTAGTAAGGTTACGAGTCCCCTCTCGAACCTTCATGCCACCCAGGTTAATGTGTTTAATCTCGGGATATCCGTGCTGAAGTTTTACGGCATCTTCCACGTTACCAACGATGACAAACATTGTTAGATCATTGGTTTTTCCACTTTTTAAAGTAGCAATAGCATCGTCAACTGTCTTAATGGCCAATTTAACTCCTTGAGGTTTAGCCATTCTAATAATGCTACGTTGTGTATCATCAGTTGCTGCAGCATCATTTACAATCATAATGGCATCAACATTAAGTTCAGGGGTCCAAGCAAAAGCAACTTGTCCATGTAATAAGCGATGATCGATTCGTACTAATTTAATCATTAGAATCCTCCTTGAAATAATTGATTAATTAAAAAATGTGGTACCGTTCCCACATTAAAGTTAAGCGCTCTCAACGCGAACTTATCTTAACCCCATTGATTTTATTCTGTCAATAGTTTATATTTTTATTTGTGGTATCGCTCCCACTAATTAAAGTTACTCTCAACGAGGTGTTAATCACGAAAAAGAATGATATTACTATAAAAGAAATCTCAAAATTATCTGGTACATCAAAATCAACGGTATCTCGGGTTTTAAGTGGAACTGGTTATGTCTCAACTGAAAAAAGACAGGCTATAGAGAAGGTTATTCAAGAAACCAACTATCGCCCTAATATGATTGCGCGTAGTTTACAATCCAAACAAACTAAGACACTAGCTATAATCTTGCCTGATGTTAGTAACCCTTACTTTATTGGTTTGATTGAAGAAATTGAACGGGTCAGTGAAGGTTATGGATATACGCTGATTCTTATCAATACAATGTCAACTGGGGCTGATAAAGTGAAAGCTAGTGATGATCCAGAAATCAAGGCACTTCATACGGTTCAAGAGAAACAAGTCGATGGTGCCATTATTATTGGTGGGGAGATTGATCACGTTAAAGTGAGTTCACAATATTTAAAGACCCTAAATCAATTAAATAAACATATTCCAATCGTTATTATTGGTCAAAAAATTGCTGATTGCGATGTTATTTTTGTGCAACGTCATATCAACACGGGAATGCGTTTAATTGTTCAGCATATTCTTTCATTAGGTTATCGAAAGATTGGTTTTTTAGGTGGTAAACCTGGTGTTCAAGTTACGGAACAACGCTTAGCCGAATTTAAAAGATTGGCTGATATGTACACGAATTACAGCGATAATAATGTTCTTTTAAATGATTATTATTTAAAAGATGGCTATCAAGGAATAGAACAGTTATTGGATCAGTCTGATTTGGATGCAGTAGTGGCTATTAATGATCGGGTTGCCCTAGGGGCTATTCGAAGGTTACATGAATTGGGGAAAATTGTTCCTAATGATATAGCAATAGGCAGTGCCGATCAATTCCCTGATAGTGATTATTACATTCCAAGTATTACAACAATTGATCAGCATAATAACTCTCTTGGAAAAATTGCCGTAGAACAATTGATTCGTAGCTTTAATAGTCAGCCACTTTTGACTGTTCAAAGTGATTTACCAGATCTTGTAATTCGAGAATCATGTGGTGAGAATAAATAAATTTAATATCATTTAATTTTATGATTAGCCATTATTTTAAAGGAGCTAATCAAATGAATAATCCAACAATGCTAACGTATATAAATAAAGAACAAGATGTTTTAACTGATATTTTAGAACAATACCCTCAAAATCTTGATATAGCTCTTAAAGGAATGCCAGTTGATCAAAGAGAGTGGCTGATTTTGGCAACGGGTTCAAGCATCAATGCTGCTATGAGTGCTAAATATTATGTTCAGAATATTACCGGAATTAAATTAAATATTGAGGAACCATATAACTACAGTCATTATGAGCAATTGGCAACAGCGAGTGAATTTGTCATTGGTGTTTCACAAAGTGGTCAAAGTACCTCAACAATTGAGGCGATTGAGGCTATCGAAAAAATAAAGTCGATTCATAGTATGGCTATTACTAGTATTCCGGGGACGGAAATCACTCAACACTGTGATACAACTTTGGATATTTTGACTGGTCGTGAACGTGTTGGTTACGTGTCTTTGGGATTTTCAGCCACAGTTTTGAATTTAATGTTATTAGGCTTGCGTGTTGCCAGAATAATTGGGAAAATAACGACCGATAAAGAACAAATTGAATTAAGAGAATTTAAAAAAATTGTCAATCAGATCAATGCCACAATTGCTCAGACGACAGAGTTTGCTGAAGCAAATGCGATTGATTTAGGCGCTGCATCACAATTCTCTGGAATTGCCTTTGGACCTATGGTCGGGATCATCAATGAATTAGAAACTAAGTTTACGGAAACGGTCCGTATCCCGACACATGGTTATGAATTAGAGGCTTATATGCATGGTCCATATTTGGCAGTCAATCCAGAGCACCGAATATTGTTTTTCAAAACCGCAGGAGCAAGTGATGTTGTAACTAAAATGTCCGAATTGTACAAATATGAACAGAAGTATACTGAACACGTATTTTTGGCTGACTTTACAGGGACAAAAGCTTCCAATCAAAATAACCTATCGTTACAAAAAGTAACTGATATTAATAAAACGCCTCTTTTGGGGGCTCCGGTCGTGCAAGTATTGGCATGGTACTTAACTAAGTATCACCAAATCGATTTATCACATTTGATTTTTAATGATTTTTCAGAAGCGGTTCATAATAAGACCCAAGTACAAGATTACGTTTAGGATTTTTAATATAAATATTTTGATGTGCTGATAGATTGACTAAAAATTAATTCTTTTCAATACTTTTACTGTAACCAAATAAGAAGAAAGTAGGAATTACTATGTCTTCACATCAAGCGTTATTAATTATTGATTATACAAATGACTTTGTAGCGGATAAGGGTACGTTAACATGTGGTAAAGCAGGTCAGGACTTGGAATCTAGTATCTTTGATCTGGCAGAGAATATGTATCAAAAAGGCAATCGTGTTTGGTTTCCAACTGATGTTCACAAGCCTAATGATCCTTATCATCCGGAAACAAAGCTCTTCCCTACACATAATGTTCGTGGAACTTGGGGACGGGAATTATATGGTGGTTTAAAGGATTGGTATAACGATCATAACGATGGTGAACAAGTGAAACTGTTTGATAAAACGCGTTACAGTGCTTTTGCAGGAACAGATTTGGATATCCGTTTAAGAGAAAGAAAAATCGATACATTACACTTAGTTGGTGTCTGTACCGACATCTGCGTCTTACATACGGCGGTAGATGCTTATAACTTGAATTACAAAATCATTATTCATAAAAGTGGAGTAGCTTCATTTGATCAAGCTGGTCATGAATGGGCATTAAGGCATTTTAAAAATAGTTTGGGTGCTGAAATAGTTTAAATAACAGACAAAAAGCTGAGGATTATTCCTCAGCTTTTTTAATGCTTTTTATTAGGTTCTCTTGTGTTTTTAACGCTACCTTCAGCTAAATATTGATCAGTGTGGTTACCAAGGAATAAAGGTACTTTTTCTTCAACGACATCACTGAATTCCAAGCCATACCAAAGTGCTGGTGGCAAGGTGATATTTTGCAAAAGTAACCGTCCACCAATCAGGAAGCGGTCAAGATTGCCCATATATTCTTGTGCGCCCAAGTCTTGAAATTGTTGATTTTGAATGACAAATTTGAAAGAACCAACACGACGTTTAGGAACAATCGAATAGGTTGGTGTTTGATCGTCAATGATATTTTGATCCAAAAGGCTATTAATGATCTGCCGGATATAAATATTAACGTGTTGAGACTTCTTAAAACCAAGGTTTAAGTGGACATTGACGACGTTTCTGGTATTCATCATGTCGATCGTGTAATTACATTCATAAGGTGCACTAGTTTGATTAACGGTGATGAACCAATAAACCTTAGCTCGTTTAGGATCCTGATCTAAAATCGAGTAAACACTAGAACGTTTGATGGAATAGTTTGGCCCCATTTTGATCATATAAACCAGATTGGTAGCGTAAGTTGGAATATTCTCATCAGTACTTAATTTCTCTAATTGGGGAATGAAGTCTAGCAGAGAAACATTTTCGCTTTCAGCAAGATAAGCATCACGACGCTTGTTTCCAAAGTACCAAATGACCATGATGGCCAAGATAGCTAGAGTGATTATAACGGTAACATAACCACCATGAATGAATTTGACTAAGCTTGAAAGTAGGAAGAGACTCTCTAGTGCAAAGAAAATTACTAAGAAGATATTAGCGACTATCGGATGCTTTTTCATAATTAAGAATTGATGGAGCAAGATGGTCGTCATTAGCATAGTCATCGTGATGGCTAAACCATAAGCGGCTTCCATGTGTTCAGAAGTACCAAAGCCCCAGACGATGCTGACCGTTATAGCACATAACATCCAGTTGACTGATTCGATATAAAGCTGGCTTTGAACTTTACCAGGAAATTTAACCTTTAAACGAGGTAAAATTTTAAGTCCAATTGCTTCCTGAACTAAGGTATAAGATCCAGTTATGAGGGCTTGAGAAGCGATGATAGCAGCCATAGTAGCGATAATAATGGCAAAAATTTTGAAATCTCCAGGTAACATTTCATAAAAAGGATTGATCCCAGAAATTTGGTTAAACTGTTTATTTTGATAATTAGAAATAACCCAGGAAGCTTGGCCAAAATAATTTAGCATTAACATTGTGTAGACAAAAGGCCAAGTAGCATAAATATTATGTTTACCAACTTGTCCCATATCGGCATAAAGAGCCTCAGCACCAGTTGTTGCTAGAAAGACGCTTCCCAGAATAAAGATACCAACTTTATTATCAGGGCTGAACAAAACTTTGACCGCATAGACAGGTGAGAGGGCTTTTAAGACACTTAAATTATTGGTTAGATTGAGAAGTCCAGTTACCCCAATGAAACCGAACCAGACTAACATAATGGGCCCAAAAGAACGACCAATTTTTTCAGTACCAAATTTTTGAATAATGAAAACTGATAAAAGAATGATGGAAACAATAATTAAAACCACGGACTGTTTATTTGAAAAGATAATATTTCCAAATTGCTGCCCCTTGATACCTTCAATAGCAGAAGTTACCGTTACAGCTGGGGTTAAGGTTCCATCTGCTAAAAGAGCGGAACCACCAATTAGAGCAGGAATAATCAACCATTTTCCTCGGGTGCGAACTAACGCATAAAGGGCAAAGATACCACCTTCACTGTTATTATCGGCCTTCATGGCTATTAAAACGTATTTGACTGTGGTAATAAGCATTAAGGTCCAAAAAATCAATGAAACACTGCCGAGAATATATTCTGGTTTAGCATCAGCCATCGTTCCGGCATTATTGATAATTGAATTCATAACATAGAGAGGTGAAGTTCCGATATCCCCGTAAACAATACCTAGGGTTATCAGCATCCCCAAAGTTGATAATGATGACATTCTCTTTTCCATGGGAACCTCCTTCAATAAAAAATCTGTTTATACAAAATCTATTATAAGGTTTAACAGGATATTTAAAAATAATTATGATTTTTAAAAGTTTAATTGGTATACATGAAATAAAAAACGTAATACAATACTGAAAACAACAAGAAAACTTTGAATGAAAAGAATGTGATGACTATGAATATAGTGTTTATGATACTTTCGTCAATATTGGTCTGGTTAATGGTTCCAGGAATAGCTGTTTTTTATAGTGGATTCGTCCCACACAAAGACGTAACTAGAATTTTATTTAATAGTTTTCTTATGTTCGGGTTAGCGGGTTTATTATGGATTGTCATAGGGTTTTCAGTTTCATTTGAAGGTAATACTTTAGGGATCATTGGTGATTTTAAACATTTATTTCTGTCCGGGATAGACTTATCGTCTACGTATGGCACAACGGGATTACCAACTTCAGTTTATGCACTCTTTCAGATGATGTTTGCTATTTTGACACCGGCACTATTTTTAGGGGCGGTCGCTAGTCGGGTCAGAATCAGGTTTATTATTTTATTTGTGATTTTATGGTCATTGTTTATCTATTATCCTTTGGCTCATATCGTCTGGTCTTCAACCGGTTTCTTAGCCAAAATGGGCGTACTTGATTTTGCTGGGGGAACGGTGATCCATATAGATGCTGGTATTACAGCATTGATTTTAGCAGTGACTTTGCGAGAACCATATAAATATAATAATGAACAAGTACAAGGAAATCCTTTATGGATCTTGATGGGAACTGTTTTACTTTGGATCGGTTGGTATGGCTTCAATGCCGGCAGTGCTCTAAGTGTTAGTTCACAGGCAATTAATGCATTTTTTACTACCACGATAGCGGCTTGTTCCTCTTTGATAACTTGGATCGTATTGGAAGAAATTTTTAAATCAAAAGTTACTTTAAGTGGTATTTGTACCGGAAGTATCTGTGGCTTAGTTGGGATAACTCCGGGAACTGGGTATGTAACTATTTGGGGTTCTTTTATTATCGGGATAATATCCGCTTTGGGTAGTTATTATTTTATGAATTATTTGAAATATAAATTGCATTTGAATGATTATTTAGATATCTTCGGATGTCATGGTGTCAGTGGGATAATTGGTTCAATTTGTGTTGGATTGTTCGCAACTAAATCCGTCAATAACAATGTTATAACTAATGGTTTATTTTATGGCGGAGGTTTGAAATTACTAGGCTTACAATTATTTGGTGTGATTTTCACGATAATCTTTGTTTCAATTGTTGGTGTTGTAATTATTACTGGCTTAAAGAAACTTTTCAAGAATCAAGTCGGTATCAAACAAGAATCATTAAGTTTGGCCTAAATAAAAAATAAAAGACCCCTTAAGGAGTCTTTTATTTTTGGGGGTGACGCGTATTTCGATCACGTTTAGGTTCATTATTAGTTTTTAACGATTGAATCTCATTTTCGATTTCACTTAAAACTTCAATTTGCATCTTTTGAATATCGAGAATATGGGGCCATTGGACTTCATTTAACTGGTCGAGTTTTTGATGTAGGATACGAATTTCCATTTCAGATTTCATATTGGTCTTATAATCATTTTCAGAGTCAAAACGATCACGTTCAGCGGAACGGTTCTGGCTCATCATGATGATAGGAGCTTGTATGGCGGCCACACAGCTCAAAAATAGATTAAGTAGTATAAATGGATAGGGATCAAAATTAATGCCAAAGAGGTGCACGATATTGATCGTCATCCAAACAACTAGGATAACGACGAAGGTAATGATGAAGCCCCAACTACCACCAAATTTGGCCACAGCATCAGCTAATCTTTGACCGGTCGTTCTTTTTCCATAAACTGTATCATTGATATTAGTAATAACATAGGTGTCCTTTTCAAGTTCTCGTTGGAGTTTAGCACCCATGTCTTGATCGACTTTTAAGTCCTGATCAATAATAGTTTGCATTCGGGCGAGTCGTAATTTTTGCATATCTTTTAAGCAAATAAATGATGATTCTTTGGCATAACTATTGGTTTTTAAAACTTGCTCTTTTAACAAGTCACTTAAATCTCGCAGAAATAAACCTTCCATTAATGTGAAACGGTTGCCACAAATTGCACAGATCTGATTTTTTTTAATTGCCATAGTTTACACCCCTTGTGTTTACAAGGATAAGTATAAGATATGAAAAAATTTAAATCAAAAGGTTCAATTAATGAAGTGAGAAATAGAACAGATGACCAGACAATTTGTAAAAAAGCAAAAAAAAACTCCCTCAGGGAGTTTTTTTAGATTAATTAAATAGTTCCTTTTTTAATAGCAGTTTTAATACCAGCAATTTCCATAATTCCACGATCAGCTGATAGATGTTTGAGTAGAGAAGCGATTGGGCCCTTGAATTTAAGGTTCTTATCGGTAATTTCAGCAATACCATGATTTTGACCTAATGAAGCAACTGTTCCCATTGAGTGGTAAAGGAATGGTTTCAATTCTTTGCCATTTAATGCGGCAGAGATATTAAAGGCAGCACCAGCACCTTCAGCAGTAGCTAATTGACCTGTTGTTGGATAAGGACGTTCTGCACCCTTAGGAATAATAGCTGAATCATCACCAACAAAGAAAGCTTCTGGATGTGCTTCAAGATTCAAAAACTCAGTTGTCATAACACGATTTCTACGAGCCTCGATACCTGAATTATTAATAACGTCACTACCACTGACACCAACAGTCCAAAGAATTGTACTACCAGCAACACTCTTTTCAGTATCGCCATCCATGTAGATAACAGACTTAGGTTCGATCTTCTTAATCTTAGCTCCAGTTAAAAGTTTGATACCATTCTTGTCGAGATAATCAACGGCATAGCTAGCAAGATTTTCATCAAACATAGGCAAAATTCTTGTGGCCATTTCTAGACAAGTAACTTTGATTTCAGGTACCTCATATTTGGCTTTGAGAATCTTAACGGTATCAACTAATTCACCAAGAATTTCAACACCGGTAAAACCAGCACCACAGACAACGATACTTAAGTCGGCAGGGTCTTGTGATTTTTTATAATTAGCAATGTTTTCATTTATCTTTTTATAAATATTTTGAGCTGTTTCAAGGTCTTGAAGGATCAAGGCATTCTCACTAGCGCCCTCAAGTCCGAAGTCTTCAGAACGGAAACCTAATGAAACAACGATGTAGTCATATTGAATATCATCGTGGTCAGAGAATTCAACTGTTTTGTTATCTAAATCGAGTTTAGAAACAGTTGCTTTGATGAAGTTAACATTTGAAGGAAGAACTGAACGGACGTCAAAACTTACTGCATCGGCGCGGTTAGTTCCTGCTGCAATAGTGTGTAAAGCTGTTTTTTCAACATGTTTTTCATTTTTATCAATCAAATCAATTTGTGTTCCGGCTGGGGTGTCTTTAGCTAAATCACGAGCAGCTCTTAAACCACCATAGCCAGCGCCTAGTACTAAAATGTGTGCCATAATTAACCTTCTCCTTCTGTACCTAAATTAGATGTTTACGTTATCATTATATATCGTTCAGCAATTTAGAGGAAACCATATGCTACAAAGGATTTTTACTAATTGAGTGTTTTAGGAAAAATGGTGCAATAATCGTGATTAAAATGATACTAATAATGACTGTAGAATAGTATTCTTCAGATAATAAATGGACGCCATAGCCTACTTGAGCAACAATTAAGGCCATTTCACCACGTGATATCATACCCGAACCGATCACATAAGAGTCCTTCATATCAAAACCAGAAATTCGAGCTCCGAATCCGGCGCCTAAGAGTTTTCCGATAATTCCTGTGAGGGTAAAGAGAATTATTAGCCAGAAATTATGAATAAAACTAGTGAATTCTAGATTCAAACCAATACTGATAAAGAAAATAGGAATAAAAACAGCGTAACCAATCATTTCGATATTCTGACTGATTTTTTTATTGTAATCGTTCGAGTTGGAAACAGCGATACCGGCAACAAAGGCTCCTAGAACGGAATCTAACTGGACTTTATCGGCAACATAAGCCATTACAAAACAAATGACCAATGCAAAAATTGTTGGCGCATGAGTAGCCTCGACATATTCCGATAGTTTCATTAATTCGGGGATAACCCATTTATGAAGTACAACGACTAAAACAGCGAAGAAAATCCAAAGACCTAATAAAAGTAAAAGTTTGTTGAGTGAAAAATTACCTGTTAAAGTTCCAGACATCACACTCAAAATTGAAATCGCTAGAATATCATCAGCAACCGCGGCACCTAGAATAACCGTTCCCGAAGTACTCGATAGGTAATTTAAACTTTTGAGAACTTCTACAGAAATTGAAACGGAGGTAGCAGCAAAAACTACGGACATAAAAATACTTTCTTTTAGATTAATTCCGAAAATAAGGGCAGTACCTAATGTTAAAGCAACTGGAAGAATAACCCCACAGATAGCGACATTAATACTTGGTAAAAGATGTTTGCGTAATAATTTTAGGTCACTTTCCAAGCCGGCCAAAAACATTAATAGAATAACTCCAATATCGGCAAATAGTTCAACCTCATGAGTTGGTCTAACAATGTTCAAGACACCTTTGCCCAAGATAACTCCTAGAATCAATTGACCAACGACTGCAGGGAGATTGAGTTTATTGAAAATGTGGCTGACGATCAGTGTTAAAAAAAGCATTAATGCTAAAAGGGTTAAAAATTCCATGGCAGACTCCTAGTTTTTCTTGACGCCATTGATAAAAATATTGATAACCGTTTTGAGATTAGCAATATTGCGCTTCCTTTTGGCATCGTTATATTCAATGTAAGGGAGTAACATCGTTAAAAAAGTTCCAACTTGTACTGGTATAGCAAGGTCAGAACGCAGTTCGTTTTTATGTGATTGGAAAATATTAAACAGAATTTTATAATAACCGCCATCCCAGTTTTTACTGAGATTTTTGCGTTCCTCATCCGTGAAAAAGTTCTCGATATCATTTCTCATAATGAAATAATTGATTCGAAAATTGCCAATCATATATTGTGAGATATACAGCAGCAGTTCCTCAAATGGTAAGTCTTTATGATCATTATAAGCCTCCAATAAATGGTCACTAAAGCCGCTAACGGCATATTCAATGGACTTAATATAGAGGACTTTTTTATTTTTATAATAGTGATACATATTTGGCTGTGTAATATTTAATTCTTGAGCAATTTTTCGAGTTGAGGTGGCCTGATAACCTTGTGAAAGAAACATTTCAGCAGCAACTTTTAAAATTGCATTTTTAGTATTTTCAGCTTGTTGATCCCGTACATTCATATTTTTAACCCATCCCTTGGTCTATTCGTATACATTATATCTTAGTGTATATGGTTTATCATGCGATAACATTTATACTTTGGCGGTTTTTGAGAATAAAAAAAGTAGGTAATTTATCGTGATGTTAGAACGAAGTCACGATAAATTAACTCTGCTGTTATTTTTTATCTTTAACGATATAAATTGGACGCTTCTTTACTTCCAAAAAGATTTTCCCGATATATTCTCCCAAAATACCAATACAGAGTAATTGAATACCACCAATCAAAAGAATAAGTGAAACCATTGAAGCCCAGCCGTTTACGCTGCTGAGAGGATTAACGAATTTTCTGATGATAATAGCAATAATTGCAACAATAGAAGTGAGGGAGAAAATTGTTCCCATCCAAGTGGCAAACATTAAAGGACCTTCAGAGAAATCAACGATGCCAGTTACAGCATATTTTAATAATTTCCAGAAGTTCCAAGAAGTAGACCCAGCTGAACGTTCACGATTTTTGTAAGGTAAATATTTGGTTTTGAAACCGACCCAACTGAAGATACCTTTAGAAAAACGATTGTATTCGGTCATCGATTTAATTGCATCAACCATTTGCTTGGTCATTAAGCGATAATCTCTAGCACCAGGAATAATTTTTGTTTGTGACATTTTATTGATCACTTTATAGAAACTGTTTGAGAAGAAAGAAATAATTTTGTTCTCACCATCACGATCTGCACGTGCAGTTCCGACACAATCATATTCGCCTTCTTCAAGCATATCGAACATTTCAGGAAGCATTTCAGGTGGATCTTGAAGGTCAACGTCCATAACGGCAGTATAATCACCGGTTACTTCATTTAGTCCGGCATATAAAGCTGATTCTTTACCGAAGTTACGTGAGAAGGAAATAAAATGTACTTCATCACTATGTTCTTTTTGGAGCTCTTTTAAAATAGAGTAGGTACGATCTTTTGATCCATCATCGACAAACCAATATTCGAAATTAAACTTGTTAGTTTCTTCCTTCAACTTTGTCATAGCGTCATAATAAATATTAATGGTTTCCTCTTCATTAAAACACGGAACGATAATAGATATAGTTTTCATAGTTTTTTTCACTTTCACAATAATTAGAAAAAAACACTCATGAATGAGCGTTTTAAATTAGTCTAAATTTTTAATGATTCTGGAAGAGATAACATACCGTTACTTGTTGTATTAATTACACTAACACTGATATCTCGGTTTGTCTTATTTTCGATTTCGTGAAGATCATCGTCAGTTTGAACGAAGATGTCTTTGATATCACTATTTTTATCAAGTAGATCAATTACAGCGTCGATATTTTTAACAACATCTTGTAGTAGACGAATTGTATTATCACTAGAAATACTATTAACGTTCATGATTAATTGATAGAGAAGATCAGAATTATTACCAACGAAGACTGAATTTTCAGTGTTTGGTGAGATACTCTTTAGCCACCATGTGATAAGTTCTGATTTTTCATTGAAGTCATGTTCTAGTAGACCGTTTTTGTCGAATAGTTGATAACTAATAGCGTTATTCTTTTCGAAGATAACAGTTAGAACAATTGAACCATCGGTTCTATAGAAATTTTGATCAGCTAATTCATTGTTTTTATTAAAGTTTTGAGTTGATGATAGTTGACCGTCACCATTGTAAATGTTGGTTTTAACAATTTGTTCATTCTTATAGTAGTTAATACGATCAATCAACTTGTCAAAATATTCAACAGTCATGAGAAGAGTTTGTTTTTGGTCGTAGATGAAAGTATCTTGAGATTCAACATCAGTTCTAGTTACCCAACTATCGTTTTCAGGAATAGTAACCTTCTTATCAGTAGGGTTAGGACTAGTTTGCAATTGATCAAATAGATTTACTACATTAGGAATTGCTAGATGATCTTTCTTAGCCTTAGTATCGATGATTTCGTGAATATGGTTACTGTAGAAACTTGAAACGATAGTAACTGGTTTTTGAAGCTTTGTTTCAAGATAGTTGACCATTCCAAAAAGATCATTCTTAGCGGCATCAGAATTAAAATCATCGGCAGCAACGTAATATTCTTTATCTTTGTTAAGATAAACATCACGAACTAAGTAAGCTGAATGGAAAACATCTTTGATGTACTTACCAATGTAAGAAATGTTGTCATTGATCTCACCAAGTTCGCCATCGATCTTAGAATGTTCTTCACCAAGACTTTGAATATGACGTTCCAAACCAGCAATAGTTTCGATTCGGTAATTGTGATCACTCTTCATCTTGTCTTCGATTTCATGAGCCTTTTGTTTGAAATCATTAATTTGATTGTTTACTTTACTAATATTAGTATTAAGTTCATCAGCATCGCCGTTAAGCTTAGTGATATCCTCTTGGGCATTGTTGATTTGACTCTTAAGATCTTTTCTTTGATCGTAAAGAGTGTTGATAGAATTCTTTTGGTCTTCCATCAAAGAAAGCATTTTTTGTAAGTCTTTTTCTTCTTTGATTGAAGTAGACATATCTGCTTCAGATTGTTCGTTCTTAGCAAGATCGCTTTGTAGAGATTCTAATTTGGCTGTCTTAGTATTGATTGTGGAGTTCAATTCGTTTAGTTGTGATTGTAGTTTAGCAAGATTTTCTTCTTGTTCTTTACGATCAGCATTAACACTAGCAAGATGTTCTTTAGCAGCATCATCGTTTTGTGCTTTGGTATCAGCAAGTTTATCATTTGATTCTTTTTCATCACGTTTGAGAGTACGAAGATATTTGTCTAGAGTTTCTTTTTTAGTTTCAAAATCGTCTTTTTCAGTGAAAAGATTTGTTTTGAGATCATTTCTCAATTGTGCATATTGGTGTGATAAACCGTTCATTTGTTCTTCAATATTTAAGCGTTTATCATGAACAGACACTGGAAGATTTTCTTCCTTCCTGTCAGATTCGACCACAGCTGTTGTGTCAGAATTTGATTGTGCCGTAGCGTTTTGCTTCGGATTTTCGTCCTTTTTAGGAGAGTCAGGAGCGGGTGTGGATGGTTGCTCTGGTTTCTCATCAATTTTGCGTAGCATGTCTAAAAATTTCACGAATGAATTCCCCCATAAAAAGACTTATAATAGTTACTAAAGAGTAGCATTTTTTTATAGCGGTGTAAAGTCTGGTATAAAGCTATTTGAAGAGAATACCTAGACCAAAAAAGGAGAGTTTTTGTATGAAGATAATGGCTATAAACGCAGGTAGTTCAACGTTGAAGTGGAAACTTTTTGAAATGCCTGAAAAAACAACAATTGCTTCTGGTATGATTGATCGCTTAGGTAGCCCTAAGGCTATATTCAAATTAAAATATAACGGTAAAAAGATTGAACGTGAGGAAGCAATTAAATCAAATGATGTTGCCGTATTGTCTATCTTGGATGCTTTAAAAGATATGAATATTATTCAACGCTTTGAGGATATTGTAGCTTTCGGTCATCGAGTTGTTGCCGGTGGTGAAGAATTTAAGAAGTCTGAAATCGTTACTGAAGAAAATTTACGAAAAATTGAAGCATTGTCAGAATATGCTCCGTTACATAATAAAATTGAAGCTTATTATATTAATGTCTTTAAAAAATTAGTTCCCAGAGCCATTCAGGTGGCTGTTTTTGATACATCCTTCTTCGTTGATATGCCAAAAGTAAATTATATGTATAGTATCGATATGGATGACTACAAAAAATACCATGTTCGCCGTTACGGCGCTCATGGTACAAGTCATCGTTATATCGCACAACGTTTAGAAAGTATTGTTGACGGTGGAATTCAGGATAAGAATGTTATCGTACTTCATTTGGGCAGCGGTGCCTCAATCAGTGCTATTAAGAATGGTAAGGCCTATGATATTTCAATGGGATTTACTCCTTTAGCTGGTATCATGATGAGTTCTAGAAGTGGTGATATTGACTTTTCAATTTTGCCATATTTGATGAGAAAACTCGGCTTAACTGATATGCAAGATATGATCGACATATTAAACCATAAGTCAGGTTTATTAGGAATCTCCGGTGTTTCAGCGGATATGCGTGATATTGAAGCGAACGAAGATACTAATCAACGAGCTAAATTGGCATTAGAAATGTATCGTAATCGCATTATTAAATTCGTTGGTTCATATATTGCCGAAATGGGTGGAGTTGATGTAATCGCCTTTACCGCTGGTGTAGGAGAAAACTCTGCCGAAGTTCGTGAAGATATCCTGAAAGGATTTGAATTCATGGGACTCAAGATCAACAATGAAAACAATCAAGTTCGAGGCAAGGAAATCAAAATAACAACAGATGATTCTAAGATTGCCGCCTACACGATTCCAACAAATGAAGAATTGATGATTGCTCAAGATACTTATAAATTTGCTGGTATCTTGGATGATGTTAAAAATTAAAGATAACACCTAAAATAAAGGTTACTGTTTCTGTCAAAGTTATCAGTAAAAGGTTCTTAATGATCAAGGGGAAAGTTTGTTTCTTGATAGGATTTTTACTGAAGGCTTTGGCATTTTTATAAACAATTGGAGTAACCAAGAAGGTTAAAAGCATGAGCTTTGGTAATAGGCCGAGAATAACAGAACATAATAGTGCTAAATAACCCAAAACATATAATGATTTTAAAATGAAAATCGAATTAGCTTTACCAAGATAATAGACTAGAGTTTTACGTCCCAATCCAATATCTTCCTTGTAATCAGCAATATTGTTGGCTAAAAGTAAATTGGAAATAGCGAAGACGGTTAAAAGCGATGACAAGAGTGCGTCACCGTAAAATTTAAAATCTAAAACAATAGCAGGATTATTGACAACGTTGATATAAATAGCAATTAAATAAATGACGTATCCCATGGTAAAACCGGAGAAAAATTCGCCAAGCGGACCACGATTAATGGGCCAAGGTCCGCCAGCATAGCAAAATCCGACGGCAAATGAGAATAAACCAAGGTATAACAATGGCAAGCCAGTACGGGAAACGATGAATAGACCAATGATGGCGGCAATGGCAGTGAATGAAAAATCGATCCAACCGATCATATGGATATTCAAATTATTAACTCCGATAACATTGGTGCCACGGCGAAAACTTTCATCACCAGTGGCATTTTTATAATCCCAATAGTTATCGTTAATATCAACGGCCATATTGAATAAAAACATGGCAATAAAAAACAGAATTAAATCAAGGGCGTTAATAGCGTGCCAGTGATAATATGAGTACAATGTTCCCATTAAAAAGGGAAAAACACTAGCAGTTTTAGCTTTAATTTCAACAAGTTCGAAAAATACAGATGGTTTCAAGAAAATCAGTCCTTTGGATTTGATAGTTTCTATTATAGAATTATTTTGGAATACAACAAAGTGATACAGGGGTATTAGATATTTTATGGCGAACTCAATTTGGAAAAGTTATCCTCAACTAGGGAAGAAACTCGATTTAACAACGGAATATATTCATAGTATGGTGCAGGTCAACAATCTTGAAATCAGTTCGATGATAGTTGATCTAACTTCAGGTGGGAAAATGCTTCGACCAGCCTTTTTCCTTTTATTTAGTGATTTTGGTGAAGAGAAGAAAAAAATCGAGGAATTATTGCCATTGGCTGCTTCCTTAGAAATCCTGCATGTAGCAACATTAGTTCATGATGATGTTATTGATGATTCACCACTCCGTAGATCTCAACCAACGATTCATACTAAATATGGTCGTCGGAACGCTATCTACGCTGGCGATTATATGTTCACGCTCTACTTTGAATTGATTTCGAAGAATTTAGAATCGAATACCGATATTCTTCGAAATGCCTTGAGTATGAAGAAAATTTTACTTGGTGAATTGGATCAGATGTTGATCAATTTCAATGTCAATTCGACTAAGGAAATGTATCTTAAAGAAATTTCCGGTAAAACGGCAGAACTGTTCAGTTTGAGTGCAACAATGGGGGCAATCGTCAGTGGTGGTAATCAGGAATTGATTGATCGTTGTAAAGCAATCGGTTATGACATCGGAATGGCCTTTCAAATTATTGATGATATTCTTGATTTCAGTAGTTCAGCTCAAATTGGGAAACCAGTGCATGAAGATTTGAAAAATGGTGTTTATTCATTACCTTATATTCTGGGATTAGAAGACAATAATTCGAAATTAGTAGCTATCTTATCGAAGGATAAGTTGAATGAAGATGATGATTCCCAAGCTGCCAACATAGTAATTGAAGATGGCTATTTGAATCAAACTAAGGTTATCGCTCGACAATATACACAGCATGCATTGAATGAATTGGATAGATTGCCAAATAATATGAGTCGAAAAGTTATTACAGCGGTGGTTAAGAAATTAGTTAATCGGATTAGCTGATTTTGGATGAGTTGAAGCTGGCATACTGGAATCACTTTTTACTAGGGGAATATATAATGAATCAACAGAAAAAATTAGAAACACTTGAACAAATTAATAGTTTGTTAGGGAAGATGAATCAATCGGTTGCTGATTCAATGGCGGTTAAAAATCAAATTCAAATTGCTTATAATAAAATTAATCAACCTGAAAAGGATTCACAAAAATATAAGCAAATTTCTGATGCAATTAGTGAAATGAACTATCAATTTCAACAAATGGCTTTAAAAAAACAATATCATTTTACTGTCCAACAAAATGAATATATTAATGAACTAAACAAGTTATCTGAAAAATCAATGTTACAGAGTGGTATTGGTACAATTAACGGTATCGTTGGACATTAAAAACCCACAAAAAAAGAGAGCAGTTGACTGCTCTCTTTTTTTGTGTACCGTTATAACGCCTATAACCCTTGATCCATGCGATATAATTCTTGGAAATGTTGATTTGATTTGTATAGTTCTTTAGGTGAACCTTCCATTTCGATTTTTTCACTGTTCATGAAAACAACATGGTCAACATGACTGATACCTTGTAAATGGTGAGTTACCCAAATGATAGTTTTATTATGTAAGACGTCAAAGAATGTTTCTAGTAGATCATTCTCGGTGATTGGGTCAAGCCCAACCGTTGGTTCATCAAGCAAGACAACAGGAGCATCTTGTAAGAGGATTCTGGCTAAGGCAATTCGCTCTTGTTCACCACCAGAGAAACGGGAACCATTTTCACCCACAACAGTGTTGTATTTGTCAGGCAATGATTCAACTAGGTCTTTTAAACCAACACGTTCAATAGCTTTCTTAACTTCAATATTAGATTTAGTTTCGTTACCAAGTCTGACATTGTTCATTAAAGTAGTATTGAAGAGAAATGGTTTTTGGTTAAGAACAGAGAATAATTGGTCACGTTTTTCTTGAACTTGTGAAATATCTAAATCATTGATTTGAATTTGTCCTTGTTGAGGCGAAAGGTCACCCAGAATCAATTGTAAAATCGTAGTTTTACCGATACCACTTGGGCCCAAAAGTGCTAATTTTTCACCCTTTTGAATCTGTTGGGAAAAGTTCTTGATTAAGATTGGTGAGTCAGAATCATATTCAAAAGTAATGTTATTAATTGAAATTGATTTAAAATTATTGGGTTTTAATTCAACTTGTTTAGGTAAAGTATTTGGAATTGGTTTTATAGTGTTCAAACGGTTGATTGAATCCTTATAAACAGGCCATTCTTCAAAACCCTGACTGACCGGAATAATTGTATCGGAGAGTGGGAAGATGGCTAAAACTACCGCCGCAACGAAGTTAGCTTGTGCTTGGTTATGGGTCATCGTTAGATTAGTAAAAATCAAAAAACAGATGGCAATAGCTGCGAAAATGATTTGTAGTCCAAAGTCACGATTGCGTCTAAAAGCCTTAGATTTATTCTTTGATTGATCGAGATTATGAATGTTTTCGGTTGTAAGGTTTTTAAAGTCAGCTTTACGTCCAGAAATTACCCAATCATCAACGCCGAGAATATTATCAGTTAATTGAACATAGAGATCACTCTTAACTTCTTTTTGATATGCACGTCGGGCACTTTCGATGGTAACGGAAAGTAATGGGACTAAGAATACCTCAATGAAGAGCAGTAAAAAGACGAAAAATCCAAAGGATGGATTGAAGATACCTAAAGCAATTGAACCGATAATTGTTAGCAAATAAGAAATAACAGTTGGGAAAACGGTCCGTAAGTAAAGGTTTTGTAAGTGACTGATATCTTCTGACAATAGTCCCATAATGTCACCAGCCTTGTGGTGTTCGTTGAAGAAAGAAGCATCACTCTCCAAAGTTTTGTAAAGTCTGGTTCTCAAATCGGAAGTGACTCGTAAAACCCAATTGTGACTTTTAAGTCGTTCGACGTATTTGAAAACTGGCCGACCGATCCCAAAAGCTCTGGTTAAGAGAATTGGTACATAAATTAAAAGGATATTAACTGGATGAGTGGCAGCTTTATCAATCGTATACCCAGAGGTAAACATCAGTGCGGCAGCACAGAATGAAGTAAATAGTCCCAAAATAAGGGCGGTGATCAGCAGTCCCTTGTATTGTTTGATATAAGGTTTGACCCACGTATCAAACTTGAATGTTTTAAAGAAATTCATAGTTGATCACCTCGCATATTTTTAATAAGTTTGGAGTAGGCACCGTTATGACTACTAAGCTTTACAGGTGTACCTTGTTCAACAATTTCGCCATTGTCCATAACGATGACATAATCCATTTCTTTGATCCAGTGGAGACGATGTGTAGCGAAAATAACTAAATGATTTTGGAAAAGTTTTTCCATCGGTTTTTTTAGAGCATATTCGGTTTCGATATCCAAATGGGCGGTTGGTTCGTCAAAAATCAAAACATGACGATCATTGGCAAGAAAGGCCCGGGCCAACATAATTCTTTGTTGCTGACCACCGGAAATCCCACGACCACCCTCACCAATTTGAGTGTCGTAGCCAGATGATAGAATATCAATAAAATCTTGTAGACCGGCCGCCTGTGCGGCTTTTTTTATTTCATTCATTGAAGCATCAGGACGATAGAAAGCAATATTTTGTGCAATCGAACCAGCAAATAAATAAGGTGACTGTGGTAAAAAAGTTAATTTATTTTGCCAATTGGCTTGTTTAAAATTAGCAACAGTTTGTTGATTGATTTTAATGTCAGCTTGATCAGGCATTAAGAAACCACCAATCGCCCGGATTAAAGTTGTTTTACCAGAACCTGATTTACCAATAACTCCAATTTTTTGGTAACCAGCTAATTTTAGTTGGTCAATATTAAGACTGACTTCGTTATCACCAACACCTTTGTAAGTGAATTGAAGGTTTTTGACGTCAACTTGAGAATCTTCATCCCATTCGAAATCAACCAAAGTATCATCTTTAGCAGTGCTTGGTCGGTCTAGAATTTCAAAAATAGAATTTAAAGCATTTTTACCATTCAAGGTGGCGTGATAATCATTAGAGAAATCTCGTAAAGGTAAAAAATACTCTGGAGCTAAGATTAAAGTGACTAAAGCCGGGAAGAGTGGAAAACTGTTGTTAATCAGTCCTAAACCTAAGAATACGGCCAAAATAGCAATCCCGAGGGTAGTTAGCCAATCGAGAGCGAAAGTCGATAAGATAGCAATTCTGAGGGTATTCATGGTCCGACGGCGATATTCGTCACTTACGGTATAAATATTCTTAGCGTAGCGCTTACTTAGACCTAACATTTTTAATGTGGGTAGGCCACGAAGTGCATCTAAGAAGTGATTGGAAAGAATTGTATATTGTTTATACTGAGCATCAGCTTTGGATTGGGCAGCTAAACCTAAAATAATCATAAATAAGATTACTAAAGGAACAATAATCGTCAAAGTGATACCAGAAGCGATATTTTGAAAATAAATATAAACTAATAAAACTGGAGGAATGATCGACATATTCATTAATTTGGTGAAGATCAATTTGAAATAATTTTCTACCAAATCAATTCCATCTAATGAAGAAGTGACTAAACTGCCGGTTCCTTCTTCAGAAATCATTTCAGGACCAGCGTTATAAACCTTATCTAATAACTGTGAACGGATATTTTCGGAAGTTTTACTGGCATAGTTTTCAACGATTTTGGTATTGATTAGATTAAAGAAATGTCGGAGCAAAAAGGCCACGGCAAACAAAACCATCGGATAGATGATTGTTTGCAGTGACTTTTGTTCCCATGAATTAACTAGTGCTTCTGCTAAATACTTACCTTGGAATAAAACAACAAATGCTTGCAAGAGAGTTAATCCTGCAAGCATTATTAAGAGTTTTTTTGTTCCTGGTAAGCGAAATAAACGCTTATCAATCATTAATATTTCACCGTATTTTCTCTTGGATTTATTCTCTTTGTAAATAGAGTGTATGACCAAATGAAGTAGATTGCCACGATCGGTACTAAAATGCAGGCAACAATTGTCATAATTGTCAGCGTATATTGTGAATTAGCGGCATTCTTGATCAAAATACTGTGGGCTGGATTTGTAGCAATCATGACACGGGGGAATAGTCCGTTAAATAATAGAACGATGACCATACTTAGTGACAATCCACTACCAGCAAAGCTCCAACCTTCTCTATTCTTTAGGACTCCATAGTAGCCCAATAATGAGAATAAAACAATTAAGGCTGTGATGATTAATGAAGATACAAATCTCTTAGTAAAGAAGTCTGTTTGTAAGAATACAAGGACTGCAAAGACTACTTCACCAAGGAATAGGATGGGATATAAAATCTTGTTTAATTGACGAGCACGATCACGTAGTGGTCCTTCCATTCTTAATCTGATGAAGTTTAAACCATGTACAAGTGATAAGAGCACACCTGCTACACCACCAACGACTGATAGTAGGTTAACAACATCAAAGAACTTAGGAAAAGCATCACCATTAGCATTCATAGGGATACCTTGGACCATACTTAAAAGAATCATACATAAGAAGAATGGGGGCAGGATGCTACCAACAAAGAAGGTCCACATCCAAATGTTTTTACCGCCTTTAGTTTCAGCGTGCTTGTGGAATTCAAAGGAAACTCCACGAAGAATCAAGCCAACTAGGACTAGTAGGAAGAGGATATAGTAACCTGAAAATAGTGAGGCATACCAGAGGGGCAAGGAAGCAAACATTGCACCACCAGCAGTAACTAACCAAGTTTCGTTACCGTCCCAATGAGGTCCGATAGTCGACATGATAGCAGCTCTCTCTTGTTCATCTTTGGCTAAGAATCTGGTTGACATTCCTACACCAAAGTCAAATCCCTCCATGAAGAGGAAGATTGAAAATAGAAGCCCGATTACGATAAACCATAATGTACTTAGTGTCATTTTCCAAAGGCCTCCTTTGCAAATGGATCAACATTTTGTTTGGAGTCAGCTTCTTCATAATATGGACCATGGTGAAGTGTTTGTCTGCTGTACCAAACCATGACGCCACCCAAGAATGCGAAGAGTAAGAAGTAAACAATATTACTGAATAGCAAGGTAGCAACTGTAGAAGTTGGTGAAACGGCTTGAGCAATTGTAAAGAGTCCATAAACGATCCAAGGGTAACGACCGAATTCAGTAATGAACCAACCGGCTGAGTTACCGATGAATGGAACCCAAAGACAGATTCCTAGGACAACTAACATCCACTTGTGACTTTCAATGGTATCTTTCTTCTTACGTGAGAAGACAAGTCCGACAATCGAAGTCAACATGATCAAGGCATCAATACCAGTCATAACTCTGAAACTCCAGAAAAGAGTCTTAGGTGGAACGTAGTAATCCATATTTTTACCAAATTGTTTATCATATTTAGCGTGCATCTCTTTGTTAATCGTATCCATACCTTTAACTGAGCCACTTAATTTGTGGTAGGCCAAGATACTCAAGACGCCAGGAACCTCTAGTTGACCACTAGCCTTGTGATCCTTAGCATCGATCATTTCGACAACGGTCCATGCAGCAGGATCCTTAGTATCTTTATAGATACCTTCAGTAGCGGCGAATTTCATTGGTTGATCTTTGATAATTTGCTGTGTCTGTAAATCACCAGCCCCAGCTGATAAAATAGCGAAAATTAAACTTGCCCAAAGGCCAAAACGTAGAGAAGTTTTGAAGAAATGGTTTTCATTTTTCTTTTTACGTAATAGACCCCAAGCACTCATACCTGTAATAACTACCGCAGCAGTCATAAAGGCAGCTAGGATAACATGTGGAAAGACTTTCCATAGTTGAGGATTAGTAATAACAGCACCAAAATCAGTCAATTGAACTCGACCAGTAGTGTTGTTAATTTTGAAACCAGTAGGGTGTTGCATAAAACTATTAGCAGCCAAAATCCAAATGGCTGATAGCATAGTACCAATTGATGTCATCCAAATCATAAAGGCATGGACACCAGGTCTGAAACGGTCCCAAGTGAACATCCAAATACCGATAAAGACTGATTCAATAAAGAATGCTAATAAAGCTTCAATAGCTAGTGGTGCGCCAAATACATCACCCATGAAACGTGAATATTCTGACCAATTCATACCGAATTGGAATTCTTGAATAATACCCGTAACGATACCAACAGCAAAACTTAAAAGAAAAATCTTTCCCCAGAATTTTGCCATATCTAAGTAAACTTTGTCTTTTTTAACAGCATAGATTGTTTCCATGATAGCAACTAAAAAGCCCATTCCAATTGAGAATGGAACAAAGAAGAAATGGAAGACAGTTGTCATTGCAAACTGAAAACGTGCAAGTGAGACAATGCTTAAACCAACATTTAGCATGGTTAATAACCTCCTTAAAACAGATAATATGATCCCTTATATATACAAATTTATCATATGATTAATTAAGTTTTTAAGCAATGAATTACACTTGTGAAAAAACCGTTTCCAATGCTGGTAAAATCCATTTATATTGGCGTTTAAAGACGGATTGAAACTGTAACAAGTCAATAAATGAATTTTTTTATTATTGGAAAATAATTTTATATGATAATATCTCTATATTTAAAATATAACTCTTTAAAAATTATTTATTGTTCATTATTGACAAAGATGTTTTATCAAATCAAAAGAGCTCTGACAGATATTTATCTGTCAGAGCTCTTTTGTGTTTAACGGTTACTGCGACTTCTAGTACGAGTCATATTGCGATTACCGTTGTTATTTTGGTTGAATGGTTCTTGAGGTGTACCTAATTGCATTTGATTATTTGGTTGTTGGTTATTTTGATTACCAAAATTTTGTGTTGATTGATTATTATTGGGAGCATAATTTTGATTTTGGTTAAAATTATTTTGATTCTGATTGTTGAATTGACCTTGACCATTATTATTACGCTGGTTCTGGTTAGGGAATTGTTGGTTTTGAGGCTGCTGGAAATTACCTCGAGACTGGTTCATAGATTGTTGATTGAATTGGCCTTGATTAGGGTTGTTATAACCATTGTTCATGTTATTTTGACCATTATTCATAGGCTGTTGATTATAGCCATTACCGTTGTAATTGCCATTTTGGTTCGGATTCATTTGATTAGAACCCTGATTAGGACGGTATTGTTGACTTTGAGGTTGATTAAACTGCCCATTTTGTTGGGGCTGTTGAAATTGATTAGGATTTTGTTGGTTATAACCCTGATTGTTTTGATCATAGCCATAATTTTGTTGATTAAAATTGTTAGGCTGATTAAATTGCTGTTGTTGATCATAATATTGGTTAGGTTGTTGATTATTGAATTGATTATTATTATCGGATGACTGATTATCTTCAGGCTCATCGGAAGCCGGATTGAGGATCATATCAACAATGACGATTATCAAATCAATGGCACCAATAATAATACCAACCCAAGCCCAGATTTTTAGAAATCCAGCACCAGGCATGTTGGCATTAAATAGACCCATCAAACCACCGAGGATTAGGATGACGAATCCTACAATATCAGGAACGATACTGTATGTTCGGTTGGTTAAAATATAAATGGCAGCTGCAATAATATAAGTGATAGCCATCAAAATTCCGGCAGCACCACCAATTGCACCTGTCCCGACCAGAGCGGCAATGAAGCCCTCAAAGCCTGATTTGATCATTAAAATGATCGATAGTATTAGCAATAAAATTCCGGCAGAAATTTTTGTTATTCTTACCATAAATAAACCTCCAATTTCACTGACAAATACTATTGTATCTCATCCTTTATAAAATGGTTAATAGGACCATATTTATGGCCTACAGCAATTTCATTTTTAATAGCATTATAAGTGAATGTTTTAGCAGTTTTGATGGCATCTTCCATACTTTGACCCTTAGCAATTTCTGCAACAATGCATGATGAAAGTGTATCACCAGTACCATTGATGTGATCAGTTTTAACATATGGTTCAGAGATCCAGAATGATTGTCCATCTTCCAGTAGAACATAATCTTCAACTTCATTAATTGAGTCGTCGCTATGTTCACCCTTTATCATAATATTTTTTGGACCCAAATTGCGTAATTTATGTGCAGCCTTAACAATTTCTTCTTTATTGTTTAATTCTAGACCAGATAATTTTTGAGCTTCATAGAAATTTGGTGTGATTAAGTCAGCTAGAGGGAATAATTCGTCGATTAGAGTTTGATAAGCCTCAGTCTCTAGTAACATAGCACCATGTTTAGTGATGATAACAGGATCAAGTACAAAAGTGCCAAATGGTTTGTCTTTAATAGCTTCAGCAACGGTGTGAATAATTTCAGAATCGGAAAGCATACCAGTTTTGAAAGCTGAAACAATAAAATCATCTTTAATATCTTTGATTTGACTGTTAATAAAACTTGATGGCATATTGATGCTATCGTGTATTCCGTACGAATTACCAGCAACTGCAGCAGTTAATACGGACATTCCGTAAACTCCACAAGCCATAAAAGTTTTTAAATCAGCTTGAGCCCCGGCACTTCCATCAGAGTCAGAACCAGCAATAGTTAATACTTGAGTAAATTCATTCATATTGTCACCCACCTAATAATTGTTAAATCCTATATTAACAGGAATACCGAAAGATGTGGTTATTTATTTATCGAAATTACCTAACCTTGACGCAACGTAAACCAGTAAGATTTGATTTGTTAGGAAAATCATTTATGAAATATACAATAAAAAAATTGATTGAATTGACCGCCATAAGTACATCTATGTTGAGATATTAGAATCAGATAAATCTGTTAAAGCCGAACGAAATAAATAAAGGCAATTATCAAATTTATAATGAAAAAACTGTAAATAAATTACTTTCGATTTTGGTTGAATTAAAGAAAAGATCAGATTTTAGTTCTCAGTTAACTCAAGCCTTTTGTCACGAACATCGTCAATCGTTAGGCTATACTTGGTCTAAATATACTAGAGTTAAAAATATTATGCTTGTAAAGCTCAAACACCTGTTGCAGAGCTACTTCATGATATGGTATACCAATATACAAAATAATTAGAAGGTGAATTTATGAATGAGTGGTCGGTGCGAGACAATATTAAAGTAAAACTTGTTAGTCCTGAAGATGCAGTGAGTTTATATGATCAAATAGAAAAAACACGACCTCAATTAGCAAAATTTATGCCCTGGGGCGATACTATGCGCTCAGTTGAAGATGAAAGAGATTTTTTGGAATATTGTCAAAATAGAATGAAAGATAAAAAACTTTGGATCACGAGTGTCATGATTGATGGTAGACCTGTGGGCATGATTGATCTTCACAATATCGATTTAGATAATAGTCATGCTGAAATTGGATATTGGTTAGGTGGAGAATATCAGGGTAACGGCGTTATGACTGATTGTTTGAAATGTGTCATTGAAATTGGTTTTGGAGAGATGAAGTTGCACAAAATCAAACTTTTAGCAGAAGTAGTTAATATTGCTAGTAATGCTGTCGCTAAAAGAGCTGGATTTGAATTAGAGGGTCTGTTAAAAGATGAGATTTATTCAGAAGGTGAGTTTCATGATGCTAATTTATATGGATTAATCAACTAAAAAAGTCAATTCAGCGTTGAATTGGCTTTTATTTTTTATGTTTTGTTGAGATTGGTTCATTGTCGTTTCGGTTAGATAATATTATTGCTTTTTGAAACTAAATCACGATAAAAGTTAGCCATGGTTAGCTTGTAATATGGGTAGATCCAAATAAAACCAATTCCGAGAGTAATAAATCCTAAGATCCACCAACCGATAAAGCTCAATTGAAGTCCAAAGTAGCGCCATTTGTTACCGACCATTAGTTGACGGCTCTTGGTGATATAGTCAGTTAATGAGTAGTTATCAGCTTGTCCACGGTCATTTGTATCTTTATAAACAAAATATGATTGCGAGTAGGCGATACCTTTAACGATACCAGGAATAACTAACAATAATGTCCATAAGAATGTAAAGATACTAAGAAGTATGTAAATAAAAATTAAATGCCACCAATCGGGTCCCCGAAAATAAGTAAAATTACTTTTTATGGGATCGAAGGATAATTCAGGATCTTCAAGCCAATCTAAACCCCGGAAAGTGGCTGAAAGAACGATTAGTAAAAAGACCAAACTCAGAAGATAACTGATGATTCCAGATGAAGATGCATATCTGGCAATGTGACCGATGTCAAAATTAGAAACATCGTAGCGTATGCTTACATGTGATTTAGCATTGCTATATCCATTGGAAATAAATAGCAGAATAAGTGGAATGATATATAAGCCAATGGCTTTGCCCCAATTTCCAGTTAGCAAACTTTTAACTTCGGCTTTTAATTCAGCTCGTGTACGATATGTATTCATAATTGATTCCCTCCTCATAAAATAAGAATACACGTATCAAGAGATATAAGATAATTATTGCTTTTGATTTGTTTAACAAATAAATTTTAATATAATATAAAGTATAAACCTTTATAAAGGAGTAGATTTTATGATTGGATTTATTGGTGCAGGTAGTATTGGTGGAGCCGTTATAACGGGATTAGTTAAAAATGGTTTCGATGAAAATGAAATAATTGTTAAAGGCGGTCATTCTAATCATACGAAACTTTTGGGTGATCAACTGGGTTTCCAAGTGGTCAAAAAAGTTAAGCAATTGGAAGATACCGAAGTGATTTTTATTGCTGTAGGTGCTAATGCTTTAGATAGCGTCTTGGCCGAACTGAAGGAAATTGCAACTGATAAATTGATTGTGGCCTTTACTGGTAGTGCTTCGGTGACACATTTGAAGCAGGAATTGGGTAATGTTAAAGTGGCCCATGCTATTCCTAATACTCCAGTTAAAGTTGGAGCTGGTTTTACTGGAATTACATATTCTGATAATTTTACTGAGGATGATAAGAAGAAAATTAGTTCAATTTTAGGCTATACAGGGCAATTGGTTGAAGTTCCTGAAGCACAGTTAGGAATTTTAGGAACAGTTGCTGGCTGTTCACCTGCCTTTTTGGATGTCTTTATTGAAGCTTTGAGTGATGCAGGCGTAAAACATGGTTTAAATCGAGAACTTGCTTATGATGCTGCCATTGGAATGGCTATCGGGGCTAGTAAATTAGCAAAACAATCAGAACTAAATGTTTCAGCTTTAAAAGATGAAGTAACTTCTCCAGGTGGTTCAACAATTCGTGGAGTGGCTGCTTTGGAAGAATATGGATTTAGAAATGCTGTCATTAAAGCAGTTGATGCAGCAGAAAATGAATAAGTAAAGATAGTTATGTTATGATTCCGAGCCAAGTACGGCTAGGTTAGTGAAATCTCACTGCTTGGTCCCTGAATTGTTCTATCTTAACGACAAAAATAGTCCACATTATCTGACATTATGATCAGTTAATATGGACTATTTGCATTGAAAATATTATTTAAACTCTTTGTTCTTTGCTAAATAATCGGGTAGACTTAAGAAAATTAAATTTAGAGGGGTACAGAGAGTTGCAAAAACGTAAAGCTTATCGGACTGCGATTTTAGGTATACTTATTGCTATTATTTTTGTTCAATCGATGGTTCCATTTTTGGGATATATTCCAACCGGATTCATTAATATTACTATTATTCATATTACAGTTATTGTGGCGGCCATTGTTTTGGGTCCCAAAGACGGTGCTATTGTTGGATTGGTTTGGGGAATTGGGACGATAATTCGTGCTTTTACCAGTCCAACGTCAATTATAGATACGACTGTTTTTACTAATCCCATCGTTGCGATTTTGCCAAGAATCGTTGTTGGTCTTGTCGCTGGTTGGATCTATTTATGGTTCAGGAATCATACTAATAAAAAAGTTTTGGGAATGGCAATAGCAGCGGGTGTTGGTTCATTAACTAATACTGTTTTGGTTTTAGGACTGATGAGAGTAATGTATGCTAGTGCTATGGCACAAGCTTATGCGACGCAAACGGATTTATTAAATAAAATGTTATTAGTAATTATTGGAACCAATGGGGTACCAGAAATGATTGCGGCGATTGTAATTGCTCCAGCGATTGCGACAGCAATTTTAAAATCAAACAGATTTTTAGACAATTAATGTAATTTATTGCAAATGGATAAAAATATCTGCATATTTTCTGAAAATTAGGTATTCTATTATTTGGGAGAGTGATTTTCGATGCAAAAGACATTAGTTATTAACGCTGGTAGCTCGTCATTAAAGTGGCAGCTATTTGAAATGCCAGCTGAGACAGTTTTAGCTAGCGGTTTAGTTGAACGGATCAGTATGCCGGGTTCAATTTTTACTGTTAAATATGGTGATCACCAAAAATTTGAAACAACAGTCGACAACTTGGATCAAGCTGACGCTGCCAAAATGGTTTTTGATGAGTTACAAAGATTAGATATTATTCAAGACCTATCAGAAATTACTGCGGTAGCACATCGAGTAGTTGCTGGTGGTCAAGTTTTCAAGTCGGCTGTAGAAGTAACTCCAGAAGTTATCAAACAAATCAGAGAGTTAAGCAACTTTGCACCGCTCCATAATCCAATGGAAGCACAGGGAATTGAAACGATGGCGCAAACATTACCTAATGTTAAGCAATATGCTGTTTTTGACAGTCAATTCTTCACAGATCTTCCAGAAATGAATGCTATTTACAGTTTGCCTTATGAATTAACTCAGAAGTATCAGATTCGTCGTTATGGCGAACATGGAATTTCTCATAGTTATTTAACCGGACGGGCAGCCGAACTTTTACATAAGAATAAAAAAGATGTCAACTTGGTAACAATGCATCTTGGCAGTGGTGCTTCCTTAGCTGCTGTGAAAGATGGTAAGGCCTTTGATACATCAATGGGCTTTACACCATTAACCGGCGTTACAATGGGAACTAGAGCGGGTGATATTGATCCAGCTGTTGTCCCATACTTGATGAAGGAATTGAACATTAGTGATCCGGATGAGATTATGATGATGTTGAATCAAAAATCTGGTTTATTGGGTGTTTCAGGTATTTCACCAGATATGCGTGAAATTAAAGCTCAAGAAAAAACTAATCCCCAGGCTAAATTAGCAATTGATATTTTTGTTAATCGAATTGTGAAATATGCTGGTAGTTATTTAACAGAATTGCATGGTGCAGATGCCCTAATCTTTGCTGGCGGCATTGGTGAACATAACGACCAATTACGTCAACAAATTATCAATGAATTAGCAATCTTTAATGTTAAATTAAATCCAGAATTAAACTTAGCTGGTAAAGAAGGCTTGATCAGTAGTAGTGATTCAGCAATTAAAGTTTTATTGATTCCCACTGATGAAGAGTTAGCTATGGTTAGACAAGTAGCAGCTTTACAATAAAAAATCAAAAATCCACGATCTCATTTATTTTAAAAATGAAGTCGTGGATTTTTTTATTTTGTGGCATTAGCCAAACGTTCTTTATGTGAGACAACAATTTTGTCAGCAATAGCTCGGGCAACATTTTCATTTTTGAGGATAGGTCCGTGAGAATAACTACCGATAACGTTCTTATAACGCATACCTTCTTGTTTCTCATCCGGATTATTGCCATAACCCTCAACCATCTCGCCAAAAGGTTTTAATTTTGACTTATCGTCAAAGTATGTTCGACCACTGTGGTTCTCAAAAGCTTTAACAGTACCCCACTCAGTTTTATACTCAGTATCACCGATCATGCGGCTGTCAGCCTTATAGACAGTGTGGAAGGGGAGAATATCCAATCCTTGAATGGTCTTACCACCACTGGTTTCGTAATATTTGCCAAGAAATTGATACCCACCACAGATACAAAGCATAGGCAGATTGTCTTCAATGTAATCTTGAATAGTTTGACGATGTCTTTGAAGATCAGAGGCAACGACAGATTGTTCAAAATCTTGACCACCACCGAAGAAAATGAAGTCATAATCAAAAGCATTGAATTTCATATCTAAGCTGATATTATCAACTTGTGTGTCATAACCCTTTTCTTTTAGAAGAAAGCTGAGGATTTTAACATCACCACTATCTCCATAAGTGTTCATCAAATCTTCGTACAAATAAGCAAATTTTATAACTTCAGGCATAATTTTTCTCCAATATAATTAGAAATATTGTAATATAGTTAACTAACGAGGTGATTGAATTGACAAAAGAAATCAATAAAGAGATTTTAGCAGATTTTAACAAGAACTTAAATCAAGATGCAACTAATAATGTTCTAAAAAACGCTGTAGCACAAGCAGGGATATTTAAAGCATCAGAAAACCCTGAAGCCAAGACAATTCTAAATCCATCATTCAACGTAACCGTTGAAACGGGTAAAGTAGCTAATCAAAAGCACTCCGGCCGTTGCTGGTTGTTCGCGGCTTTGAATAACTTGAGAACTGAATTTGCTTTAAAAAATAACTTGAAGGACTTTGAACTATCACAAAATTATTTATCATTTTATGATCGTCTGGAAAAATCAAATTTATTCTATCAAAATATTTTAGAAACTGCAGCTTTACCAATTGATGATCGAAAGGTTAATGCTATTTTCAGTAATCCTAATGGAGATGGTGGGTTTTGGAGATATGCGGCCAACTTAGTTGAAAAGTATGGTGTTGTTCCAAACTATGTTATGCCTGAAACCGCTGCTTCTGATAATACGACTGAATTTGATGCTATTGTCGGGAAACTACTCCGTAAAAATGGAATTGAATTACGTCAAATGGTGCAGGATAAAGCCTCTCAAGTAAATATTGACCACCGTGTAGAAGAAATGCTTTCAGAAATTTATAAACTTTGTGTTTACTCATTTGGTCAACCACCAAAGGAATTTGAATTATCATTGCACACTGATAACGGTAAATTAATTGAGGAACACAGTATTACGCCAAAAGATTTCTTGAAACAATATTTTACAATGAATTTGGAAGATTATGTTATTATCGAAAATTCACCACAAACAAGTAAGAAATATCATCAAACATATACGATTGAAACCTCAGGGAATATCGTTGGCGGTGCAATTGATAAGTTTCTTAATTTACCAATTGAACGTCTGAAAGAATTAAGTATTGCTCAATTAAAGGGTAATGATACTATTTGGTTCGGAAATGATGTCTTAGAGGATTCAGATCGTAAGAATGGTTACTTGATGAGTGACCTTTATCAATATGACAAAATTTTCGGTGGTGATTCTACAATTGAAAAAGGACTACGTTTGGACTACAAACAAGGCCAAGTTTCACATGCGATGACTTTGACAGGTGTCAATTTAGTTGCTGGCCAGCCTAATCGTTGGAAAGTTGAAAATTCTTGGGGAGAATCAGTTGGTGAAAAAGGTTACTTTATCATGGATGAAAACTGGTTTGAAGATTATGTCTATGAAGTTATCATTAACAAGAAATATCTAACTAAAGAAGAGCTGATTGAATATGAGCAAGAACCAATCGTGCTACCAGCTTGGGATTCATTGTCATAAATTGTAGTGAAAAATCAGATTTAAATACCATTTGTTTCGCCAAGTTAATAATGCGGTCTGGAACAAAGATTTTCTGCTTAAAATAAATAAGCTATAGCAATCTGAAAAAGATTACTATAGCTTATTTATTTTGATTTTTGAAGACTGAGCATATTATGCTTCAATCTAACTTAGCTTTATACCATAGAAGGTTTTCCGTAAAGATATCCTTGTTGAAGGTCGATACCAAATTTTTCAGCCAATACTTGATCATTACTGTCTTCGACACCTTCAAGAACCATGTCGAGACAATATTTCTTAGCTTGTTTAACCCAAAAGGCAATATATCCTGGAATCTCTTCAGCCCTATTTTCCATACGAAGGTTTTGCATAGCCAATTTGATTTTGTCCACATAAGGTAATAAAAATTTGATGTTATCAAAGGTGTTTGAACCAGTTCCAACATCATCGATAACTAGTGCGATATTATATTGATGAAGTAATAAACTGAATTCTTTAATATTTTGGAGAGACATGGCCTCAGTTAATTCAATAATTAATGAAACGGGGTGAATTCTTTTTTTTAGTGCAATAATCTCCCCTAAAGTGGTTGGATCACTAGCTTGTTCATTATTTAAATTAAATGATAAGACTTTATTTTCCCCAAGATTTTTGTCAATTGCCGTAGCAGTTTTTTCAACTAATTTAACTTGATCTTCAATTGAAAGTTCAGTGAAATCCTTTGGTAGGTGCCAAGCACCATTATCTTCTTTGCGTAAAAGAACCTCATATCCAAAAATGGAATTATCACTTTTGTTTATTTGTGGTTGAGCAAAAAAACTATATTTCGTATGTGTGTCCTCCTATCGCTTATTTAACTCATATTAGAGTATTTTATGACAGTTTATAGATTATGGCAACGAATTGAAATAAATAATATATATCAAGAATAATAAATATATTCATATATTGTATTATAACGCCGCTATGAATAAAAATGTAAATAAAGCTTGTAAATGACCTAAGGTAATAAGCTATAAATAAAGTTAAGGAGGTGATATCTATGTCTGAATACACTACAGGGGAATTAGCCAAATTAACCAATATTTCAGTTAGAACCATTCAATATTATGATAAAAAGGACCTTTTAAAACCGAACAGGCTACTGGATAGTGATCGAAGAATTTATAATGATGCAGATGTAAGTCGCTTGAAGTTGATTCTGTTGTTGAAAAATCTTGGTTTGCCGTTAAGTGCAATTGCTGAGATTTTAGATAGTGAAAATTCTATGACGGTTTTAAATTTATTACTGGAACAACAAGAACGAGCACTGAAAACACAAATAGAAGTATCAAAGAATAAATTAAAACTAGTTGAAGAAATAAAACGTAATTTACCTCAAATAGATCAAGTATCCATAAAATCAATTGCCGACATAGATAAAATTATGAATAATAAAAAATCGTTGAGAAAAGTTCATATCCACATGTTGTTATGGGGAATTCCAATTGACCTTATTGAAATTGGAACTTTAACTTGGGGAATTATCAAGAGTGATTGGACACCTTTTATTATTGGGATGATCATTGTGGCAATTGGGGCGACATTATTAACTAAGTATTATTTTCAGAATACCAATTATATTTGTTCCAATTGTAATGCAGAGTTTAAACCGAAATTTTGGGCCGCATTTTTTGGGGTTCATAATTCAAAAGCTCGAAAGTTGGTTTGCCCTAATTGTGGCAAGAAGGATTATTGCGTGGAAGTTTATGACGAAAAACGGTCTATAAAATCAGCTTGATTGTGTTATATAATGTTGTCAGGAAGAGAGGATAATTTTGATGGATACTGTGAAAAAAGAACAGAAAAAAGTTGAAATTTCTTCAGCCGAATGGCAAATTATGAGGATTGTTTGGACTTTGAATCACGTGACTAGTTCAGAAATAATCAATCTTATGCAAAAAAAGCAACCATGGTCTGATTCGACAATTAAGACTTTGATTACAAGATTGACTAAGAAAGAATTTCTCAGTCGTGAAAAAGAAAATGGCAGATACATCTATTCGACTACGGTTGAAGAACAAGCAACAATGGATGAGTATGCTAATAGTTTGTTTAATGACTTTTGTGCCCACAAATCTGGCTTGGTATTAAATGAGTTGATTGGTTCAATGGAAATTAGTCAGGCTGATATTAAATCATTACAGGAAACTTTGAATCATAAATTAGAAACTGCCCCTAAAAAAGTGCAATGTGACTGTCTACCCGATGGTTGCGAAGATCTGTGTTAAGATAAAGTTCCTTGGCAGGGGCACCAAAAAGGCTGAATTCACATTATTTTGTGAGTTCAGCTTTTTCTTTTGCATTTATTCTTTGTCCCAAGCCATATGGGTAGAATTAAGTTCCAATTCACCATCATCACTGTAAGTAACGGATGAGGTGTCATTGGACCAGGTACCAACCAAATTTTTACTAGATGAACGGAGATTTTCATTAATTAGATACTGACTTTCATGACTAAATCTTTCTGAAGACTACCATTTAGATTAAAATTTTGACTACCAATAGGTTTAAATCCAAATTGATGATAAAAATGAATAATTGGACGGTCATGTTCCCAAATGCTACTCCAGATGATATTTTTATGAAATTTTTTCGCTTGTTCAAAAGCAAAATTGATCAGTTTATTCTCAAGTCCAATATAACCAAAATTTTGGCGGAGGTAAATTCGATCGATTTCCAAAGAATTGGTACCCATATTCCTAGTTTGAGCGGAATTTAAATTAAGTTTTAAATAACCGGCTAATTTGTGGTTGTAATAAATAAAATAAAAATGTGATTGTGGGTTGATCATTTCACTAGCCAATTGCCCATAGTTGTAATTTTTCTTAGTGTAACTTGAAAGGTCACTGGTGGCACTACGGAAAGATTCGTTGAAAGTGTCAACGCTTAAAGTACGTAATTTTGGTAAATCAGCATAAGTGGTTTCTTTAATGTCGATAGGTAGAATATTAAATTTCATAAAAAAGCCTTCTTTTTAAAATTTCATCAACATATCTAAATGTGGAATGTTATCTTCTAAATACACATCGGAAATAGCTTTGAAGCCAAATTGTGAATAGAATTCTTGTAGATATGCCTGAGCTTGAATTTGAATTGGTTGTTTGGGAAAACGTTGTTTGATTTCATCGATTGTTGCAGCAACGATTTTCTCACCTAAACCAGATTTACGATATTCTTTAACAACTAAAACGCGGCCAAAAGTAATGTGGTCGCCCTTATCAATAATTCTAGTATAGGCTTTTAAATGACTATCTTCGATCAGACAAACATGAAGGTCATTATAATCATCATTATCAACTTCCTGATAAGGACAATTTTGTTCAACAACAAAAACCTTTACACGAGCATTTAGAATATCGATCAATTCTTTAGGACTGAGTTCATTTGTATTTTTGACAGTGATCATAAGTTACCTCCGAAATAAATAATTATTAATGATTATAGTAAAACTATTTTGTTGCATTTGCAACAATTATTTAAAAAGACATCTGTAAGTCAGCATTGAATTAAGTTACTTATTAATATAGGATAAAAGGGTGTGAAACATGTGTTTCACGAGTGGAGGTACTTAATGAAACCGGAAGAATTTTTTGAAGCCCTAGCTAAGCAGGGAATTGAGTTAAATGAGACTCAAAAAACACAGTTTGCAACTTATTTTCACGAATTAGTTGAAACAAATAAGGTCATGAATTTAACGACTATTACTGATGAAGATCAAGTTTATTTAAAACATTTTTATGATTCGATTGTTTTAGGATTCGTGGATGATAAATTGTTGCATGAAGAATTAACATTATGTGATGTTGGTTCAGGTGCAGGATTCCCATCTTTACCACTCAAAATAATTAACCCTAAGTTGAAGATCACAATTGTTGATTCTCTAAATAAACGAATTAAATTTTTGGATGGGTTAGTAACAAAATTGAATCTAACTGATGTTAGTTTAGTTCATGGCCGTGCTGAAGAGGTCGGTAAAAATTCACAATTCCGTGAATCTTTTGACGTTGTAACTGCTCGGGCAGTTGCAGCAATGAATGTGTTGACTGAATTTTGTTTACCACTTGTTAAAGTTGGTGGTCAATTTGTCGCTATGAAGTCAGAAAAGGCACCGGAAGAGTTGAAAATAGCCCAATATGCTATTAAAACTTTGGGTGGCGAAATCAAACAACAGGAATCAATTGAACTGCCTAACGACGCAGGTATTCGTAATTTTATCTTCGTTGGTAAAATTAAAAAGACACCAAAGAAATATCCTCGTAAACCAGGAACACCAGCCAAACAACCACTCGTGAAATAATTACTAGGCATTAAATAATATTGTAAAAATGATAAGATTATATAGTTATGGCAAAGATGCCAAAGAAGTGATTACCATAGATAAATATTTTGTGAAATTGTTTCGGCAATTTTTAGAGATAGGGGAATAAAATGGCACGAAAAATATCTGTTGCAAATCAAAAGGGTGGTGTAGGGAAAACTACAACCACTATTAATTTGGGAGCATGTTTGACAGACCTTGGTCAAAGAGTACTAATAGTAGATACTGATCCCCAAGGTAATGCAACCAGTGGACTGGGTATTAAGAAAGCCAATGTTGAAAAGGATGTTTATGACGTTTTAGTCAATGAGTATCCGCTCAGAAAAACCATTATCCATACGAATCACCCTAAACTTGATATTGTTCCTGCAACAATTCAATTGGCTGGTGCAGAGATGGAATTGACTACAATGATGGCCCGTGAAACGCGTTTACGTGCTGGTATCGAAGAGGTTGACGATGATTATGATATTATTTTGATCGACTGTCCGCCTTCATTAGGTCAATTGTCAACTAATGCCTTTACAGCCAGTGATTCAATCATTATTCCAGTGCAAAGTGAATACTATGCTTTGGAAGGTTTGAGTCAGTTGTTGAATACAATTCGTTTGGTACAAAAACACTTCAATACTAATTTAGCCATTGAGGGTGTTTTGATCACGATGTTAGATGCGAGGACCAACTTAGGTGCTCAAGTTGTTGATGAAGTGAAATCATACTTTGGTGATTCAGTCTATAAATCTATCGTACCAAGAAATACACGTTTAGCTGAGGCACCTAGTTATGGCTTACCAATCGTTGATTTTGACGACAAGTCCAGAGGTGCTCAGGCTTATCGTGACCTTGCTAAGGAGGTGTTAAAGCGTAATGGCATCAAGCAAAAATAAAAAAGGTTTAGGAAGAGGAATCGACGCAATCTTCTCTGAATTCGAAGCTATCGATGAAAATAGTGAAACCGTAGTTGATTTATCCATCGACAAGATTCGTCCTAATCCATATCAACCAAGAAAAACTTTTGATGAACATGCTTTAAATGAATTAGCACGATCAATCGAACAAAATGGTGTTTTTCAACCAATTATCGTTCGTGAAAGTGTTAATGGTTTTGAAATCATTGCTGGTGAAAGACGTTTTCGTGCTAGTAAAATTGCTAAGAAAACGGCGATTCCTGCAATCGTTCGTCCCTTGAGCGAATCAGGTATGATGGAAATTGCTGTTTTGGAAAACTTGCAACGTGAAGATTTAACGCCACTTGAAGAGGCTGATGCTTATCAAACTCTGATCACTAAGTTAAATTTGACCCAAGAACAAGTTTCGCAAAGACTAGGCAAAAGTCGTCCTTATATTGCTAACTACTTGCGTCTGTTGAATTTACCTGATGCGACTAAGAAATTAGTCCAAAATGGTGAACTATCAATGGGACAAGCTAGAACACTTTTGAGTTTGAAAGATAAAGAACAAATTGATAAACTTGCTAAGCGTGCGGTCAGTGAAGATTTAACGGTTCGTCAACTCGAACAATTAGCTACTGAATCAAAACATGACAGCAAGAAGAAAAAGAAGGTTGCTCAAAAATCACCTTATATCAGAGCGACTGAAGAGAAATTGGTTGAAAGATTTGATACTCCAGTTTCTGTTAAAGAAACTCGTAGTGGTCATGGAAAATTGGAAATTGATTTCACGAATACGGATGAATTGAACCGTATTTTAGACATATTAGGAATCCATTTAGATTAGAGGAATTGTATGTTTAAACTTGGAGATATTATTACGATGAAAAAACCCCATGCTTGTGGGGAAAACCGCTGGGAAGTTATCCGCATGGGTGCGGATGTTAAAGTTAAATGTTTGGGATGTGGACATATTGTGATGATTCCACGTGCTGAATTTGCGAAGAAATTCAAGAAAGTTTTAACTCAAGCTGACCAGGTAAAAACGGAAAACGAGCAACATTATTTGAAAAAATCTCAATTAATGCCACCAAATTTTATTAAGAGAAATGAGGAATAACAAATGGCTCTAACTGCCGGAATCGTCGGACTACCAAACGTTGGTAAGTCAACTTTATTTAATGCTATTACAAAGGCTGGTGCCGAAATGGCCAACTATCCTTTCGCAACTATTGACCCTAACGTCGGAATGGTTGAAGTACCTGACAAACGTCTTACAAGAATCGATGCCTTAATTCCTGCTAAGAAATTAATTCATACGACTTTCGAATTTACTGATATCGCTGGTATCGTTAAAGGTGCTAGTAAAGGTGAAGGACTTGGTAACAAGTTCTTGGAAAATATTCGTCAAGTTGATGCCATTATTCACGTTGTTCGTGCTTTTGATGATGATGATATTACTAGTGTTACTGGTAAAGTTGATCCATTAGACGATATCGAAACAATTAACTTGGAACTAAGTATTGCCGATCTTGACAGTATCAACAAGCGTTATACACGTGTTGAAAAGGCTGCTAAGAGTGCCAAGGATAAAGAAGCTCAAGCAGAATTTGCTGTTCTTGAAAAAATCAAACCAGTTCTTGAAGCTGGTGGTTCAGTTAGAACTATCGACTTTGATGAAGAAGAAGAAAAAATTGTTAAAGGTTTGTTCTTGTTAACTTCAAAACCTGTCTTGTATGTAGCTAATATTGCTGAAGATGATATGGCTGATCCAGAAGGTTCTAAATACTACAAAGTTATCGAAGACTATGCTAAAAAAGAAGACGCTCAAGTTATCGGAGTTTCAGCTAGAACTGAAGAAGAAATTGCTGAATTAGGCGACGATGATAGAAAAGATTTCCTTGAAGCTGAGGGTGTTACTGAATCAGGTCTTGATAAGTTGATTCGTGCTAGTTACAAATTACTAGGTCTTAGAACATTCTTTACAGCTGGTGGTAAAGAAACACGTGCTTGGACATTCCACGAAGGTATGAAAGCACCACAAGTTGCCGGAATTATTCACTCTGATTTTGAACGTGGATTCATTCGTGCTGAAGTTATGGCATATGGTGATTTAGATGAGTTAGGTAGTGAAAAGGCTGTTAAAGAAGCTGGTAAATTACGTGTTGAAGGTAAAGATTATGAAGTTCAAGATGGTGACATCATTGAATTCCGCTTCAATGTCTAATTAGGGGGACTAAAATGTCAGAGGATTTGAGAGATAAGAATAAGCAAGCTGCTGAAAAACAAAAAGTTACGTCAGCTAAGAATGAGAAAAAAGAAGAAATCAAAAGTGAAATTTATAGTGCCGATGCTGATGATTTGCGCAAAAAGTTAAGTAATAAAAATGCCGAATATATTTTTAAACTTAACAAATATTTGCTTGATAATGGTTTCAAAGAAGATGAAGCTAAGGAAGCAATCGATAAGATGCTACCTGAAATTGTCGACAACCAAATCAAAGGAATCCCAGCTAACCAACTTTATGGACCAGTAACTCAAAGAGCTCAAGATATTGTTCATCCAGTCAAGAAAGCTAAGAAAACACCATTCTGGGCTTCATGGCTCGATACATCTCTATTATTCTTTGCATTGTTTGGTGCATTATACGGAATCGTTGCATTAACAAGTAAAACTAAAGATCCTAATAACCAAACCGGTATTATTACATTGTTAGTTCTTTCAGCAATGTGGGGTGGACTTCTAACATGGTTCAACAACCAAATGAAGAAACCCAAGGATCAAAGACCAGGTTGGGGGATTACTATTGCCTACCTAGTTGTTGGTTTAGTATTCATGTTCGTGTTCCTAGCCGGTATGACTTTGGTTCCAACTGTTATTAATCCAGCTCTTAATGCAATTGGTTACTTTATTGCCGCCGTGATTGCATTTGGTATTCGTTTTGCTTTCCGTCAAATTACGGGAATCAAAGAACGTTCATTCTTTTAGAATTGTAAATAAAGATCTCTTCCACGGTTAAATCTGTAGAGGAGATTTTTTATTTTCTGATATTTGTTAGGAATAAAACTTTTGCGCATTGCGATTTGGGAATAGGTGTTTCCTTGTGATGTAAACAAAATTTCATTTGACAATATTTTTGAATAAATTCAAAATAACTTATGAGAGCAAGATTTATCGTGAATAAAATAGAAAATGTGGGTATGAATAATGGACAAACAAACTAAATTTGTTAAATTATCAAATATTGGATTAGATAACTTAGACTTGTATAAAAAAGAGGCAACTGGCTATTTAGATGATATTTGTTACTTATACACCAATAAAAATAGCAATAATACTTTTGTGGCCATGAACTCTTCACAAAAAGTATTGGATTTTTATAAATTTCATAGTTCAATGGACAAGGATGATATTATGGAAAAAATCATGGATCTTTTCAGTAATGATGAAGCAACTGATTTTAAGAAGTCATTTGAAGCTGTGAAGGAATTTGATTTAACCGATAATATCGTAGTCGAATTACCGTTTGATAATGGTGTTTTTAAAATTTAAGGAGTAAGAACAAAAATAAGACTTAGAAATCAATTTGATTTCTAAGTCTTATTTCTATTCTTATTTAACTCTGAAAAATTGAACCAATCCGTAAAGCCCATAACCGCCACAAGCAATTTTTAAAATGGTCATAATAACACGAACTTTTTTTAAGTTAATATTAGTATCATAGTTCATTTCATATTGTACAAAGAGGATGATGGCAACTGAAAAGATGATTATTAAGAGAAACTTCATTCGTTTTCTTAAATATTCCATGTGAACCTACTTTCACTGTCTAATTAGTAATCTAGTTACTTCTTATTGTATAATACTAACTAGTTGTAGTTTTGTAAATATATGTACGCTTGAGAGGTTTATTATATGAAAATCTTAGTGGTGGATGACGATAAGGAAATTGTAGAGTTACTTAGTATCTACATTAAAAATGAAGGTTATGAGTCAATTGCAGCCAACTCGGGGCAAGAAGCATTGGAACAATTGGCAGCTCATAGTGATATTGCATTGATGGTATTGGATATCATGATGCCTGGAATCGATGGGATTGAAGTCGTTAAACGAGTTCGAAAGAATTCACAGATTCCAATTATCATTGTTTCGGCAAAAACGACCGATATGGATAAGATACAAGGTCTTATTACCGGTGCAGATGATTATGTTACCAAACCATTCAATCCTTTGGAAATCATGGCACGAATCCGTTCCTTACTACGTCGTAGTACGCAACAGACATCAAAGAATGTTCCAGATAAATTAGAGGTTGGACCAATCACAATTTATAAAGATTCTCATGAAGTTGTGACTGATTCAGGTCAAAAGGTGCAGTTAACGGCGCTCGAATTTGGTGTGCTTTACTTATTGGCTAGCCATCCTAATCGAGTATTTTCAGCTGATGAAATTTTTGAACGTGTTTGGAAACAAGAGAGTGTCGTTTCCGCTAAGACAGTTATGGTTCATGTGAGTCATTTGCGCGATAAATTAGAAGAAGCTACTAACGGTGAAAAAGTTATCGAAACTGTTTGGGGCGTCGGCTACAAAGTGGAGGTTTGATTTTGAACAAACGGATCAAACTGAATGCGAAAGAAACGGGTGTCCTCCTTGTTGAAGGAATAGGCACCTTTCTTTTATTTCAGGTAATAAATGCAATTTTAATTAGTAGTAGTGGAAACAAAAAGTTATTGGTTAATTTACAAACCAATTTTCAACAGTTAGTGAATACTAAAATATGGGTCATAATTATTGTGCTGCTTTTGGAGTTAGTCTTTACGGTTATGCTTGTTATCAGTACTTACCATCAACTGGAGTTAGCACAGATCAAACGGACTTTGCAGAAGGTTGCGGCTGATAATTTGGCCAAACCAGTTGCTATCAAAGTTAATCCTGATTTACAGAGTATCGTTGATAGTTTCAACTTGTTGATTTCGAATATGAATCGTCACTCTGAAGAACAACGTCAGTCTGAAGAGAGTAAAGATGAGTTGATCAGTAACGTCAGTCATGATATCAGAACACCTTTAACGTCAGTTATTGGTTATTTGGGACTGATCGAAGGCAAGAATTTTAATGATTTAGGACAGATTTTGAAGTATACCCATATTGCTTATAATAAATCCTTAGAGATGCAAAATTTGGTTAACTCATTGTTTGAATATGCCAATGTTCAACACGCTACAAGTCGTTTGAACATGACACAATTTGATATGGCACAAATGTTAGATCAATTGTCAGCTGATTTTGAACTAGAAGCTAACAAACGTGGGATGGAAATTATTGTTAATTCATTACCTGACAAGATCATGATGAAAGGCGATACTGAAAAACTCGGACGAGTCTTTAATAATTTGATCATGAATGCCTTGAAATATGGTAAAGGTGCCACTCATATTTGGCTTAATGCCGAAATGAAAGATAAAGAAGTTGTCGTTACGGTTGCTAATAATGGTAAGCCGATTCCGGAAGATTCTTTGAAACACGTCTTTGATCGTTTTTATCGGGTTGAAGATTCTCGCTCTAAGAAGACTGGTGGAACTGGTTTAGGACTAGCTATCGCCCAAAGCATGATTCAATTGCATGGTGGGACGATTGCAGTTACTTCAAACGATGAGAGAACATCGTTTATTAGCCACTTTCCAACTTCTTAATTCCAAGACTGATTTGTGAGGTTTAATAATAATGAAAAATTTCGTTAAGAAATTAATGTTGGTAATGTCAGTCGTTATTTTGACGTTACCAATTTTTACATCAACGGTCCAAGCTGAATCTACGGTTGAAGCAGAACCAGAAATAAATGCTACCGCAGGAATGATCTTTGATGAACATACTGGACAAATTGTCTATAAGAAGAATGCCGATGAGAAAGTTGCCATTGGTTCAATTACTAAAATTGTTACTTTGTATTTAGTAACTAAAGCAATCAAAGAAGGTAAGTTTACTGAGCAAGATACTTTAAGACCAACTCAAGCGCAAGCAGCGATGACTCAAAAGAGTGAGTTGACCAACGTTAAGTTGGATGCTGATAAGGATTATACAGTCAAAGATCTATATAGCGCCGCTTGGATCGTATCGTCTAATTCGGCAGCCATGATGCTAGCTGATAAAGTTGCCGGCAGTCAGGCTAATTTTGTAAAGTTGATGCGTAGCACCGTCAGTAGTTGGGGCATCAAGGGTGCCAAACTATATAATGTTTCCGGATTGAATAACTCTGACTTGGATGCAGGGATGTACTTGGGTCCTAAGAACGGTGAAAATAAATTATCAGCCAATGATATTGGCGTTATCGTCAAACATGTGCTAGATGAATATCCTGAAGTTTTAAAAACTACCTCAATGCCTAAACTAGCATTCCCTATCGATGGAGTAGTTAAAAGCTTTGATTCACTGAATTTATTGCTTAAAGGTAGCCGTGATTACCAGGAAGGCAATGAATTTGATGGCCTTAAAACTGGAACTACCGCTGAAGCTGGCGAATCATTTGTCGGGACCTTGCCATTAAATGACACGAGAATCGTTACGATCGTCTTGAATGCTCAAGGTGAGAAGACTGATTTGGATAAGCGTTTCCGCAGTACCCAACGCTTAGTAAGCTATTTGAAGGAACATTATGAGCGTAAGGAAATTCTAAAAAAAGATCAAAATATACAAATTAATGATAAAAAGTATAAAACTTATGAACCAATTTATACTTGGTTGCCTAAAAACTTTAATATTGAGGAATTACGTTATACTGTAAGTAGTGGTGACTTAGGTTTTACTGCAATTCATAATAAGCAAACGGTAAAATTGATTGCCACTAACACTGGCAATGGTTATCTTCCATTCAAAAAGGCAGATGTTAAAAAAGTAGTACATGAGAAGAAGACAAACCAGAAATCTTGGTGGAATCAAATCGTAGAATTTTTTAACCATTTATTTTAGGAGCGTGTAAAAATGAGTTTAAAAATAAGTAGTGCTATAGAGATTTTGAAAAAGCATGATTTACTGGTTTCTAGTTCAGTTAGCAATGAAAACCTTGAAGTAACTAATATTAGTTACAATTCTAAAGAAGACCAAAAGAACGGTATTTTCTTCTGCAAGGGTAATAAATTTAAAGCTGAATATTTGGATCAGGCTATTAAAAATGGTGCCCAAATTTATGTTGCAGAAAAAGAATTTAGTCAAGACGTCGATCGTTTGATCGTTAAGGATGCTTCAAAAGCTTTGGCCTTATTGAGTGCCAAGTTTTATGGTAATCCAGAAGATGATTTATTTATTGTTGCGTTCACCGGAACTAAAGGTAAGACAACTACTTCATACTTCCTATATGATATTTTGAATCGAGCTTATCCTAAACAAGTTGGTTTATTCTCAACTGTTGATCGGATTGTCGGACCAAAGCCTGAGGATAAGTTCAAGTCAGATTTAACTACTCCAGAGTCAATGGAGTTGTTCCGTGATATGAGAAGATGTGTTGATAATGGGTTCAAATATCTAGTGATGGAAGTATCTTCACAGGCTTATAAGAAGAACCGAGTTTACGGATTACAATTTGATATTGGTGGTTTTTTGAATATTACGCCAGATCATATTGGACCGAATGAACATCCAACGTATGCTGATTATTTAAACTGTAAGAAACAATTGATGATCAACTCAAAAATCAATATTATTAATCGTCAGACTAATGATTACGACACAGTTTACGCTGCTGCCAAACAAACTAGTGATGACAAAGATATTTATCGTTTTGCTAAAGATGAAGTCGGTGATACTGACTTTAGTATTCGTAATAAGGAATCTAACTTAAACGATTCTGTCTTTACCTATACAGCTGAAAGTGACAAAGCTGAAGACTTACAAGAACATGGTCAATATACTTATCAATTAGGTCTAGTTGGTGATTTTAATGAACTAAATGCAGGGGCAGCTATTACGGCAGCTAAGATTATCGGCATCAAAAACGAGGTGATTGTTGATAGTTTAAAATCAGCATTCGTTCCAGGGAGAATGGAACACATTAATACCAACTCTCACGGAACGATCTTCGTTGACTATGCTCACAACTATGCCAGTATGAATGCACTTTTGAGTTTTCTAAAACGTGAATATCCAGAATCAAAGGTCAAAGTTGTTGTCGGAAGTCCTGGTGATAAGGGAGTTTCTAGACGTGATGGATTTGCCCAGGTGTTAACTGAGTTGGCTGATTCGGCGATTCTGACTACTGATGATCCTGGATTTGAGGATCCAGCTGCTATTTGTAAGCAAATTGATGATAAGATTGATCACACTAGAGTTGAAGTTAAAACGGTGCTTGATCGTGAAAAAGCGATTCGTGAAATGATCAGCTCAAGTAATAATGACGATATTGTAGTGCTTGCTGCTAAGGGTAACGACGCCTATCAAAAGACAAAGGGTGTTGATGTTCCTTATGCCAGCGATCCTGTTGTTGCCAGAAAAATTTTAAAAGATATTGAGGGCTAGAAACATGAAGAAATTCTTTACGGTAATCGGTGGTATGGGTAGTTTAGCCACTGAAAGTTATGTGCATCTATTGAATGAACGTACCCCAACTAAAAATGATCAAGATTACTTGGATTATATTTTAGTTAATCATGCGACAGTTCCTGATCGGACAGCGCATATCTTAGATAACAGTAAACCTAGCTTTTTACCTCCATTACTTGAAGATATTAAGCAACAAAGCTTATTAAAACCAGAGTTCATGGTGATGATTTGTAATACTGCACATTATTACTATAAAGAATTACAAGCTGCTACTGATATCCCGTTGATTCACATGCCCCATATGGCTATCAGTGTGATGAAAAAGAAGTATCCTAATGCGAAAAAGATTGGTTTGATTGCTACTAAAGGAACGATTGCTGACCATGTTTATGAAAATGAGATCAGTGATGCCGGATTTGAATATAGTTTAGGTGATCAAGAAGTTCAGGATAAAGTTGAAAGTTTAATTTATGATGATATCAAAATCAAAGGTGAAATGAATGATCCTAAATATTTCGATATTTTGAAGACAATGCACGATAAATTTGATTGTGATGTAATTGTTTTGGGCTGTACAGAACTATCCTTTGCTCAAGAAAAGGCTCCTGATCATCCTTATCAAGTGATTGACGGTCAAGGAATCATTGCTGATAAGTCAATTGAATTTGCTGAGAAGATTCGTCGTGGTGAAAAAATAGATTTTACTAAGATTTATTAATGTTTCATGAGAAACATTGCGATAAAGAAAGTGCTTTCGATATAATACTAAGTGTATAAGGAGGTACTTCCACATGTTTAAGAGATTATCTATATTTACATTGGTCTTGTCAGGAGTCCTTTTAGCTGGCTGTGCAAACAAACAATCTGCCAGTACTCAATCAGCTGCTAATTCTGAACAAACACAAAAGAGTAGTACAAAAAAAGCTCCCCAAAAGTCGACAAAATCTGATTCATCAGCAACATCAGATACTGCAAAACAAAATACAAATGCTAACAATAGTTCAAAAGGTACTAACAATAATCAAACAGCCTCAAGTAATCAAAATACAAATGCTAATCAAAGCAATAATAATGCGACTGCTAATGATGGCTCTAATGCTAATACCAATACAACTAACAACAATGGTCAATCAACGCAAGATCAACAAACTCAATCAGCAACGTCAACTAATTTGACAACTTCAGATCAAGCGGTTGAATTTTTAGCTAACCAATTAAGTTCAACGTACGACAAAGCATCAACCCAATATGTTGCTAATGGTAAAGTTACTTGGAATAATACCAATGGCTATCAAATTAATATCTATAGTAAAAATTCTGATTCACCAGTTGGAAGTTATTTAGTTCCTGCAAATGGACAGTATTTCCAAATCTGGTAATAGGGGCATAACTTGCCTTTACAATAATAATTAGTTATATTTTTAAGAGGTCGGTTCAAAACTTAGGTTTTGATCTGGCCTCTATTTTGGTTATGCAATTATTTGAATAGAGGATAATAAATGCGGAAAAGAAAAGTATTTTTATTTGTTTTATTTTCGCTACTGATTTTTGTAGGGGGATGTAGTCAAAGAGATACATCTCAAAAGATTATCACAACAACGGTTAATACTTATATTGAACCAATCAAAAGTGTCGTGGGAGATAAGTATGAGGTCACATCGATCATTAAATCGGTCAACGTCGATCCCCATAGTTTTTCACCATCTAGTAATGATGCTAAGTTGATTGCAGATTCGAAACTGATTGTTGCTAGTGGATTGGGTTATGACGATTGGGTCAATAAAATAGTAGTTGCTAATAGTCAGAATAAAAATTTAGTCGATTTTGGTAGTGATGTGTTGGCTAAAAAAGATGGTGCTAATGAGCATATTTGGTTTGGTGTTAAAAATGTACAGCAACTAAGCCAAGCAGTCTATCAACATATGGCCCGAGTCGATCCTAAAAATAAAACGTATTATCAAGCTAATTTTAAGAAATACGATATAAAATTAGATAGTTTAATCCAAAGAGAACAAGCTTTAAAACAATATACCAACGGTAAGAAGGCCTACGTTACAGAACCCTTGCCTTACTATCTGCTGAAAGATCTGGGTGTAACGATTGCCAATCCCCACTTTGCCAAAGCAGTTGAAGATGATACTGATCCTTCAATTGAAGATGTAAAAGATATGGAAAATGGGCTGAAGAATCATAAAGTCAGTTTCTTGGTCGTGAATAAACAAGTAACTAGCGGCATTATCACGAAAATGACTAGTTTAGCTAAGCAAAACCATGTTCCAATCGTGTATTTTACTGAAACATTGCCAAGCAATTTAGGATATTATGATTGGATGAATGGCAATATTACTCAGATTGAAAGGATAGTGAAGAAATAACTGTGATTGAAGCAAAAGATTTAACAAAAAGATTTGGTCAACAATTAGTTTTTGAGAATCTCAATTTCAAAATCAATGATGGTGATTTTATCAGTTTAATTGGACCAAATGGATCTGGTAAAACGACCTTAGTAAAAATTTTAATGGGATTGGAAAAGAAGACTAGTGGCGAATTGAGTTTTACTAAAAAACAAACGATTGGTTATGTACCACAGTTTAGAAATATTGATATGGACTATCCTTTAGATATTGAGCAATTTGTCCGATTAAACTTAAAGTTCACTTTGAGCCCTAGTAAACGTCACGAAGATGATGAATTGATCAAAAATATCCTTCAAGAAACTAAATTGACGGAATTGAAAAATCGCCCGTTAGGATTAGCTTCTGGAGGTGAAAAACAGAAGGCCTATTTAGCTCAAGCACTTCTTAATGATCCTAAGGTTTTAATCTTGGACGAAGCTACAGCCAGTTTGGATGTTGAAGTTAAGATGCAACTGATGGATCTTGTCCAAGAATTAAATCAGAAGTATAATCTGACGGTTATTTTCATTACTCACGATTACGAATTAACTAAGAAATATACCAGTCGGGCATTATTCTTTAAGAATAAAACAATTGAAGAAGTGCACGTGAATGATGTTTCAGAAGCTATGTTTGAGATGGGGAGTTAGATTATGTTTGGATATGAATTTATGCGTGAGGCCTTTATTGCCAGCACTTTTATAGCGATAACTGCGGGGTTAGTCGGGGTTTTTGTGGTATCGAGAAATATGTCTTTTCTATCCCATACCTTGTCAGAAATTGGCTTTGCCGGGGCCTCGTTTGGTATTTTAGTGGGAATTTCACCCTTAGCGGGAATGATCTTATTCACTTTGGTTAGTTCGATTGCAGTTGGTAGTTTAAGCAGTGAATCTTCTCGACGAGAGGCTTCAATCAGTGCAATTTCATCGTTATTTATTGGTTTAGGAATTCTGTTCCTGTCACTATCTTCTGAGTCTAGTAGTTATGCTACCAATATTTTATTTGGAAGTATCGTTGGAATTAGTTCTAAAGAAGTAAATCAGTTAATGATTTTGGCACTTTTTGTCATTTTTGTCTTCATTATCTTCTATAAACCACTCTCATTTGATTCATTTGACCATATCGGGGCGCGTGCGGCAGGATTGAAGACACGATTACTATCGATTGCCTTTTTAGTAACTTTGGCTCTCAGCGTCAGTATTGGTGCTCAAATCGTTGGTTCATTATTAGTCTTTGTACTTTTAACTTTACCTGGCGCCACCGCTAAATATGTTGTTCATACCGTACCGAAGTTGATTATGGTATCAGTTGGTTTATCATTAGCTGGAGTTTGGTTAGGATTATACTTGGCCTTTGTTACCAATTGGCCTGTAACATTCTTTATTTCAGCTTTTGAAGTAATTGCTTATTTCTTGGGATTAGGCTATAAAAATTGGAAATTAAACCATTAAGGACGTTAGCAAATGATAAAAGAATTATGGAATAAATATAAAGATGCGATTCCCTATGTATTTTTTGGAGTTTTAACAACATTAGTTAATATCGGAACCTTTGGTGTTTTATGGCATACTTTTCACTGGAATTACCAAATTGCCAATGTGGTTGCGTATTGGCTGTCAGTCTTGTTTGCCTATGTGACTAATAAACTTTGGGTCTTTAATTCTCATACCACAACATGGAAAGCTTTCTGGAAAGAGATGTTATCATTCTTTCTCTTTCGGGCCGCTTCTTGGGTAATGGATCAAGGAATTATGACAATTGGGGTTTCGTTCTTACATGGAAATGCCTTGATTGTAAAAGTTCTTGATAATGTAGTTGTTATCGTATTAAATTATGTTTTCAGTAAATTTATTATTTTTAGAAAAAGAGATTAATTAAAGAGTGGAACATAACATGGTTAGCTCTCGAG